>JAUNOS010000004.1 GCA_030537075.1 Candidatus Saccharimonadota bacterium | reverse complement strand
CCGTGAGGCACATGCTCCTAAGGCATGCGTGTCTACCAATTCCACCACATCCGCACAGTGTCATGAGAAACGACATTTCATATTGTAACAAATCACGAATCACTTATCAACTGGCCATGCTTATGCTAAAATGAAGGAAATAGACCAAGGAGGGCGAGAATACATAATATGAACAAGGTTGCTGCGTATTTGAACGAGCATGTGACAGGTGAGGTTATAACGCAAGACGCTGCGATATCTGCGGTGGAGCGTGACGGCAGTATGTTACTGCGCCGACCAGAGATGGTAGCACGCCCCGCCCATGTGAATGATATCCGTAAGATTATGCGTTTTTGCTCACAATTGGCCGACAAAGGACATGTGCTGCCTGTTACCGTACGGGGTGCTGGAACCGATAAAAGTGCTGGCGCCGTCGGCACCGGTATCGTTATAGATCTTGGGTATTATATGCACCATGTTATGGGTATTGACCCAAGGCAACAGTTGGTTCATGTGCAAGCAGGAATTTCGTATACTGCCGTTCAAGCAACGTTGTCGACACACAAAGGACTGGGACTGCCTTCATTGTCGCTGACGGCAGAAGATGGGACTATCGGTGGAGCTATTGGCAGTGGCACAGCGGGCATGCTTGCGGGCTTGTATGGCACCGTCGGTCAGGCCGCGCAGCAGGCTGAAGTGATACTATCAAGTGGTGATGTTATCCAAACGGGACGCATCTCGAAACGTGAATTGGGCAAGAAAAAGGGTTTAGCGACGTTTGAAGGAGAGATATATCGTCAGCTTGATAATCTCATCACTGACAATGCGGGACTCGTTGCTCGCTTGACAAATTGTAAATTTGACACGACAGGCTTTGCGGGAATCTCACAGGTAAAACGCAAGGACGGTTCATTTGATTTGACACCACTCCTCGTGGGCGCGCAAGGCGCACTTGGAATTATCGGCGAGGTTATCCTCAAAGCGCAGTTTATTCGCCCCGAGCTAACCATCGTGGCGGTTGCATATGAGACGATGAGTGACGCTCAGGCGGCGGCAGATTTGGCGCTTGATATGAAGGCGAGCGGAGTCGAGATCATTGATGGACGGTTATGTGCGCGCGCGGCGGCACAGGGCAAAAAGTTAAGCTGGGCACCAGAAGGGTGCTATAAGGCTGGTGCGGTGGTGCTCGCAATGTTTGATGATTTCTCTGAGCGCGCTCGCGCGACCGCCGCTAAAAAGTTCATCAAGAGGGTGAGTGCCATGCCATCGCTGGCGCTTGAGACAATTGAAGCTGAGATTCAGGACATGCCGAGCACTATGCATGCAGTCTTGGGGCTTGCGGAGCATCCTGCCGAGCCGCATAGTATCGTGCCAGGGGTGTTTGCCGGACTGTGGTTGCCGCGCGTTCAGTTGGATAACTTCTTGGCGACCTTGCGGACGCTAGAGGCTTCCTATGGCCTTGCCATACCGGTGTTTATTGATGTCGCGACCGGGCTCATGCATCTCTACCCAGTTTTCTCTGCTAAAAAGGTAAGTGATCGTCAAAAAATTCTCAAGCTATCGGCCGAATTGGCGCGAGTACTGCCGGAGCACGAGGGTACATTTGCCGGGCAAGGCGGCGAAGGACGCCTGAAGGCAAGCTTCATGTGGCCGGCGCTACCGCACGATGAGCGTGATCTCTATCAACAAATCCGTCAAATTTTCGACCCTCAAGGTATCTTAGCGGATGGTGTTAAGCAGGAAGTGTCCGTAAGGGACGTCGCTGCTGAACTTAATGCATGGTGTCGAATGCATGATTAGCTTGCATCGAGCGCAAAGGTGCGCTATAATGAACCTGGTCATACACAAAGGTGCCACTAGTAATACGCGGATGTGGCGGAATTGGTAGACGCGCTAGCTTCAGGTGCTAGTGTACGCAAGTACGTGAAGGTTCAAGTCCTTTCATCCGCACCAGGTATGATACAAACCGGCCCCGAGGGGCTGGTTTTTCGGTAAACATCAAAGAACGACCCAAGGCAAGGGTCGTTCTTTTATGACTGGAGAACTACTAGCGACGTCGCTGCGCTCTCTTATGCTGGATGCCCATCACTGTACCCGTGATGATGCCAACTAGGCTGAGCAGGAAGAGTACGCCGCAGGTGCGATTGATAATCACTCTTGCTTCGCCGTAGATTCCCTTATTCCACTGGGTCACCGCATTAAAACTGTCAACCGTGATCTTACAATCCCCTTGTGTTTTATCGAGAAATAGAGATGCGCGTTCACCAGGCTGTGCACATTTGTAGCCAGGGTTCGGGCCGGGTTTCATGTAGCCGATAGCGATGATAACGACTGTAGTGGCCATGACGATGAGTGATACGCGCTTGATCAGTTTCGATTTGTGTTGCATGGATGATGTACCTCCTAAAGCTTTCGTTTATATAAATCTGACGTGCATCAGTGGGCGCGGCCAGCCTTCTTTGCCTGCTTGCTCATGACGCCGCCAGTGATGAGGCCGACCAGGCTGAGTAAGAAGATGACTCCCATTGTGCGGTTAATGGCGAATTTCGCGTCGCCGTAGATACCCTTCTCCCAGTCGATGACCTTGTTATAGCTCTCGATGCTGATAGGACAATTACCCTGGGATTTGTCTGAAAAGCCAGATGACGGAACACCCCTTGACACGCATTCAAAACGCGGCTTTGGACCAGTTTTCATAGCGCTGGCAAGGATGACGCCGGCCGAGATAACCATCATCGCCAGGGACGCGAGAATGATAATCTTTGGTATATGTCGCTTATTCACAAAAAGCCTCCTTTATCACTTCTATACCATCAAGTATACCATATGAAAAGCGCCACCTGGTATGGGCGGCGCTGGCAAGGGATTATAAGTCACTATGTTGGAGTAGCCCGACGACAGCGTTGTAAAGGCGGGCGTTGCCATCCTCGTCTGATGGGCGGACGGGCTTGACGCTGTTATATGTCGCGACAAATGCTTCTGCGACTGGTAGGACATTACGGGTAGCTTCACTTAGCCCATCCATGTCTGCTGTTTCGTTCCAGCAGGCCATCGTCGCCTCATAAAAACCCTGTGCATTCTCCGCGAGTGTCGCGGGCCGTATCGGCGCGTCAGGATGGCTATCCAGCGCTGCCGCAAGATTTTTCTTAGACACCTCAAGGCCATTCATGTTTGGCAAGCCTTTGTGCGAATAGCTCCCCGTAAGCACTTGAATGGCACGATGCGCCATGGCGGCGCCTGGGCCCTCGCGTGTCAGCGCCTCGTTGATAAAGTCCGCTGCGGCCTGCTCCCCGTAGCTCGTCGTAGACTGTTTTTCGCTCATATATTCATATCCTTCGGTCATCGACCAGTAAGTCATACTATCCTTTTGATTATACACCTTTTTCCTAAAAATGTCAATACTAACAGGGGCGAGGGTGAAGGAGCGGCCATATTTGCTATACTAAAAACACTATGCATGATACGCGAAACGTGACTGATGAGTTCAAAGGCCGGCCTGAGGCGGAGATTATTCAGACGCTGGATGCGCGTAGTCACGACCTGGTGATCGCACTGGAGAACACCGAGCGGGATTTTAATGCTGGCACCATCGTCCGCAGTGCCAATGCGTTTGGGGTGCGGCAGGTGTATATCATCGGGCGGCGGCAGTGGAATAAACGCGGCGCCATGGCGACGGACAAATATTTGCATGTGACGTATTTATCGACCACTGATGAATTCGTGCGGCTCATGCGGGAAGAGGGGCGGGCCATCATCGCGATTGATAATATCCCGGGCAGCGTGCCTTTGGCGCAAACCCGCCTGCCAGCGCGCGCCGTACTGGTGTTTGGCCAGGAAGGGCCGGGGATTTCTGATGAGTTAGCGACCAAGGCAGATCAGATTGTTGCCATCGAGCAATTTGGCTCCACTCGCAGCATCAACGTCGGCGCGGCCGCCGCAGTCGCTATGTATGCCTGGCTGCAGCAGCACGTGTTATAATGGAGGTAACATGAGCAGTTTATCGACCCAGAGTTATAAAGGCGCACGGGATTATTTTCCGGAGGAAAAGCGCTTACAGAATTATATTTTTAAGGTGTGGCACCAGACGGCTCGCAGCTTTGGCTTTGAGGAGTATGGCGCGCCGCTGCTGGAACCACTCGAAATTTACACCGCCAAATCAGGCCAGGAGCTGGCCGGCGAGCAGACCTATCTTTTCACTGACCGCGGTGGTCGCCAGGTGGCAGTGCGCCCCGAGATGACGCCGTCTATCTCGCGCATGGTGGCAGCGCGTCGCCAGGAGCTGGCCATGCCAGCGCGCCTATACAGCATCGCTAATTTCTTGCGCTATGAGCGTCCCCAGCGTGGTCGGGAGCGCGAATTTTGGCAATTAAATGCTGATGTGTTCGGTGCCGAGGGTCCGTGGGCCGATGCGGAGATCATCGAGTTTGCTTACTGGAGCGTGATGAATTTCGGAGCGCGCGAGGAGATGTTCACCCTCAGAGTGAATAACCGCCAATTGATCAATCAGCTGATGACCAGTTACCTCGGTCTGGACGTGGTCGGGGCGCAGCTCATGACTAAATTGCTCGACAAAAAGAATAAAATTCCAGCAGAGGCCTTTCGCGACCAAGCTATAGAAATCTTTGGCGCTGATGCAAAACAAGGACTGCCGAAGCTGGCGAAGCTTATCGGGATGAAAAGCGTCGATGACTTGCCGAGTGAGCTGGCCGACAGTCAGAGCGCCCAGGAAGTTCGCCAGGTGATGGAGATTTTGCGCCAGAAAGGCATCGGAAACGCGGTGTTTGACGTGACCTTGATGCGCGGGCTGGATTATTACACCGGTATGGTGTTCGAGGTGTTTGATAATTCGCCAGAAAACAACCGCGCCCTGTTCGGTGGCGGGCGCTACGACGGTCTGGTGGGGCTGTTCGGCGTGGAGCCGGTGGCGACGGTCGGTGTCGGTTTGGGTGCGACGACGATGCAGCAATTCCTCGAGGTGCATGAACTCCTGCCGAAGCTAGCGACACGGACTGACGTTTATGTCGTGGCAGTTGATGCGGCGTCGCTACCAGGTGCTGACCTACTGGCGCGGACACTGCGGCGCGAGGGGGTGAATGTCGAGTTGGACACAACCGGCCGTAAGATTGACAAGCAGCTAAAGACGGCGCTGAAAAAGCAGATTCCGTTCGCAGCCTTCGTTGGCGAAGAAGAAGTGAAGAGCGGCGTGTATAATCTCAAGAACCTTGTCGAGTCGACTGAGCTGCGGGTAAGCGCTGAGCGTATGGTTAGTGTCGTGACCGATCATCGCTATGATGGCGATGATGATGCGGCGTTTGAAATTTAGTACTACCTCTGTTATAATGAGCAGTCATGAAGACGACTGTAAAGAACCTATCAGACACGAAAGTACAATTGACCATAGCCTTGGGCGCCGAAGAGCTGGCGGCCGCAGAGCAGGTAGCCTTGACAAAGCTGGCACGCGACCTGAAGGTGCCGGGTTTCCGTAAAGGCAAGGTGCCGGTGAGCGTCGCTGCCAAGCACGTTGACCCAAATGCCCTCCAGGAACAGGTGCTGGAAAATGCTATCTCAAAGGCGGTGGCCGAGGCCTTCATGAATGAGAAGCTGCAGGCGCTGGATCGTCCGGCAGTCGAAGTGAAGAAATTTGTGCCAGGTCAAGAACTGGAATTTACCGCTGAATCGGCCATCGTGCCACCAGTCAAGCTGGGTAACTATAAAAAACTAAAAGCCAAGCAGGCTGAGGTGAAGGTCGAGGCCAAAGATGTCGACGATATCATCGAGCGGATGCGCCAGAATTTTGCTGAAAAAACAGAGGTCAAGCGTGCAGCCAAGGACGGCGACGAGGTTATCATCGACTTTGTGGGCAAGAAAGACGACGTTGCGTTCGACGGCGGCATGGCAAAGGACTTTAACTTGACACTCGGCTCAGGGCAATTCATCCCTGGCTTCGAAGAAGGCGTTGTCGGGCATAAGGCCGGCGAGGAGTTTGACCTTGACCTGGCCTTCCCGAAGGATTACCACGCTAAGGAATTGGCGGGCGCCAAGGTCGTGTTTAGCGTGACGCTCAAGAAGGTGCAGGAGCGAGTGCTGCCAGAAGTGAATGATGAGTTCGCTGCCAAGTGCGGGCCGTTCACTGATGTGAAAGAATTGAAGGCTGATATTAAGCGCGAGGTGACAGCGCAAAAAGAGCGCGAAGCAGCCGAGCAGTTGAAAGATGAGCTGGTGAATGAGTTGGCCGAGGGTTCAAAGGTGGCGCTGCCGGAGATCTTAGTGGAAGATCAGGTGCAGTCTATCGAGCGCGATCTCTTGCAGAACCTAATGTACCGCGGCCTCAGCCAGGAGCAGTATTTTGAATCGCAAGGCTTTAAGGATAAGGACGAGTGGGTCGCCAAGGAAGCGCGCCCTGTGGCTGAGAAGCGCGTCAAGGCTGGGCTGGTGCTGGCGGAATTGTCGAAGGAGCTGGGCGTGGAAGTGTCGCACGAGGAGGTCTCGGCGCAGATCGATGTCATGAAGCAGCAGTACGGCAAGGATGCTAAGATGGCGGCGCAGTTCGACAATCCAGAGGTGCACCGCAACATTGCCAATCGCATGATCACTGAAAAGACGGTCGAGAAGCTGGTGGAGCTAAATAGCAAGTAGACGCACGGCAGGCTGTCATGAGGCAGGGGTTGGCCGTCAGGCCACCCCCTGTTTTATTGACATAAAGAGTGAAATTTGGTATAATAAAAAGAGTTATGTGTGAATCGAATGGTGAACGCAGGGTATGTGCCTCGCCTGATGAGAATGAGCTAAGTCGACGCACTTTCCTCAAGGGTATGGTGGCTGGTTGCGTATCCACGGTGACGGGGATGGTTGTTGGCGGGATAGCACAAGGCGCAGTAGAGGGTCGTCCAGTTACCCCGATACAGCATGATGAACGAGGAATTATCTTGCCTGATACATCCAGTCTTGTGGTGGTGGATCTGTCTCCGGAAGGTGTTGAGCGCCACCAAGGCGCCGAACAGATTCGTGAGCAGGTAGTGCGGGCGCTTGGTCGTATCGCGATAACGACTGATTATGCAGTGTATCCAAACGTGCAATTTGTGCGTGACGGTAGCACACCTGACGTGGTACTGGCGACGGAGAATGGAGAGGAGTCCGTCTATAGCAGTAAGATGATATGGCGGATTGGTGAGAGTTATGCAAAAAAGACGGCGAGCAGTATGACGCTTGTTATTGTCAACGGATTTGATGCAGAAAATCAGCAAGTGGGAGGACTTGCGTATGCCGCAGGGAGTCCCCCGACAGCACTGGTTCGCGGCAAGATGTTGACAAGCGGTGTGACGGTGCATGAAATTGGTCACCTGCTTAAGTTGGGTCATGCCTGGGAGATGGAGTCATGGGCGAGTCGAGTGAAGGACAGGGCGTCTGCTCTGAAGGATAGCCTTCAGCATTCCACAATTCAAGAGATTATACAGGCGGGTTACGGGCTTGTAAAAGATGCAAACGGCAATCCAGATCCCTACGCATCAGGTTACTCAGCCATGGGGGATGCAAGTTTGGTTGATAAAACGGGGATGCACGTTCCCGTTTTCTCCTCCGCTGATTTACTTCGACTTGATCCGACGCGGTCACTATATCATGTGGGCGACCCCGCTGAAAGGACTGGAAAAATCCCGATTCGTTATGAGCGAGGGCAGATATTGGGTATAACAATGGACATACCGAGCGATCACGCACTGCGCGACGTCATACCGGATATAGACACGATCTTCATTGGGCCATTGGTGTATTCGCTCGAAAAATATCGGCACAACCCTATCGAGCGAATGGGTGTATTTGCAACCTGGGATGGTGGAAGTAAGAGCGCGCTGTTAAATCCGAGCGCTTGGGATGAGCGTATCCAATACGACAAGCGGGGGTTTGAGCATGTGATATATAGTGATGAGCAGTTGGGAACGCTGGTGGTTGCTGGTCATGAAAATCATGAGGTATACGTGCGAGTGGTGCCCCTCCATACAGAGGAAGCACAGCGACTGAGGCAGGTCGAGGCGCAAAAGCTAGCAGAAAAAGAAGCGTCAGAGGAGGCGTCGGCTGATGAAGACTTCCCCTCCTTTACAGTTGGAAGTTAGTCTTATATAATACTATCCATGCATAGGCCAACCTCATATCTTGTCCCTACCGTTATCGAAAAATCTGCTGATGGCGAGCGGGCCTTTGATATTTACTCGCGCCTGCTCAATGAGCGGATCATTTTCCTCGGCGAAGAAGTCAACGAGCACACCGCAAACATCGTGGTGGCGCAGCTGCTACACCTGGCACACACCGACCCGGAGGCTGACATTTCACTCTATATCAACAGCCCCGGCGGCAGCGTCTATGATGGCCTGGCGATTTATGACACTATGAATTTCATCAAACCAGATGTGGCGACCTATGGTATCGGCCTGCAGGCCAGCATGGGGGCGTTTTTGCTCAGTTCTGGCGCGAAGGGCAAGCGGTTTTGTCTGCCGCACGCCAAGGTGATGATCCACCAGCCGTCGAGTGGAACGCGCGGCAAGGTGACGGATATGGAAATTGACCTCAAAGAAACGCTGGAGGTCAAGGAAATGCTGGCGAAAATTATGGCCAAAAACACCGGCCAGAGGCTCAGCAAGGTGAAGGCCGATATGGAGCGCGACTACTGGATGACGCCCGATGAGGCGGTAGCCTACGGGCTGATCGATAAGGTGGTGAAACGGGCGTAGCGCGCGTCCAGCAGCACAAATTGCGATATTACAAAGACTGCGGCTGGGCGAAAAGCCTTCCCCATCTGCCGAGGCGCTGCTTGATAAGTCCATCCCAGTTTTCTGGGTGAGTGGCGGGTGGATTTGTCGCGGCCTCATGAAGTCTCTTGACGGCGTGAGTGGTAGCGTGGTCCGGAACGCCCGCCGCTACCAGCGCCTGCATGACTGCCTGCCGACCGATGATATATGCGTGGCGGAATGCCCGCGGCTGCATATCAGGGGCGGACTGAGCAGTGATGGCGTCGCCAAAAATAGGCAGCGTACTATGGTCAGGGCGACGAAGATAGAGGAGTTTGATAGCGTCGTGCGCAAAGGTCGGCTGGACTGCTGGGTCGGCGCTTAGGCGCGCACTGATAGTCGGTAGATAGACTGTACCTTTGTAGGTGATGGCTGGGTTGGTTGCGCGGCTTGGAAGGTGATTGATAGCATGAGAAAGCGCGTATATCGCTAGTGAGGCTTCGCCGCTGCGCCACACTGGAAGATGAACGGTCAACTCAGGGAGGCGGTGTGCCTTCGGTAGGGCCATGCATGGCTGCAGTACTCCTTGTCCGTCTGCGAGCGTATGTGTCAGCTGCTCGGTACCGATGCCGAAATACTCTAGATCGGTACCCAGCGTCAGTGCGTCGGGGGTGTCGCTGTATGAATTGCCAGAAAACGCAACGGCAAACGGCTCGAGGTCGAGCCATTGCCACTCGCGCGGGCTGATGGCGATGCGATAGGCGTGCTCATTCATCAGCTTGCGCTTGGCGACTTCCGCCACTGCGTGATGCGGCTCCTCGGCTGCTCGTATCTGGTCAAGCGCTGCCTCTGGTGACGCGATGGATGATGGTCGGTGTGTTCGTTCTGACATAGTAAAATACTCCAGCGGATTAGTATAAAGAATCAGGCGCGCGCATGCAAGCATGGACGTTTTCGGACGCTAAATGTGGTGTGGTGCGCTATATCTAGCGTGCAGACCTGAAGTAGTCAGTGAGGGCAGGGTCCCAATGGTCAGGCTCGAGGTTTGATGGGTCATCGGCAAGATCGTATATCCGGTCGAGCGAAGAGAGGAGATTACGTACGGCCGTTCGGTTACTCTGATAACCCCGGCCAAGCATCCCTATCAGCGCTTGATATCCAATAGTCTGTCTTCCCGAAAAGGGACCTGGTTCGTCATAGTATTTACCCCAGTGATGGTCGGGAGATTGTCGCAGGGAATAATAGTGTCGCATCAGATTGTAATTTCTGTGGACCTTGAATATATCGACTAGCCCGTATGAGGCATCAGGATATTCAGGGGTGCTCGTATAGAGATTGGAGGTGGTACTGACGACGGGGATGATTAGTGTGCCAGTGAGCGTTTCTTGATAGTCGCTGTTATAAGTGAGCATATAGAGCGCAACTGCTCGACTGCCTTGCGAACGGTACAATGGAGCATTAATAGTGACCTCATCATACCAGAAGCGGAATGGATCACCCCTATGATTAAAGGGGGCGCCTGTCACTTTGTCTGAAGCGGACGATTCACAGTTAAAGGCCTCGCGGAGCGCTTCGTCTGATATACCGAGGCGTGTCATTGTGTTGTCATGTTTTGGCTGTTCAGGATCTTGCTCTTCGTCAGGGGCGCAATCCTCTCCGAACATTGCGAGCGAAAACTCACGCGGGTTGCATAGTCCAGCGTGCCCCTTCACGCCCCACTCGGGGATGCCTCGGCTCAAGACGCCCGTTGCGACGTCGTTTGCCTGTTCGCGTATCGTGTCGGCGATGAGATTGTTGCAGTCAATCCTTGTTTTTCGTATGGCGGCTGCCGCCTTGTCTAATTGTGCTTCTGACATGGTGATTTCCTCCTAGTTGCTGATTTAATTATAGGACGCCCGCCTACAAAACAACAACCATAAGCATTGTGGGACGCTAAATGTGGTGTGGTGCGCTATATCTAGCGTGCTGCTTGTGCTTTTGGGCGCGAATTGTCATAATGGAGGGAAGGAGGAGGTGACATAAACATGAAGCAATATTTGGAGCTGCTGCGCGATATTCGCGATAACGGCGATGAGAAGGGCGACCGCACCGGGACGGGCACGAGGAGTGTGTTCGGGCGGCAGGTGCGCTATGACCTCGCTGAGGGCTTCCCGGCGGTGACGACCAAAAAATTATATTTTCGCAGCGTGGTGCATGAGCTGCTGTGGTTTTTGAAGGGGACGGGCAATATCGAGTACCTGGCGCAAAATGACGTGCATATCTGGGACGAGTGGCCGTTCAAGGCGTACTTGGAGAAAAATGGCCTGCCGATACCAGAGGTGAATTCTGATGAGTGGCGGCGCCAGATGGGTGAGTTTATCCAGCGGGTAGCGACTGATCATGACTTTGCCCAGAAGTGGGGCGATTTGGGGCCGGTGTATGGCGTGCAGTGGCGGCGCTGGCCCGATGGCAAGGGCGGCGTTATCGACCAGATTCAGCAAGCGATCGACACCATAAAGACCAATCCAAACTCGCGGCGTAACATCGTCAGTGCCTGGAATGTGGCGGAGATCGACGATATCGCGGCGGCGGGCGGACTGCCGCCGTGTCACACGCTATTTCAGCTAAATGTGCGGCCAGCGCGGGATGGTGGCCAGGACTGGCTGGATTTACATCTGTACCAACGGTCGGCGGACACCTTCCTGGGCGTGCCGTTTAATATCGCGTCATACGCGCTGCTGCTCAGTATGCTGGCGCAGGTGACGGGGCTGCGGGCTGGTGAATTTGTCCACACCATGAGCGATGCGCATATTTACCTCAACCACCTGACGCAGGTGGACGAGCAGCTGTCGCGTCAACCGCTGGCATTGCCAAAGCTGTGGCTCAACCCAGAAGTTACGGATATCAATGACTTTAGCTTTGATGATATTCGACTGGAGGGGTATCAGTCGCATCCGGCTATCAAGGCGCCGATTGCGGTGTAAGCTAAGAGGCTTCCTCCTCTGCAATTTCTTCGTGCAGCCTACGCCTAATTTCTGCATACCAGTTGATATCGGGGTAGAATTTGTCTGACATTTTAGCGTGCTCTCGACTATGAGGTATGAGTTTGCCTACTAGCTCCTGGTCTAGAGAATTGTCGGCGCACACAATACCTCCACGGTGCCGCAGCAAGGTGGCTGCTACGCCCACTACGCCCAGGCTCTGTTCGGTAATGTAACTAGGGAAAGATGTCTCTGGTGAATTGCAGCGAAATGGCTGCAGCCATGGAATATATCGTTCTCTGCGGCAGGCAAAAGACACAGCCAGTGTCGCCGGACGTATCTCATCATAAACCAGCTTCTCTGTGTCATCTAATCCAATGGCAAAGCGTATGACTGGCAAAAAGGCATATCCGTAAAGTCGTCCACGGGCGGTTGCAGCAGCCGCATAATGCACCACGCGACCCTCTTGAACCATTTCGCTCGGGCAGACATACCAGCTTTTTCTATTTTTAGTGTTGTTCATTACAAAGGGTTCATGGTTGGCTAGTCGCTCTTCTATAGTTGGGTCGATGAACAGTGAACTCATGAAGGCTGATCCTTCTGGGTCGAGGTTTTTAGGGTGAACGCCGGACATAATATAGTAAAACTCATCGCGGTCCATGGTGATACCTCCTGTATGCAGGAAGTCTCTCGTGTTTCTGTCTACTTTTGCATAATGTGCCTCTCTTTTGAAGAGTATGTCGTCGTTATGGCTCTGAGTGAAATTACTCTTTTCCATGGTGAATCCTCTAATTATTTTTGGTATTATAACCGATGAATATCGTGGAGTGCAAGCACAATCAAGATACGCTACTAGTCAGTCGGCCGGCGCGGCGATACTCCACAAAGTCAAAGGCGTAGGCGTTGGCGTCGTTGGCTGGGTGGTGCTGACGTGAGACCTCGTGCCACTGGCTCATGTCAAGTGGTGGGAAAAAAGTATCGGCCTCTGGGAACTCGGCGTCAACTTCAGTGGCATAGAGCGTGGTGACGTCGGGGCAGGTCAGGGCGTCGGCGTAGACCTGGGCGCCGCCGATGATGAAGGTGTCATAGCGGGCAAGCGCCAGGGCACTGGCGAGATTGAGCGCCGTCAGGACTTTGGGAGCGCCAGTGGGCGTGGAGGAAATGACGATGTTTTCGCGGTTCGGCAGGGGCTTACGGCCGATTGACTCAAAGGTTTTGCGGCCCATGATGACGCAGCCGCCAGAGGTGAGGTGCTTGAAATGCGCCAGATCTGCGGGTAGCGCGCGCCCCCATGGTAAATCGCCGCCCTGTCCGATGGCGCGGTCACGTCCGTAGGCGGTGATGATGGCGATGTTCATAGGTCCAGTGTAACATGTTGTGAAAAGTGTCAAAAGGCTTGCTGTGGGTGAGAAAAATTGCCATAATCAGTAATAGATGGAGGGGATGTGATGAGTGTGTATTCGAACAGGGAGATTTTAGCGGCGGTTGAGGACGGACGCATCGTCTGTACGCCGTTCAACCCTGACCATGTGGCGGAGGCCAGCCTGGACTTTACGCTGGGGCATTATTTTTATAAGCAGGAATTCGAAGAAGACTATCGGGTGTACAATCCGTTCGACGAGGCGGACGTGGCGCGCTATTTTAAGGGGCCGCTCGAGGCGATGCCGCACGGTGAGTGGTGCCAGCGGCACGGTATGGCGCTGTTTCATAACATTCCGAAGGATCATCCCATCATCGTCCTGCGGCCAGGCGAGCGCATCCTGGCGCACACCCATGAGTTCGTCGGTATCCGGGCAGAAGGCGGCGCAGCGCAGGTGCTGAGTCGTAGCTCGTGGGGGCGCAACGGCGTGGCGGTGTGTTTTGACGCGGGGTGGATCGACCCGGGCTATATCAATCGCATTACGCTGGAAATTTACAATTTGAACATGCATGAAAGCGTGGTGCTGCCGGTGGGCGAGCGCATCGGCCAGCTGGTGTTTCATCACACCGGGCCAGTGGACGGCGGCTATGGGTCGGGTGTGCGTGGGCTTAGTGACAAATATCAGATGGGAAGTAATTTGCCAGACATCATCGCCTCGTGGCGGCCAGAGATGATGCTGCCGAAGGCGTATAAAGATGAGCGGCGATTGCCGGAGGATATCGTGGGGCTGCAGGAGGGGCTACGGTGATGCGGAGTGGGCCAATGGTGCGCTTCCCTGCGCGCGAGAAATTCTATAAAACTCAGCGCCAAAAGCGCGGGTCGGATGCTTGTCCATTTTGCGAGATGGTAACCTTAACTGATGAAGAGCGGCTGGACTATATGCAGCAGGTTGGACGCTTTGCAGATGAGGGCTATTCGCTGTACGCGCGGGCGCCGGGCAATGTGACGGGGTCGGTGGCGCACCAGCACATGCACTTGATCAAAACTGATAATAAGCGCAAGAAATTTCTCTTTTTTCTGCGCAAACCGCACGTGGTGGTGATGAAATGAGCAGTGGACATTACATCGTTATCGAGGGCAATGACGGGACGGGCAAGTCCACCCAGGTGGCGCTGCTGGCGGAGTGGCTGCGCGAGCAGGGACGCGAGGTGGTCGTGGTCGAGGAGCCGGGCAGCGATGACCTGGATAAATCAACGCCGGTAGCTAATGAGCTGCGGCGGGTGATCAAAAATGGCGAATTGGTGCGGGCGCCAGAGATAAACCTGGCGTTGTTCAGCGCGGCGCGGCGTGAACTGTGGCATCAGAAAATCCAGCCCAGCCTGGAGCGCGGCGCGGTGGTGCTGAGTGCGCGCAACTATCTGTCCACTCTGGTATATCAGGGACGAGGCGAGGGGCTGGATGAGGCGGAAATTATGCGGATGACCGAGGTGTTTACCAGCCAGCGCTATCTGCAGCCTGACGTTATGGTGATCTTGACGCTCAGTCATGCCAAGCGGGCGGAGCGGATCGCTATGCGAGGTGAGCTGGCTCATCCCGACACCTTTGAGTCGCGCGGCCAGGCCTTTCAGGACACGGTCAACGCCGGTTACGAAGCAGTGGCTCATGTCTATGGCGTGCCGCTGCTGTCGGCGGACGGTGACATCCAGACGTTGCAGGCGGCAGTGTGCGAGGTGGTGGCTGCGGCGCTGTCGTTTGACAAATAACGCCGTATGCGGTACCGTAGTCTATACAAGATCACCGAAGTGTGAAGAGGAGTGAATATGGAACGGTGCGAGCGCACATCATCAAGACGGGAAGAGCCAGTCCTGCAGCTCGTAAGAGACATTGCCATCGGTCATGCTGCCGCATGGCAGTATGTAAACCCGAAAGCAGCGGCAGGGTCAATGTGGAGCAGTAATCAAATAAAAGGTAAGGATGCACATGGCGATGTTTTTGAGATAGGGATTGCGCTGGACAGATCGGATGAGGACCAGATGCTCAGAGGTGTATTCAAGGCGGGTGAGTACGCTCGCGAAGCGCTGGGGATGCGTAACCTTGAGTGGCGTCTCGGGGTGCCCCTTTCGTATCGTGATCCAGCGGCACATGATACGCCATTTCACGAGGGTGCGGCAACAGCGATCATCTACCAAGAAAAGCATCCAGAGGCATGGCCGATTCGGCGATTTATCAATCGACTTCTCAGGAAAGATGGGTTAGAGCAGGTCTACCGCGCATGGCAGCATCTGGCGGATGGTGGTATTTGCTTTCGAAAAGAATATGATCTTCCCGAGGACGGGGCGGAGCGGGCGCTAGAGCAGGCTTTGGGGCGTGTGGCGCACACGTTGAGGTTTCTGAATACGCAGTTACAGGAGGGATTGCTCCATAGGGATGACCTTCATGTCACTTCAATACAATGCATGGATCAATGGAGGTAATGATGGCAGAGCGGCCAGTAGCAATTGAACGAATATGTACTGACGGTATCGACCAGGGCGTATTTGATGAAGTGCGCGCAGTGCGGGAGGCGTCAATGAAAAAGTTATTCCCGCAACATAGCCGGGACAACGAGGCAGACTTAAGGATGTTGGCAGAGCGGCGAGTGGAGGCCTCTGAAGGGGTGACGCATGGGTTGTACGCCGCTTACTTGGCAGATGGGTATCGCAGTGTGGATGACCTGCAGCGCATGGTTGATCGGCCTGATGTTGAATTTTTCATCGGGCGGGACAGACAGACTGAGGAGGCGCTGGCGGTTGGAGTGCTACGCCCAGAGACCCGGCGCGACACCCAGGGTCTTTCACTGTTTGAGCGCGTTCGCGCAGAGTACGCAAAAGCGTTTTTGCACCACACGCGTCTCCTGCTTGACTGTGCGCTGAGCGGCACTGATGAACGGACAAATGCTGCACTCGTCAGAGGAATGTTGATGAAGTCAGATCAGACGTCATCGCCGCTTGGTCCGGTGTGGTTGGTGAGTGATACCCATGAGCGGGATATTTACTTACGGGAAGCAATACGGCAGCAAGCGCCGAATGGCCGCCCATTCTATGAAGGTCATAATATGCCGAATGAGGTGAGTAGGTCAAACAGCACGGCGCCGCATATGGGTAAGTATGAGCGAGTAGGCGTGCAGTTATCGCCGCGGCTGGTAGGGAGTCGTGTGTTAATGTGCTGCTCGCGCGAACAGTACTAAATTTATTCTCTTTGCAATTTGCACTATCATGCTGTATAATGCTATGCAGTGAAGTAGTGTAGTTTTGGCGGGGACTGGTCGAGCAGAACGGGCAATTCTCGAGGACTGGCGTCATAAACTAGTGATCTTCCGGCCGTGATCACCAATTAATTAAATCTAAAGCGAGGAGTACGCCTGTGGCACAACAGACCACCGATGGCGGGCGCGTTTTTTTTACCGACAAAGACCGCGCTATCGCCATGCCAAATCTCATCGCTCACCAGGAAAATTCTTGGCGTTGGTTCGTCGAGGATGGTTTGAGCGAGATTTTTTCAGAAATTAACCCAATCGACGACTACACCGGTCAGAAATTGGCACTGCGGTTCGGCGCGTATCGGTTCGATGAGCCGAAGACGACCGACCAGTTCGCCAAGGAAAACAACTTGACATTTGAGGCGCCACTGCACGCCACCGTCGAGCTGACCAATAAGGTCACCGGCGAAGTCAAGGAGCAGGAAATTTACTTGGGCGATTATCCTTGGATGACCGAGCGCGGTACATTCATCATCAATGGTACTGAGCGTGTGGTTGTGTCGCAGCTGATTCGTTCGGCGGGTGTCTTTTTCACCGCTGATACCACGGCAGGCCGCAATTATTACGGCGCCAAGATGATCCCAGGCCGCGGTGCGTGGTTAGAATTTGAGACGGCGACAAACGGCACGATTTACGTGAAGATCGACCGTCGCCGTAAATTGCCAGTGACGACGCTGCTGCGCGCACTAGGTCACCCAAAGACCAGCGAGATCAAAGAATTGTTCGCTGACATCGATACCGGCGACGTCAAATACATCGAAGAAACCCTGGACAAGGACACGACGCGCGGCGCCAACGAGGCACTCATCGAGGTGTACCGCCGTCTGCGCCCGGGCGACTTGGCGACTGTTGACAACGCCCGCCAGATGATCGAGCGCATGTTCTTCGACTTTAAGCGCTTTGACTACAGCCGCGTTGGTCGCTACAAGATGAACCAGCGCCTGGGTCTGGATGTGGCAAATACGGCCGAAAACCGCATCTTCCAGATGAGCGATTTGGTGGCGATCATCCGTGAGATCATCCGCCTGAACAACACCCAAGAGCCGGCCGATGACATCGACGCGCTCAGCAACCGCCGTGTCAAGCTGGTCGGTGAATTGGTTGCCCGCCAGTTCCGCGTCGGTATGCTCCGCATGCAGCGCAACGCTATGGATCGCATGAGCGTGGCCGATATGGAAGCGGTGACGCCAGTGCAGCTGATCAATGCACGTCCAGTGGTAGCAGCAGTGCGCGAGTTCTTTACTAGCTCGCAGCTCAGTCAGCTGCTTGATGAGGTGAATCCATTGTCAGAATTGAGCCATAAGCGCCGCCTGAGCTCAATGGGTCCTGGCGGTCTGAGCCGCGAGCGTGCTGGCTTTGATGTGCGCGACGCGCACCCAACTCACTACGGACGCATCTGTTCAGTGGAGACGCCAGAAGGTGCCAACGTCGGTCTGGTGCTGAACCTCGCGACCTATGCCCGGGTCAATGAATATGGCTTTATCGAGACGCCATACTTGCGCGTCAAAGACGGTAAGGTGACTGACGAGGTTGTCTATCTCGATGCAGCACAAGAAGCGACTGAGGTGATCGCTGACGCAGGTGCCCAGCTGGATGAGCATGGCGCCTTCGTACAAAGCCGTGTCGGAGCGCGTAAATTCCTGCAGCCAGGTCAGGTCGATGTCGAAGACGTCACTTTCATGGATGCTGCGCACAAGCAGATCCTTGGCTCGACCGCTGCCTTGGTGCCATTCGTTGAGAAGACGCGTGTTGACCGTGCATTGACCGGTTCAAACATGCAGCGCCAGGCGGTGCCGCTCCTTAACCCAGAGCCAGCAGTGGTTGGTACGGGTATCGAGCAGGCGGTCGCTGAGAACAGTGGCCATCTGGTGCAGGCTCGCGACAAGGGCGAGATTGTACGTGCTGATGCCGATGAGGTGCACGTGCAGTATGCCGACGGCCTCGAGCGCTACCACGTTCGCCACTTTATCAAGAACAATGACGACCGCTGCTATAACCAGAAGGTGATGGTCGCCCGCGGTCAGAATGTGAAGAAGGGTGATGTACTGATCGAGGGTGCGTCGATAGCCGAAGGTGAAATTGCGCTGGGTCGCAACCTAACTGTGGCCTTTATGCCATGGGGTGGTTACAACATGGAGGACGCCATCATCCTGAGCCGCCGCTTGGTGGAGGACGACCGCCTGACCAGCATCAACATCAAGGAGTACAATGTCGAGGTGCGCGAGACCAAGCTCGGCCCTGAGATTGTGACGCGTGATATCCCAAATGTCTCAGAGGATTCGCTGCGCCATCTGGATGAGCATGGTATCGTGCAGATTGGCTCAGAGGTCAAGGCTGGTGATGTGCTGGTTGGTAAGATTACGCCAAAGGGCGAGCAGGAACTCAGTTCTGAGGAGCGTCTGCTGCGCGCTATCTTCGGTGAAAAGGCCAAGGATGTGCGCGATACTTCACAGCGCATGAACAATGCCGGTGGCGGTAAGGTCGTTGGTGTGAAGATTTTCAGCCGCGAGAATGGCCACGAGCTGAAGGCCGGTGTCTTGATGCAGATCCAGATCTTCGTGGCGCAGCTGCGCAAGATCGGCGTTGGTGACAAGATGGCTGGTCGCTTTGGTAACAAGGGCGTGGTGGCGCGCGTATTGCCAGTCGAGGACATGCCATTCATGGAAGACGGAACACCAGTTGACGTTATCTTGAACCCGCTGGGCGTGCCAAGCCGCATGAATCTCGGTCAGCTGTTCGAGACACACCTCGGTATGGCGGCCCGAGCGCTCGGCTACCGTGTGGCGTCGCCATCCTTCGACGGCGTGCCATCAAGTAAGATTTCAGATGAACTGGAGAAGGCCGGCTTTGCGCGTGACGGCAAGAGTCAGCTGTTTGACGGCCGCACCGGTGAAGCGTTCGAAGAGCGTACCACGGTCGGTGTCATGCACATGATCAAGCTGCACCACATGGTGTCTGACAAGATTCACGCTCGTTCGACTGGTCCATACGCTATGGTCACCCAGCAGCCTCTCGGTGGTAAGGCGCAGAATGGTGGTCAGCGCTTCGGTGAGATGGAGGTGTGGGCACTGGAGGCATATGGTGCCGCTGCCACCCTGCAGGAAATGCTCACCATCAAGTCCGACGATGTCTATGGTCGCGCCAAGGCATACGAATCCATCATCAAGGATGAGCCAATTGTCGGTCCGAAACTCCCTGAGTCATTCAACGTCTTGGTGAAGGAGCTGCAGGGTCTGGGTCTGAAGGTTGACCTGGTGGATGATGAGTCGGTGGTCGACGCCGAGCACGTCATCGCATCCAGCGGTCCAGCCGACAAAACAACTCCTGCCGTCGTAAGCGACGAGGACGATGAGGCTTATCTCGATGAGTCGGACGACATCGGTGACATTGAAGACGGCATGAGCGTACAAGATATTGACGAAGTAGAAGAGATTAAGGAGGAGGCGTAAGATGGCGCAGTTTGCATTTAATGCCACGGGCATTAGCGATTTTGACGCGGTGCGTCTGGTGGTGGCCAGCCCAGAGGACATCCTGAAATGGAGTCACGGTGAGGTTACGAAGCCAGAGACGATCAATTACCGCACCCAAAAACCAGAGCGCGACGGGTTGTTCTGTGAGCGCATCTTTGGGCCGGTCAAGGATATCAATCCACATGATTCAAAGCTGAAGGGCGTACGTTCCCGAGAGGCGGCGGTCGATAAGAACGGCGAGTTGGTCACCAAGGCTATCGTGCGCCGCGAGCGCATGGGGCACATTCAGTTGGCGGCACCAGTTGCGCACATCTGGTTCATGCGTGGCACGCCAAGTGCCATGAGCCAGCTGCTGGGCATGACGGTGCGTAACCTGGAGCGCGTGGCGTATTTCGCGACCTACGTGATCCTGAAAGTGGATGAGGCGACTCGTGATCAATACCTGGCCGACCTGGAAGCTGAAACCGAGGCCGGGCGTATGGCTATCAAAATGCGCTATGAGAAGGCTGCTGAAGAAGATGGCGCGGACATCAAGGCGCTCGCCAAAGAGCAGAGCCGCGAAGTCGAAGAGCTGGATGAGAAATACCAGACGCGCAAGGCACAGCTTGACAGCCTGAATAAGGGTGCGCTGCTGTCGGAGACGGATTATCGTAACCTGCCAGAAGAGTATGATGAGCTCATCGAAGTGGGCATGGGCGCCGGTGCGCTGAAGACCCTGCTGGATGAGATCGATCTGCCGCAGCTGATCGCGCAGTTGACTGAAGAAGTTGAAGGCGCTAAGGGTCAGCGTGAAAAGAAGCTGCTCAAGCGCCTGAAGATGCTGGAGAGTATGCACGCCGCTGGCATCAAGCCAAGCAGCCTGTGTATGACGGTACTGCCAGTCATCCCACCAGACCTTCGTCCGATGGTGGCGCTGTCGGGTGGTCGCTTTGCAACCTCTGACCTGAACGACTTGTACCGCCGCATCATCAACCGTAACAACCGCCTGAAGAAATTGGTGGAGCTGAACGCCCCAGAAGTCATCCAGCGCAATGAAAAGCGTATGCTCCAAGAAGCCGTTGACGCGCTGATCGACAACGCAGCCGCTCGAGGTGGCCGCGCCGTCAGCGCAACCGGTGGTCGCCGCCGCCTGAAGTCCATCAGCGACATGCTGAAAGGTAAGCAAGGTCGCTTCCGCCAGAATCTCTTGGGTAAGCGCGTGGACTACTCAGGCCGTTCGGTCATCGTGGTCGGTCCAAAATTGAAGATCAACCAGTGTGGTCTGCCAAAGCAAATGGCGCTCGAACTATTCAAGCCATTCGTCATCAGTTGGCTGATCAAGGGTGAATACGCTCACAACATTCGTTCAGCGACTCGCCTCATCGAGTCGGGCGAAGCAGTGGTGTGGGACGCTCTGGACGCAGTGATCGAAGGCAAGTACGTGCTTCTTAACCGCGCACCAAGCTTGCACCGTTTGTCAATTCAGTCCTTCCAGCCAGTGCTGGTCGAGGGTAAAGCTATCCAGCTGCACCCACTGGTCTGTGCCGGCTTTAACGCCGACTTTGACGGTGACCAGATGGCCGTTCACTTGCCGCTTTCAAAGGAAGCGCAGGCGGAAGCACGTGAGTTGATGAGCGCAACGGCAAACCTATTGAAGCCTGCCGACGGCGCGCCAGTCTTGCACATTTCGCAGGACATCGTGCTGGGTAATTACTACCTGACCTACGACAAGCCACAGGCGCAGACCGATGACGTCAAGACCTTTAGCTCGGTGTACGAGGCAGAACTGGCCTATGACAAGGGTGTTATCCAGCTACAGACGCCGATCCGTATTTTTGCGAAGGGCAAGGTACGTCAGACAACCCTGGGCCGCGTCTTCTTCAATGAGATTTTGCCAGAAGACTTCCCGTACGATAACAATGTTCAGACGAAAAAGCAGCTGAAGAAGGTGCTGGCGCAGATTTTCAATACATACGGCGCCGAAGAGACTGCTAAGATCGCCGACCGCATGAAGGGTCAGGCCTTCCGCTTCGCGACGACCGCTGCGGTATCGACCGGTATGGATGACTACGTTCACTTTGACGAGATCGGTGAATTCATCGCTGAGGGAGATGCTAAGGCGGCGTTGATCTCTGAGCAGTTTGACCAGGGTCTGATCACCGAGGACGAGCGCTACAACCTGACTGTTGGTGCATGGCGTACGGTTGACAACCAGATCACTGCCTTCCTGAAAGATCAGCTGGCAGACATGGACACCAGCATTTCGATGATGGTCAACTCTGGTGCTCGTGGTGATATCTCCAATGTGAAGCTGGCCAGTGCTATGATCGGTATCCAGGTGGATGCTGCGAACCGCGAGATTGAGCTGCCGATCCGCAGCTCATACACCAAGGGTCTGTCCAGCCTGGAGGCCTTTGTGGCAACACGGGGTGCGCGTAAGGGTCTGATCGACACCGCGCTGAAGACTGCTGACTCTGGTTACCTAACCCGTCGTTTGGTTGACGTGGCGCAGGATGTGTTTACGGTCGAGGACGAAGAGGGTGACGACGAAGGATATGCAATTTACCGCAATGAGACCGAGCTCACCATGATCGATTTCTCGAACCGCCTGGCGGGCCGTTATGCTGCCGAAGACGTGCCGGGTCATGTGAATAAGGACGAGTTGATCACTCGCGAGATTGCTGATGCAATTGATGCTGACGAGTCAATCGAGAGTGTCAAGATTCAGTCGGTGCTGTCCACGAACAACCTCGAAGGCATCCCGCAGCGTAGCTACGGCGTCGACATGGCGACAGGTCGCCTGGTTGGCAAGCATCAGCCGGTCGGTGTCATCGCTGCTCAGTCGGTCGGTGAGCCGGGTACTCAGTTGACGCTCCGTACCTTCCACAACTCCGGTGTGGCCGGTGGCGACATTACGCAGGGTCTGCCGCGCGTTGAAGAATTGTTCGAGGCGCGCACACCAAAAGGTCAGGCGTATATCACTGAGGTTGCCGGTCTCGTCGATGTATGGGAAGATGGCAAGAAATATGTCGTGCAAGTGACGCCAGAGTCGGGTCGCGTTGAGCGCATTCATCTCGAAGGTCGCACGGTTATCGTCAAGTCTGGCTCACGGGTCAAGGCGGGCGATGTGCTAGCGACTGGCGAGAATGACACTCGCCCAGTGATCGCGCCGTTTGACGGCGTTGTCGAGCAGGCAGAGGGCACCTTGGTTATCGCTGCCGAGGCTGGCGCGCCAGCACGTTACGAAGTGCCAGGCCAGCTGCAGCTGGTCGTGAAGGCGGGTGATCATGTCGAGGCGGGCGACCGCTTGAGCGCGGGCTCGCTGAACCTGCACGACCTGATGCGTCTCAAGGGCGTCGAGGCTGCTCAGCGCTACATCATCAACGAAGTGTTGCGTATCTACGCTGCGCAGGGTCAGGATGTGGCAGACAAGCACCTCGAGATCATCGTGCGCCAGATGTTCAGTCGTGTACAGATCGAGGATCCAGGTGATAGCGACTTTGTGGCCGGCGACATCGTCTCCAAGGCTGCGGTCTTCGCTGCGAACAAACAATTGGCAGCTGAAGGCAAGAATCTCGTCAGCTACACCCAGCTGCTGCTCGGTATCACCAAGGTGTCTATCTGGAGTGACTCATGGCTCTCAGCTGCGTCCTTCCAGGACACCACGCGCGTGCTGATCAACGCTGCCGTCTCTGGTCGCGCTGACAAGCTGCACGGTCTGAAGGAAAACGTCATCATCGGCCGTAAGATTCCAGTCGGTACCGGTGCCATCGAGGCAGTCGAAGCTGACGTGGACGACGCTGACGAAGACGCTGAGGAGGAAGAACTCGTCCTGGCTGCATAATTCCTTCGCAGCATGAGAAAAACCGCCCTGCGTATCAAGTGGGGCGGTTTTCGTAGTTACTGTCGATTGTTCAGTCGAGTGAAATGTAGTGGCATATGAGGAAATAGCCATGATCGAAATCGAAGCAAAATTTAAACTATCATCTGAGGTGAGTCGCGAGGGATTACTTGATGCACTTGCACCAAAGCCTGATGACGCTCAAGGTCGAGCGTGAAGCAAAGCTAGTTTCTGACGAGTACGAGTTTGCTATTGAAGATGGCGCCATAGCGCGGCAGATGTTAGTGGCGATGGGTTGGCAAGAGATCGTCACTGTTGATAAGTTGCGGGCGGAATCGAAGATTGGCAAGTATGCGATCTGCATTGATAAGGCTGCACACCTTGGCCTATCCATTGAGCTAGAGGCGATGGCGGAAGATGACACAAATACCACCGAAGCTCAGGCTGAGATGAAAGATTTTCTGCAGGACTTAGGATTAGTGGGCGAAATATGGACGACGCCATATGATACGAGCATCAGAAATTTACAGAACTGCGACACGCTCGACTAGCGGGTGAATGCATAGTGAGATACTTGCAAAATATTAAAAATAGATGTATTGTATATTAAGTAAATAGAGCTAATAAATAGTACGGTGGGCGTGCGGTTCGCGAAAGGAGATACATCAACTATGGCAGAATCTACTCGTAAGGCAATGTCAGCATTCGACAGGGACACGGCTCTTGCCAGAGAGTATGCACGAGCATATGCTGGTGAAGAGGGTTCTATTGCGACGCTACCGGATATTGTAGAAGGTCGCTTAGGAAGTGTTGATACAGCAGGCAGTGATATGCTTTGGCAGAACACCTATACTACCGGGAGTAGCATTTTCCGAGGCGTGGGCGAAGATGGTCGCGAGAAGCTTATCGTCGTGCATGGCGATGGCATTGGTCCGCTTGCGACACGAGAGGCGCTTGAGGAGGCTTATGGGAGGAAGTCCGAGCAAAGCAGAACGCGGGGCTTCGTGAGCCTTAACGAGTTTAGAAAGTTAGAAAAGGGAGAATATGGCGAGGTTCAGCAGATTGACCCAGAGGATCCCGTCTCTCAGCTAACAGAAGAATCTCGCATTACAATGCTTGATCAGAGAGAGTATGCTGCACGCATGGATGATCTTATGAAAAAATCTATACAAACCTACCGCAGTCTTGAGAAGATGAAGGGGTACCTAGAACGATCGGGTGGGTGTTGGGACCTAGAATATGATTACTACAGATACCTCAAACACAGAGATCAAGATATTATCTATACGGATTACACAGGAGCTTACCCTGGTGGTAGTATTATGTTTACTGCTGAGCAAGCTGCCCAAAACGCTCTTGTTATGATGCAACTTGGCACTCGTGGGCGGGACTACGTAATGGTGCAGGAGCAGTGGGCGAAGCAGTATTACACAGCTGGCATGATGCCACGCTCCCTGAAACTGTCGCGGGATTTAGGGTATAAGTACGATTCGCGTGATGAGGAGCGCATTCCTGAGGGCATGGCAATTGCTCGAACTATCGGACTAGGAGCCTTGACGCGTAGTGTAGATATGAACGGTAATGTGCTAGATGTTTCTGCTAAGGTATATACTGACCCGTTGGGCTTCGGAAACTTTATTGGCATACCAAAAGGGGCGGCACTAAGCGGTGAACTGAATGAGCTACCCACGCCAAAAGATATAATAGCATTCAATTCAAAATCTCTTCTCCGACCAACCGATGAAGGCGAGGCTGGTCCATTACTGCCGGTTCGCTTGAGGAGTGCACAGGATGGTACAGTCTTTACGCGCTACTCTAGCCGGGAAGACAATACAAGTATACAGCGCGATGAGCGAGACATGGAGTTTCCAGTAACAAAGGCAGTGAAGGTTGGAGAGCCAAGAGTTATTACTGTCGATGCTCCTTTCTTCTTGGAGTATGCGCTGGCAGATCTAAAGGCGGTGCAGCCAAAAAGTGCTAACGCGTACATGATAGAGCATGTTGGCGATAAGCAGGGTGACGGCGCGAGCGAGGTTACAGTGCAATTCTACAAAGCTGCGATTGACACCTCGCAGCGCTTGCCTCGTCCTGAAGAGTTAGCTGAAGACTTTGACGCCCTCATGAAGGCGGGCGGTATCGACAGAGGGTGAGCCAGGATTTGAGGATTTCTCTGGACATTTTAGCAGTCTCTATGCTATAATAATCCACGAGTTTCCTCTTTTCGGAGTAGGCAGCGTACTTTGAGGTGTACAGCGCGGCCTTCTCGGCAGAAAAGGTAAAGACGCGCCCAGTGGAGTTGCTGAATCCACGGCGCAAGGGGTGAATTCAAGGCCACATGCGGTCAGAATTGCCCGACATCCGCGACAGTCTCGTCGCAAATAGTAACCAACCATAAGGAGAAATTTGGATGCCAACCATCAACCAGTTGGTGCGCAAACCGCGCCAAACGGCCAAGAAAAAATCCAAGTCACCAGCACTGGGCCGAATTCATAACGCCCTGAAGACTCGCTACTACGAGCAGAACGCTCCTTTGAAGCGTGGCGTGTGTGTGCGTGTGACGACCAAGACCCCAAAGAAGCCAAACTCGGCTCTGCGTAAGGTCGCTCGTGTGAAATTGAACAACGGCTACGAAGTGTGGGCCTACATCGGTGGTGAAGGCCACAACCTGCAGGAGCACGCCGTAGTCTTGATCCGCGGTGGTCGTGTGCCTGACCTTCCAGGTGTGCGTTATCACATCGTGCGTGGCGCACTCGATCTTCAGGGTGTGAACAACCGCAAGAAGGGCCGCTCAAAGTACGGTACCAAGAAAGGGGATAAGTAATCATGCCTCGTAAAGTTACCAAGAAATTGCAACGTGAACTGAAGCCTGACCGCCGCTACCAAAGCGTGCTGGTGCAGCGCCTGATCAACAAGTCAATGCTGGACGGCAAGAAGCTGGCCGCTGAGCGCGCTGTGTACACTGCGCTGGAAACCGCCGCCAAGAAGCTGGACTCAGAAGATCCACTGGCCGTGTTCGAAAAGGCTTTGAAGAACGTCAGCCCGAACTTTGAGGTGAAGAGTCGCCGCGTCGGTGGTGCCAACTACCAGATCCCATTCCCTGTGCAGGGCCACCGCCAGCTACACTACGCGTTTAGCTGGCTGGTACAGTCAGCCCGCGCCCGGCAAGGTATGCCGTACTCGCAGCGTTTGGCATTGGAAATCGTTGACGCCTACAATGAAGCAGGTGCTGCCTTCAAGAAGAAGGAAGACACCCACAAGATGGCCGAGGCCAACCGCGCCTTTGCTCACTTTGCGCGCGGCTAATCAGCCCCGCTGAGACGAAAATCGCTCTGAATGTCAGGGCGATTTTTTATAGCCCAGCAGGCTTATGCTTGCCATCTGTCGCGCCTCAGGTATAGTAAGGATATGACGGATCCAAAGCCAACAAATTGGAGTACTGCTGATGTTGAGGCGTGTTCAAACCTCGCCAATTTAGAAGATTCACTGTATGACCCGCACGTCAGACGGGCAGTAGAGGAGATAGCGGCGCTTAGCGAGGAGGCTGCTGAGCTGTCGCCGTCGGAGTGGGCGGCATTTTTGGCGCAGCTTGAGACAGAATATTTGGCGGCTTATATGGGAGGGCAGGTGCTGGTGACAGGAATGGTGACGGAGTATGGCGGGGAGTCGATTGGCGGCTATGTGCAAGAGGTTATCCCTGGTGTGAGCAAGTCGGTGTGGTGTGCGGATCGCCAGATGAAATTTAATGGCTGCATGGTCGAACAGCGTGACGGCAAGGCGAAAATCGTCCTGAGCGGCATCGATCAAGTGGCTGATGAACATGGCAACATCCAGGCTATGACCTACGGCATCCCACTTGATGCGTTGCTTGTTTTTCCAGAGATATACTCTCCTGAGCGGAATCATGCAGCCCTGCATACCCTGATGCCAAATCTGATGAGTGAACTTGACGAACTGCTTATCGGGGAGGAGCATGCCGAGGCGTCGAGTGTGCTGACGGCGCTCAAAGAATTGCCGCTTGATGACCTTGCGCGATTTAATGATGTGTTTGATCTAGAGCAGGCGGTCAACCACTTGAATAGTTACCTCGGGGAGATGATCAAATTTGATCAGCATATGGCGTATGAGGTCGAATTTGAAGGGTCGTGCTGTATCAATAACCAGTGGTATGAGGCAACTTTGCCTGGGGTGTTGATGGCAGGGAAGACTATCGCTATGGTGGCGCAGAGTGCGCCAGACAACCCGGGGCAAATATACCTCCGCCTCGTCGTAGGCGGGGTGATGCTTGATGCTCACTACCAGGACCAGACCTTTATGCTACTGCCGATTAATGGTATTCAGCGATTTGAGTCTTTGCGGGCAAAAATTCTCCGGGCGCAGCCTGACGAAAACTAACCTACCATTCTCGTGGATTATCTGATATAATAGACTCCAAGCGTAGTTTTTTGGTGGCCAAAAATAGCTATCGAGAATCTCGGGATAATAACGTAATTAAAGGAAAGACAATGGCAGCAAACGTTCCATTACAAAACTTTAGAAATATTGGTATCATTGCCCATATTGACGCCGGCAAGACGACGACGACCGAGGGTATTTTGTACCGCACGGGCCTGACGCACAAGATCGGCGTGGTGAAGGGCGACGGCGACGGCGCGACCACTGACTGGATGGCCCAGGAGAAAGAGCGCGGCATTACCATTACCTCGGCCGCAGTGACCTGTTTCTGGAAAGATCACAAGATTAACATTATCGACACCCCAGGTCACATCGACTTTACCGCCGAGGTGGAGCGCTCGCTGCGCGTGCTGGACGGTGCGGTGACGGTGTTTGACGGTAAGATGGGCGTTGAGGCGCAGTCTGAGACCGTGTGGCGCCAGGCCAACAAGTACGGCGTGCCTCGCATCTGTTTCATCAACAAGATCAACCAGACTGGTGGTGACTTCTGGAAATCTCTGGAGTCAATTCATAACCGCCTCAGCAAGCAGGCCTTCCCAATTCACATCCCGATCGGTTTTGAAAAGACCATCAACGGTGTGGTTGACCTGATCGACATGAAAGCGTATACCTACAACGACTACGCTGATCACGAGCTGATTCAGGGCGAAATCCCTGCTGACATGCTGGAGAAGTGTAAAAACGCCCGCAGCCTGCTGGTCGAGAACGCGGTTGAAGCTGACGATGAATTGATGATGAAATTCCTCGACCAAGGCGAAGACGCTATCACCGAGGATGAGTTGAAGTCGGCGCTGCGTAAGCGCGTGCTGGAAGGTGATTTCTTCCTGGTGACCGGTGGTGATGGCCGCGGTGTGATCGTGGAGAAGCTGCTCGATTTGATGGTTGATTTCTTGCCAAGCCCACTGGACGTTGACGCTATCTGGGGTAAGAATCCAAAGACTGGTGATGAAGTAAGCCGCAAGCCGGATGAGAAGGAGCCAATGAGCGCTCTGGCATTTAAGATCGCGACCGACCCATTTGTTGGTAAATTGATCTTCATCCGTGTCTACTCTGGTGTGTTGAGCTCGGGTAGCCACATCTTGAACACCACGACGGGTGAAAAAGAGCGCATCGGTCGTATCGTGCGTATGCATGCTGACAAGCGTGAGGATATCGATAAGATCGGCGCTGGCGACATCGCTGCTGTGGTTGGTCTGAAGAACACCGGTACGGGTAACACGCTGACCGACCCAGCGCACCCGATCGCTCTGGAGTCAATCGAATTCCCAGAGCCACCAGTGTCCATCGCTGTCGAGCCAAAGTCAAAGGCTGACCAGGAAAAGATGGCGCTGGCGCTGCAGCGTTTGGCTGAGGAAGACCCGACCTTCCGCATCCACACTGATGACGAAACCGGTCAGACCATCATGTCAGGTATGGGTGAGCTGCACCTTGACATCCTCATCGACCGCATGAAGCGCGAATTTAAGGTGGAGGCCAACATCGGTGAGCCACAGGTGGCCTTCCGCGAGAGCATCAAGGGTCGCGCCGAAGTGCAGGGTAAGCACGCCAAGCAGTCTGGTGGTCGCGGTCAGTACGGTGACGTCTGGGTCCGCTTTGAGCCAAACGAGCCAGGCAAGGGCTTCGAGTTTATCGACGAGATCAAGGGTGGTGTGGTTCCTCAGGAATATCGCCCAGCTGTCATGAAGGGTATCAAGGAGACCCTGGAAGGCGGTGTGATCGCCGGCTACCCAGTGGTCGACGTCAAGGCGACGCTGTATGATGGCTCATACCACGATGTCGACTCTTCAGAACTGGCCTTCTCATTGGCAGGTTCATTGGCAGCTCGTGAAGGTGTCAAGCAAGCAACGCCAATCTTGCTCGAGCCGGTCATGAAGGTGGAAGTCACCACTCCAGAGGAGTTCATGGGTGACATCATCGGCGACCTTAACTCACGCCGTGGCCGTATCGACGCTATGGAAGATCTGATGGGCGGCGCTAAGTTGATCAAGGCCTTCGTGCCGCTGGCAAACATGTTTGGCTACACCGGCGACATCCGCTCGATGTCACAGGGCCGCGCAGCCAGCACCATGGAGCTGGCGCAGTACGAAGAAGTACCACCAAACGTCGCGCAGGAGATCATCGAGAAGCGCTCAAAGTAGCATCAAAGATGAAGCAGAGTGCCCCCGGTCTATGGATCTGGGGGCGCTTTCTATGTCAGAGACCCCTTGACTTGAGATAGTAAAATATGCTACACTACCAAGGTAATTTCTATTACGCGTAATATCAATCTTGTCCTTGATGATGAGTAGGTCCGGCTGGAAAAGCGGGAAACCACACAGCATCAGGGGTATTTAAGTGGGAGTGAGGAAAAAGTGAAAACACTTCTCGGTACCAAACTTGGTATGACCCAACTCTTGGCTGACGATGGCAAAGCTGTTCCAGTGACGCTCATCCAGGCCGGCCCTGTCACCGTGACTCAGGTGAAGACTGTCGAAACCGACGGTTACAATGCGGTACAGGTCGCTTACGGAGAGGGTAAGAACCTGAGCAAGGCCGTGGCTGGTCATGTGAAATCAGCCGAAGTGACTCCGAAGTACATTCGTGAGTTTCGTGTCGACGACCTACCAGAGGTTAAGGTCGGCGATACATTTGATGTTTCCGCGTTTGCCGTGGGCGATTCAGTCGACGCGACCGGAACCAGCAAGGGTAAGGGGTTTGCCGGCGGCATCAAGCGGCACAACTTCAAGCGCCATCGTAAAACCCACGGTGGTAAGGGTAACACTCGTAAGCCAGGTTCAATTGGCTCGATGTACCCACAAAAAGTCTTTAAGGGCAAGCGTATGGCCGGCCACATGGGCGCAGAGCGCGTGACGGTGAAGAACCTGGAGGTGGCATATGTCGATCCAGCAACGAACCTGATCGGCGTGAAGGGCGCAGTGCCAGGGCCACGCAAGGGCCTGATCGTCTTGGGAGGTAACAACTAATGGCTGACGCAACGAAACTTCCTAAGAACATTTTTGCTGTCGAGGTCGATAACCACGAGCTGGTGAAATTGGCATACGACAGCTACCTCGCGGGCGCACGTTTGGCCAGCGCGACAACTTTGCAGCGCGGCGAAGTGCGTGGTGGTGGTAAAAAGCCATGGAAGCAGAAGGGCACTGGTCGGGCACGCTTTGGCTCAACCCGTAACCCAATCTGGCGTGGCGGTGGTGTGGTCTTTGGTCCACGTGGCAATGAAAACTACACCAAGAAGCTGTCAAAGACAGCAAAGAAGGTCGCGGTTCGCCAGGCACTCACTCTGGCTAACCAGGCAAAGAAAATCAGCGTGCTGGACGTCAAGCCAACTGGCAAGACCAAGGACATGGCTGCCTTCCTGCTCGAGCACAAGTTTGAGCGCAAGACCCTGATCGTGGTCGATGAGAAGACGCCAGAGCTGATGCGCGCAACCAACAACCTGCAGAATGTGCTGGTGGTGCGTGCCAACTACCTCAGCGTGTATCACATTTTGAACGCTGATTCGATTGTTATTACTCCAAAAGCGCTGCCAGTGATCACTGAGTGGCTCGGTAAGGAGGAAGCGTAATATGAAGTCTATGACGATTATTCCAGTGGTCAGCGAAAAGGCGTACGCACAGAGCATGGGCAATGTCTACACCTTCCGCGTACCGCTGAACCTGAATAAAAACGAGATCCAAGCAGCGGTTGAAGCGCAGTACGACGTCAGCGTTGTCAGCGTCAAGACCTTGGTGCAGGACGGCAAGAGCGTGCGTTTCTCACGCGGCAAAAACCGCTACCCTGGCACGACCAAGCGCAAGGATTTCAAGAAGGCCTACGTGACGCTGAAAGATGGCGATAAGCTGAGTGTCTTTGACGCAGTAGAGCAGCAGATGGAGGAGACCAAGTAATGCCAGTGAAAGCTTACAACCCAACAACTCCTGCTCGTCGCGGTATGACCACGCAGGACCTGTCAGAGATCACAACCAAGAAGCCGCTCAAGAGCCTGGTGAAGGCAAAGAAGCAGAACGCTGGTCGTAACAACCAGGGCCGTATCACGGTGCGGCATCGCGGTGGCGGTGTACGCCGTCACTACCGCCTGGTGAACCACAGCTTGCCAGCAGGGTTGACTCTGACGATTGAAGAGATTGAGTACGATCCAAACCGCTCAGCGCGTATCGCTCGGGTGAAGGATCAGCACGGTCTCTACCACTACATTTTGGCCGACACCTCTATGGTGAAGGGTAAGACCATTCAGACCGGCGAGGAGGCTCCTATCGAGTCATCAAACCGCCTGCCGCTGTCAGTCATCCCTGTCGGTACGATGATTTACGCTATTGAGCTGACCGCTGGTAAGGGCGCCCAGATGGTGCGCGCTGCCGGTGCCAAGGCTCAGTTGATGGCCAAGGAAGGCGATTATGCCACCATCAAATTGCCATCAGGTGAAGTCCGCAAGGTGCGCCTGGAAGCTACCGCTGCCATCGGTACGGTCGGTAATGTCCAGCACCAGAACGTCAAGATCGGTTCAGCCGGCCGCAAGCGCCGCAAGGGTATCCGCCCAACCGTTCGTGGTGTTGTTATGAACGCCGCAGACCACCCACATGGTGGTGGTGACGGTGGTCGCCACGGTTCTGGTAAGGCACCACGCACGCCATGGGGTCAGTTGACCTTGGGCTACCGCACCCGCCGCCGCAAGGGCTCAAACAAATTAATCGTACGCACGCGTCATGACGCGAAGAGGAAGAGGTAAATCACGATGAGTCGTTCTCTGAAAAAAGGTCCATTCATCGATGCCAAGCTGGCGAAGAAAATTGCCGCGCTCAGCCTCGATGATCGAACCGTTATCAAAACGTGGGCGCGCGCTTCGACGATCACCCCAGAGATGGTGGGTCGGACGATCGCTGTCTACAACGGTAAGATGCACGTCCCAGTGTTGATTACTGAAAACATGGTTGGTCACAAGCTCGGTGAGTTTAGCCCAACCCGTAAGTTCCGAAAGCACGGCGGAAAGGATAAGAAGTAGCTATGAGTAGTGAAACGAAGACTGTCCGCGCTTACATCAAGGGTGTCGATCAGACCCCACGCAAGGTGTCTCTGGTGGCGGCATTGGTGCGCGGTCGTACCGTGGCTGATGCACTCGTCATCCTGGAGCACGTGCCAAAGCGTGCTGCACTGCCAGTCAAGAAGGCGATCGACAGCGCCAAGGCAAACGCGATTAACAACCACGGCCTGGACGGCAAAAGTCTGGTCATTAGCACGCTGTCAGTGACGGTCGGCACTCGCCTGCGCCGTTTCAAGCCAGCGTCACGCGGCCGCGCCTTGCCATTCCAGAAGAAGACCTCAAATATCTTGGTAGAAGTCTCTGGCGCTGAAAAGCCAAAGAAGGCTCCTGCGAAGAAGACCGAGGAGGCAAAGCCAGCTGCGAAGCCCGCAGCCAAGCCTGCCGCAAAGAAGCCAGCTGCTAAAAAGCCAGCGGCAAAGAAGGAGGAGAAGTAAATGGGTCAAAAAGTGAATCCAATCAACTTCCGCCTGCAAGTGAACAAAAACTGGAGCTCTCGCTGGTTCACCACGAACAAGAAAGAGTTTGCAGAGGCAATCAAGCAGGATCACGACATTCGTGAGTTGATTGAGAAAAAGTTTGCATCTCGTCCAACCATCAACCGGATCGAGATCGAGCGCAGCGCCAATCTGATCACCGTGACCATTCACACCGCAAAGGCTGGTGTGGTCATCGGTCGTGGCGGTGCTGGCGTCAACGAATTGAAGAAGGAAATTGAAAAGATTGTCGGCCAGGCCGTACGCATCAACATCGAGGAAGTACGCCGCCCAGAGCTGGCCGCCAAGCTGGTGGCTGAGAACATCGCTCGCCAGCTGGAGCGCCGTATCAATTTCCGCCGCGCAACCAAGATGACCGCGCAGAACACCATGGCGGCGGGTGCCAAGGGTATCCGTATCGAGGTGGCTGGTCGTTTGAACGGCGCCGAGATGGCACGCCGCGAAAAGGTGATCGAGGGCTCAGTGCCACTCCACACCTTGCGCGCTGATATTGATTTCCACTGCGCTCGCGCCCAGACACCTGCTGGTATCATCGGCGTGAAAGTGTGGATTTATAAGGGAGAAAGGAGTCGCTAAATGCTGTTACCAAAGAAAACCAAGCACCGCAAAGTGCGCATCGGCAAAAACCGTGGTAACGCGACACGCGGTAATTACATCGCGTTCGGCGACTACGCCCTGCAGTCACAGTCAAATGAGCGTATCAATTCTCGCCAAATCGAGTCTGCTCGTCAGGCGATGACCCGCTACATCAAGCGTGGTGGTAAGATTTGGATCCGCATCTTCCCTCACACTCCAGTCACCCGCAAGCCACTTGGCCTGAAGATGGGTGGTGGTAAGGGTAACCCAGAATTCTTCGTCGCCAAGGTGAAAGCCGGTACGGTGATGTTCGAAATGAAGGGCGTGAGCGAGGAAGTTGCTCGCGAAGCGATGCGCCTGGCCAGCCACAAGCTGCCAGTGAAGTGTAAATTCATCAAGCGGGAGGACGCATAATGGCTGAGACAAAGAAGACTGCAAAGAAAGCCGACGTTATCCTGACGGTTGAGGAATTGAAGAAGCAGCTGAGCGAAAAGCGTAATGATCTCATCGAGGCGAAGCGCTCACACGCTGCTGGCGAATTAGTCAATCCAAAAGCGTTGCTGGCTATCCGCAAGGATATCGCACGCCTGCTGACACAAATTAACGAAAAGGAGAGCAAGTAATGGCCCGACGAACATTGACTGGCGTCGTAACGAGTGCCAAGCGCGATAAGACCATCACCGTGACGGTCACCAGCCGCGAAACGCACCCGCTTTACGGCAAGCAGTACACGATCAGCCGCAAGTACACTGCTCATGACGAGAAGAATGAAGCAGGTGAGGGCGACAAGGTCGTGATCGAGGAGACTCGTCCGATTTCAAAGACCAAGAGCTTTAGCCTAGCCAAGGTCGTTGAGAAGTCACGCGGTTCTATCAAACTTAAGGATGAGGTTTCGAACGTCGAAGCTGAGGCGAAGGAGGAGAAGGAATGATCCAACAAGAATCTCGGCTGAAGGTTGCTGACAACTCAGGCGCTAAGGAAGTCTTGTGCATCCGCGTCCTGGGCGGCACCCGTCGGCGTTACGCACGGGTCGGCGACATCATCGTCTGCTCAGTGAAAGAAGCCAGCCCAACCGGCAACGTGAAGAAAAAGTCAGTCGTCAAGGCAGTGGTGGTACGCACCCGCGACCAGATCCAGCGCAAGGACGGCTCGACCATTTGTTTCGATGACAACGCTGTCGTGATTATCAACGATGACAAGCAGCCAAAGGCAACCCGCGTCTTCGGCCCAGTACCACGCGAACTGCGCGACATGGGCTACAGCAAGATCATCAGCCTGGCTCCGGAGGTACTCTAATGGCACGGATTCGTAAAGATGACATCGTGAAGATTATCGCCGGGAAAGATAAAGGTACGACGGGCAAGGTACTCGCCGTCAACACCAAGGCCGGCACGGTGCTGGTCGAAGGTGTGGGCGCCCGGCATCGCCACGTCAAGCCAAACCAGTTCAATCCAAAAGGTGGCAAAAAGGACATTCACGTCCCAACTGACATCAGCAAGGTTGCGCTGGTCGTTGATGAAAAATCTGGCAAAACCAGCCGTGTTGGCCTGGTAAAGAACGCTGACGGCGGCAAGACCCGCGTCGCTCGGCAAGCAAAGAATAAGGAGATCAAGTAATGGCAGAGAAGAAAACAACTTCGGCGCCAGCTCCTCGCCTGAAAGCCTTGTACAAAGAAAAGTACCAGAAGGAACTGCAGGCCGAACTGAATCTAAAGAATGTGCACCAGGTGCCAGCTTTGGAAAAGATCGTGGTGAGCGTCGGTGTCGGCAAGAAAAAAGAAGACAAGCGCCACTTTGAAACCGTGAAAAACACGCTGGAAAAGGTAACTGGTCAAGCGCCAGTGGCTCGCCTGGCGAAGAAGTCAATCGCTGGCTTCAGCATTCGTAAGGGCATGGGTGCGCCAATTGGTGCCAGCGTGACCCTGCGTGGCAGCCGCATGTACGAGTTCATGGATCGCTTGATCAATGTCTCGCTGCCACGCGTGCGCGACTTCCACGGCGTTGGCGTCAAGTTCGACAAGGGCGGCAACTACAACCTCGGCATCACCGAGCAGTCGATTTTCCCAGAACTGACCTTTGAAGAAACGCAAATCTTGCACGGCGTTCAGGTAACCTTCGTTATCAAGAACGGTGGCAAGGAAAGCTCACGCGCCCTGCTGGAGAAATTCGGCATGCCGTTTGAGAAGAAAGGAGGCGTCAAGTAATGGCTAAGAAATCAATGGTCGCACGCGACGCAAAGCGCCTGAAGATGATCGCCAAGTACGCCGCAAAGCGTGCTGAGCTGAAGGAACTGGGCGACCTGGACGCGTTGCAGAAATTGCCACGCAACTCCAGCCCAACTCGTCACAAAAACCGTGACAGCATCTCTGGCCGTCCACGCGGCTACATGCGCAAGTTCGGTCTGAGCCGTATCAATTTCCGCGAAAAAGCAGCCAAGGGCGAAATCCCAGGTGTAACGAAGAGTAGTTGGTAAGAAGGAAAGGAGATTTGACCATGTCTATGCAAACTACAGACCCAATCGCCGACCTTCTGACCCGCATTCGTAATGCGAAAATGGTTGGCAAAACGGAAGTTCGTGTTCCGTCAAGCAAGATGAAAAAAGTGGTTGCTGAGCAATTGGTAAAGAATGGCTACCTGGCCGATGTCACTGTTGAAGCGGCCAAGCCACGCGATGTGTTGGTGGTCACCATCAACCGCCCAGGCGAAAACAGCACCATCAACGAAATCACCCGCGTCTCAAAGCCAGGTCGCCGTGTCTACGTCGGCTCGGCCGAGATTCCAAAGGTGAAATCAGGCCGCGGCCTGGTGCTCATCTCCACCTCAAAAGGTGTCATGACCGGCGCCGAAGCTGTGAAGGCCAAGCTCGGTGGTGAGTTGTTGTTGAAGGTGTACTAGAAATACGCCTTGTTAGCAAAAGGAAAGTGCTCGGGAGAGATCCCGGGCGCTTTTTGTGGTATAATATATCACATAGCAGGGGGTTAAAGCTCGATAAGAGTGATTTAAAAAAATAATAAGTAATATGAAGCTACTAACAGATATGGTCAGTAAGAAAATCAAGCGGGTGTTCTTAGACTACGATAAGATTAAGGAGTTCGACCAGCTCCTTCTAACGTTAGTCGAAAAGAGCAGGGGTAATGTTCGCTATCGCAAGAAAGTAGAGTTTAGCGATGAAAAAGGGAGAATTTTCGAGATAGATTCCATCCATGAGATAAAGGGAAGGAGAATATACGAACTTTCCTTCGGCATTGCTGACGGAAGTAGCTATATTAACTTAAGTGGCCATGGCTCTTGTGTGTTTCTGTATGCTCACCTAGGGGATGACCCTAGTGACTTATCCCACATTATGCGTCGATCGGAAAGCTTCTTAACCTCGAAATGTCGCGGCTACACCTGGTATCTAAGGCAATCTATTGGCATGATGGCCTATGGCCTTATTTTGGGCTTATTTATCCTCGGCCTCTCTGTGCTCAGGGGTCAAGATCTAGCCACTGTTAGTCTACTTGTGCTAATGGTGGAGTATCTACCCATCGCCTTCTTTGGCTCGTTTATAGTGACAATCACTATTTTGGCATCTGGAATAATGGGGAGATACGGCAGAACGAGTGAGGTATTTGATGGTCGAACTAAGCGCGAAATTTTCAAAAATTTCACAAGAATTGCAGCAGGACTGATCACACTTATAGCTGGCCCTCTTGTAGTTAATCTCATATCAAAACTACTCCACCTTACCTAGGACTATGAATGTATGCAATTATACTGATTGCTGCTATAATAACACTACCTACCGAGCGACGGCTCTGACTGGATGGCTGCGAATCAATGTAAGTCGAAGGGAAGGAGGGTTCCTGCTGCTCTAATATCCTTTACGTTTCACTAAACCTAAGTAATGATTTCGCAAAATATAAAGGCAGTTTTCGCCAATACATAGGAGGATTTTTTCTATGGCAATTCAATATAAAGCAGTTCAGCGCGCAAATCCAACCAAGCCAGCAGATCCAAAGAAATTTTATGCGACAGTCACTGGTCGCCAGCCGGTAGACCTGAAGGCTATTGCCCAGAGTATCTCCAGTAAGTCCACGACCGTAAGTCACGTTGACGTCCATGCGGTATTAATGGCACTCACAGATGAGATTCGTGATCGTATCCTAGCGGGCGAGAACGTGCATCTTGGTGAACTGGGCTATTTTCATGTCGTTTTGCAATCCAGGGGTGTTGAGAAAGCGGATGACGTCAACGCTAGTATAATTGAAGCTGCAAAAGTCCGCTTCGTTGCTGGCAAAGTACTTGAGGCCGGGCTTGCTGCTGCCGAGTTCAAAAAAGCGGCAGAGTCGAAGGCGCCGTAATCAGCCCCTAGAATCTCTCCCTTATATAAAAATTAAAAATGTCCTCACTCTATCGATGAGGACATTTTTATATGAATGTGTCAAAAAACTATTGCAAAACCGCTTCTGGGGGGTATAATCATATCCGCAATCAGCCCCTACTCATAGAAAGGAAAAGGGATGCGTGCAAAAATGATTGCAGTCATCACTGCCTTCGTAGCAGCGATGTGTGTCACGCTCGTTGCGCCCTCACAGGCGCATGCGGCCTCCTACACTGGGACCGTTCACTGCACCGGAGGGTCGATTCTCTGGAACGACTCCGCCGTGGTGGGCATCTGGATCGATCAGCCGGGTGGACGCTCCGGCTGGGCGTCCTTCACCAAGAAGGATAAATGGTCGGCCGAGTGGAGCTACGACTTCAAGAACGATGCGCCCTATCAGATCAGGGTGGGCTGCGGAGGCACTCCACAGGCCTGGCAGACCACCAACCGCGGGCAGTACGTGAAGCCGTCACGGGTAAGTCACGACTACATCTGCAACCTGCGGAACAGCCTGTGCTCGCTCTCGTAGTGTGACCATTCCGACCTGAGCATGTCGTAAAACTGCTCACTTATTCATCCTAGCTTTTTGTTATAATTAAAAAACCTATGCATAGTTTTCTCCACCTACCATTCAACTCAAAAGAGACCCATATAGGCATTGGGGATGTCATCAAGAAGGATCTCCTGCGGTTTTTCATATCCTCTTCCATTATGCTTCCTCTTGTGCACGGTATCGGTCGGCTTATTGGAAGTAATGACCCCCTGGGAGGAGACCCTGAATATTATGTACAGATTTTTTTGTCAAGTAACCCACTCGTCGAGCTCATCATGGTCGCTGCCGCCTGCGCTATCGCTATCGGCCTAAAGCCATCCGTGCGCTTCTGGTCGACGACTGGCGTGGCGGTGTTTATCTCACTCCTTGATGCGCCAAACGCGCTTTGGCATATCGACGTCAGTGGCTATCTCAGCATCTTCGCCGGCATCCTCCTGATGATCTGCGGCTGGCGGCTGTGGGATTATTACGAAGTCCGGAAGGTCTACGCCATGGACGAGCCACGCCTCACTCGGCCCGCACTCGCCACGTATATCACCCTCGGCATTATTTCCATCATCCTGCTCATCCCGTATGGTAATTGACCACATTTCACCCCTTGCAAAACACCCCAAACTTTGCTAAAATAAGCAGGTTATTACTAATTTTACCGAAAGGTGAGGTATGAGTCTGAGTCGAATCGGAAAACTACCTGTCGCTATTCCGTCAGGTGTGACAATTACGGTTGACTCTGGTGACGTGACTGTCAAAGGTCCAAAGGGTGAACTCACGCAGTTCATCACACCAGCTGTCGACGTAAAGGTCGAAGACGGACAAGTGACGGTTCATCCTAAGGATGAATCAAAAACCGCTCGCGCCCAGCACGGTCTGATGCGCGCGCTTATCAACAACATGGTCATCGGCGTGACCCAAGGTTTCGAAAAGAAGCTGGAAGTCAATGGTGTCGGTTTCCGCGTGGCGTCAAGCAACAACGAGCTTGACATGATGCTGGGCTTTTCACACCCAGTCAAATACAAAGCACCAGAAGGCGTGACTGTCACCAATGACAAGATGACCATCATCGTCAGCGGCATTGACAAGCAAAAGGTCGGCCAAGTGGCTGCCGAAATTCGCGCCCTGAAGAAACCTGAGCCATACAAGGGCAAGGGTATTAAATATGCCGACGAGCAAATTTTGCGCAAGGCAGGAAAGACAGGTAAGTAATCATGGCTGAATCGAAAAAATTACTCAACCGTCAGCTGCGCAAAAACCGCGTTCGCGCCAAGGTTTCAGGCACGCCTGAGCGCCCACGCCTGAGCGTGACCATTTCGAACACGCATATTTCCGTGCAGCTCATCGACGACGTCAAGCAGCACACCGTGGCTGCCACAACCACCGTTGGCACCAAGGCCAAGGGCACGATGACCGAGAAAGCTGCGGCCATCGGTACGGAAATTGCCAAAAAGGCTAAGAAAGTTAAGATTAGCGCAGTGGTCTTTGACCGCAATGGTCGCCAGTATGCTGGCCGCCTGAAGGCACTGGCCGAGGCTGCGCGCCAAGAAGGATTGGAGTTTTAGTATGGCTGAACAAGCAAATACTACCCCACGTGCCGAGGAGCGACGCCCTCGTAGTCCACGTGGTGGTCGCCGCGATGACCGGCGAAATCGGCGGGACGAAGCGCCTGCCGCACCAAAGGAATTTGAAGAATTGGTCGTCAATATTGACCGCGTCAGCCGCGTGGTGAAGGGTGGTCGCCGCTTCCGCTTTAAGGCGCTCGTAGTGGTCGGCAACCGCAAGGACAAGGTTGGCGTTGGCGTGGCTAAGGGTGCTGACGTGCAGGCAGCGGTCGCGAAAGCAACTGACGTAGCCAAGAAGCATCTGATTACTTTGCCACTGAACGGCGAGACCATTCCGCACGACAGCGAAGTGAAGTTCTCAGGCGCCCGCGTGCTGATCAAGCCAGCTGCGCCTGGTACCGGTATCATCGCGGGTGGTGTGGTGCGCCAGATCATTGGCGTGACCGGTATCCGCAACCTGCTAACCAAGTCACTGGGTTCAACCAACAAGGTGAATATCGCCTACGCGACGATTGAAGCGCTGAAGGCGCTGGTGCCACGCGATGAGTGGCTGACGAGCCAGGCAAAGCCTGCTAAGGCGAAGAAGGAGACGAAGTAATGAAATACAACGAACTCCAAGTGATGCCAAACAAGAATAAAAAGCGTGTCGGCCGCGGTATCGCTGCTGGTCAGGGTAAGACCGCTGGTCGTGGTACCAAGGGTCAGAACGCCCGCACTGGTAAGAAATTGCGCGCCATGTTCCAGGGTGGTCAGCGTCCTTTGGCGCAGGCTGTGCCAAAGGCTCGCGGCTTCAAGAGCCTGCGCACGCCAGCTCAGGTGGTCTACCTGGACCATCTGAACGCCTTTGACGGCAAGACCGTTGACAACGCACTGCTGTTTACCGAAGGCTACATCGCCACGCCGTTCCACACCGTCAAGGTGATCGCACGCGGCGAACTGAAGGCGAAGGTAACCCTGAAGGTACAGGCAGCCTCAAAGTCAGTTGTTGCAGCTATTGAAAAAGCTGGCGGCTCATTCGAAAAGGTCCCGACACCGATTCGCCAAAGCGCCAAAGAAGCTGACAACGACAAGTAGGCCAGCTCTTCGGCAAAACCCGCAAAACACCCCTTGGTCTGAGGGGTGTTTTCATGGTATAATGGAACGAGTCAATTCCAAATACAGAGGGGTAACGAAAGATCATGATGAGCTGGAAGACCATTTGGCGGTCACTCAAAAATAAAGATATGCAGCGACGACTGCTGATCGTTGTTGGTATTATTATCGTCTACCGGATGTTGGCGCATATTCCTGTGCCGCTGGCCGAGCCGACACAGATGCGCAACGCCTTGGCGGCGGCACTGGGTCAAACAGACCTGGGCGGCTTTTTGAACTTGCTCTCCGGCGGCGCCCTGGCCAGCTTCTCGCTAGTACTGGTGGGGCTCAGCCCATTCATTACGGCAAGCATCATCACCCAGCTCCTCACGAAAGCTATCCCGAAATTGGAAGAATTAAACAAGGACGGTGAATCGGGCCGGCGCAAAATCCAGCAGTGGACACGCCGCATCACCATTCCTCTCGCGGTCGTCCAGTCCATCGCCTTCATCTTCCTCTTGCGCCAGACGGTGCTGGCGGGTGGTACCACGACCCTGGCAGAGCCAACCATGATGGAATGGGTAGTCGGCGTCACCGCCATGACTGCTGGCTCGGTATTGTTGATGTGGCTGGGTGAGCTTATCACGGAACAGGGTATCGGCAATGGTATCTCAGTCCTTATCTTTGCGGGTATCATCAGTCAGATCCCGCAGATGATGGCATCACTCATCGCTTCACTGACAAATACCGCTAACGGCGGCCTGAATGTCTTTAACTGGTTTACGCTACCGGTGAACCCGACAACCTTCTGGATCGTGCTCATTATGGCACTGCTGTCGCTGATCGTCCTGTACTTCCTGGTAAAAATTAACGAAGCGCAGCGCGTCATCACTATCAATTATGCCAAGCGTGTCCATGGCAACTCCAGCTATGGTGGCATCAAGAGCATCCTGCCCGTGAAGCTTATCGCGGCGGGCGTCATCCCTGTCATCTTCGCGGTGGCCTTTCTGAGCTTGCCGCAGTTCATCGGTCAAGTGATGAAAGCCTCTGGCAACCCCGACCTCCAGGCGACAGCAAACACTCTTATCACTTGGTTCCAGGCACCGAACCCAGGCGCCTTTACCGGCACGACATGGGAAGCCTTCATCTACCCAGTGCTGTACTTCCTGCTGGTCATCGCCTTCACTTACTTCTACACCGGCATCGTCTTTAACGCAAATGAAATTGCGGAGAATTTGCAAAAGCAAGGCGGTTTCATCGAAGGCGTTCGCCCGGGCGAGCAGACTGAAACATACCTGATGCGCACGGTCAACCGCCTGATCTTGTTCGGCTCATTGGTGCTCGGTATTATCGCCATCTTGCCATTCATCGGCGAATACCTCCTGTACCACCTGGCAGGCATCACTAACTCAGGCCTCTCCATCGGCGGTACTGGTATCCTCATCGTGGTATCGGTCGCCCTCGAATCATTGCGCCAGATCAACTCGCGCGCCCTGATGGTAACCTATGACGACTTTGACCCAGATGAGCTGACGAAGAAGCCAAAAAAGCGCGGACTGCGGCGCAAGGCAGCGTAGGGCTTCTCCAGAGGTAGAATTGACTTTATATCGTTAATATGATAATATAGATATATGGTTACGCCATTGACTGAAGGCTCGGCAGGCTCCGCCAGGGAGATTTATCCCTGGGAGCAGATTCCTATCGATATTGCTGATAATCCCGTTATATTTACCCGCCTGAAGGATGCTTCTCGCACCATGGAAGCTGCAAGGCAGAGTGGCCATTCCGAGGATAGCCTCCGCTGGCTCCAGAACACCCTAGCTAGTCAGCTACGTAATCTGCTGGAGCTGGCGAATGAAGATGCCGTGCTGCGAGGAAGGCCGCTCGTCGCTCGTAACATCGATCTGCTGGTGTCGCATAAAAAGCCTGCAGATACCCCTTGCGATTTCATGTCTGATGCTGTATAATTGACAACTGTAACTTATGGCGAGTCAAAAGGAAGTCATCAAAATGATTGGTAAGGTAGTGGAAGCACTGCCTAATACCCAATTTAAGGTGGAGCTGGAGAATGGCCATAGTATCATCGCGCACATTTCAGGCAAGATGCGGAAGAACTACATCCGCCTGGTGCCCGGTGACAGAGTGGAAGTGGAGATGACCCCTTATGATCTCACAAAGGGTCGGATAACCTTCCGCTTGCGCGACGAGCGGCCCGCGCCAAAGGCTGCTTAATATCAACGTAATTCTCGGGTTTGCCGGGAAGGGAGGATTTCGAACACTTTATGAAAGTTCGTGCAAGTGTCAAAAAAATCAGTCCCGATGACCAGCTTGTGCGCCGCAAAGGCCGTCTGCGCGTCATCAACAAGAAAAAACCTAAGAATAAGCAAAGGCAGGGTTAAGCATGGCTCGAATTGCTGGGGTAGTTATCCCATCAGAGAAGCAAGTGCAGATCGCTCTTACCTACATTTACGGTATTGGGCCAAAGCATGCTTCGAGCATCCTTGCGGCGGCGAAAGTTGAGCCGACCACTCGGGTGAAAGATCTCACCGAGGCTGAAGAAAACAAGATTCGCGAAATTATCGACAGCGAATACACCGTGGAAGGTGATCTCCAGCGCTTGGTAACAAACAACATTAAGCGCTTGAAGGATGTGAACGCCTATCGCGGTCTTCGCCACAAAGCAGGACTACCGACACGCGGTCAGCGCACTCGCACGAATGCACGAACTCGGAAGGGTCGCGCCATCGCCGTGGGCGGTACACAACCAAAAGCAGCATCTAAGACGTAAGGAAAGGACTAGGAAATGGCAGACGCAAAATCTACCAAGAAAAGGCAGCGCCGATCAGTCCCATCTGGTCAGCTGCACATTCAAGCAACATTTAACAACACTATCGTCACTTTTTCAGACAAGAAGGGCAATGTACTGACCGCTTCGAGCGCCGGTGCGTGCGGTTTCCGCGGCTCAAAGAAGGGCACCGCCTACGCTTCGCAGGTGGCTGCCGAGAAGGCTGCTGAGGCTGCCAAGACTGGCTATGGTCTGAAATCAGTCGACGTTTTCGTCAAGGGTGTCGGCCTAGGCCGCGACGCAGCTATTCGTGCGGTATCGGGCTTTGACATTTCAGTCGAGAGCATCAAGGACGTAACGGGCGTGCCACACGGTGGCGTTCGTCCGCGAAAGGCACGGAGGGCATAAGACATGGCACGCGATAATTCACCAATTGTCAAACAAAGTCGCCGCGAAGGCTATGCGCTCCATCCAAAAGCGCACAAGGTTATGGCACGTAAGTCTGGCATCCCAGGTCAGCACGCTCATGGCCGCCACAACAAGCCAAGCCTCTACGCCACTCAGCTGCGCGAAAAGCAGAAGGTGCGCCGCTTGTACGGCCTGGTTGAAAAGCAGTTTGCTCGCCTGATGGACGAGGCAACTCGCGCCCAGGAGGGTCTGGCAGGCGAGAACCTGTTGAAGTTACTGGAGCGCCGCCTGGACAACACAGTCTACCGCGCTGGCTTCGCAGTATCACGCCGCGCTGCTCGTCAGCTGGTCAGCCACGGTCACTTTGAATTGAATGGCCGCCGCGTTGACATCCCATCAATTCGCGTCAAAGCCGGCGACGTCATCACCGTTCGCCCAAAGAGCACCAAGTCTGAGTACTTTACCCACATCAATGATATGCTAGGCAACTCAGTCCAGGGCCCGCTCAGCTGGATGAAGAGCGACGCGAAGAAGCTGAAGATTGAGATCACTGGTCAGCCAAAGCGTGAAGAGGCTGAAGCTGATATCAATGAGCAATTAATTGTTGAGTACTACTCACGATAAAAGAAGGGTTAGGGAAGAAAATATATGGCAAAAGCAATTTACAATCCAGCACTTGCAAGCGTTGATGATGCATCAGCGACCAGTGCAACCTTTCTGATTGAGCCGATGCATGCTGGCTATGGCAATACGCTCGGTAATTCGCTGCGCCGTGTGTTGCTCTCAAGTATTCGCGGTGGCGCGATCGTCGCTTTCCGCATCGAGGGTGCAACACATGAATTCACGACTGTCGAGGGCATCAAGGAGGACGTGGTTGACATTATGCTCAATCTGAAAAATGTCCGCCTTCGAGTGCACACTGACGAGCCAGTCGAGCTGCGCATCGAGAAAACTGGTGGCGTCATTACCGCTGGTGATATCAAGACAACTGCCGACGTCGAAGTGGTAAACCCAGACCAAGTCATCGCAACTGTTGATGATCCGAAAAAGGCCGTGATCATCGACCTGGTAGCAGAAGCTGGTCGCGGGTACCAGACCATCGAGGAGTCGAGTGCTCAGCGCCTGCACAGTGATATGATCGCGCTTGATGCAATCTTCACCCCAGTGCTGCGCGTTCGCTACAAGGTTGACCCAACCCGCGTTGGTGATGAGACGAACCTGGAAAAGGTTGCCATCACTATCGAGACCGACGGCACATTGACACCGCGCGAGGCCTTTGAAGAGGCTGCGGCCATCCTCGTCAGTCAATACACCGCGTTGGCGGGTGCGACAACCGTTGCTGGCGTACCAGCGCTCGGCACGACAGAGACCGAAGATAGCGAACTCGACACCTCTATCGAGGAGTTGGATCTGAGTGCGCGCACGACAAACGCTTTGATTAACAATGAAATCCGCACCATCCGCGACCTCGTCACCCTGAGTGAACAAGACCTTCGCGAGCTGAAGGGCTTTGGTTCAAAGGCGCTGGACGAAGTTCGGGACAAGATGGCGGAGCTGGAGTTTTAATATGCATAGACACGGATATCAAGGACGCAAGTTCGGCCGCGAGCGTGATCAGCGCCGAGCTCTGCTGAAAGGTCTGGCGACCAGCCTGGTGGAGCATGGCAAGATCGAAACCACGCTGCCAAAGGCCAAGGAGCTGAAGCGTCACATCGAAAAGATCATCACCAAGGCGAAGCAGGGCGATTTGGCCGGCCGCCGTCAGGTGATCGCAGCACTGAATACGCGCGCTGCAGCGTACAAATTGGTGGATGAAATTGCGCCGCAGCTGGCACATCGCACCAGCGGCCATGTTCGCGTGGAGCGGACTCGTCTGCGCGTCGGCGACGGTGCACAGATGGCCATCATCGAGTTTGTCGATGAGCTAAAGTCAGTCCCAAAGAAGGAGGAGAAATAAGATGAAGACCTATTCTCAGAAACCATCTGAAGTCTCACGCCGCTGGGTACTGTTCGATGCCTCAGAGCTGCCACTGGGCCGCTTGGCAACCAAAATTGCTGATCACCTGACCGGTAAGTACAAGCCAACCTACACGCCGCACATCGATGGCGGTGACTACGTGGTCGTCATCAACGTCGCGCAGACCGTAGTGACCGGTAACAAGGAAACGGCAAAAACCTACTACCACCACACTGGCTTCCCAGGCGGTATCAAGGATGCGAGCCTGGCCGAAGTGCGTGAAAAGCACCCAGAGCGCATCATTGAGGCAGCGGTCAAGGGCATGCTGCCAAAGAATAAGCTGCAAGCTGAGCGTCTGAAGCGCCTGCGTATTTTCGCCGGAAGCGAACACGCCCACGCTGCACAAAGCCCAGAGAAAGTTGAGGTTAAATAATCATGGCGAAGACTGAATATTTCTACGGCCTTGGTCGCCGCAAGAGCGCCTCAGCCAGCGTCCGCATTCTGCCAGGTAAGGGCACCGTGACCATCAACGGCAAGCCTGCTGCAGAGTACCTGGACGGCAACAAAACCTTGCTGGCAGAAGTTACCGACCCACTAGCAGTTGTGTCAAAGCAGAAAGAATTTGACGTGACTGTACTGGTGAAGGGTGGTGGCCTGAGCGGTCAGGTTGACGCTATCAAGCTCGGTATCGCGAAGGCCCTGACCGTCGCTCACGCCGACCTGCGTCCAGTTTTGAAGAAGGCTGACCTCCTGAAGCGTGACCCACGCGAAAAGGAGCGCAAGAAGTACGGCCTGCGCTCAGCACGTCGCCGCGAGCAGTTCTCGAAGCGTTAATTTTCACACGCTTTTCACTACACCCCGTCGTCAGTGGCGGGGTGTTTTGCTATAATACATCCATGAACAAGCAACTCCCCATTCGGATTCCTCGATGGATAGCGTTTTTTCTGCTGTTTTTTGCCGTTCTCGGAGCGCATATCCTCCTTTGGCATTTCCTGTGGGATACGATTGGGAGGCTGTTTGGAGTTTTTGCAACGCCCACCCTAGCCTCCGTTGTCTCGGTATTTCTCTTTCGTGTTTCAATTTCTGGTGAGGAATATCGCCTGCGAGACGCTCTCGTCCTTTGCATCATCCTGCTACTCGCCCAAATCATAGGCCTGGCTATCAGCCTCGCCCTGCTACTTCCCGGTGACCAGCCGACATCATTTGCAGAATTGTTTTCACGCGCCTGGGAAGTCATGCGGCCGGAGCTATGGTGGTCTTACTGGGAGACTAAGCCAAGGATTATCGGTGCATTTATCATTTCGTGCATCACCTCCATATGCACCGCAGTAAGCCTTTGGTATGCCGAGCATTTTTGGGGCGTGGGAGAATCGTAAGACTAGGCTATGGCGAAGAAAAAAGACCCCGTCGCGGTGCGTCAGAAAAAGCAAGACCTATGGGTAGCGCGTACGGCGACCTGGAGCGGGCTGGACGTAGCCGCGGTCGAGCAGCTGCTGCTGACGGCACGCACCCAAAGTGTCCGTGTCAACCCGTTGCAGAGCGGCGCTTTGCCGACCGAATTATTCACCCGTCCCGTGGACTGGTGCGAACACGGCTTTCTCATGGAGAGAGACCAAGCGGCTTATGACGCTTTAGCGCAGTCTGGCCGGGTCTACATCCAAAACGCCGCTAGCTGGCTGCCAGTGCTGGTGCTCGAGCCTCAGGCTGGCGAACGCATCCTGGACATGTGCGCCGCGCCCGGCGGCAAATCCAGCCATATCCAGGCCATCGCGCAGAACCAGGCGCATCTGGTGTGTAATGACAATTCGCGCCCGCGCCTCATGAAACTGCAGGCAAATCTGGAGCGGCTGGGCGCACGCGCGGAATTCCTCCTGGCGGACGCCACACGCCTCAGCCGCCGCGATGACATCGGTCTGTTCGATAAAATCTTGCTGGACGCGCCGTGTTCGGGCGAGGGCCTGATGACGTTGCGCCCACAGGATGCCAAGCTGTTTGACAGCTGGTCACCAGCGCATATTCGTCGGTTGAGCGACTTGCAGAAAAAGCTCATCACTGAGGCCTGGCGGCTGCTACGCCCAGGTGGCACGCTGGTCTACAGCACCTGCACCATGGCGCCCGAGGAAAACGAAGCGGTGGTGGACTATCTGCTCCGCCGCCAACCTGATGCCAAGCTGGCACCAATGAGCCCACCCGAACTACCGAACCGCGTGCCGGCCGTGGCCGAATGGAATGGCCGCACCTTCACGCACGACCTCAGCGCCTGCCTACGCTTGGTGCCTGGCGAGCTGACCGAGGCGTTTTTCGTGGCGAAATTACGCAAGATAACCTCTGGCGGCAGCAAAAGCGCGTCGCAAAATCTTTGACTTTTTTCTTCAAGTATGATATATATATTAGCTTTTTGCACACCCGGTGCGAAAAGAGAACTTTGAGGAGGAGGCATGAGCGAGGAGTCTCTTACGTGGGCAGCCCTTGCGTTTCTTGCCAGTATACCCTTATTCGCAGTCATCGTGGCTGCGACAGAGGGGGAAGGGGCGCTTGACGAGCGCCTCAAGAAGCTGAGGAAGCGCCTCGGCGTGTTGGCGGTGCTATATTGCATTGCTAATATGACGGTGTTCACTTTTTCGCTGTCGCGTGCGTTCTCGGTCGAACGTACGCACGAAACCGAGTACGCAACAGCTGCGGCTCATTTCGGCCTCCAGTCGGGGGTGCAATACCCTCTCCAGCTGGGGTCTCGGTTTGCCGGCACGAGCGGAGAAATGTCTGTCAATGGCGGAATATTTTCCGTCTACGGAGAAGGCTCCTGGAGTCCGGCGACCGCCGTATCACTGGGGTTTGAAAACCCTGACGGCAGGAGCTGGATACTGGAAATCCCAGTGTCCAGAATCACCTTTGTCCAGGACGCGGGCGCCAAGCCTAATGTCCTGATAAATCTCAATGGGTCTAGCTACGACCCCGAGTTCAAGGCAACCATCGATCATGGCGGTTGCCATCTCAAAATCGAATGGGGCTGGTGGCTCTGCGCCGCCGGCGAACCAAAAGTCGCCCTTTCCGTGTCAGACGACGCGGAAAGGGCAGGCCTCGCGCCGATTGTGGCGCAGGCCTTCAGCGATGGTGGCAGCAGCGCCACCATCACACTGACACCGCAGCAATACGACGCCCTCCTCAAAGATGGTTAAACCCCACCCCGAGACGGGGCGTCGTAGTGAAACACTCCGCCCGAGCCAAGGGGTGGGGTGTTTCACTGGATAGCCAACCATCGCCCACATCTGCTATAATACCCCTATGACCAAACCCGTAATTCTCACTGGCATTCGCTCAAATGAAGAGCCGACGCTGGGCAATTATCTCGGCGCTTTCGTGCCGATGATCGATATGCAGCGCCGACTGGCGGGGCAATACCAGATCAATATGTTCGTGCCCGACCTGCACAGTTTTACCACGCCCATTGACCATGGCACGCTGTACGAAAATACGCTCAAAAACCTGAAATATTTCGTCGCGGCAGGGCTGAACTTGGACGATCCTGACACCTTCATATACCGCCAGAGCTTCATCTCGGCACATGCAGAACTGGCATGGATTTTGGATTGTTTCACCTACGTTGGCGAAATGCAGCGTATGACACAGTTTAAGGAAAAGTCGTCCGAGCATGCTGCCAGCGTCACTATGGGTCTGATGAATTACCCTGTACTCATGGCCGCCGACATTTTGCTCTACAACGCCAAATGGGTGCCGGTCGGCGAAGACCAATTCCAACACCTGGAAATCACCCGTGACATCGCCACGCGTTTCAATAACAAATTCGGCGATATTTTCACCGTCCCAGCCCCAACCGCCGAGCAAACCGGCTTCATTCAGCGCGACAAAGGTCTGCGCATCCGCAGCTTGACCGACCCAACCAAGAAAATGAGCAAAAGTTCTGATGATGAGAAGTCGAAGATCAATCTGTGCGACACGCCGACACAAGCCAAAAAGAAAATCATGTCCGCCACCACCGACAGCGTAGGCGTCATCAACTTTGACTGGGAGGCGCAGCCGGGCGTGACAAACCTGCTGCAACTATTGTCAATTCTGACCGAGCGCTCACAGGCCGACGTCAACGCCGAATGGGTCGGCCAAACACAGTACGGCCCACTGAAAAAAGCTGTCGCAGAGGCCATCGAAGCCTTCCTGACGGCCTTCCATGCGCGACTGGACGCCATCACTGACGAGCAATTACTCGCCGCCCTGGAACGTTCTGAAGACGCCATGAGACGCATCGCAAATGAAACCCTGCTGCGCGCTCAAAAAGCCGTCGGACTGAGGAGATAGCGCCGTGAAAATGTCCACCCGCAACCTGATGCGCGCCGTGCGCCTCTACGGCCTGGCTGATGATAACACACCCATGAAAGCCATCCGTCGTTTGCAGGTGTACGACGGTGAGTCATTTGTCCGCGCCGAGTTCGTGCTCGACAAGCACAAGTACGCCCTCCTGTATGGCTCTGGTGTCGATGAGGAGGAGCTGGACGAATTATGGCCACACCGTCCGGACAATGCCGAGCCGCTGCCGAACCCGCTTGACCCTACCACGACCGAGACGCCATTTCAGGGCAAATTTGTCATGCTTTTCACGCTACCTACCACTACGCAGCGCCTTGATACGTTTCTCGCCACCGAGTTTGACTCATCGCTCTCCCGCAGCCTCTGGCAAAAATATATCAAGGATGGCCGCGTATCCGTCAACGGTCAGCTTATCACCCAGCCGAAATACGACGTCCGCTCGACTGACGACATTGCGGTAAGTTTTCCCGAGATGCCAGATGATACGCATGACCTGCCACTTATTTTTGAAAACGACGATATCGTGGTAGTGAACAAGCCAAGCGGACTACTGACCCATGCCAAGGGTGGTATCAGCCTGGAGCAGACTGTCGCCGAGATGATGCGACCGAAGACAACCTTTGCGCTTGACTCGACGCGACCTGGTATCGTCCACCGGCTCGACCGTGACACCTCTGGCGTCATGGTTATCGCCCGCAACCCCGAAGCCGCTCACGACCTCCAGCAGCAATTCGCCGGCCGCCGCGTCGCCAAGGTCTACCTGGCAGTGGTAGAGGGTCACCCGGAGCACCCCAAAGCCCAAATTGACCTACCCATCGCGCGCCACCCGCAAAAGCCCAGCACTTTCCGTGTCGACCCCAACGGCAAGCCCGCCCAGACGCTCTACGAAGTGCTCGCGACAAATGGCCGCCACAGTCTCATCAAGCTTCGCCCGCGTACCGGCCGCACCCATCAGCTACGCGTTCATATGCAGCACCTCGGCACACCCATCGTCGGCGACCCAGTTTACGGCCAAGCAGGGGAGCGCCTGATGCTTCACGCCTGGCAGCTGACCATCACCTTGCCGAATGGACAGGAGCGCACCTTCACTGCGCCCATTCCAGCCGAGGTTCTCCACGAGTTTCCTGAGGTGACACTGTGACCCTTCCCGTCGCCATCCAAGACAGGACAGCCCTGCGTGATATCCAGTGCCATGCGCCACATGCCCTCATCATCCAGGGAGAAGAGGGGCTGGCGACTCGTCAGGTCGCCGAGCAGATCGCCGTGAGCGCCCCGTCAGACATCATCCGCCTGATGCCGCAGGATGACAAGTCCACCATCAGCACCGAGCAAGTCCGCGACACCATCGCCAAGCTACGCACCTACGCCACCACGCGACGCGTCATCATCATCGACCCAGCCGATGCCATGACCGAGCCCGCCCAGAACGCCCTCCTCAAGGCCCTCGAGGAGCCGGGCGCCAACACACATTTCTTACTCATCACCAGTCACCGCAGCCAACTTCTCGCCACCATCCAGTCGCGCTGCCAAAGCCTGACACTACATCGCACCAGTCCCGCCCAGGACGCCACGCTGCTCGCTGATACGACATTGACGCCCGCTGAGCGTCAGCAAATCCTCTTTCTGGCGGGCGGCAGACCAGCGCACATCCTGCAGCTGGCTACTCAGCCGAAGCTTTTCGCAGACTATCAAGCCATCGCCGCCGATGCCAAACTCATCTTGACACGAGCTGGTCGCTATGACGCCTTGGCTGTGCTGCCACGCTACCAGTCAGACCGCCAGCAGGCGCTACGTCTCATTGACATCCTGCTGCGTTTTATCAAGGTACAGATCGCTGCCGGCAAAACCGACCGCTCACTCTGCGCCATCCACGATAAAGCACTCTACGCCGAGAAGCTCCTCGCGGCCAACGGGCAAGTCCGCCTGGCGCTGCTCCAACTTGTGGTATAATAGAAAGAGTATGTTAGGTTTAGTACTCATCGCTGCCGTTATGGCTTGGGCCGTGCTGCATCGACCATCAGTCGGTGAAACGAAGGAGCTCCCGGTGAAAATTAGCGAAAAGCTCGACCAGCTCTGGGAAATTGCCCAGGAGGCGCTGCGCGAGAACCGCTATTTGCGTGCCGAAAAGGCATTGTTAACCATTCTGCGCGTCGATGAAAAAAACGCCACGGCGTATAACCGCCTCGGCATTTTGTACGCCAAGCAGCGCGCCTACAAGGACGCTATCGAGTGCTTCGAAATCGCCCAGAGCCTGGAACCAAACGCCTCCAGCCTACACAATGTCGGCCTCATCTACTACGAAACCGAGGACTATGTGAAGGCGGGCCTGGCTTTTGAGCAGGCACTAGAGATGGAGGGCGACCTGGCCGCTCGGCACATCGCGTATGCGAAAGTGCAGGAAAAATTGGGCAATACCAAAAAGATGATCACCGCCCTGGAAAAGGCAGTTGAACTAGAGCCGACACCACACATCTTGACACTACTGGCCGAGGCATACGAGGGGTCGAAACAGCCAGACCTCGCCAGCGAACTGCGCAAGAAAGCTGCTGCCATGCTGGTGCCTGATACGCCGACCGCCGCACATCCGCCAAAGCGCCACGCTCGCCAGCCCGCTCAGCCGCGTAAAGTTATCATGTAGCCCCTTGTCTGGGCGCCAAAGATTTGCTAGAATAGGGAAGTCGCCGCTTTAGCTCAGCTGGTTAGAGCAGCTGTTTTGTAAACAGCAGGCCTACGGTTCGAATCCGTAAAGCGGCTCCATAACACGCCGGAATCGTGTAGTGGCAATCACAGGAGACTGTAAATCTCCCGCCGTATGGCTTCGTAGGTTCGAGTCCTACTTCCGGCACCAATCAAACACCGTCTCTTTAGGAGGCGGTTTTTGACTGGTAAAATCTCACCTCGCTCCTACGGGGACTACGCGAGCAAAACGCTTGCGTTTTATATACTTTTGTGCTATAATAAAAGAATGGAGCATCTCCAGTCTAGCCCTATAATTGATCAGATGCGTGTTCGCGGGCAGTACGACATATACCCCACAGACACCACTCAGCTCGCGGAAGAATTATCGACTTCGCAGAACCTTGCGCTCCTTGTAGCCGATTTTGATAAGGGCATCACACCCCTGCGGGATGTGGGAGGTATGATCACGGCACAGCGAACAGCAATCCTCGAGTCTTACCAGGCTGGAACCCTGAGCAATATGGCCGCCTCTTGCCCAAAGATACTTTCCACTCCTGTGCGCAACCTGCATAAAAGAGTCGCGTCTGGCTATCAAGATCAGCCAATTGGCCATAATTTCTTTATAAATGCAACCGGTTTTCTTGACGCTGGATTTCCGTGGGCAAGGCAGTTTGATGAGCTAGTACGTGCACGTTCAAGCGTCTCGATATATGATATAGCACGCTTTGACGATAAGTTAGACAAAGACCGCCTCCTGGCAAAGATAACCGACCATCCGGACACGGAGACCATGACGACACTCGCAGTCTATCTGGCCGGTCGTTCTCTTGCGGGCGAGAAGTACCTCGAGAAGCACTATGGCGAATCCTTAAAGCAAGCAAAAGAACAGGTTTACGCAACAACGCAGAGCATTGCTGCGACAACTGGTTTGCGTATTGACATGATAAATCGTGTCGCTGAGCAGCTGCATCGCACAACATTTGGCAGCTTTGATCATCTAAATGGCCTAGTGACATCAGATGATAGCGGTGCGGCCGGTGATTATCATATAGGGTCGCTGCGCATAGAGGTGCAGTTTGCTGGCAGCGTCCAGTCTCCAGGGTTGCGAGAGGATAGAGACGCCTACCATGTTATCACTCATGAGCTCCATCATGCAGGCTCAGCACAGACACGAGAAAACTATCGTTGCGGCTTGCAAATACAGGGGCAGGGTATTGAGGCAAATGAAGGAATGACAGAATACCTTGCACAACTGTCAATCGGCACTCCAGGTATTGAGCATCTTGCAAGTGGAGGACTACACGTTCGCCAAGACGTTCCATATAGAGCGGCGGTGTTTGCCATGCTTACATTGCACGAACAATTCAGAGCTGGCAAAAACCATTATTTTGCCACACTCTTCAATGCCTATCATGGAGATGTGCGTGATCAAGCGCGACTAGAGCAAGCACTGGATGCGTTTTACTGCTATGACACTGTTATATCTGGCCAATTAGGCAGGTGATGATTGCGACAAGCTTCACCCTATCCTGAGGAGGTAATTTTTGACTTTTTAAGACAGTTGTGCTATAATTAAAAGTATGTGGGAGTTATGTAAACAGATTATTGCCAATTGGAATAGCGAGAAGAACCAGCGCATCAAGTTGCAGCAGGCGTACTTTATCATGGCGCTTATCGGCCTGGCTTCGGCAGGCTTGATGATGTTATTCAACGTCTCACTGAGTCATGCCTTGGCGTCGACTTCTGGTATATTCCTTATCACCATGTTAGCAAATGGCGTCGTTTGGGTTTTTGTCGATACACTCATCTCGCCAAAACTACCAAAAAACCAACCAAAGAGCAGCAGGAAACGCTCGTCACGCGCCTAGGCGACCAAACACGAGAAACCCTAAGAGCCTTCTGCCAGTCATACTGCGGGAGGCTTTTAGCATAGCCCAGGCTACTGGTGATGGTAGGCGTCTTCTGGATCTGCGGCGGTTGTTTCAATCTCAATCGTTGCATGGTGGATTGCGTGGCGCTCGCTCAGCAGCTGCTTGACTGACTGGACGATCTCGCACCCTCGAGCCAGCGACGCCTTATCAAGCAAAATATGACAGCTCAGACTTACATAGTCATCACCGATAGCCCAAATATGCATGTCATCAACCCCTCGCACTTGATCAACCGCAGCAATATCTCGACGAACCTGCTCGCTGTCAACCCCTTCTGGCACTCCCTCTAAAAGCACATTCATTGTCCGCTGAAGCAGCTTAAATGTATGGTATAGTAGCAGACCAATCACGACCAACGCAATCATACTATCAATCGCCGCGATACCCGTGAACATAATGACAAGCCCCGCAATCACTGCGCCCAACGAAGAAAATGCATCGAACAGCTGATCCAAGAATGCGCTTTGCACATGACTCTGCTGACGATGTCGGGATAGAAGAAACGCCGTTGTTGCATTCACAACGATACCGAACAGGGCAACTCCAACAACAACATTGGCCTGAACTGGAGCGGGGTGCTGCAAGCGGTCAATCGCCTCCAACGCCACCACGACCGACACGCCGATCAAAAAACTCGCGTTGATCAATGCCGCCAAAATCGTTGCCCGGCCATAGCCAAACGTCTTGCGCGCATTTGGGCGACGCCGTGCGATACGCTGGGCAACATATGCCACACCAAGGGTGAGGCTGTCCGTCGCATTGTGCACCGCATCCGCGACAAGCGTCAATGAGCCGGACACGACGCCACATATAAAGCCAGCAATCGTATATAACACGTTGAGCACAATACCCACCAAAAGAGGGCGACCGCTATCTCGACAATGATCATGCGCATGCGCCATATGACAGTATTGTACCATGCAGCTCACGCAGAAAAAAAGAGCCTTTCGGAGAATAATACGTACACAAAAACCACCCAGGCAAAGGGCGGTTTACGACTAGTTACTGAATAAAATGGAGCCACGATCGGGGCTTGAACCCGAGACCTCATCCTTACCATGGATGCGCTCTACCAGCTGAGCTATCGCGGCAGGCTCCAGACAAATTATAGCAAAGATGAGGTATAATGAAAAGGGTAAAAGGAGGAACTATGGCCAATTTTAGTTTTGACATAGAAAGTACGTTTGACAAGGCAGAGATGAACAATGTGCATCAATTGGTGCTGCGTGAGATCGCCAATCGGTTTGATTTTAAGGGGACGCCGGCCGATGTTGAGTGGCTGGCGGACAAAAAAGGCTTTAAGGTCATCGGCGCGGATGAGTTTCAGGTGCAAACCATCATCGATATGGTCGGGAAGCAGCTCGCCAAACGTGGCATGACCAGCAAGGTGCTCGACCTGGGCGGGGCGCACAACGCGGCGAATCTGAAGGCGTGGCAGGATGTGCCGTTCAAAGACGGACTGAGCCAGGACAACGCCAAGAAGATTACCAAATTACTCAAAGAAAAACACCCCAAAGTCAAGGCGCAAATCCAAGGCGACGCCGTGCGCTGCACGTCAAACAGCAAAGACGAACTCCAGGCCGTCATGCAAACCTTGCGCGAGGCTGATTTTGACTTTCCACTCAGTTTTGGCAATTACCGGTAGATCAGCACTGGCTTGTGTTTACAAGGGAGGGTGTTTTGTGCTATAATCGTCCAGAACGTTTAATAATAAAGTAACGAGTAAAGAGATGGCAAAGAAGAACACGAAGCGAAAGTTGATCGGTTTGGTGAGTGATGATAGCAAGCACCGCACCTACTACACGACGGTAAACACTCAGAACCGCACGACAAAAGGTCAAGGCAAGCTAACACTGCGCAAGTATGATCCAAAGCTGCGCAAGCATGTTACCTACACTGAGACCAAGAAGAACCTCGGTCGTAACGAAGTGAAGGCCCGCAAGAGCTAACAACCCCGTGCCTATGCATACCATCCCTCGGTCTCGCCGGGGGATGTTTCGTTAGCTAAGTGGTGATGGTGTCGAGCAGCGTATTGATATACTCAGCAGAAGCCCACAGCGACTGTCGACCCCGCTCGTTGATCAGTCCAGTTTGTGTGATCACCCGCTTGAGTACGTGGCGTGCTACCTCGTGGGCCTTTGGCGTATCATTTGTCTCGAGGTAATACTGCGCGATCCACAAGCACTCCACCACGCCCCGTGGCTGAATAGCCTGCACGAGCTGGCTCAAGCGAGCAGTATCCACATTTGCTGTGCCGAACATAAAGGAGCCATAAAATGAGGCGACGCTATCCATCTGCCCATCAGTCATACGGTCAATCTGGCCCTTTATCTCCTCGGCAAGCATTCGCCATTTCACCATATGGTCAGCGTCATCGTATTTTTTCGCTAACCGACTGGCCTGGTCAAGGGCGACGCGCAGCAGTTCAAGACTGTATAGCTCATCGTGTCCATTCACCAGTGTATCACCATACCAGTCACTCAGCATATCTGCCAGCGGCACCGCCAGGCGAGTGTATAGATCGTGCTGCCCAAGAGCGCGAGAATGAAAGCTTTCGAACTGACAGAGCATGAATAAAACCGCAGCAGGATGCTTCAGATGACGAACCGGCTGGTCTTTATGCCATCGTATCGACTCATGCCAAGAGCCATCAGGACGATACCGCGCGACCAGCCATCCACCATCGCGCTGACAGAGACCCGCACAGTACTCAAAGAAAGCGACCACTTCTTGCTGATAACCGAGACGAATGAGCGGCCACAGTGCATAGGATGCTTCGTGGAGATCACACTCCACCCGCGTCAGACTCGTGATGATAGCACCGCCATCGTCAAGATGCGACTTGATAGCTAGGATGCTATTGATAAATGACTGGCGGTAAGTTGGTTTGATCCGCTGAGCCAACTTGAACGCTGGCCGCAGCCACGACTGCCAATGCTGCACAGTCTTCTCCAGGAATAGATCAAGGCCGGCGTGAGACAGCTGAGCGCTGAGTGCGGTCGCCTGAGCCAATGAGTCAGCCACGACAAGCCAGTACGTCAACCGCGTCGAAGAATAGGCCGATAGCCCCAAGGTAAAGCGCAGCGTAGAGTCAGTCTGCCCCCGGTCGTGATCGTGCTGCGACAGCTGCCCATCCTCGGCGTCGCGCCACGTGCCGTCAAAGCCAGGCCTGCCAAATTGGCCGACCGTCATCTGGTCAAAAAGCCGCCCGTCGTAGCTCTGAGCGCCGACAGCACAGACGAGGTCGCCAGAGTAGTGAAGCAGTGTCTGCGTCTCATGGAGAAAACGCGCCTGATCATCACCGCAAGGGTTAAGGCGAAATGCCTGATGCAGAAACAGCTGCACGTCGCGCGCTGTCTGGCGAAGATTGACCACATGAATATGGCGGCCAAAGAGCGGCGTATCATGCGCCACAAAATCATCAAATTCGAGCAACACCCCTAACGCTTCATTTACCGCAACCGTATGTGCCACCAGCGCACCTTGCGGAAGGCGCGTCTTTATCCGCCAATCATCATCGCCCAGCCACGACAACTGCCCGTCCACTAAAACACCGACGCGGTGCAAGGCTGATTCGGCGAGGTTACGATATCCGTGACGGGCGAGGCGCAACTCGCTGAGCCGAGCCTGTGGGTCCAATCCCACCGTCATGGCGCCATTTGCGAGTGCAACTGTACGCATCTAGAACCCCTTATAGCGATGCGCACTCAGTCGCCAACGTAGGTCGCGTATCGCATTCATGTAGTACAAAAAGGCATCATATGGCGACTCGTACGGGCTGAAGTACGCATGAACGTCACCGTCAGTAAACCACTTAGTGCACATGTAGTAAAAATGGTCTGAGGTCTGCAGGGCTCGCCAATCCTTGACTAGCTGTTCATCGCCACTTCGCAGGATATCCGGCCCTAGAGCATAGAGGTACTTCAGTGCCTCACGCTGCAGGTCATTGCCATTCCAGGCTGTTAAATCACGCTCGCTGTCTGCCCAAGTCACTGTATGCGGCATGCTGAGCTCGCCAGCTGGCTGGTGCGCCTCCACGGCCTCACTCACGGTATAGAACGTATTGCCCGGCACATCGAGCCAGCGCGCCACCATGTGCTCAAAGAACTCGAAAATACCGCTTTCTGCCCACTGATGTTCGCCGAATGTTTCGTAGTCCATAAATAAATTGACCAGAGGATCTTCACGAGTAGCCTCAGTCAGCCAATTATGATACTTCTCAGCCGTTAGCGGCCAGCCACTCCATGTGCGGTCGCTAAACCGAAAGGCGATATCATCGCTCAGGCGATAGTTTTTCAGTAGCAAGCCAATATGCTTTGTTCCTTGTGGTCGGTACACATAATTTGGACTCCGCCAATCCAGCACGGCGTCCCATCCCTCAGCCAAGACGCCGCGAAAGCCCTGTGTCTCCGCCCAGGCGGCTAATTCGTCATTATACGCTAGCTCAGTATTTGCCAGCACCTTTGTCTCGGCGCCGAAGAGACGGCGTAGTGTGTCGCGGTGCAATTGCACTTGCCGGGCAAATTCGAGACGATCATAGAAAAAGGCCAGGCTATGGTGGTAAGGACTCGACAAGAGCTCCACCTTGCCGGTTTTTACTAGCCGCTGGAAGCTCTCGATGACGCGCGGGTTAAAGCGCTCAGCCTGTTCCAGGAAGACGCCTGAAATACTGAGCGACAGCTTGAAATCAGGATGTTCGCGGAGCAATTTTTCCAGGAGCGCATTCATCCGAAGATACGACTTCTCGGCGATTTTATGAAAAATAAGTTCATTGTCCTGCTCAGGCGTACGAGACGAGAAATAACTGTGATCATCCGCCACATCAAAGATACTATACTGCTTCAGGCGCCACGGCTGGTGGACGTGGAGGTAGAGCGTGATGCCCCGACTCATACATAACTCCTTTCAGATGATTGACGGTACAACTGCAGACATTGGCGCGCCGCATCGTGCCATGATAGTTTTGTGTATTCTCGCTTCACATTCTTCTTGAGTGATGTCTTTAGGGCAGGTGAGGTCGCGATATTGACAATTTCATCAGCCAGCGTATCAGTGTCCCAGTAGTCAAATCGCAGGATATTATGCAGCACCTCGCCCACGCCGGATTGGCGGCTGATGAGCAGTGCGGTATCATGGTGAGCTGCCTCCAGTGCCGTCAGTCCAAACGGCTCCGATACCGAGCTCATAACGAACACGTCGATCATATGGTACGTATCGCGCCACTGCTTGCCGCGAACAAAGCCAGAAAAGATCATTTTATCACTGATGCCAAGATGCGCCGCCAGCGCCACGAGCTCATCTCGCTGCTCGCCATCACCCGACAGCAAAAAGGCAATTTTCCCATGCTTTTCGATAGCCTTCGCAGCCGCCCGCACAAAGTACGTCAGTCCCTTTTGCACCGTTAGGCGCGTCAAAACACCGACGATGGTATAGCCGTCGGTCTTGAGATCCTCCAGATAGCGGTAGGTGCGCCGGTCGTAGTCATGGGGCGGTAGATCCTGTAGATCGATGGCATTATACACCACCTCCACCTTATCCTCTGGGATACCATAACGCGCTACGATGATGTCTTTGGTAATCTGACTGACCGCGATGATACGGTCGGCCATCATCAGCCCTTGCTGCTCAATCTCATGCACCAGCGGGTTGCCAGCATGCTCACCTGAGCGGTCAAATTCCGTCGCATGGACATGCACGATAAGCGGTACATCGCAGTGCTCCTTAGCGATGATGCCCGCCTCCATCGTCAGCCAGTCATGAGCATGGATGGCGTCAGGAGGGTTGTCCTTCACAAACTGCTTGACGAACCGGCCGTATCGACGCTGCACTCGACGCATCGGCCCGATGCCATGCTCGTTTTCTGGCGCTTGGCGCTCATCTTCAGCTCCATGATCATACGCCCCGAGATCATGATACCCCGGCGGGAGTGGCGTTGCTGCATGGATATTCATATAGTCGATATCTGGATGCTCGGCAGCGTAGGGCACCACAAAGTCAATCGCGACGCCATGTGCTGCCAATGCCTTTGACATCTGATAGCAAGCGACGCCGAGACCTCCGCTATTGTGCGGCGGTAGCTCCCACCCTAGCATCAATATTCTCATCCTATCCTTTAGTATACGGCGACGCTTATGCTTTTTCAAGGGGTTTTGGCTGCGTTTTTCACGATTTTCGAATCATTTTTCACAGAGACGACAGTCAGACCGAATCCGCTTATGTCGCCGCCAAGCACGCCACGCCTCACGTAGGGGTAAAAATGCCCGATAATGCCCCAGTTCTATCCACCGACGCACCAGTGCGCCAAGCAAACCTGTCACCACGACGCCACGATGCTGAACATAAGCCCAGGTACGCGCGACAGGGACGGTCACTGGGTAGCGGCGTCCCGTGCGACGTCGGGGCGTTCGCCCTAAGTGGCAGCGCCAGAGGTGGCGCGCTAGGAACCGCGCTTGGTCTATAGCCGCGCGCGCCGTCCCGGTATCAGGCGTCTGGGCGTTGTCACCCAGGACAAAAATACCTGGATACGCCTGGAGATATTGGTTGACCAGGACTCGACCCGACGCGCTCAGGCGAAACACATCAGGATGCGCCCGAAAGAGTGGGTGCATCTGGCCACCAGAAGTCCATGCTACGAGGTCAACCTTCTGGCGATCACCGTGAAGAACGATCGACCGACGATGCACTCGTTCGACGCGCTGCCGCAACACCACATCCGCGCCCATCCGCTGCAGCTGAGCCATGATGCGCCGACTTGCGTACTTGGGCAGGCGAGGTGCGAGTCGAGAGCCCGCCTCTATCAGTGTCACTTTCAGCGTCGTCTCCGACAGTCCATGGGCCTGGACTACCCGACGCCCATATTCGGTGACAGCTCCCGCCAGTTCCACGCCTGTCAGACCGCCACCGATGATGGCAAGCTTGACCGTACCGCGGGGCGTCTGCACCAGCGACTGATGCAGCCGGCGCTGAAACTCCTGCGCCGCCGCCAATGTCGCCATGCCCGTCCCATGGCGCTCTAACCCCGGTATATCAGAGAAGTGATCGACCATGCCAAGTGCCATGATTAAAACATCATAGCCATACTCGCGCGCACCCCGTACGCACCGTGCCCGTGGATCTACCTCAGTGATCGTATCACGCACCAGACGCACACCAGGATGAAACCACAAAATATCCCGCAAGGGAACTGCCGACTCTTTCGGATCATGGCCTGCCGCGGTCGAATACAGCGTGCCATGGTGGGTAAAATACGACCGCTCAGAGATAAGCGTTACCGTACCTACGCCCCGCTTAGCGCACTCGATGGCCGCCGTCAATCCAGCGAAGCCCCCGCCGACCACCACGATGCGTTGCCGCTTATCCTTACTCATAGTCCTAGTATATCATCATAAAAATCCGGCGCGCCACAAAGGGAGCACCGGAACTATCACTATCTGGCAGGGGCAGTAGGAGTCGAACCTACCTCTGCGGTTTTGGAGACCGCCATTCTAGCCGATGAACTATGCCCCTTCGACCTTGCTTTTCCATTATAGCAGACGAGACCCTCCGGATAAACCCATTTTCTTGCATAATATTATTGACAAAAAAGCTTATGTGTGATAATATGGTGGTAACACCAATTATTAACATCATGGGAGGATGTTATGAAGTTTAGTAACAAACTAAAGGCGATGGTCCTGGTCCTCGTTGCCGCGGTGGCGGCGGGTGCTTGGATGTTCGCCGATGCATCACGCATCGATACGGGGCGTGACTGTGACAAATTCGCTGTTATTCGCTGCGGCACACACTCAGCAGCTGAACTAAGGCAAGAGTATGACAGTCGCGGCACCAGCAAGAGTGGCGGCAATCAATCATCACTTCGTCAGTCGGATATTCCAGCCATCTTTAGCGCAATGGGTATCTCTCGCGCCAGCCTCGAGGGCGATTATCATCACGGCTACGTTGACAGGAGTGGCAATGTTCGCCTCGGCGACCGAATCGTGGCAAAAAATGCCCGCACTGCCATCCGCAACCTTCGCGGCGGCTCAGCCATTAGCGGCTCATCAACTGCTCGTATCCACAGCACCAGTGCTATGGCATCAGCACAGGCGGCATTGATCAAGCTAAACAGCAAGGGGCAGTTTATGTTCGCCGTCATGAAACCATGCGGCAACCCAGTGCAAGCAACCAACGTGGTGCCGGAGCCAACCCCTCCACCACGCCCAACACCACCAAAGCCACCGGTGCCGACTCCACCAAAGCCAGCACCAAAACCGGCTGCAGCCTGCCGTGTGCTTGACCAGCCAGTGGTGACCGATCGCACAAAGGTCAGTATGAAGGCACACGCCACTGTCGCCAACGGCGCGGCCGTCTCAGCTTATAGCTTCTTCATTACCGACGCTAAGGGCGCAGAGGTGTTCTCCCGCACCGTCTATACGTCAGCGCTTGAAGGAAGTACCGAAACTGTCTTTGGACAAGCTGGCACCTACACTGTCAAGGCAAAGGTTCACTCCAGCATCGGCGTACACGAGTCAGCTGACTGTGTGAAGCAGGTTACTATTCCTCCTGCACCAACCCCACCAACACCACCAAAACCGCAGAAACCTTCCGTAAAAATTGAAAAATTGGTCAATGGCAAGGAGCACGCAGTTGTCGATGTCAATGGTCACTTTGTCTACCAGATCCGCGTCACCAATAACGGCGAGACTGACTTGAAGAACCTAACCGTAACAGACAAGGCTCCAGAAGGTGTTACATTTGTCAAGGCGAGTGAAGGCACTGTCATTGAAGGCAAGATGTGGAAGTACACCATGCCAGAATTGAAAAAGGGCCAGACTTCAGAGCCTATCACCATCACCGCCTATGTTCCAGTACACTTGGCCGGCACCATCAAGAACACCGCCTGCGTAACTGTCCCTGGTGTTCCTGGTGATGGCGATGACTGTGATGACGCAACCATCGAAGTTAAGAAGAAGCCAAACTACGAGTGCCGCGAACTGACCGTCAACCAGTTCGGCCGCGACCACTTCAAGTTCTCAGTCTCATACGCTGCGAACAATGGCGCAACGTTCAAGAAAGCCATCTACAGGGTGTACGACGCTCAGGGCAAGGAAGTCTACTCATCAGAAAACGGCGAGTTCAAGGGCTTCGGAGCTGGCACCTACACTGTCAAGGCATTCATCATCGTGACGGTGAACGGTAAGGACGTCGAAGTGACCAGCGCAGGCTGTGAAAAGCAAGTAACTATCGCACCAGAAATGGTCGAGGCCTGCAACACCCAGACCGGCGTTATCGAGAAAGTAGAAAAGGGCAAGGAAAACACCCCTCCATACACCAAAGACTTCAGCAAGTGTGAAAAGATCAAGGTGTGCGACCTGGAGCAGAAAGTGGTTCGCGAAGTGACCCGCGAAGAAGCAAAGGACACCAAGCGCTACGGCGCCGTCGACCACGAAGCATGTAATCCAAAGCCTGTCACGCCACCAACCCCAGTCACCCCAACTCCACCAGCAGTAACCGAACTGCCACGGACTGGTCTGACTGATGTGCTCATCGGCGGCCTGGGCCTAGGCGCACTGGCAACGGCAAGCGTCGCTTACGTCATGAGTCGCCGCCAAGCCTAACGCGAAATTGACCGCTCCATTTCTTTCCTCGAAGCGATCAATTTCAGGACCCGAACTCCCCCTCTTTCAACAGGGGGAGTTTTTTGGTATACTGATGACAGTATGAAAGCACTGCAACTCTCTTCTCCTCATATCATTGCCATGGTGGGCGTGCCGGGGGCGGGCAAGACTCAATTTGCGACTGAATTTGCCGAGATGTTCGGTGCGCCGCGGCTTGACTGCGAGGTACTGACTGAACTGTCCGACAATGAGACCAAGGTCAATCTCGCCAGCGGTGCCATCCTGAAGGAGCTGATGAAAACTCGGCAGACCATCATCTTTGAGGGCGCCACTGAAAAGCGTGCCTGGCGCGGAGAGCTGGCCCGGGCAGCGCGCGCTGCTGGCTATAAGGTACTCCTCGTATGGGTGCAGACCGATCTACCGACTGCAAAAGCCCGCTGGATGAAGGCTCGTGGCGGTGATGAGACACTGTTCGAGCAGAAGTTGAAACAATTTTCCGCGCCGCACCCCAGCGAATCCTGCGTGGTCATCAGCGGCCGCCACACCTATAACACGCAGGCACGCACACTGCTGAAGAAATTATCCGAAGGCGCTCGTCCAGCGACACCAGTCGCGCACACGACCGCCGCGCCACTTGAGCGCGAGAGACCTCAGCCGCGCCCGAGCCGTATCCGCATAGGGTAGCTCATGACCAAGTTACATGATGCTGAATTCGGCGATATCACCGTGCGGCGACAGGCATTGGCGCGCCAGGTGAGCCTGCGCATCGCGCCCAATGGACAGCTCGTCATCAGCCTACCGAGCTACGCACCACTGATGGCAGCAAAGGTACTGCTAAAAAGCTCGCGTGGCCGCATCCGAGCACTGCTCGACGACTATCATCAGCGTTCGGCGTACACCCATGATCAATCCATCGGCAAGAGCCATCATCTCCTTATTCAATCCGGACCTGAGCTGGCAGTGCGTCAAAGCGGCACGCGCATCATCTTGACGGTGCCAGACCACCTAGACGCGACCTCACCGATTGTACAGCAGCAGCTCAAGCCGACTATCGTGCGAACGCTGCGCAAAGAAGCGAAAGCGTACCTGCCGCGACGCCTCCAGTGGCTGGCTGAGCAGCACGGCTTTCAGTACAAAGCCGTCAAGCTCACTCACGCCTCGAGTCGCTGGGGAAGCTGCTCATCGCGTGGGACGATTAGCCTGAACATCGCCCTGATGATGCTGCCATTTGAGCTGCTCGACTATGTACTACTGCACGAACTAGCGCACACCAGAGAAATGAACCACTCGCCTCGCTTTTGGCAAGAGGTAGCGCGCGTCGATCCAGCATATCAGGTGCACCGCAAAGCGCTAAAGCGCTACACACCCCACATCTAGCGTGGTATAATACCACTATGATACGAGGGTTGGGCAAGCGATCATCGCGATCGAACACTGCGAGTGATCAGAAACATGAACGTGGCTACATGATGACACTTATAAACAGCATCACTGATGCGGTGTTTAGTATTGATAGTAAGGGCATCGTCACGACGTATAACGCCGCCGCGCTCAATCTCCTGGATACCAATGCCGCCATCGCCGGACAGCACATCAGCCATCTTCTGCACTTACAGACGACTGAGCGCGTGGATATCGATATGTTTGACGAGTTAGCGCGCTCGCCATCAATTCGTACCCGAGATGATCTCATCATGCCTATCGATGAGGAAGACTATTTGCGGCTCGAAACCACCTGCGCACCCATCATGGACGGGCCAGAGGGGGTGACAGGGTACGTGCTCATCCTGCGTGACATCACGAAAATGAAGAGCCTGGAGGAGGAGCGAGATGAATTTATCAGTGTTGTCAGCCATGAGCTGCGTACCCCTGTCGCCATCGCCGAGGGCTCACTGGACAACGCCCGCCTTCTTGCCGAGAAGGGGTATAGCGAGCGAGCCCAAGCGGCCATCGAGGAAGCCTACAGCCAAGTTATGTTCCTCTCCAAGATGGTAAATGACCTGAGCACACTCTCGCGTGCCGAGCGTGGCATGGCCGATACGCCGGAACGTATCAATGTCGAAGCGCTGGTGCGTTCACTCCATGATGACTATGCGCCTGAGGCTCACTCCAAGGGCCTGGCATTCAACCTAGACATTGATGCCCGGGCAGGCGAGGTCTACACATCACGCCTCTACCTTTATGAGCTCCTTCAAAACTTCATCACTAATGCCATCAAGTACACCCAGGAAGGATCCATCACTCTGTATGCCCACAAGCACGAGAGCGCCGTGGAATTCGCCGTCACCGACACTGGCATCGGTATCGGCAAGTCTGACCTGAAGCGTATTTTTGACCGCTTTTACCGCGCCGAAGACTATCGGACGCGCGAAACCAACGGCACCGGGCTCGGTCTTTATGTTGCGTCAAAGCTAGCTCGCAAAATTGGCTGCCGTATCGAGGTGAAGAGTCGGCTCAATCACGGCTCGACCTTCAGCGTTTCGGTACCGACTGCTGACGCCTCGTCTGCTCGAGCGGCACATGACGGCCCTTCCAGCGAATAGCGCCTCGATGGTAATTGATAGCACTGAGCACCAGCACGATAAGCTCCTGCCATGCGATATAGGGCGACACCAGCCATGACAGCCACCACCAGTGCGACCAGATGAGACGATGATATAGCGTCAGCCCAAGCATAGCCAAGAGACCGATAGCAACGGCAGGGATAAGCGTCTCGTTCCAGCCCATGAAAACCGCCCGCAGCAGCACGATTTGTGGCATAATGACCGCAGTCAGTAGACCCACACCTATGAGCACATTTATTACCGATCCACCAAAGCGCGGATACAGCAGACGCAAGGAGGCATCAATGTGCGATGTCCACTTTTTTTCATAGCGCAGCCCCAACTCGCGAGAAGAGATGATCAGTTGATAATCATCTGTCTTTGCATACTCGCCAGCGATCAATCGCTCAGGCTGCACCGCATCGCGCAGGTGCGTAAAGCCGCCAACATCCTGTAGCAATGTCTGCCGGTCGATAAGCCAGGCGCTTGAAGCCGCTCCTGGATGCTCACGCCAAGCAAAAATAATCTCCCAAAAATGCCGCAGCGTCGCACACCAAGTACTGGCACGCCAGATGTCTGTTCGCTGCGGTATCACGGACAGCATCTCGATGTTGCGCTCCTGGCGCAGTGCCATCAGTCGCGACACCGTCCCCACTTCAAGGCGCGTGTCAGTATCGAGAAAGAGAATATAGCGCCCACTCGCTTCTTCCAGAAGCTGCTCCAGCGCGAAATTTTTGCCCAACCAACCCTCTGGCGGCTGAGCCCCCTGCACAAAGCGTACGCCAGCGTGAGCAAAGGCACGGATGAGGTGTGAGGTGTTGTCCGTCGAATTATCATCGAGCACGATAACTTCAAATTTGGGATAATCACTCGCCAAAACCGACTCCAGGCACTCTGTCATGGCATTCGTCTCATTGCGCGCTGGGATACAGATGCTCAGTGAAGGCGCTTCCTCGGTCGTCAAGCGGACACCTCGGTCGCGAAACCGCCACCGTTCCGCCGCGATCAGTCGCACCAGTACGAAGAGCAGTGCACCGCCAGCCACGACATACAATTGATAAAGCATAAGTGTCATCATCATGTCTATTCTTGCATATTTTGACCATCTAGGCTATACTTAGTATTGACAGTCTGCCTAAGCAGACTTTTTAAATTGGGAGGAATCATGGCACAAAAGAGCAGCTCGGCGTCAAAAACAACGGTTCGCCGCATCAAGGCAACTGATGACGCACCGCGCGCAGCGAAAGCGCCGACCAAAACAGCAACGTCCTCGACGAAGCAACCAGCAAAAAAAGCCAAAGCCGAAAAAGACATGGGCTACTTTAAAGGAGCATGGCACGAGCTCAAACAAGTTCGCTGGCCGACCCGCTCGGCGACATGGAGCTTAACTGCCGCCGTACTGGTATTTACTGCTATCTTTGTCGTGCTTATCTTGCTGCTCGATGCTGCCTTTAACTGGTCATTTAATCAAATTTTGAAATAGGAAAGGAAACCCATGGCTTCACAACGCTACGACTCAACCCGCCAATGGTACGCCGTGCACACCTACTCAGGTTATGAGGAAAAGGTCGCCGAATCCATCCGTCAACGCATCAATGGCGTCGACATGGCAGACAAGATCTTTGACTGCATGGTGCCCAAAGAAAAGCAAATTCAAATCAAGAACGGCAAGCGTAAAATTGTCGATGCAAAAATCTTTCAGGGCTACGTTCTCGTCGAAATGAAATTGACCGACGAAACCTGGTACATCATCCGCAACACGCCAGGTGTGACAGGCTTCGTGGGCGCCGACACCACACCGACCCCAGTGTCAGAAAAGGAAATTGCTAAGATCAAAAAGCGCATGGGCGTCGAAGAGCCAAAGCACCAGATCGACTTTACCGAGGGCGAGGTGGTCTCTATCATTGACGGACCGTTCAAGGGCTTTGATGGCGCTGTCGCAGAGATCGACGCTGTAAAGGGTAAGCTAAAGGTCATGGTCAGCATGTTCGGCCGCGATACTCCAGTCGAACTCGACGCGCTCCAGGTGAAAAAGATCTAAATCACCATACATCCTTAGCTTCAACCACCTCGCTCCTGGCAGCGAGGTGGTGCTGTATGATGAACACAAAGAGTGCAAGTGTCAGGCTGCCCAAGGTAAACAGAATGATAGACCAACGACTCAATCCATAAAGGCCAGCCAGCAAGACTGGCACGGCACCGATACCACAAGCGATACTTTTACCGATGAGCAGGTGAGGGAGCGTGACGGGAAGGTGGCAAAGGCGAATGCAGCGCTTGAGCAGAAACGACCCGCTGCGCCCCAGCCAGTAGGGGAGTGTCACTGAAACGAAGAGTACTGTCGCTAAGATGACCGCCGCAAAGAGCAGCTGAATGATGCGTAGCGCAAGTGGCATCGTCGGGATATTTGCCGCAGTGAGCGGCTCGGCGATGGGGATAGCCGGCTGCGCCTCTGATACCACACCTGGCGGCATCAAGGCAGTGGTACGCAACAGCCAAAATATCGCCGCTATAGCCACTAGTACATAACCGAGAATGAGGAGGCTGTATCCAGCAGCGCCAAAGAAATTGACGATACGGCGGATGGGGACCTTGCCTCGCGCGTTCATGCTTGTATTTTAGCACATTTTTTCGTATAATACCTATGTTACGCACACTTTCAAGTACGCTTCAACTAATTTTGAAAGGGTTAAAATTATGGCAAAAAAAGTTATCGGTAATCTGAAGCTCCGCATTCCAGCTGGTCGCGCGACGGCAGGTCCTCCAGTTGGCTCGACCTTGGGTCAGTGGGGTCTAAACATGATGGATTTCATCAATCCATTTAACGACGCCACCAAAGATCTGATGGGCAAGGACGTTATCGTGCACATTCAGGTGTTCGAAGACCGCACCTTTGCATGGAAGAGCCTGGGGCAGCCAGTGGATGACATGATCCGCGAAAAGGCAGGCATCCAGAAGGGTTCAGCTAAGCCACATTCTGAAAAAGTTGGCAAGCTGACCCGCGCGCAGCTCCAGGAAATCGCTGAGGCAAAGATGGAGCAGCTAAACGCCATCGACCTCGAGGGTGCCATGAAGGTAGTCGCCGGCTCAGCTCGTTCGATGGGCGTCGAGATCGCTGACTAATCACGCTTTACACGCGCCACGAAATACTCCCCGCACAAAGGGGAGTATTTTTATGAACGATTTTCGATGATGGCGGCACCGACGCTACGCTCCGCGAACTGCTGCCACAACTGGCGCACCAGCGCGCTTGATTCAACCCCTCTGAGAGTGCGAGCCTTCAGAGCGAACAGCCCCAGCGCCATACGCTGCTGCCACTGCGGGGCTTCGGCCATCATCCACCCTTCGTGCTCCAACAGCTCCTGCCGAGAAAGCGCCGCCACCGGGCGAGGCAGGACGTCATTAAGCGGCCCGACACCGACACCCGTCGAATGGATAAGCCGCGCCAGCTCCAACTGCGAAGCGCCCGGCCCCTCATACAACCACTCAATAAGCCCAGACCGCTGCTGGAGCTGCTCGCTCATAGCGCCAATTTTCGCCGCATCCTTTTCGCGCACCCCGCTGATGGAGCGGCTGATGTAATTACCCAAACTGGCAGTCGGATGGGGAATATGCACCGATGTCTGGTCGTCGATCTCTAGTCGCCACGGCCGAAGCGTCGCTTCATCTAGCGGCACCATGAACGGAAAGAGGGCCTTGACAAAGCCGCCTTGTGCGTCGCTGGGATGTTCATAACGATCTGCCAAAAAAGTCATACAGGCAGTCAGCCCCAGCGGTCGAGCAAGTGAGCGGCGCAATTTTTCTGGCCCCAGCAGCCCAAACACCGACACCTCCAACTGCCCATCAACAATCTCCTCCAGCCGCGTCTGCACCCGCTCGCGGAACGCCTCGTCCGCCGTCGTCACCAGGACATCAACGTCGCGCCGCGTGCCATTGTCTCGCAGGAGGGGCATGTCACGCCCTGAGGCCAGAGCAATCACCTCGTCCCGCACCGACAGCCGCGAGTCCGAGTCCTGCAGTGCCATCGACCCGATACCACCCATCAGCTGCACTCGCGGGTCATGCCCAAACTCTCTGAAAAACGGTCGCAATACCTCGATACATCCTACTGGCTGTTTTGTCATAGGATTCATTATAAAAAGCGCCCACCTCTGATGCAAGCATAAGCTATGGTATAATAATCCAGTGATACGCACCACCACCCTCAGCGACCCCCAGGTGTCCGCCGCACTGCTGGCGGGGGAGTTGGTGGTGCTGAAAACTGATACCATTTATGGCATCGTGGCGCGGGCGAGCGATGCGGCGGCGGTGGAGCGGCTGTACCGCGCAAAGTTTCGCTCGCGCGACAAGGCGTGCATCGTGCTAGTTACTACAGCCAGCGACATTCCCCACTTGACTGAGAAGGAGCAGTCGCTCTATCTCGCGCTCCACGAAACGCGACCGACCACCGTCGTGACTACCGCCCGCGACCTCCTGACGAAGGCGCCGCACCAGCAGGGAACCCTCGCCTTCCGCCTCGTCTCCGGCGAGCTGGCCGACCTCATCCGCCGCACCGGGCCGCTCCTGGCCCCCAGCGCCAACCCCGAGGGTCTGCCGCCAGCCACCACCATCTCAGAGGCGGTCAATTACTTCGGCCAGGCCGTCAGCGTCTACGTCGACAGCGGGCAAGTCACCGACGCCGCGCCGTCACGCATCGTGCGCTTTGAGAACGGCCAAGTCGTCACTCTGCGCGGCTGAATTGCCCTTGGCATCACCGCGTAAACCGAAAAGACCCCGGAAATTCCCGAGGTCTTTTTTCTCGCGCCCAGCCAGGCTAGCGCTGCGCAAACGGCCGCGCCAGCTCCAGCTCGGGGTGCGCCTCAGCGATACGCATCAGCTCATTGTACTTCGCGATACGCTCTGAACGCGACATCGAACCAGTCTTGATCTGACCCGTTCCCAGGCCAACCGCCAGATGCGCGATAGTCGTGTCTTCCGTCTCGCCCGAGCGGTGGCTCATCACCGTATTCCAGCCCGCGTCTTGAGCCATCTTCACCGCCCGCATGGTCTCGGTCAGGCTACCAATTTGATTTGGCTTGATGAGGATAGCATTGCCAGCCTTCTCGGCGATGCCGCGCTCTAGGCGCTTGACATTGGTTACCAAGAGGTCATCGCCCACCAGCTGCGTGCTGCGGCCCAGCTCCGTGGTCAGGGTTTGCCAATCCACCCAAGCTTCTTCATCCAGCCCGTCTTCGATGGATACCACCGGGAATTGCCCGCGCAGCTCTTTGTACAGACCGATCAATTCTTTCGGACTCAAACGCCGGCCTTCCGTCGCCAAGTTGTACGCGCCATTCTCATGAAATTCACTCGACGCCACATCGAGCGCAAAGGCAAAATCCGCCTCCAAGCGGTAGCCAGCCTGCTCGATAGCACGGCTCAGCAGACGCACCGGCTCCATGTTACCGCCGCGCACCTTCGGCGCATAGCCACCCTCATCGCCAACCGTCGTCGGATATCCCTCAGCCTTCAACACCTTCGCCAGCGCGTGAAACACCTCAGTACTCATCCGCATAGCGTCAGCGAACGTCGACGCACCCACCGGCACGATCATGTACTCCTGAATATCCGTCGCGCCCAGCGCGTGCTGACCGCCATTCATGACGTTAATCATCGGCATCGGCAAGCTCATCACCGGGCTGCCCGCCAGCTGATTGACATACTGATAGAGTTCCAGTCCCTTCGACACCGCAGCCGCCTTCGCCACCGCCAGGCTGACCGCCAAAATGGCATTGGCTCCCAGCCGACCCTTGTTTTCCGTGCCGTCCAGGCGCTGCATCATCTGGTCAATCGCCGCCTGGTCAAACGGATCCGCACCGCGCAGCTTTTCAGCGATCTGGCCATTCACATGCTCGACCGCCCGCAGCACACCCTTGCCGCCATAGGCCAGCTCGCCGTCGCGCAGCTCAACCGCCTCAAACGACCCGGTGCTGGCGCCCGATGGCACCGCCGCCCGCCCAAAGCTACCGTCGCTGAGGCGCACATCCGCCTCAACCGTCGGATTACCCCGTGAATCTAAAATTTGCCGTCCCTGAATGTGTGTAATTGTGATACTGTCCATGCTCCTAGTGTAGCACGTAAGATAATGCACGGTCGAGTCGCTCTCGCAAATAGCATCCCGCTCACGATTGCACATTTCGCCCCTGGTGCGCTATACTTGCGCCATGCACCGAGATCAGTCATCCTCATCGCAGACGCGCAACTTATTACACTTATGGAGGGACGATTTCTGGCGAGCAGTCGACGAAACGAATATCTTGCTCAATCTTGAGTCCGGAGACGAACAGCGAGAGGCCATCGTACAGCGGTTTCACGCCCAGCATATCGCACCAGAACTACTCCACGGCGAGATAAGGGCCGTCGCCCTTAGTCATACTGAAGCGGGTCATGCGGATGGTGTCATTGAAGTCCAAGGAGGCTTATGGCACATCGGCCATGAAATATACTCAGGGATCGACTCCATCGCCGAACAGATTGGCGTACATGCACTCACACTCTGTATCGTCGACGGTCCTAACTCCTACGCCATCCCGCTTACTCCGAGAAGTCTCATGGCGGTTGAACTGACAAGCCATGAGGACATGCCGGCACCCATTGACATACTACAACTCTGCCGTAATGAATTTTTAGAGACCATCAACGAGGCAGAAAACGCCATCAACTATCATGATGGCAATACAGATGCACGACTCGACCTTATCTGCGACCATATCGACAAGCTTGACGAAGCGCTCAGGGAGCACTGCAACCACGGGGCATTCTCTGGCTACGGCCTTCTTGGACGAAGGACGGAGCAAGGTGATGTCGTTCTAGAGGAGGCGACCTCCTTCGATAGTCTGGAGTCGTTCGGCTTTGATATCGTCCATGTCGATGGCAGGTGGCGTGTTGTGTTTGAGGTTAGCGCCGGGGATGGCAATGGAGAGGTTCTCTATATCGTGCCCGACCCATCCTTTGTCTCACAACTGAGCTACTATGAGCAGCCAGTCGATGATCTGCGAGAAGATATGGAGGAGACGAGAGGGGAGGTCCTAGCGCTTATCCTGAGTCAGCGCTTCCGCAATGCCAGTATCTCCGAGCAGCGGCAGATGGCGCACGAGGCGATCGCTGATATACGCGACACGCTCGCGCGACTATTTAATAACGCCGACCAGGTGGACTGTGTCGTAAGTATGTACCGTGCCGTTCATACCACCTTATTTAATTCCGGATCATACAGCTGCGCCGAAATGGCCCAGATTACCCCTGTTGTTGAAAAAGATGGACAGCCCCTGGAGATAAGTGGTGAAAGCATAGAAGTCATCCTGCCAGAGCTTGCCGAACTAAAACGCCCCGCCAAGATTCCAGATGATGTTCCGCTCAGCGGCGGTGAGCCGATGCTTCTCATCGTGAATGAGTCCGAACACCTGAGCTATCTCGTGCCGTTTTCAGCGGTCTATGGCCTCATGCCGGCCTATACAGGAGAGATGACGGACGACGAGCTATAGCTTGCTATTTATCGCTAGAATTGCTATAATTACTAGTACTATCAATCAATGTTGGGAGGCGCGTCCACATGAGGCGGCCGTTTGCACCACAGAAAGGATTATTTCCATGGCGAAAAAAGCCGAATTGCTGGAAAAAGCAGCAGAACTAAAGCTGGAAGTCAGCGAAAAGAATACCATCGCGGAGATCGAAGCTGCGATCGCTGAGGCAGAAAAGCACGAGGTCCGCGAAGCACACGTGGCCAAGGCCGGCAAGCGCAGCCAGAAAGCGTTGGACGAAGCAGAAGCCAAGGCTGAGAAGGAAGCCCGCAAGGAAGCAGGCGACACCACTCCTCAAGACGAAGACGCCGAGGCACACGTCAAAAAGGGCCCAAAGCCAGTGACGCGCCCGAAGCTCGAGCGCCGCGGCAAGAAGTATCAGGACGCAGCCAAGAAGATTGAAAAGGACAAGGTTTACAGCCTGGAAGACGCCCTGAAACTAGCGACCGAAACCAGCCCAGTCAAGTTTGACGCCTCTGTCGAAGTCCACGTTCGCCTGGGTGTTGACCCACGCCAAGCTGACCAGAATATTCGCGCCACCGTGGCACTGCCGCACGGTACCGGTAAAACTGTGCGCGTCGCGGTCTTCGCCCCAGAAGGCGACCACGAAGCAGCCAAGAAGGCGGGTGCGGACATCGTCGGTGACGAGACCTTTATCACTCAGCTAGAGAAGGAAGTCCTGGACTTTGACATCCTGGTGGCGACACCGCAGTACATGCCAAAGCTCGGTAAATTCGCCCGGCTCCTCGGTCCACGCGGCTTGATGCCAAATCCAAAGTCAGGCACCGTGGCAACTGATGTCGCCAAGGCAGTGGCTGAGGCCAAGGCGGGTAAGATCGAGTACCGCGTCGACAAGCAGGCCATCGTCCACCTGAGCGTGGGCAAGGTGTCATTTGGCGCTGACAAGCTCCAGGACAATGCCAAGGCCTTCTTCGACAGCCTGAACGCCCAGAAGCCAGCCAGCCTGAAGGGCGCTTACGTCAAGAGCATCGCCGTCACGACCACCATGGGTCCTGGCATCAAGGTTGAGAACAGCCTGTAGGCTTCATGCACATGAGCTACGCCCCCGTCTGAGAAGGCGGGGGCTTGCTTATGCTTTGAAATTGATACTATCTACGGTACAATGCAGGTTGTTATGACAAGTGGCGAAACGTACCCTTTGGGTATCACAGATCTCTTCAGCGATTCTCTACAGGATAAACTAGCGGGCCCTGACAATCCGGCCCTGCGCGCCCGGCAAGAGAAACTGATCACCATCCTCGGCCTTCTTGCTGGACAACTTAACGAAAACACCTTGATAGACGGCATGGTATCTGCTGTCACCAGTAGGGATCATGATAAGCTTGACGACGTAAGAGAGGACATTCGTCAGCTAAGTGGCCTATTGGGGAAAATACGGCACGGCAATGCTTGTCGAGATGGAAGACTGCCAGCCTCGTGAAACGCACGACACAGCACCACTACAGCTTCACGCGAGCGCCCTTACTTTTCTGCGCGATTATGGTGTCGTCCGCTCTAATATCGTCTCCCTAAATGATACTGAGCTAGAGAGTGTCGTTACCGCTCTCGCACGCACCTTGGCGCCGCTCCAGCCTCGACTTGCAGCGCGAGGCGGCATTATCGAAAGTCGACTGCGAAACAAACTCACCACGTGGAATGATAGCTTACTAGCGAAAAGGGAAGGCGTCACTCCGGTTGCTATACACAACTGGTGGAAAAGATCGTGTGATATCTTTAAGCGAGTTAGGCCATCCCTCATGGAGATAGGCACAGGGCAACAAGATGGACCACACAGGACGCGCTACACCCTACCATCACCCCCAGAAGGCGAAGCGGCAAGATATACTACACCATACGAACAGGTTGCTGAAAAATGGACGGTAGCCCTGAGACTAGGCGTCGAGCAGCGGACCATGCTAGCTGAATACCTTAACAGTCAGTCGGGGCATATCATGACCCGAGGAAAGCGCTCACTCATTGTGCAGGCGAGGGCCCTCTTGCTCCAGCACAGAGGGGTTCAGCATATGCTACGAGAGATGGATGAACACCAAAGAGAGCTAACGCTGCGGATAATCGCCACAGAAATGAAGGGTGATCGATTCACCATGCATCAGCCGACAACGTTGCGCCCCATCTTTCAAAAAGAGGCAGGCGGGCATCAAGTAACCGTTTCTGAAATAGAAGAAATTGCCCTGGGTGGTATATACAGTCTATTTGACAGTATTTCCAATTTATAATAAAATGGAAATATGTCCCGACGTAGTCCCGAGTTATTTAACGTTCCAGATGACAGCACCTTAGATCAGGCTGCATCCCCCCGCCGTGCAAAAATGACCCAGATCTGTTCTTTCCCACGAGCTACGCTAATAAGCGGCGCATAGGGGCAGCGGCGGGGATATGCAGCCAATGCCCGATTCGCGAGGGATGCCTTGAACTTGCACTAACTCTTCAAAGCAAAGACTCGCTTTATGGCATATGGGCCGGCACAACCCCGAAAGAGCGATCCGAGCTTCTTAGAAAAGCAGGCAAGCAAGCCTCTTTCAAGAATATAGCTGAGAAGTATTTTCGACAATAGCCTCTCTATATGTCGGACGCAAGGTAAATACTAGGTATCAGCAGCATCTCGCTCATGCTTTGAGGCATATAGGGAATAGTGTACAATGCGGGGTATTATGAGTAACCCCGAGTCCCCATCAACACAACAAACCCTCGACGCCGCGATACGATCCGAACGTAAGTCGGCGCAAGCCCAGCAACAAGAATTAGAGCTGACACAGCAACGAATAGAGACCCTGGAAAAGCTACGTGCGCTAGCCGTAGAAAATGCCATATCTGGAGACCTCCTTAAGGCCATGATTAAGCGTATTCGCCAGGAAGGGAGTGACAGTCTCGATATTGTCGCGAAAGACGTGAGTAGCCTGACTGAGATAATTGGCCGATACGGTCTTAACGCTCCAGACCAGCAAGCGCCCTCCCATACAGAAGAGTCCGTTTCCTCGCCCGCCAAGGGGCTAGACTCTTTACCTATAGAAGAGCCAGCCCCCTTAGCGACAGGAGGCCCACACCCTCCAAGAGAGATCCCTTCACCAACCCAGGAAGCAATACCCGCTAGCCAGGAAACCCATAGCGATATCATCGATATTCCCGCAGAAGCTCGTGCATTTTTGTCCTCCAAAGGCCTTCTGAAGCAGGGAGTAATGAGCATTTCAACAACCGAGTTTGATTTGATCGTTAGCCAGATAGCAGGAACCCTCAAGGGCTCACGGTCTAGAGTCGATATCCCTACGCGACTACGCTTAAAGCTTACGCTATGGAGCGACAATAAGGTGGCAAAAGAACTTGGCCTCACAGCACCCGCCATCTACTTGTGGTGGAATAACATTACCAAAAAACTCCCTCAAGTTATAGCAAAGCCTGAGATATCCTCGCCTGCAGTAGAGCAGGAGCCTCTTCACATCCAAGCAGTTGACGCACAAAATACCGAGACCCCATCACATCAGACAACGAGAGAGGCCCTTCGCAACCAGGTAGTTGACGAGTGGTCAAAAAAATTCAATCTCCGCACAGCAGAACACAGGACACTTTCTGGGTATCTCGACCGTTCACTGAACACTGACATAACGCCTGCAAAGCAGAAAATTATCGAAGAAGCGCGCCGTCAGCTCCTCGGCGACCCTGCTGTGCGCAAGCTGCTTGTTTGCATGAGCCATACCCAACGCACCTGCACCCTGCGTCTGCTCGGAGCAGAGCAACGCGACGGCCGTATTAGGTTTAAGGACCCAGAAACGTTAAGGCGGCAGCTCGCCCACGCAACGAGATCTAGTCAAATGTCACAGGAAGAAGTAGAGCGCACCGCATTCGGTGGGATGGCCCAGCTCCTTGCAGTACACGGACGACACTCCGCAGAAAAGGCCAGTGAGCACTACCAAGCGCTCACCGATGCTCTTACTCCCATCCTCCGGCACGAATCATTCAGTCCCAAAGAGGCGACCGCCCTCTATGCATACAGTCAGCCATTCTCAAACACTGACAGACCGGTGACGGATGACATAGATAGCTCCCTCAAGAAGCTTCAGGAAGTTTGGCAGTCCCAACAGAGAGGAAGGGGGGTTATCTTTAGCGAAGAAGATGCAGTACTGTTTCGCGAATTTATAGCCGACAAGCCCCACCGTCAAAAACCTGAGCGCCTTCAGCAAGTATGCAGAGATAAGGACATTGAGCTCGTCTTGTTGGGTATATACGAGACACTGGCCACAACCATAGAAGCGCAGCGTTAGTCGGCGAGGAGGTGGCGCTCGCTTCGGCGGCAAGTAAAATCCTTGCACTGCGTTGTCATTTGTGCTACAATTGACCAGAACATTACCAAAGACAGCGGCGACCGAGGGAAACTGAGGTGTAAACATGCCGCCGAGGAATGACTTGTTTTCTGATACGTCTTTGGTAGTGCGAGAATCAAAGACGTTTTTCTTTTGGCGAAAGCCGGTAGAAAAGCGGCAGCGATTTTCCATTACCGTACGTTAACAAATTGGCGATTTTTGAGAAACATCAATCAAAGAAAGGATTTTATGGCAATTTCACGCGATAAAAAACAAACTTTGGTTGCTGAACTTACTGAGCTGCTAACCAACGCCAAGGGTACCGCGTTCGCGCGTTACCAGGGCCTCGGTGTGGCTGAGTTGCAGGAGCTTCGCAAGGCGGCTCGCGAAGCTGGCGTGACCATCAAGGTGGTGAAGAACCGCCTGGTGCGCGTCGCTATGAGCCAGGTTGCGACCTACAAAGAGACCGAGACTGACGCATTGGTTGGTCAGTTGGTCTACGCCATCAGTAGTGAGGACGAAGTTATGCCAGCGAAGGTACTGGACGAGTTCGCAAAAACTCACCCAGCTCTGCAACTGGCCGGCGGTCTGTCTGCTGAAGGTGCAGCTATCAACGAAGCCGATATCAAGGCGCTGGCTGGCTTGCCAAGCAAGGATCAGCTGGTTGCCGAAGTGGTGGCACAATTGCTCTCACCAGTTCACGACACCGTGGGCGCTTTGGGTGGCAATTTGCACGGCCTGCTCGACGGCATCGAAGCCAAAGCTGCAGCGTAAGTTCACGCAATCACATTATTTTTAGTAATTTCATAAGGAGAATACCATGGCTGATATCAAGAAATTGGCTGAAGAGCTGGTCAAATTGACCGTTCTGGAAGTAAACGAACTGAAAAATCATCTGAAGGATGAGTACGGCATCGAGCCTGCTGCAGCTGCAGTGGCTGTTGCTGGTCCAGCTGCTGGCGGCGCTGCTGACGCGGCTGACGAAAAGACTGAGTTCACCGTGACCCTGAAGGACGCAGGTGCTCAGAAGGTTGCAGTCATCAAGGCTGTGAAGGAAATCACCGGCTTGGGCCTGGGTGAAGCAAAGGCTATCGTTGACGGCGCACCAGCACCAGTCAAGGAAAAGGTTTCAAAGGACGAAGCTGAAGCTGCAAAGAAGACGCTGGAAGAAGCTGGCGCAACTGTCGAGCTTTCATAGTCCTCATATCGCCAATTTGTTTTCGTTGATGAAGCACCGCCTCGTATTAGCACGGGCGGTGTTTTGATTGCAAGGGTAAAATTTACTACATTTTTCTTGCTGCCTCTGTTAGCCCTGTGGAAAGGCACGGAAAACAGCCCTGAGGCCGCACTAAAATGCTTGCCTAAAACCAAAAAGCGTGGTATATTGCGAATAGTAACTACCAAAACATAGACAAAGGAATGCGAGCCATATGTCTGAATTACCAGAAAAGCAAGTCAAGCGCCTTCGGACGCTCATCCAAGAAGCAGAAACCAACCTTGCGGCCGCCAAAGAGCTGCTCATCAGCATCGTCGGTGACGACGGCCAAGTAGTCACGCCGAAAAGCTCATCTGACGATGTCGCCGGTAAGATCATCGAGGGTGTGTTCGACGGCCAAATGATGATGGGTCCCGACGGCAAGAATTATCCTATCCCGGCAAATTACGCGTCAAAGTCGAAGCTGGTCGAGGGCGACCTGATGAAATTAACCATCGCGGATGATGGCGGCTTTATCTATAAGCAAATCGGCCCCGTGCCGCGCCGCCAAGTCATCGGCACCCTGGTGCAGCACGACGGCGTCTACTACGTCGAGGCGAATGGCCGCGAATACCGCATCTTACTCGCCAGTGTCACTTTCTTCCGCATCAATGTCGGCGACCAGGTCACCATCATCGTTCCAGAAGACAACCCTGACGCTACCTGGGCGGCAGTCGAGGCACCGCTGTAAAGAGGCTCCTCTGTCACACCGGCTTTGATGGCGAAAGTCAGCCTTTTTTGGCATGGCAAGTCACCGAGGATCACGAGCGCGTGGCACCACTGGGGACGTCGCTGGCGCTGCGGTTTGATTTTTCTGAGAAATGGTGCAATGGCTGGCTGGATTTTGAAAATCACTGTTCCCAGGCGTGCCCAGATAGCGCAATGGTTGATGGTAAATATGACCAGTGCCTGACATGCCGCAACCGCACCGGATTTAATCCAGCGTTTTATCACGCGGCCGAAGTGTCCGAGCAGCAGCAGAAACTCAACCAAACGCCGCATTATCTGTACCTGGCGTATCTGGCGCCGGGTGTGGTGAAAGTGGGTATTTCGCAGGCAGCGCGCGGCATCAAGCGGCTACTGGAGCAGGGCGCGCGGGCAGCGGTGCGGCTGGAGACCTTCCCGACGGCGCTGGTGGCGCGCCAGTACGAGGCAAAGATCGCTGGGCTGGATGGGTTCGTCGAGCATGTGACGCAAGGGAAGAAACTCGGCTTTTTGCAGCAGGTGTTTGATGCCGAGCAGGCAAGGGCAGAGCTGGAGCAAGCCATGGCCTCGGTAGAGCGGCAGCTCCACGTGCGGTTCGAGGCGGCGGAATTCATTGATACGGAGCGACATTTTTACCATCAGCCGACCGACGTGACAAGGGCAAAGGACGTCAGTGGTCAAGAGTGCATCGTCGGCGAAGTGCGGGCGATGATCGGGCCGCTACTGATCACCGAGTGGCAGGACGAGCTGCTGGTGTACAATCTCAAACGCTACATCGGCTACCGCGCCCAGCATGACGAGACGGCGGCGGTGGCGCTGCCAGAGGAGCAGTTGGCGCTGTTTTAGGGCGGCGGGCTTCTCCTAATGTATTGACTTTTTTCTTCAGGTATGATATATATATATTAACTTTTGCTCAAAGGTTGATCTTAAAGGATCCTGAAGGGTAAAAGTCGCCCTTTAGTTTTGAGCTTTCTCTTTGAAAGGAGAGCTATGCGTACCATTTTTCGATGCGCCAGCGCCCTCATCAACCTGATGATGGCCATGGTGGCCATCATCACCACCTCCCTTATTGTCAGCCAAAGAGGCATCGTATGGGAGGCCTGGCTCCTGGCAGCATTGGCCGTGTTAAACACGGTAGCGCTGAGCCTGACAGCCACTGCTGCTACCGAAGGAAAGGAGGAAAAGAGTTAGCCAAGGGCAGGGCGCCTTCCGAGGCGCCCCTCAGCCCACCGAAAATAGCTCGCCGAATCGGTCTCAATCTGAGTTGAAGCACTAGCATGCTTCCCGGATTGAGAGAGTCCGGTTCAGCTTGAGCCTTTTCGGTGGGCTATTTTCATTGTGAAATGATACTACTTGCCTACACCCGCCATCGACAGTCAACGCCCTGATTTGCTATAATGACATCATGAGGAGCCAAGGGGAGTGAGTCAGGCGCTGTACCGTAAGTACCGCAGCCGGCAGTTGAGTGAGGTGTTGGGCCAGGAGCACATCACCAGTATTTTGGCGCGGGCGCTTGCAAAGGGGAAAATCGCCCATGCGTACCTATTGACCGGGCCGCGCGGCGTGGGCAAAACGAGCGTGGCGCGAATTTTGGCGCATGAGATCAATGGGCTGCCGTACGAGGCAGGCAGCACGCATCTGGACATTATCGAGATTGACGCGGCCAGCAATAATGGTGTCGATGATATTCGCGCCCTGCGGGAAAAAGCCCAAGTGGCGCCGGTGTCGGCCGCCAAGAAGATTTACATCATCGACGAGGTGCACATGCTGTCAAAGCCGGCGTTTAACGCCTTGCTGAAGACCCTAGAGGAGCCGCCGGCACACATCGTGTTTATTTTGGCGACGACTGACGCGGACAAATTGCCAGCGACCATCCTCAGCCGCGTGCAGCAGTTTTATTTTCGACCCATCACGCCAGAGGTCATCGCTGAGCGGCTGGCGGACATAGCGACGGCCGAGGGCTTTGCCATTGACGAGGCGGCGGCGCGGCTCATCGCCGAGCAGTCGCGCGGTGGTTTTCGCGATGCCATCAGTTTACTGGACCAATTGTCGCCGCTGGCCAGCCCAGAAGAGCCACTCAGTGAACAGGCAGTGGCGGCCCACCTGGGGCTGACCGGGCAGAGCGCCATTCGGCAGCTCATCACGGCGTATCACGCGGGGCAGGGCGCGGAGGCACTGACACTACTGCGAGAGCTGGAGCAGCAGGGGCACGACCCGCTGGTATTGACACAGCAACTACTGCGCGAGCTGCGCCATGAGCTACCCGACCAGCCTGCTAATCTCGCGCTCATCCGCGAACTCATCGACGTCACCCGCCACCCGCACCCAGATCTCAAATTACTGACAATTTTCGGCGCAGATTATGGCGCCTCCACCCCACCATCCTCCTCCAGAGTACACTCTTCATTCGCATCTCCACCGGAGATGACTCATGAGCGTTCGGCTGGAACGTCCGCTATTCGCGAACGTTCCACAGCCTCTGTCGGAGGAGGTGAGGCGGAGGCGCCGCTCGCCAACAAATTTTCAGAACAATCCGGAGCCCGAGGAGCTGCAGCTCCCCGGAGCGGAGCTGTTCGGGAAATTTCCGTTGGCAAAGAGGTGCAGACGAAACTCAAGCGGTCTGAGGAGGCGGATGGTGGTAAGGCGGAGATGCCGGCGCCAAAACCCGCCCCTCTCGACTGGCCAACCCTCCTCGAAAAAGTCAAAGCAACCGCCGCCGCTGGTCGCTCTAATATGCTGGCAAAAAGCGGCCACCACCTGGACGGGCAGACGCTCACCATCTACGCCGGCAACAAACTCGCTGCCGCCAAACTCGGCGACGCTACCTTTCGTCCGCAGCTGGCTCAGATTATCCATGAACTGACCGGGCAGGAGCTGGAGATTATCATCCGGCCAGATAAAAAACCGCCAGAAAACGAGCAGCTGGCAGAAATTGCTGCTATGATGGGTGGAGGAGAAGAGGTGAAACTGGAGGATATGTCGTGAGTGTGAATACAGCAGAAAAAGCCGCGGGCAAGTTGCCGCCGCAAAACCTGGATGCCGAAAAGAGCTTGCTTGGTGCGGTGCTGATCGACGAGGAAGTGCTGGCTGACGTCACGCAGCACATCCGGCCGACTGATTTTTATGATAAAAATCACGGGCTGATCTATGCCGGCATGGTGCGGTTATTTGAAAAGCATAAGCCCGTCGATCTTTTGACGCTGACCGATGAGTTGAAGCGCAAAGACGAGCTGGAACTCATCGGCGGCTCGGCGTATCTTACCGAACTCACTAACTATGTGCCGACGGCCGCCCACGCCGAAGCCTACGCCGAGATGGTCGCCCAAAAAGCCGTCCGACGGCGCCTCATCAAAGCCAGCGCCGACATCACGGAGCTGGGCTACGACGAATCGACCACCACCCAGGAACTGCTAGAAAAAGCCGAAGCAGAACTCTTCAGCGTCTCTGATCAATCACTCAAACAAGACCTGACCAGCCTGGAAAGCATCCTGACCGACAGTTTTGACCGTATCGAGGAACTGCACCGTAACAAGGGCGCCCTGCGCGGCATTCGCACCGGCTACCGCGACCTGGACAATATGACCGCTGGCTTGCAGCGCTCCGACCTGATCATCTTGGCGGCCCGCCCAGCCATGGGTAAGACCACGCTGGTGACGAACTTGGCGTACAACGTGGCGACCATCGAGAAAAAGCCGGTGCTGTTTTTCAGCCTGGAGATGAGCAAGGAGCAGCTGACCGACCGTATGCTGGCGGACGCGTCGGGCGTGGATAGCTGGAATATTCGCACCGGTAACCTGAGCGATGATGATTTCGCCAAGCTGTCTGAGGCGATGGGCGAGATGGCCGAAGCGCCGATTTACATCGACGATACGCCGGGTCTCTCGGTGCTTGAGATGCGCACCAAAGCCAGGCGCCTGGCGCACGACGGAGAAATTGGCCTGATCATCGTCGACTACTTGCAGCTGATGCAGGCTACGAATAATCACAACGGCAACCGCGTCCAGGAAGTCTCAGAAATTTCTCGCGGCCTGAAGCTCATCGCCCGCGAACTGAACGTGCCGCTCATCGCGCTGAGTCAGTTGAGCCGTTCCGTGGAAAGCCGCACGCCACCGATCCCGCAGCTCTCGGACCTACGCGAATCCGGCTCCATCGAGCAGGACGCCGACATCGTGTCCTTCATTTACCGCCCAGGTTATTACGAACCAGACAATCCCGAAGTCCAAAACATCACCGACCTCATCATCGCCAAGCACCGTAACGGCCCCGTCGGTAAAGTCCAACTCTACTTCCACCCAGAGCGCCTGCGCTTTATGAGCCTTGACCGCAAGCACGAATAACCGTGATGTGCTATAATTAATTCGCAGTGAAAACACCGAGACCAACACATTTATTTTTCTATCGCCTACGCTACGTGTTCGGCTATGCCATGCTATTGGCGCTCGTAGCCGGCACGACGCTCATCGCAGGCCTTTACGCACCGGGCAGCCTGACGCAGCACGAAATCGACAGCCTCGGCGTCACGCATCGCATCAATCTCAATGATCTCGGCACCCTCGCGGTGCCCGACTTACCATTCCATCTACTGCAAAAGGTCTCGCTGGAGCTCTTCGGCGTGTCCATGCTAAGCATCAAACTTCCCGCCATGCTCCTTGCCACCGTCACGGGCCTGGCACTCTTCTTCCTTCTCAGGCGCTGGTTCAAGCCAAACGCCACCATTCTCACGCTCCTCATCACTGGCACCACCAGTCAGTTTATGTTCGTCGCCCAAAGCGGCACGCCGCTCATCTTATACGCCACTTACACGGCCCTTATTTTGCTCTTTGCCAGCCTTATCGTCCAGATGGCGCGCGCTAGCTGGTTATGGCAATTCCTTCTACTGCTTACCATCTCGCTCAGTCTTTACACGCCATTCTTTATTTACATCAATCTTGTCCTCTTCATTATCGGCATCATCCACCCGCACACCCGTAACTACATCTTTCGACGCATCAAGAGCTTTAACAAGCTATTTACCGCCATCCTCCTCCTCGCCTTTATCGCGCCGCTGGCCTATCTCTGCATCCGTACGCCGGCATTTTTCTGGGCTCTCACTACAGTGGATATCGCCAGCGTTGATATCATCGCCAATCTCAAGACGCTCGTCCAGACCTACTTCTGGCCGCGGCCATTTGTTTCGGGCGGGCAAATGCTACCGCTGATGGACTTTTCAGCCATCGCCCTGACGCTGCTTGGCTTTATGAAGACCGTCCAGCACCATCACACGACACGCGCCTATATCATCTTTACATGGCTCAGCCTCTCTCTGCCGCTGCTTATCTTGCAACCCCATCTCACTATCATCATCACGGCGCCACTCTTTATTCTGCTCGCCATCGGTATCGAGACCCTGATGAAAGAGTGGTATCGGCTCTTTCCGCGCAACCCTTATGCACGCATCACGGGACTTTTCCTCCTCGTCTGCCTCATCGGAGTGATGGTGATGAGCGGCGTCGAGCGCTATCTCGGAACCTACCGCTACAACCCTGATGTGGTCGCGACTGGCTCGACAGATATCACCACTTTCCAGCGCACCTTTACTGACCGGAATCAACCCCTGAGCGTTATCGCCACCGAGCACGAACGTCCACTCTATCAGGCGCTGGCACAGTATAACTATCCCCAGCTCGTCATCGCCACATCATTTGCTGACGCTGAAGAAGAGATCATCGTCGTCACCCGTGACGCCCGCCAGCAGGCAGGTAGTGCCAAAGCGCCCCTGAGTGAGATTATCACAAACCAACGCGCCCATCAGGCCGATCGTTTCTACATCTATACGCGGCCGTAAATATTTGCTATACTATCCAGAGAACTAAAGGAGGACATATGGCGTTTGATCAGGTGAAAATGCTGCAAAAGCTGCGCAAGGCGCAAAAACAATTAGCAAAAGAAATTATCGAAGTTGAAGCGGGCGATGGCGCGGTGATCGTGCAGATCACGGGCGAGCTGAAAATTAAGTCGGTGAAGATCAATCCTGACATGGTTGATCTGGACAACATCGAGCAGCTGGAGCACTGGGTGCAGATCGCGGTGCGCGATGGTTTGGCCAAGGCGCAGGAAGTTGCTGCTGAGACGATGAAGCCGCTGATGGGCGGCCTGGGCAATCTGCCACTGTAATGAAACAGGTGCTGCCGACGGCTCTGACAGAGCTGATAGAGGAGCTGGGCAAGCTGCCTGGCGTCGGTGCGCGCACCGCAGAGCGCTATGCCTATGCGGTGCTTAAGCGTGATGCCAAGCGTGCCGAGCAGCTGGCGCGGGCGCTGAGCCGCCTGCATACGCGGGTGAAGACTTGCCCGGTGACGTTCGCGCTGATCGATGACGGGGAAGAGGTGTCTCCTCTGTATGCGGATGAGGCGCGCAATCGCCGGCTGATTTGCGTAGTGGAAGAGCCGCTGGACATCGTGGCCCTGGAGCGCACGGGGCAGTTCAAGGGCACTTATCATGTGCTGGGCGGGGCCATTTCGCCCATCGACGGCATTGGCCCGGAGCAACTGCATATCCCAGAGCTCATCGAGCGCATCAAGCGTGACGAGGTGCAGGAAATTATCATCGCCACCAACGCCTCGGTTGAGGGCGAATCGACGGCGCTGTTTTTGCAGCGCTACGTACAGGAAGCCGGGCTGACGCTGACCATGACCCGCCTGGCGCGCGGCATTCCGGTGGGTGTTGACCTCGAATATGCTGACCAGATTACCCTGAGCCATGCACTGGAAGGTCGGCGCGCGCTGTAGCCTTGCCGGAGGCATCATGCTCATGTTACAATGACGACATGACACCAGGTGGGCAGGACTTTGAGCGTTTTTTGGCGCAATTTGACGGTGATGTCGAGCGGGCAATTGCCGCGCTACGTCACTATGCTGATGCGCGCACTCTTGAGGCACCAACCACGCCTGTTGAGCCACCCCGGCCGTCACGCCCCGCCACGGGGCCGATCGTGATGAGCGTCCAGCACGTGCAAAAAACCTACAAGCTCGGCCGCCAGTCCGTCACGGCGCTCGATGACGTGACGCTCGACATTTACGAAGGTGAGCTAGTAGCGCTCACCGGCGCCAGCGGCTCAGGGAAGAGCACCTTGCTGCAGCTGCTGGGCGGGCTCGACCGACCAACCAAAGGCGAGGTCGTCGTCCATGGCCAGTCGCTGCGGCGCCTCTCTGACCGTCAGCTCTCTGCGTTCCGCGGCCGCACCATCGGCTTTGTCTTTCAATCATTCTACCTCCAGCCCTTCCTCAAACTCGGCGTCAACCTGGAAATTCCCGCCATGTTCGCCCGCATGAAGCCCAGCGAACGCCGCCAACGGGCCAGGGAGCTCGCTTGGATGGTCGGGCTGGATGACCGCATGAATCACTTGCCGCGAGAACTGTCTGGCGGGCAAATGCAACGCGCCGCCATCGCCCGCGCGTTGTTCAATCAGCCAAAGATTCTCCTCGCCGACGAACCGACCGGTAACCTCGACAGCGCCAATAGCCAGCGTATCATTTCGCTCTTTCAGAAAATTCGCAGCGAACTCGGCACCACCATCGTTATCGTCACCCACAACCCAGAGATCGCCCAGCTGGCCGACCGCGAAATAACCCTCAAAGATGGGAGAATTATCTAAATGCTGCGTCTGACTGACACCATGCGCCTGGCTGGCACCAAGCTGCGCACCCGCAAAATCCGCACCAGTATCACTGTCATCATTTCTGGGCTCTTGTTTGCGTTGCTCACTGCAGCGCTGGTTCTCACCCAGAGTGCGCTGGACAGCCTGGCGCGGTTTGACAAGGGAAGTTTGAACGATCGTTATTTCCTGATGTCCGCCATCATGCCACGCGGTGTCAGTCAGCTAGAGGAAAGCCCAGAGGTCATGAAGCGCGCCGAGACACTTAACAAGCAGCGTATCACCGACCGCCAGGCCGCCGCTAAACGCCTGGGCATCCCGTATGACGCCGGCAGCGAACCGCCACTGACGCACGTCGTTTTTGAAGGCACCCCGCCGCAGTTAAACACCCAAAACCCTTCAGCCCGCCAGGCGCTGGCTGAAGCGATCGCTGCCAGACCACGGCTTTCTCCGGAAGAGCTTGGCCAGGCTGCCACCTCGCACGGCGCCATCAAAGCATACGCCAACACCACCTGGGCGCTCTTCGGTACGACCCAGCTGATGAAAAATGGCAAGGAAACGTTCGAGCCTGCGACAGAACAGACACCATTCTCTGGCGAGCCATCGCTCCAAGAGCAACTAGAGGGTGCCGCAGAAGGCAGTCAGCAGATCCTGGACGATTCGCTCCTGCAGCCTTTTTTGCTGGACAATCGCCCGCCGCTTGGCCAGAACGAAATTCCTATCGTTATCAACTACTCGCACGCTGAAACCTTCCTCGGCCTCACGCCGCTCAACCCTGGCAGCGCCACGCCTCAGCAGCGTATCGAGCGCCTGACACTGCTACGCCAGAAAGCAGGGGAGCTCACCTACCAGCTGTGCTATCGCAATCCCGCCTCGCGCCAACTCGTTAGCACCGCCCTTGAGCAGCAGCAGGCAGCCGCGGCCCAGAAAAAGACGCCGAAACCCGACTATCAAGCGCCCGCGCTGCAGTACCAACTGCCCGCCCCAGACAGCTGCGGCGCCGTCACCATCAGCAAAGACACCCGCGACAGCGAAACGAAGCGCCTTGACCGCCTCAAGGCACAATTTGACGCCCAGTTTGAACCAAAAGACACCCGTGAGCCAGTCCAGCACAAATTGACCTTCCGCGTTGTCGGCCTCATGCCGAGCGAATATCCCATGAATGAAGGCAGCAGCCTGTCCGACGTCATGCGAAGACTCGTCGCCCCACAATTTGCCCAGGGCGGCTGGATCATTCCTCGTCAATTACTCCAAACTTCGGGCGCCCACAGCCTCGTCACGCAGCTGATGACCGAGTCAAAGCCAAGCATCGCGACCCTCGGCAGCGAACGCTCTGAGTATATCTACGAATTCGCCACCGCCGACCAAGCCCGCACCTTTCGCAAAACCGCCGACTGCTTCAGTGACGACTCGCGCCGCGAAGGGCTCTGCAGCAAAGGAAGCCTTCTCTTGACATACCCCGTCGGTAGCAGCGCCCTGGTCATCGATGACGCGCGCCAGCTCCTCACGCCCGTCACGTTCTGGACCTTCCTTGGCGTCACCGTCCTGGCCGCCTTCATCTTGCTCATCATCATCGCTCGCACCATCGCTGACAGCCGCCGCGAATCCGCCGTCTTCCGTGCCCTGGGCGCCACCCGCTTCACCATCAGCCAAATCTACCTCACCTACGCCGTCTTCCTCGCCATCCTGACCGCGCTCTTCGGCATCGGCCTCGGCCTCCTTGCCACCTGGTTCATCGACCAGACCTACCGCAGTGAACTCACCACCACCGCCCAGCTCATCATGGCGCCGCGCGACCCAGCACTGGAATTTCACGTCTTTAGCATCGACCTAAAGAGCATAGGCCTCATCGCCCTTGGCATCCTGGTCGCCGCGCTGCTGGCCTGTGCACTACCACTCATCCGTAACACCCGCCGCAACCCCATCAAGGACATGCGCGATGAGTAGTCTGTTATAATAGACCTATGTTTGATGAAGCGAAGCGGCTGATCGACGGCGCCCAAAAGATCGTCATTATCCAGGCGGAAAACCCCGACGGCGACAGTCTGGCCAGCAGCCTGGCGCTGGAGGAAATGCTGGGCGACCTCGGCAAAAGCGTCTTTTTGTACTGCCCAGTGGACATTCCGAAATACCTGCGCTATATCAAGGGCTGGGACCGCGTGCTGGGCGATTTTCCGTCGGGCGCGGAGCTGGCCATCATCGTCGACACCAGCGCCGACGTGCTGCTCGGCAAGGTGCTGGATAGTCCTGGTGTGCGGCATTTTCTGGAGACCCATCCAGTACTAGTCATCGACCACCACACCACTGACGCCACGCTGAGTTTTGGGCACACCATGCTATCTGATACCGTGGTGGCGACAGGGGAATTACTGTATGGTCTCGCGCGCGCCGCTAGCTGGACCATCAACCCGCAGGCGGCGGAAAATTTGCTCATCGCCATCATGTCTGACAGTCTAGGCCTGACCACGCCGAACGTGACGGCCGAGAGCTTTTTCGTCGCAGGGGAATTGACCCGACTTGGCGCCTCGAACGCTGCCATAGAGGAGCGGCGGCGCGAATTCATGAAAAAATCGCCAGAAATCCTGGCCTACAAAGGCAAACTCATCGAGCGCATCGAGTACCTGTTGGATGGGCAATTAGCGCTGGTACACGTGCCATTTGACGAAATCCAAGAGTACAGCGACGCCTACAACCCCGGCGCGCTCATCGGCGACGAGCTGCGGCTGGTCGAGGGTGTGGCGCTGAGCTGCGTCATCAAAACCTACCCTGACGGCAAACTGACGGCGCGCCTGCGCGGCAACCTGCCCATCGCCGAAAGCGTCGCCGGCTACTTCGGTGGCGGTGGCCACCCCTACGCGGCAGGCTTTCGCGTCTACGACGACTACGACACCGTGCTGCGCGAACTGGTGGAGGCGACGGACAAGGCGCTCGGCGAAACCGAAAGCACGGCATAATTCCACCCCTGTGACAGAGCTACGGTTTTGTCAAAAACATTGACTTTTTTCTTCAGGTATGATATACATATATTAACTTTTGCTCAAAGTTTGTCTTTAGGGCAAAAGTCGCCCTTTAGCTTTGAGCTTTCTTCTGAGGAGGAGAAATGATTCGTATTGTCAGTTTCGTCGCTTCAATTGTTGTCGGGGTCCTCACGGGCCTCGGCTATATTGTCCTCGAGGCACTGACAGGTGCCCGTGTACCGAGCCCCGTGGCCGCGGCGGTGACCGCCGCGGCCTTCTCCTGGGTGGTATTCAAAACCGCCGCGAAGGGGGGAGGTGATGACACTTAAAAAGGGCAGGGCGCCAAAAGCGCCCCTCAGCCCACCGAGAAAATAGCTCGCCGAATCGGCCTCAATCTGCTTGAAGCACTACTATGCTTCCCGGATTGAGAGAGTCCGGTTCAGCTTGAGCCTTTTCGGTGGGCTATTTTCTTTGCCCACCCCTGAAGGTCTAGTTAACTAATCCGTAAAGTCATAGCGAACCGCTAATTTTTCCTGTAAAATAAACTCATGAAACTCTACAACACCCTGACTCGACAGAAAGAACTGGTGACGCCGCTGGAGGGGCGGACGATTCGGATGTATACCTGTGGGCTGACGGTGTATAGCCAGCCGCAGATCGGTAACTGGGTGGCGTATATTTATGCTGACGTGCTGCACCGTACGCTGCTGGCGCATGATTTTACGGTCAATCGCACGCAGAACATCACCGATGTCGGCCATCTGGTGAGCGATGATGATGATGGCGAAGACAAGATGGAGAAGGGTGCGCGCGCCGAGGGGCAGACCGCCTGGCAGGTGGCGGAAAAATATAGTCGCATCGCTGAGGATGAAGCCTACGAGCAATTAGACCTGCTGCGGCCGACGCGGTTGGTGCCAGCCACTAGTCTCATCAATGAGCAGATCGCCTTTGCCAAAAAACTGGACGAGAAGGGTTACCTTTACCGCACTGAAGACGGCATGTATTTTGATACTTCAAAAATTGACGACTATGGCAAGTTGGCGCGCCTGGACATCGACGGGCTGCAGGCTGGTGCGCGCGTCGAAATGCACGGCAAAAAGCAGCCGACTGACTTTGCGGTCTGGAAATTCAGCCCGCCAGGCAAAACCCGCGACATGGAGTGGGACAGTCCGTGGGGCAAGGGCTTTCCGGGCTGGCACCTGGAGTGCAGCGTTATCGCGCGGGAAACTTTGGGCGACCAGATCGACATTCACACTGGCGGCATCGACCACATTCCGGTGCATCACACCAATGAAATTGCCCAAACCGAGGCGCTGACCGGCAAACAGTTCGCTCACATGTGGTTTCATAACAATCACATGAAGATGAACGGCGCCAAGCTCAGTAAGTCCCTGGGTAATAGTTACACCTTGAGCGACCTAGTGAAGCGCGGCTTTGACCTGGATGCCTTTAAGTTACTGGTGTTGTCCAGTCATTACCGGACTGAGGGCAATTTCACCTGGGACATTCTAGAGGCGGCGGCTAATCGCCTGAAGCACTGGCAAGACTACGCAGTGCTGCGCCACCAGACTCATGACACCATCGAGAATGATGACGACAAGGACGATCGGCACGGTTCGCTGCTGGCGGCTCGTCACGCGCTACTGGAGCGACTGGGCGATGACCTGGATACGCCGGCGGCACTGGCGCTGATCGACGAAAGTTTCTCTCGGCTTGATCAGCTACCTATTGACCGGATTCACCGCGCGTCGCTCGTGGCCTTTTTGGAGAGCATCGACGAACTGCTGGGATTACACCTGATGGACCGCACGCCAGATATCGACGATGAGACCAAGCGCCTACTGATCGCTCGCCAGCGCGCCCGCGACGAACGCGACTGGACCGTCTCTGACCAGCTGCGCGACCAGCTCACTAAAAAGGGCATCGCCGTGAGCGATACCCCTTCAGGTCAAGTGTGGCGCTACGCCTAGGCTTCGTCGGCCTCGGCACCGCGCTTGAGTAGCTTTTTCAGCGGTGAACGCTTGCGGCGGGCATGTTTTTCATTGTCCCGCGTGATGTAATCGTCCAGGAACACTTTGATGCTGCCGGCGATAGGGATGGCGATCACACCACCGACCAGGCCACCTACATACAGACCGACCGTCACCGCCACCAAGATGGCCAGTGCGGACAGCTCCACCTTCTTCGCCTGGATAGTCGGCGCGATGAAATTATTCTCAATCTGCTGGTAGATGACAAAGTAGATAACGTAGATGATAGCCGGGGTAATGGCATTCAGCATCAGCATCAGACCGACCACCGCACCTGCCAGGGTCGAACCAAACATCGGCACCAAAACCAGGATGAAGGTGATGAGGATGGTCGGCATGGCGAGGTTGGCGTTCAGGTCAGGGAAGAAGAAGCTGAGAATGAAGACGAACAGACCGGCAAACAGCGCCCCGATACCAGAGATGGTCAATTGCCCAGTGACATAGCCCGTGACTACGCCGTAGACGCGGGACACCAGCATTTTGTGATGCTCGCGCTTGTCCTTGTCGCGGTACAGACTCCAGATGCGCTGCATCCATTCTTCGCCCTCCAGCAGCATCAGGAAGGTCAGGACGATGACCAAGATACTGGCCGCCAGGAAGGACGCCAGGGAACCGATACCGCTCAGGATGTTTGAGCCGACACTTGCTGCCCATTCCGTTGCCTGAGTTTTCAGCCCCTCGACCGCCGTATTTACCTGAGGTCGCAGGCCATTTTCGTCGATAAGCTTACCGAGGCCGTGCCACTGCTCACCAGCCCGGTCGATCAAATGCGGTAGATTTTCCGCAAACTTCGCCGACTGCTGCACCAGCGGCGGCACCACGAACCAGATGACGGCCGTGATGATGACCAAGATAGATACAAAGGCGATAGCGGTACCGCCCAGGCGACTCTTTCCTGGTAATTTTGAAGCAATTTTGCGCACTGGCGAATTCAACGCCACCGCCAAAAACAGTGATGTTCCGATGATCATCAACGCCTCGCGCGCCGAATAGATCATCCAGGCGGCCAGGGCAAACCCGATAACCACCAGCCAGAACCGCACAAAGGTCCTGGTGTCAATTTCAATCTTTACTTTCATGACTTAACTATACCAGCTTTCCGTCGAGTGCGCAAACTCGCAAACGACACTTTACTATCATAAGCCATGGCGCCGTAGCGGAAGATACGGATGGCCAAAATCATGATCACAGCTGCGGACACCGCCAAGAGCGCCACGCCTACCAGTGCCTCGCCCAGCGATAGATTGCCCACCGTGTTGCGGATCATCAGCGGGATCGGTGCCGTCAGCGGGAAGAAACTCATCGCCAGAGAGAACGTCGACTCAGGGTAGGACACGAAGACGCTGGCGCCATACAGCGGGCCGAACAGCAGCATCATCACCAGGCCCACCCAGGTGCCAGCCTCCTTGGCAGTCGGCATCATGGCGCCCAGCATCACCAGCAGCCCCGTCAGCATCATGAAGCTTGAGGCGAAGAGCAGCACCGAAATGGCGATACGTCCTGGGTCAAATACGATTTGCGACAGATCGAAATTCGGCAGCTGTAGCTGCGACCCAAAGCCAAAGTAGGCCACCAGCACCGGCAGGACGATGACGAGCCCCTGAATGATGGACAGCACGACGAGGGCGCAAATTTTCCCGATGATCAAGGTCTTAGCCTGCACTGTCGTCAGCAGCATCTCCACCGTACGATTTTCCTTTTCCTCCACCGTACTCATCAGCATTTGGTTGCCGAAAAACGCGATCAGCATATAAAACAGTACCAGGAAAAATCCCGGCACGATCATCTCCTTGATGCCGCCGCTCTCACGACCGTCCTTGTAGGTTGTCAAGGTGGTCGCCACCCTGTCTTTGATAATCTTGGCCTCAGCTGGCGTCAATTTTCCATCCAGCGAACGAGATAGCAGCGTGGTCGCCACCGCTTCGTACTTGCCGTTTTGGAAAATCCCTTCATCCTTGCCGTAGACCCGCACCGCTTCTTTTTCGATGTCACGCGGCACATAGACATAAGCATCCACCTGACGCTGCTTCACCTGCTCGACGCCGGTCGCTTCGTCAGTCACGGTCCGTGCCTTCATAGCATCTGCCACCTCAGGACGCACCAAGCCAGACTCGTCAGTCAGCGCGATACTAAATGACTGCTCCTGCAATTTTTCAACCGCTTCGCGAGTGGCTTGATTTGACCAAAACACGACGCCAAAGATCAGCCCGATCAGCACAGGGAAGCCCAGCGCCATCGCCCAGAAGGTCGGTTTTTTTAGCACCCTGATAACCTCAAAGCGAAATACTGTCCCTAGATTAAACATTTTACGCATCCTGCGCCTCCTTTGCCTCGCCGCCATACACGCGGACGAAAATATCATCCATCGACGCACCGCCGAACTGCTTTTTCACCTCAGCCAGCGTGCCGTAGGCCGCCGCCTGACCGTCTTTGAGCAAAATCAGGCGGTCACACAGGCGCTCCACCTCTTCCATCTGGTGCGTCACGTAGACGATGGTGGCACCGGCACGCCGCTTTTCCTCGATGATATTCATCAGCAGGCGACGGTTCACCGGGTCAAAGCCCTTGGTCGGCTCGTCCAGGATAAGCAGCTCTGGATCGCCCATGATAGTCACACCCAGCTGAATCTTTTGCTGCTGCCCACCAGACAATTTATCAAGCCGCGTCTTTGCCTTATCTGCCAAGTCAACTCGCTCCAGAAATTCCTCAGAAAACTGACGCGAGGCCTCTTTGCTCAGGCCTTTGAGCTGCCCAAAATACATCATCACGTCCAATACTTTTTCTTTCTTGTACAGGCCGCGTTCCTCTGGCAGATAGCCCAGGCTGACACCGCCATCTACCCGATAGGGCGCGCCATTGATCAGCAATTCGCCCGCCGTCGGCTCATACAGCCCCAGCAATGCCCGAAGGGTCGTCGTCTTACCCGAGCCGTTACTCCCTAAAAAGCCAAACGCTTCGCCGCGCCGCACCTCAAAACTGAGATCCTTGATGACTGTCTTATCACCAAACGCCATCCGAAAGCCGCGTATCTCAACGATCGGTTCTGTGGTTTTTCCCATAGTCCTCCTTTAGATTTATGCAATTAATTATAGCATAAGCAGTGCCAGGCTGGTTTGCGCGCCACTCAGCTTTCCCTTATAATCAAGCTCATGGTTATCTACGAAACATCAGCCGAAGCCGTCCTGCAGCAGCTCGGCTCATCTGAAAAAGGCCTGTCAGCCGCCGAGGTCAAGCGGCGTCAGGCGCACTACGGCCCTAATGTCATCAAGGTCGAATCCGAACCGCTCTGGAAAAAAATCCTTGAGCCATTCCTCGATATTTTTACCCTGGTGCTGGCAGGCGCAGCGCTCATCAGCCTGTGGCACGGCGAGCTGATCGACGCCATTATCATCTTTGTTATCGTGGCAATTTCTGCGGCGATTTTTTACGTGCAGCGTTTTTCGACCGACCGCGTGCTGCGTAGTTTGTCGCGCCATGATGTACAGAAAGTTGATGTGCTGCGCGGCGGGCAGTCGCTCAGTATCGACTCGGCGAAGCTGGTGCCGGGCGATATCATCACGCTGGCCGAGGGCGAGAAAATCCCCGCCGACATCCGGCTGATCCGGACGGCGAATTTGCGGGTTGACGAGTCGCAATTGACCGGCGAATCGCTGCCTATCAGCAAAAAGCCCGAAGCACTGGAGGGCAAAAAAGAAATTTACGAACAGATGAATATGCTCTTTCAGGGCTCATTCGTCGTCAGCGGCACCGGCACCGGCGTAGTCACCGCCATCGGCAACAGCACCGAATTTGGCAACCTAGCCAGCCTGTCCAAGCGCGAGTCCGCCCAAAGCCCGGTGCAGAAGAAAATCGACCGACTGATCACGCGCATCATCGCTGTGGTGGCTGCCATCAGCATCGTGGCGTTCGGCCTCAGCCTGCTACGCGGCATGGATATTTTGGAGAGTCTGCGTTTCGTCATGGCATTGGCGGTCAGCGCCGTGCCAGAGAGCCTGCCGATCGCTATCTCTGTCGTCCTGGTGCTAGGCATGCGCCGCATGGCCGCCAAAAAGGCCTTGGTGCATCAGATGCGAGCGATCGAGACCATCGGCGTCATCACCACCATCGCCACTGATAAAACAGGCACGCTGACCAAAAATAAACTAACTGTCCAGGACACCTGGGCGCCAACGACAGATGGCCGTGTCAATGAGGTCATCGCCCACGCCATCAACCGCGGCGATGCCAAAAGTCACGACCCGCTGGATATCGCGCTGGAAGAATTTGCCCGCAAGCAAGCGGTGTGGGTGAGCGGGTCGCCGACTCATGAATTGCCGTTCAATCAAGATGTGAGTATGTCGGCCACGGTGTGGCACCATGGGCGTGATTATCGACTATATCTCAAGGGGGCGCCAGAGCATATCTTGGCCGCCTGCAAGGTGACGGCTGCCGTGAAAAAACAGGCGCTGGCGGCGCTGGAGACATTCGCCGCCAAAGGCCAGCGGGTGATCGGTCTGGCCTCACATCAGACCAGCCAGTCCATCAGCGAATTTTCTCAGCTCAAGGGAGAGAAATTGACCTTCGAAGGCTTCGTGGCAGTGGCTGATGTGCTGCGACCAGAAGCCTCACGCGCCATCCGCTCGGCCCTCAAAGCCGGCGTGTCGGTGCGGATGATCACCGGCGACCATTTTGAGACAGCCTACCAGATCGGCCGCGAACTTGGCATGGCGACCGACAGGGCAGAGGTGTTCGACTGCCGCCAGATGAATGATTTGTCGGACGAGGAGCTGGCACCAATTGTCGAGAGAACCAAAGTCTTCTCGCGCGTTATCCCCGAGCAAAAATACCGCCTACTGACCATCCTCAAACAGCATAATATTACCGCCATGACCGGTGACGGCGTCAACGACGTGCCAGCGCTGTCAAACGCCCACATTGGCGTCGCCATGGGCTCAGGCGCCTCCATCGCGCGCGACGCCGGCGACATCATCCTGCTGGATGACAATTTCAAAACCATCATCGACGCCATGAAAGAAGGCCGCACCATCATCGCCAATGTCCGGCGCATGTTGTTTTACCTCTTGTCCACCAACACCGGCGAGCTCATCACCATGATCGGCGCGCTGCTCATCGGTATCAAAACGCCGCTGGAGCCGGTGCAGATCCTCTGGGTGAACCTGGTCACCGACACCTCCATGGTGATCCCGCTGGGGCTGGAGCCGACCGAAAAGGGTGTGATGAATCGACCGCCAGAAAAGCCTAATGCACCAATTCTCGGCCGCGTCATGATTTGGCGCATGATCATCGTCGCACTCACCATGGCCGCCATCGCCCTCGGCGTCTACCTGATTTTTGAAGATAGCTACGGCCATGCTTACGCGCAGACGCTGGCCTTTACGGCGCTCGTGGTCAGCCAGTGGGCCAACGCCTTCAACGCACGTTCCGACCACGAGTCATTCCTAACGCGCCTACGGGTGATGAACCGCAGTTTTTACGCCGGGCTGGCATTGTCAATCGGCCTGCAACTCCTGGTATTCTTCGGACCGCTCGGTGGATTACTCCACATCGCCGATGTCAGCCTGGCGCACATGGCGCTGGTCAGCATCATTTCCTTTATAGTGCCACTCGTCACCTGTGAGGCCCACAAATGGTGGATGCGCCGCCGCGCCTAAACGCTTGCTTCGCCCCACCGACTAGGCTATACTAAAAACATAACCATCACAGGGGGGATTATTCGTGCAAAAGAAATATAAGACACTGATCGTATTGCTACTGCTGCTTATGATGAGCAGTGCTATCGTTTTTGGCTACCAGCGGCTCACACAGACCACACCAGAGCAGCCCACACCACAAACAAAGTCACCACCACGCCAATCGTCGCGAGACACTGGCAAGATTGAATCATCGCCACAGGACGCGAACGTGCCAGAGACTGATCACTCACCAGAGGTGACCGAGACTGACGACCGTGTCGCACTCCACGACGGAGCAGGGCAGTCACAGCGTTCGGACGCCACTCAGCGCCCATCAACTGCCTCTCCACACGCCTCCGCACCGCACACATCACCAGTGAACCCTGGCGCACCATCACAACCCCCAGTCACCCAGCCGACCCCACCGACGCAGCCGCCAGTCGTGCCACCAACCCCGCCGACCCCACCAGTCGTCCCGCCAACCCCGCCAGTACAGCCACCAGTCACGCCACCCGTGCAGCCACCAACTCCACCAACTCCGCCGGTCACACCACCACAGCCACCTCTGACTGATGAAGAAAAGGCACGCAAAATTCTCAACGACCTCAAAAGCCCGGCCAACCAAAACGTCGCTCAGTTCACCAACGATGACGGCCAGATTCGCACTGTGCTATGGACGAAGGGCATCACCGGCCCACGCCTGGGTGCGGGCGGCGACTTTGTCAAGCACGACGAAACACACGGCGGCACTCGTTACGTCACGTACTCTGCTGCATATCGCCCTGAATTCACTCAGCACGGCTGGTACGACGCCGACAAAGCACATGGCAGCAGCCCAGTCGACATCAACCTTTGCTTTGGCTCGGTAGCCGCCAACCAACTCCACTGGTGGATGCATAATAACCGCGACTACGTCACCCGGTTCCTCGCAAAAACCAACTACGCAGCCCAGCTGCCGCCAGCACAGCATGGCACGCTCAAAGACCTGCGAACCTTTCAAAATTCCTTCGCTGGTCAACAAAACAGTCGCTTCTTCTCGATGATGAAAGTGTACTTTGGCAGCAACCGCGAAGGCTACTATGCCGACCCGTTAGTCGACATGTTCATCAATGGCCACAAGCCAAAACCTGGCGGCGCCTTCAACGATCCAGACTGGCAGCATGGCTTCCAGATGGATTCACGCGGCGGTTTCTTCCACGATGTATTTAAAAAACGCAACCTAACACGTCGCATGACAATGAGCGATTTCAAGGATTTCGCCACAGAAATGAAAAAAGCGTTCCAAACAGGGGAGAGCGTCGGCGTAATTCACCACACCTCGGCACAAAATACCCACATCGTGACCGCGTGGGGCCTCGAATACGATCTTGATGGCACACTCGTCGCTATCTATGTCACCGACTCTGACGACCAAGACAGCCCACACAACGGCATGAAACGTTACGGCGTGCGCAGCATCGGCAACAAGCCGCATCTGAGCAACAACCTCAGCAACCCAAACAGCGGTGCTAAAATTGACCAAATCTCTACCCTTGGGCTCGGTGAAGACAAGTGGGAGGAGTATCTCAAATAATCGACCAAGCCACTCCACCAAAAAGCCACTCCGGTGGCTTTTTCCTTGCCTCGTCAATCAAAAACCGCCCCATCACAGGAGCGATACAGTAACACTACTTGGCTGGGCCGGAGGGATTCGAACCCCCGAATGCCGGGACCAAAACCCGGTGCCTTACCACTTGGCGACGGCCCATCAGGAACGGCACGTACGCGACGCGCTCACAGAGACAATTGTACCACACAAAAACCCGCACATCAAACTTGCCAATCCGCCCCTGGAGCCGTATAATCAAATTATGCATAAGCAGTATGGATTTACTATCATCGAACTGATCATCGTCATCGTCGTCATCGCTATTCTCGGCACCATCGGGACACTAGCCTGGACGTCATCGCTAAAAAACGCGCGTGACAATAAGATCAGATCTGACATCGGCATCTTGCGTAGTGCGATAGATAAATACTACGCAGACAACGGTGAATACCCGAAACCGACCGGCTGCAGCCACAGTGGCACCGAGGTCGCTACTTGCAACAATGGCGAGCTTGCCCAGCTTCTTATCCCGAAATACACCCAGGAAATACCGAAAGACTCTAAGGGGCGACACTACTCATATGCCGTCGATAACCACCCTCACATCTCTGCATACGGCTTTCGGGTATATCATGATGGTAATACATACTGTAAAGTTGGTCGGAATATGCCGTCTGGGTGGTACGACGGTGCGCCTATATGCAGCTTCTAACCTGTTATAATTGAAGCAGATGAAACAACCGATCTATCATACACTCCAGCTCAAGCACATCGTTGGTGGTGGGCAGGCACTTGGAGACTTGCCGGACGGCCGCAAGGCTTTCGTGTGGGGCGGGCTGCCGGGTGAGCAGGTAACGATACGCCTAACGAAGAAAAAATCGCGCTTTATTGAAGGCGTTGTCGAAGAAGTCCTGAGCGCCAGTCCAGAGCGTATCGCACCGCGCGACCCAGAAAGCTATCTCTCTACCAGCCCCTGGCAGATCATGACACTGGAGGCCGAGCAGCGTTACAAGGCACAGCTCATCCATGAAGCATTCAGACTCCATCATGTCAATCTCGCGCCACCTGAGGTATATTGCGACAATGTTGCTTTTGGCTATCGCAACAAAGTTGAATTTAGCTGGTATAGCGACACTGACGCTATATCTGGTGTGGATACGCTAGACCTCGCGTTTTTCCGCCGCGGCTCAAAAGGGAAAATTGTCGTTGACGGCACGTCGCTGGCGTGTCCCGAAATAAACACACTGGCCCAGGCGGTGCGGGACCTCCTGCGCCAAAAGGCCGTGTCCGCCCGGCAGCTCAAGACCCTGCTGATTCGCTGCGACCAGGAGGGCAATGCCGTCTGGCAGCTCTACACTAAAGACCGCTTGCCAGACCTCATCACCGCCGAGGAGGCGGCCAGTTTGCCAGCCGCAGGAGGGGAGGTCATCTACTCCGACCCCAAAAGCCCCGCCAGCCGCGTCACCGAGCGCCTGGCACGCTTCGGCAACCCCACCCTGACCGATCACATCCTCGGCACCACCTTCCGCTACGCCTGCGAAGGTTTTTTCCAGGTCAATCTACCGGTATATGAGCAGGCACTGAAAGACATGCAGCAGTGGGTAGATGGCAGCTCCCAGGTTATCGACATGTACGCCGGTGTCGGCTCCATCGGCCTGACCATCGGCGGCGATAACCTGACACTGGTCGAACTCAACGAATACGCCGTCGCCGAAATGCAGCGCAACATCACCGCCCTGAGCCGCGAAGGTCAAGCCACTGCGGTGCTGGCCGCCACTGAACACGCCCTGGACTACATCACCGGGGATGCCACCATCATCCTCGACCCGCCGCGCGCCGGTCTACACGCCGACGTGGTCGCCCGCCTACGCCAGCAGCACCCGCCGCGCATCGTCTACCTCAGCTGCAACCCCGTCACCCAAGCCCGCGACGTCGCCCTCCTGACGGAAGATGGCCGCTACCATATCCGCCATGCCAAGGGTTACAATTTCTTCCCGCGCACCCCGCACATCGAGCATTTGGTGGTGCTGGACGCCGCGTCGTAACGGCGCCTCAACAGAGGTGGTGGCTGCAAAAGTGTTGACTTTTTTATTCAGGTATGATATATATATATTAACTTTTGCTCAAAGTTTTGGATAAGGGGCAAAAGTCGCCCTTTAGCTTTGAGCGTTTTTCTCTAGGAGAGAATCATGCAGGAACACAATTGTCTCAACCTCCGCAACCTGACCTTCGGTAGTTCGGTGGTCGTGCAGACTGCCACTGGCGGCTTCTACCAGCTGCGCCGGGAAGCGGTGCCCCCGGGGGCGACCAGCCCCCTGGAATGTACCAGGGTCCGTATCAGTCGCCTGAACGGCGACTGGAGCTTGGAGAAGGTCGCCTGGATCCCCACGTTGATCAGGACGGGGATGCAACTACGCATCCCCTCAAGCGGGGAGGGGGTGATAACTAGCCCCATCAAGCGAATCTTCGCTTGATGGACAGAAGGGCAGGGCGCCTTCCGAGGCGCCCCAGCCCACCGAAAATAGCTCGCCGAATCGGTCTCAATCTGATTGAAGCACTACCGTGCTTCCCAGATTGAGAAAGTCCGGTTCAGCTTGAGCCCTTTCGGTGGGCTATTTTCTTTGCCGCGACTGAAACTTGCGCCCGGCGACTTTGGCCATTTGCCACTGCATGCCCGCCGCCAGGGCGATGACGCCGATAGCCGGCCAGATGATAAAGAGATTTGGCAGGGTAAAATCAAAGAAGTTGCGCAGCGGCCCGACACCGAAGCTGGTCAGCGCCACGAAAATCACCGCCGCCAGGTACAGTAGGCGGGCTTTTTTCGCCTTTTTGTCCAACGTCACGCCCAACATCGGACCGACCAAAAACACCAGATAGACCCCGAAGAACGTCGCCGTCAGCACCGTCATGGTCGCCACCTCGGCTGACCTATCAGGGAAGACCGCCGACATGATCCAGTAGGTAAAGGCCACCGTCAGCCCCGTCACCAGCGCGATCGGCGCCACTGCGCGCAGGGTGTCGCGCCAAAAATGCCGCGGATTGACCCGGTGCGTCGGCAGCGGCGGAAACAGCGTCCACATCAGCGTCGGCATGGTCACCAGGAACATATTCATGAACGTGATGTGCCGCGGCGCGTACGGATAATTCATGCCGATGATCATGGTAGTCAGCAGCAGCACCAGCCCATAGATGATCTTATGGAAAAACAGCGTCGCGATGACCTCGATGGCCTGCATGATACGGTTGCCTAGGCGCATCCCCAGAGGCAGGGAGGTGAAAGAATTATTCAGGAGGATAATATCCGCCACGCGGCGACTGGCCGGCGCCCCAGCATACATGGCCACGCCCAGATCAGCCTTTTTCAGCGCCAGCGCGTCGTTGACGCCATCACCTACCATGCCGGTGAAATTGCCCGTCTCACGAAACCGGGCGATCAAGCGCTCTTTTTGCTCCGGTAGCACGCGGGCAAATATGGTGTGTTCGTCCGCCGCCTTGTCAAACTCCTTGTCGCTCAGCCCCGCCAGCGCTGAACCGAGAATGGCCTTATCCGCCTGAGCGATACCCGCCGCCCGCGCGATATACTGCACCGTACGCGGATTGTCGCCAGAAATCACCCGAATCCGCACCCCCTCATCCTGCAAAAATTGCACCGTATCCACCACGCCGTCACGCAGCGCATTGCTGAGCAGCACCGCGCCGATAGCATGACCGGACTTGTTCGGCAAATCCTTCAGCGGTGTTGTCGCGTCATCAAAAGCGGCCACCAGCAGCACCCGTAGGCCGCTGTCCGTCCACTCGTTGAGCTGGCGCTGGGTCATCTCGTCAATTGGCGCCAGGTCCGCCACGAACTCCGGCGCACCCATGATGAGCGTCTGAGTGTTTCCGTCAATAGTCGCCCGCACACCCGCCATTTTACGCGCCGAGGAAAAGGCCAGCACCTCTGTCACCTCAGCATCTTTCGGCGGCGTTACGCCAGCTAAAATCGCCTGGCCGGTGCTATTGCCACCGCTGGTTTCTTGCGCGATGAGCGCTGCCACCTCAGCCAGCACCTCCTCAGAAAATTCCGGAACCCGAGCGCCCGAAGGGTGCGCGGCGTGGAGCTTTTCGGAGGAGGTGCTGGCTGAGGTGGCAGCGCCAAACACCACGACCCCTTCCAGCACCACCTCATCGCTCGTCAGCGTCCCCGTCTTGTCCACCGCCAGCATATTCAGCAGCGCCATGGCTTCGATGGCGGATAATTTCTGCGGTAGCACCTTCGCCTGCGCCAATTTCACCGACCCAAAGGCCAGCAGCAGGGAAGACGCCAGAAGCAGCCCCTCAGGCACCATGGTCACCGCCGCCGACGTGATGGTCTTTAAGATGGTTACCGAATCATCGCCCGACAAACTATACACCAGGAAAATCAAGCCCGCCACCGCGATAGCCCCGTAGGTCAGCCCAGAAATCGCCATCTGAATCGCCCGCTGCAACGGCGTCAACTCTGGCTGGTAGCGCTTCAACGCCTGGCTCATGGCGCCCGCCTTGGTCTCAGCCCCCACCGCCGTGACGCGCGCCGTGCCGCTCCCCGCCAGCACCGTGGTCGCCGCCAGCACCGCATCACCCGCTGACTTTTCAACCGCGGCTGATTCTCCAGTCAGCATGCTTTCATTTAACTCCAGTCCCTTGGCTTCCAGCACCACCGCGTCGACCGGCACTTCATCGCCCGCCTGCAGGATGATCTCATCATCCACTGCCACCTCATCATACGCCAGCTCCACGACCTCGCCGCCACGTCGCACCCGCGCCCGCGGCTGACTCATTAGCTCCAGTTTTTTCAGCACTCGCTTGGCGCGAATTTCCTGGATGATACCGATGAGCGAATTGACCACGATGACGAAGGAAATGAACCAGGCGTCGCGGTACTCACGCACGTAGATGAGCGCGCCGGCCAGTAGAAAAATAGCGATGACGATGGGCGAGAGGAGATTGCGGCGGATGATGGCTAGGTAGTCACGCATCAGCTCGTCAAGATCCTTCGATAATGAAATCGTGCGCCAACCCGCCACTCACCGCGCGAATCAGGGTCGAATTGATAAATTTCACCGCGCTTTACCTCTGAAATGATGACCAGCGCAGGGTTGTACGGCGCCAGCGTCCGGTAGTATATCAGATCTTCACTTGAGACAATTTTCATGCCAGGAAACACTTGATGGAACTTCTCGGTCGCCACCTCGTCGAAATACTGCGGCTGCCCCCGCGGCGGCACATACAGCTCAGCCTTCAACCCCATACGTGATATCAATTTTTTCACATCCGCCAGCAGCAGCGGTGAGGACGCCTCGATATAGGCCATCAGCTGCTTCTTACTCGTCAAAAAGACACTTGCCGAAGCCGTCCGACTGACCGACGCCCGCGGCAAAATGACCGACTGCACGTCGACCGACAGACCAAACTGGTCCTTCACTAACCGTTCCAGGGCAAGCTCGTCATACATATTCTCATTTTACCACCCCAGTGGTTTCGGGGCAATTGTCACCGCCTTTCCAGGCCACCCAGATGGTACAATAGTCCTATGGACTTTAGGAATCGCTATGCTCATCTCAACGCCAATCAACGCCGCGCCGTGGACACGATCGACGGCCCACTCCTGGTCATCGCCGGGCCCGGTACCGGCAAGACCGAGCTGCTCAGTATGCGTGCCGCTCAAATTTTGCGCCAGACCGACACTTTGCCCAGTAACATCCTCTGTCTGACCTTCACCGACTCGGGCGCGGTGAATATGCGCGAGCGCCTGCGCCAGATCATCGGCGAGGACGCCTACAAAGTCGCCATTCACACCTTTCATAGCTTTGGCACCGACATCATTTCCCAGCACCGCGAATATTTTTTCCGCGGCGCCGACATGACACCGGTGGACGAGCTGACCCAGCACCAGATCATGCGCGCGCTGTTTGACAATCTCCCCAGCCGCCACCCGCTGGCCAGCAAAAACGGCGATGATTTCACTTACCTGGGCGACACGCTGCGTACCATCTCTGAGTTTAAGCAGAGCGGCCTCACTCCCGACGAGCTGCACGCCATCTGTGATGACAATCAACGCGTCATGGACGCCATCAGCCCGGCGCTCACTAGCACCTTTGCGGGCAAAATTACCAAAGGCACCATCGAAACCTTCGCCGAACTCGCCCAAACGGCAGCCAACATCCCGACGCAGCCACTGCCTGGCCACACCACTTCCTGCGTCGAGGTGCTGTCGCTCAGCCTGGCGCATGCCGTGCAGGCCGCACTGGCCGACAATTCCACCAAGCCCATCACCGCCTGGCGTAACGACTGGTGTAAAAAGGACGCCCATGGCGACTTTCAGCTCAAAGACGCCCTGACGCTGGAGAAACTACGCGCTAGCATCGATCTTTATGAGGCGTACGGCGCGGAGCTGGCGAATCGCCGCGCCTTTGATTATGATGATATGATCCTCACCGTACTGAGCGCCCTCGAGCAACATCCTGACCTGAAGGCCAACCTGCGCGAGCAGTTCCAGTACATCATGGTGGACGAATTTCAGGATACCAACAATGCCCAGCTGCAGCTGCTGCTTGCCATCAGCGGCGAGGGCAGGGAGCCAAATGTCATGGCGGTGGGTGATGACGACCAGGCGATTTTCAGTTTTCAGGGCGCTGATGTGGGTAATATCCAGAAGTTTCGCCGCTTTTATGCCGATCCGCCCATCGTGGTCCTGACCGACAATTACCGCTCCGCCGAGGTGGTGCTGGAGGCCGCCCGCGAAGTCATCACCCAGGGCAGCGATCGCCTAGAAAGTACCATCGACGGCCTGTCCAAGCAGCTCACTTCGCACGCCAGCGCTGCGGGCGCGAACGTCACCCTCACCGAATACGCCAGCCCCAGCGAGGAGCGGGCCGGACTCGCGCAGCAGATCAAACAGCTGATCGACAGCGGCACCGCGCCCGCCGACATCGCAGTGTTGGCGCGGCGGCATTATGAGCTCATCGACCTGCTGCCGCACTTGTCAGCCGAAGGGATTCAGATCAATTACGAACGGCGTGATAACGCCCTAGAGCAGGAGGCGGTGCGGACGCTCCTTCTCCTGGCGCGCATCGTGCTGGCGCTGTCCCAGAACCAGCAGGATGAGGCCAACGTGCTCATTCCGGAGCTGCTCGCCCACCCAGCCTTTGGTTTTGCACCCCGCGACATTTGGCAATTGAGCCTCGGGGCGTACAAACAGCGCGCCCTGTGGCTGGAACAGATGTTAGCCAGCACCACGTTTGCCCATTTTGCCAATTGGCTCCTGAAACGCGCCGCTGCCGCCCACACCGAGCCGCTGGAGCAGCAGTTGGACGAGCTGCTGGGAACAGGCACGGCACACCATTCACCAGAGCTCCTCTTTTCGCGCCGGGCGTCAGATGACGCTCGGGCTGCAATCGCTGCACGGAGCTCCAGTGAAGATGCGCCGTCCCTCGCCGCCTACTACTTCAGCCCCACCGCGCTGGCCGCCCAGCCCGACGCCTACCTCTCGGCGTTGGAAGCCCTGCGCACCCTGCGCGACCGCTTGCGTGACCATTTCGCCACCGACACGCCGACGCTGGCGCAGCTCATCGAATTTGTCGATCTCACTACCTCGCTAGGCGCCCGCATCACCGTCGTCCGCCAGCGCGCTGATCACCAGGCCGGCGCCATCCACCTGATGTCCGCCCACAAAGCCAAAGGCCTGGAATTCCCGCACGTCTTCGTCATCGGTGCCACCGACGGCGCGTGGGGCGAAAAAGCCCGTGGCAAATCCCGCCTCATCCGCTACCCAGCTAACCTACCGCTAGCACCGGCCGGCGCCAATTACGACGAGCGCCTGCGCCTGTTTTTCGTGGCCATGACCCGCGCCAAATCCACGCTCTCCATCAGCTACGCCCGCACCGACAGCACCGGCAAAGACAGCCTCATCGCCAGCTTCCTGTCGCGCCACACCCCAGAGGTAGCGCCCCAGGCACCAGATATAGCGTCCGCCACCCAGACATTGGAGACCGACTGGCGCGCTCGCCTCACCGCGCCGCTCACCACCGACCTACGCACCGCGCTGGCGCCGACCCTGGAGCGCTACAAACTCTCCGCCACCCACCTGAACAACTTTCTGGATGTCTCGCGCGGCGGCCCGCAGCATTTTCTACTGAACAATTTGCTGCGTTTTCCGCAGGCCAAAAGCCCCGCCGCCGGCTACGGTACCGCCATGCACGCCGCCCTGCAGCACGCCCACGGCTTGGTGCGCGCCGACGGCAAGCTACCTGACCACACCGCGTTGCTGGATTATTTCACTGGACAATTACGCCAGCAACATCTCCCTGAACGCGATTTTCAGGACCTGAACGAGCAGGGGCGGGAAGCGCTGAGCGCCTTTCTGGCAGCACGCGCTGGTGATTTCACCCCCACCCAGCTGGCCGAGCTGAACTTCGCCGGGCAGGGCGTGGTGGTCGGCCAGGCGCGGCTGACTGGGGCGCTGGACCTGGCGGACATTGACCCTGAACAGAAGACTATCTTCGTCACCGACTACAAAACCGGCAAACCCGCCCCGACCTGGCGCGGCCGCACTGAGTATGAAAAGATCAAGCTGCACAAATACCGCCAGCAGCTGCTGTTTTATCAATTGCTGGTCACCCAGTCGCGGGACTATAGCGGCTACACCTTCACCGGTGGCCGCCTACAATTCGTCGAACCCGACCCGCAGACCGGCGAGATTCTAGCGCTGGAAGAGCAGTTCTCAGGTGAGGAGCTGGCGGAGTTTACGCGGCTCATCGACATCGTCTGGCAGCGCATCATGCGTCTCGACCTGCCAGACATCTCGGGCTACTCAGCGGACTATAAGGGTATGCTGGCGTTTGAGCGGGATTTGCTGGAGGGAGTGATATAGCAGAAGGTTGACTTTTTTAGTTAAGTGTGCTATAAATATAAGTGGTTCTTCGCCGAAGAGCTGTTGTAACGAGTGCGCTCAGACGCCTTGTCACTCTGTATCTGCAGGGTGTGGTGTCTGGTGGAAAGCGATACCCACTCGCTGCAACTTTTCCGAGTGCCATGAGAGGAGGTGAAACTCATGGCATGGACGAACGCCGATCACCAGGCCGCCCTGCAGGCGGCCCGGAATGGCCAGGCAACGCCTCACCAGGAGCAAAAGCTCCAGGAAGCGGCCAGCCAGGCCGGCTCGCGCGGCCGTGAAGCCGCACGAGCGCTGCAGGGCAAGAAGTAGCCCTGTTGTAGATAAGCCGCCCCTAGACAACGGCGTCTAGGGGAAAATGACGGTCGAGGCACGTGCGCCTCGAACCCGCTGAGTCGTTGAACTCAGCAAAGGGCGTCCGTCCGCCCCTGGGTAGATTCCCCAGCCGGTAGCCCGGAAAAGAATCACCCGGGATGTAGCTCAACGGTAGAGCGCTCGCCCAAAAGGCGAGAGGCGCAGGTTCGACTCCTGTCATCCCGACCAGCCGCCCGAGCACCCTTAGTTAGTCCGGGGTGGCGGCATGGGTTCTAGAGTACTTTCGAGTGCTCTTCGCTGGCGCTCACGCAGCGAGAAAGAACCCATAGAAGGAGTGAGTTTCGGCGCAAAGGCGCGTCGAAGTGTTTGCTCGAACACTCCACTTCCTTTGAGGGGCGTGTCAGGCGAGGCCGGGGAACTTAAAATTCCACTGGCTACGGGTTCGACTCCCGTCACGTCCACGCGAGGTAAAGCCGTCCAGTGACGGCCTGGGGCTACATTACCCCGGGGTCTGGCGTAGCAGCCGGCCGGCAGGTGCGACTCCTGCTATCTCGTGGCGCATTCGCAGGATGTGCGAGTGCGCCTTGCCCGCCAGGGCGTCATTGGGGATAAGTGCTGTGCCTTCCCCCTTGGCACACGCTATCTGACGCTCTGGTGGGCCCAACACTTGGTCTCCAGTGAGATTCATCGCCTGGATCGAACCGCTGCACCGCTGCAGCGATCATCCAGCGACAGAACCGCTGTCGAGACCGCCGCCCCTATCTCAACATTGAGATAGGGGCTTTTTCCTTTTTCGGCGCGCTGGCCCACTCGCAAAACATCATGTCATTTGACAAACATCATGATGTTTTGGCCCACACATGACGAATTATGCTACAATAAACTGATATGAACTCATTTTGGCACCAGCTCCCGCAGCCATTTTTTATCCTGGCGCCCATGGAAGCCGTCACTGACGTGGTATTTCGCCATGTCGTGAAAAAGGCGGGCGCGCCGGACGTGTTTTTCACGGAGTTTGCCAACGCCACGGGCTGGGTGCACGCGGGCGACAAGGCTATCGCCGGGCGACTGGTGAAAACGGATGACGAAGCGCCCATCGTGGCGCAAATTTGGGGCGGGGAACCGGGCGATATGGAGCAATTTGCCAGGCACTGTGCCGCCCTGGGATACGATGGGATTGATATCAATATGGGGTGTCCCGCCAAATCGGCCATCAAGTCGGGCGGAGCAGCGCTGATTCGCCGGCCAGAGGTGGCGGTGGCGGCCATCCAGGCAGCCAAGACCGCAGGGTTGCCGGTCAGCGTGAAAACGCGGCTGGGCTATACGTCGGTGGACGAGTGGCGCCAGTGGCTGACGACGCTGCTTGAGCAGGACATCGTCAATCTGACGGTGCATCTGCGTACCAAAAAAGAGATGAGCAAGGTGCCGGCACATGTTGAACTGATCGATGATATTTTGCGTCTGCGCGATGAGGTGGCGCCACACACTCTCATCACCATCAACGGCGACGTGCGTGACCGCCAGCACGGCCTGGCGCTCGCCGCCCAGCACCCCGGCCTCAATGGTATCATGATCGGACGCGGCGTGTTCCAGGATCCGTTTTGTTTTAGGGTGGAGGCGCCACTCGCCAACAAATTTCCAGGACAATCCGGAGCCCGAGCATCTTCTGATGCCCGGAGCGGAGCTGTTCGGGAAATTTCCGTTGGCGAAAAGGCGCCGGCGAACATTACTCAAAAAGCAGAGCTACTGGCGCTGCTGCACTACCACCTCGACCTCTTCGACCACTGGCAACCCACCCTCGGCCGACCATACGAAACCCTGAAACGCTTCTTCAAAATCTACATCCGCGATTTCGACGGCGCCAAAGAACTGCGCGACCAACTGATGCACACCAAAACAACCGACGAAGTCCGCCGGTTGCTCGAAACCATAGAAGACCGCGCCTAGGCCGCGCGTTGCTCCAGCCGCCGCAGCCGATCGTCATGATCATCCAGCTGCGCACTATGGCGATTGAGGTCGGTGCCGATGGCGTTCAGAATCTCATTTTGCACCTCAGCGTTTTCATCGAAGCGACGGTCGATTTCTGCGAAGCGACGGTCAATGTCTTCGAAGCGACGGTCAATCGCCTCAA
>JAUNOS010000003.1 GCA_030537075.1 Candidatus Saccharimonadota bacterium | reverse complement strand
CCGATGGCGTTCAGAATCTCATTTTGCACCTCAGCGTTTTCATCGAAGCGACTGACGATTTCTGCGAAGCGACGGTCAATGTCTTCGAAGCGACGGTCAATCGCCTCAAACCGCTCATCCAGCTGAGCCATCTGCTGATTCAGTAAGCCCTGCATCAGCTGCTTGATATCCGCCAAGTCATCGCTCGTCAAACTCATACCCTCAGTATAGCACGAAAAACGAGGCCCCGAAAAGCCGAGAGCCTCGTTTTGTCAGTGTCATCTGTTAGCTGCGGCGCTTCCGGCGCTGCAAATCCGCCACTTTCAGACGCACCATGTGACGGTCGATCAGCTGCGTGGCTTTTTCACGCTCCACTTGATCACCAGCCTCATCGCGTGCCTTGATAGCTCGCTCCAGCGCGGCCTGTGTCTCCGCCTCGATGATATCCTCGCCGTGATCAGCTTCATCCACCAGGATGCGCACGCCAGTCTGATTGATCTCCACCACGCCACCAGAAATCATCAAGAATTCTTCATCCTTAGCATCCTTGCTGCGGTGCACCGTGATAACGCCCGGCGCTGCCACCGTCACCAGCGGTTCGTGACTCGGAAAGACCGAAATTTCGCCATCAACGGTTGGAATTGACACCGAATAGACTTCTTCGTCGAATTTCAGGCCATTGAGGGTGACTAATTTCAGCTGCATAGCCTAATCCTTCTTCGCCTTTGCGGCTTCAGCATCACGCGCCACTTGGTCGGCCAGTGTACCTTGGACCATGTAGAACCAGTTTTCTGGCTTGTCATCGTATTTGCCAGCCAGGATGTCAGCCGCGTCGCGGATGGTATCTTCAAGCTTGACATAGACGCCAGGGTTGCCAGTAAATTTCTCGGCCACGTGGAATGGCTGCGCCAAGAAGCGCTGGATGCGGCGGGCGCGCGCCACGGTCTGCTTTTGGTCGTCGGACAATTCTTCCATGCCAAGAATGGCGATAATGTCCTGCAGCTCCTTGTACTGCTGCAGCACCCGCTGCACTTCGCGCGCCACGCGGTAGTGCTCCTCGCCGACGATTTCTGGATCAAGCGAGTTTGAGCTGGAGTCCAGCACGTCCACGGCAGGGTAGATACCAATTTCCGTCAGGGCGCGGTTCATCACGATGGTGGCGTCGAGGTGGGCGAAGGTGGTGGCTGGTGCTGGGTCGGTCAAGTCGTCAGCCGGCACATAGACGGCCTGCACAGAGGTGATCGAGCCCTTCTTCGTTGAGGTAATGCGCTCCTGCAAAGCACCCATTTCTTGCTGCAAGTTTGGCTGGTAGCCCACCGCAGATGGTAAGCGACCCAAGAGCGCTGACACCTCAGCGCCAGCCTGAGTGTAGCGGTAAATATTGTCGACGAACAGCAGCACGTCCTTACCCTCGTCGCGGAAGGCTTCCGCCATGGCCAGACCCGACAGCGCCACGCGCAGACGTGCTCCAGGTGGCTCGTTCATCTGGCCGAAGACCAGCGACGTCTTGTCCAACACGCCGGCTTCTTCCATTTCGTAGTAGAGGTCGTTGCCTTCACGGGTACGCTCACCGACACCGGCAAAGACTGAGTTTCCAGAGTGGAACTTGGCGATATTGTTGATCAGCTCGGTGATGAGCACGGTTTTACCGACACCCGCACCGGCGAACAGACCGGCCTTACCACCCTTGGCGAGCGGCGCGATCAGGTCGACAACCTTGATACCCGTCTCCAGAATCTCCGTCTTGTTCGACTGCTCGGAAAGCTCCGGAGCAGGGCGGTGAATCGGCGCGGTTTTACCCTTTGGTTGTGGCTTTTCGTCAATTGCTTCACCCACCACATTGAACATGCGGCCTTGAGTCTCAGCACCGACTGGCACCATAATTGGCGCGCCCGTTGCCACCACTTCGGCACCGCGCGCCAGGCCGTCAGTTGACGCCATGGCGATAGCCCGCACCGTGTGCTCGTCCAGGTGCTGCGCTACTTCCAGCACCAGCGTTTCCTTGCCGTTTTTGACCGTCAGCGCATCGTACATGGCCGGCAAATCCGCCTCGCGCGGAAACTCCACGTCCACCACCACACCGACGATCTGAATAATCTGTCCTGTTGTCTTACTCATTGTATTCTCCTTTTACGCTTTATCATAATCACACAACACCACACGAGCGCCACACAAACAAATCCTGGCAAACTCAGGCCGATGCCCTCATACAGCTCACCAGCAAGCGACGCTGGGAAGTGAAACTTGCCGTCAATATCCGCACCTATCCCCAGAAACACGATCAGTGCCGCACATAGCGAGACAAAAAGTAGCGCGAGCAATGATATGAGCGCCACAGCGCCACGGCCATTGCTTTTCGTCGCATGACGGTGCCACCAGATGACGAAAGGACCCGCGATCAGTGTTGCGAAACCGATACTGATATGCAAAAAGCCTATCCGTGCGATCCCCGGGGCAAGCCACCAGCCCGCTGCAGCAAGCGCCAGAATGGTGCTATATATCAGTAGCCAGCGCTCTGCGGCAGCATATGGCAGCTGGTGTGATTGGCGCTGCATCACTGTTTGATCGCCTCCACACCGCCGGAAATTTCCGCCAATTCTTGGGTGATGGCGCCCTGGCGAGCCTTGTTCATAGCCAGGGTCAAATCGTCCACCAGATCAGACGCGTTGTCGGTGGCATTTTTCATGGCCATCATGCGCATGCTGTGTTCGGATGCCCGCGCGTCCAGGAGTGCCTGAAAGACCCGCGCCCCGACCAAGCGGCGCGCCACCGCATCCAGCACCTCAGGCGCACTTGGCTCAAACTTAGCATCCGCCACGTCGTTAGACACCTCACTCGGGTCAACTGAGGTGTGCGTCCCAGCCGGTAGCAATCGCACCGTCTCTGCCGTCTGCGTGATACTACTGACGAAACGAGTATACACCAGCGTCACCGCGTCCACTTCGCCAGTTTCAAACATGGTCATCGCCGTGTTCAAGATGGTGTGGAAGGTGAGACCAGACGGACGATCCGGCAGGTCTTCGTACGATCCGACAATTTCCGTGTCCTTCAGCCGACTGGCAAATTGCGATGCCCGGCGGCCGATGGTCAGCGTCAGATTTTTGATGCCACGCTCATCGTCGCGGTGCAGCAGCTCCAGGTAGGTCTTCAGAACATTGGTGTTGTAGGCACCGGCCAGACCTTTGTCGCTGGCCACCACGATGATGAGGCGCTTGGCAATTTTACGCCGCGCAAACAGCGGGTGATGGTCCGTCGCGCCCTGCGACGCCAAGTAGGTCAGCAGCTCCTCCGCCGCCCGCGTGTAAGGCGCCGACGCCTTGTCAGCCTCCTGCGCCCGACGCATTTTGCTCGCCGCCACCAGCTGCATCGCCTTGGTAATCTGCTTGGTTGATTTTACCGAGCGGATACGAGTTTTCAGCGCACGAGTACTCGGCATGGATTACTCCCCAAAGCCTTTCGCCGTGTCAGCCGTCACCTGGTCGATGAGCTTCAGCTGCTCATCAGTCGGCTTATCGCCCTTATTCAGCTCGCGCATGGCGTCCTTGTGCTTCGTCCAGAGGGTCGTCAATACGGCATTCTGCGCTTCTTTAATCTTCGCCACTGGCACTTTATCAAAGCCGCCGCTGGTCACTGCGTGGATACTAACAAACTGCTCCCAAACGCTCATCGGCTGATACTGTGGCTGCTTCAGCAGTTCCGTCAGGCGCTGACCGCGGTCAATTTGCGCCTTTGTCGCGTCATCAAGGTCAGAACCAAATTGAGCAAATGACGCCAGCTCGCGGAACTGCGAAAGACCGAGCTTCAAGTTACCGCCGACTGATTTGACCGCCTTCGTCTGAGCGGCGCCACCGACGCGGGACACCGACAGACCAGCGGAAATTGCTGGACGAATGCCTTGATAAAACAGATCAGTTTCCAAGAAAATCTGACCGTCGGTGATGGAAATCACGTTGGTCGGAATGTAGGCCGAAATGTCGCCAGCCTGGGTTTCGATGATCGGCAGAGCAGTCAGCGAACCAGCGCCCAGATCATCCGACAGCTTCGCTGAGCGCTCCAGCAGGCGAGAGTGCAAATAGAACACGTCACCTGGGTACGCCTCACGTCCCGGTGGGCGGCGCAGCAGCAGCGACATCTGGCGGTAGGCCACAGCGTGCTTGGTCAGGTCATCGTAAATCATCAAGGCATGCTTGCCCTTGTCACGGAAATATTCACCCATGGCGGTACCGGCGTACGGCGCCAGGTAGAGCAGAGAAGCAGCGTCCGACGGACCAGTCGCCACGATGATGGTCTGCTCCATCACGCCTTCTTCTTTCAGGCGGTCCACCAGCCGAGCAATCTTACTCAGCTTCTGACCGATCGCCACATAGACATTGACCACGCCCGTCTTTTGCTTGGCCTGGTTGATCATGGTGTCAATAGCGATGGCGGTCTTACCGGTCTGGCGGTCACCGATGATCAGCTCACGCTGCCCGCGACCGATCGGGAACATGGCGTCGATCGACATAATACCAGTCATCAGTGGCTCGTGCACCGACTTACGACCCATCACACCGACGGCAGGGCGCTCAACCAGCCCGCGCGCCTTGGTTGTGATCGCCGGACCACCATCCAGCGGCCGACCTAAGGGGTCAACCACCCGGCCGAGCAGCTCCTCACCGACCGGCACGTCCAGCACCACGCCCTTGCGGCGCACGCTGGCACCAGCCTTGACCTTTTCCTCGCCACCGAGGATGACGGCACCAATTTCATCTTCCATCAAGTTCAGCGCAAAGGCCTCGACCACGCCGCCCTCAGTCTCGATCTCCAAGACCTCAGCCGCGCCAGCCTTTTCCAGGCCGTGGACCCACGCCACACCGTCACCAACACGGATGACGACACCGGCATCTTCCAGCCCTTCGCTGGCCTCGAGCTGCGCGATTTTGTCCCGCAGGCTCTTGGCTAGTTCACTCACATCAATCTTACTCATTATTCCTCCTAGATTTTCTTCGCCCGCAAGGTGTGTAATTTTTTGGCAATCGTCGCGTCCATGGCCTGCGTCGGCGTCGCCACTTTCACGCCGCCGATGAGCTCTGGATGCACCACTTCGCGCAGGTGGATGCGGGGAGCGCGGCTCGACGCGGCCGCTGACGTATCCGCATCGGGAAGCTCTGCAGCCCGAGTTTCCGCGTCGGAAACCCGGTGCGAAGCCCGCTGACTGGATGCGGATACAGAAGCGGCCAGCAGCTCCTCGATAGCCCGGCGAGTTGCCGCGTCCAGCGCCCGTGCGCTTTCGACTGTCGCTACCACCGTGCCGCGCTCTGCCATGGCGCTTTCGATATCACGCACCAATAGATCCAGTTCACGCTGCCGGCCTTCACTGACCAGCAGCGCCGCCAGCTCATCCATCACTTTGGCGTCGCCGTCCAGCAGCCGCTCAGCCGCATACCGCGCCAATGTTCGCCGGGATACGCGCATTCTTACCGCGCCTCCTTGACCGCCGCAGCGATCACCTTGGCATCAGCCTTGGCGTCAACCTTTTGACCCAGCACTGTACCGGTCGCCTCAGCCACCAGCTCCAGCGTGTCATTGTGCAGCGCCTGGCGAGCGCTGGCGACTTCTTTGGCGATGTCATCCTGCGCCGCCTTGACGATAGCTTCTGACTTGGCCGCCGCCTTCTGGCTAGCCTCTTCGACCACCGCCGCCGCCTCTGTACGCGCCGACGCCACGATTTCCTGGGCTTCGGCACGTGCCTTGCGCATCAGCTCATTAGTCATCTTTTCCGCCTTATCGGCATTTTCACGAGCTGACTTGGCAGCCTTATCAGCCGCACGCATATCTTTTTCACGCTGCTCCAGCATGGCCACCAGAGGTGGATAGACCCACTTGCGCAAAATGACCAACAGGATCAAAAAGGCAATGGTCTGCAGAACGAGCAACTTCCAGTCGATACCGAGTGAGCTGAACAGGTCAGCCTTCCCGGTACCGTGCGCTTCAGCCGCCGCAAATTGTGTTAATACTGTCTCCACAATTTACCTCGTCCAAATTACATAACCTTGCCGACGATGGCAGCAACGAAACCGATGATGGCCAAGGCGTCGATGAATGAAATACCAAGGATCATCATGGTACGCAGGTCATTGATTTTCTCTGGGTTACGGCCAGCGGCGTTCATCGCAGCGGCACCAACGATACCAGCGCCGATAGCGGCGAAGGCTGCTGGGATTGCGTAAGTTAGGGCAAAAGCAAGTGCTTCCATGGTTGATATTCTCCTTTATTTATTACTTTATATACTTTACTTCATCATTCGTCTGTCGCCAATTGCTTCGGTTCAACAGGGGAATGAACATGATCAGTTGGCTCGTGCGTGTCGTGGTGAGCCAGCCCCAGGGAAATAAACACGGTTGTCAGCATAAAGAAAATGTAGGCCTGGATGCCACCGATAAACAGCTCGAACAGATAAAATGGCTGCAGCGCCACCGGCGACACATACTGCGCCAAAAAGGCGATCATGATGAGCAGCACTTCGCCCGCCAGCACATTACCAAACAGACGGAAGCTCAGACCCAACAGGCGCGACAGCTCTGCCACCAGCTCCAGGATGCCGACAAAGGCCATGATAGGGTCTTTGAGCGGATTGATAAAATAGCGACCCATATTTCCCTTAAAGCCGAGGTATTTGAAGGCATAAATTTGCGCCGCGATGATGGTCACTATGGCGAGACCAAAGGTCATGTTCAGGTCTGCCACGCCGCCGCGAAACAGCGGTGTGCCGTGGTCACCCACTGTCACCGGTCCGACGAAGGGCAGCAGCCCCAGCCAGTACTGCGCCAACACAAAGAAGAAGATAGTGATACTGAGCGGCGCCACCCGACGTGCCCAGGTTTCATCAGGAATGACTTGGCGCACCGTGTCGTACAGACCATCGAACGCCCAATGCACCAGGCGAGTAGCGAAGTTGTGCTTTTTCTTACCCAGCACGGCCGCGCGCGTCCGGAACATCAGCCAGACCAGCACCAAGAGACCGAGTAGGCCAAGGGTATGCGAATTGGTGATAGACACACCCGCCACATTGGCAATCTCATCCGCCTTGATAGAAATGTGCGGACCAGCCGCCGCCATCAGCTCCATTATTTCCTTTCCTCCTTACGCCGCTTTACGTCACTCATTTGTTTTCGAACAAGCAGGATGGCCCCTGCGAACCCCAGCACGATCCCCGCTAGCATCAGCCACGGCTTGGTGCCAAGTTGTGCGTCAGCCCACACTCCGAGCAGAGTAAAACCGACGCTTGGGACAAACATCCGCCAAGTGGTATCACCGATGGTACTAAAAATAACCATAACTGCATCAGCATCTGGCGTTTTTTTACCATCAGAAACAGGTGGCTTGTTCTCCATTACCTTTTACTATATCACTTTTCGGGCTATACTGTCTATACTATGCCACGACGAAATTATCCCGCCTCCGCGCGCCCACCGCAGCGCCGCACACCACCAGATATAGCGCCCACCCCACATCTGGTGTGCCGCCAGAAGCGGCGCTTTGCTACTGAGGCCATGGCCAGGCGTCAGGCAGACACTCAGGAGCTGGTGAGTCCAGGCGTGAACATAACGGTGTACCAGTGTGATTATTGCCATAAGTGGCATTTGACGAGTCGTCCCTCGCACCCATAAGCAATATGTGCTATACTGGGGTAAATCAATGCTTATGCGGAGGGATATTATGAGCGAAGATACCACGAATCACGCAGCAAAAGTGACTGTTTACTCAACGAGCTGGTGCGCCTTTTGCCACACCGAGATGGAATGGCTGAAGAAGCTGGGTGTTGACTTTGCGGCGAGGGACATCGAAGCGGAGCCAGCAGCGCGCGACGAGCTGCTGAATAAAAACGGTGGCAATTTCCAGGGCGTGCCGGTCACCGACATTAACGGCGAACTGGTGCTTGGGTTTGACCGACCAAAGCTGCAGGATCTCTTGCGCAAAAACGGGCTGATCAGCGAATAAGTTAAGCCAGTGTGACGATAATCCCCGCCAGATATGTGCGGGGATTTTGCTGTCGTGAGGTAGCTACTGCGGACCGATATGCACCGTCTCACCGCCGATGATGTCGCGGAAATAATTGTCGTGGCTGACGTAGAGAATAGCGCCGCTGTATTTCCCAAGGGCGATTTCCAACTCTTCGATACTCGGGAGATCCAGGTGATTCGTCGGCTCGTCGAGAATGAGCAGCTGCGGGTCATTTGCCAGCATACTGATGATCTGAAAGCGCGCTTTCTGTCCACCAGACAGCCGGGCCAGGGGAGTGGCGCGGTCAGTGTCGGTGAAGAGGTAGTCGGCGCACAGTTGGCGGATTTTCGTGTCGGAAATTGACAGATCGCGGTCCAGGTACATCCGTTCGATGGCCTCACCCAGTGGCAGCGCCAGATACTGTTCACTAATCTCTTGCTCGTACATACCGACGCGCACCTTTGGATCGAGAAATAATTCACCATCGTAGATGATGGGAATCACAGCACCATCCCCCAACAGTGCCCGAATCAGCGTCGTCTTGCCGGCACCGTTACGGCCGCGTAGCTCCACCGCCTCGCCCTCGCGCAGATCGATATTCACGCCCTCAAACAGCACTCGCTCACCGATACCGAGCGCCAAGTCCGTGGCCCGCACCAACACATGCTTACTGCGCGACGCCGCGTCACGCACGGTCAGGCGAATATTCTTCGCCTTGAACTTGTCATAGCGCTCGGCCGCCCGCCAGTCCAGCGCGCCCACCGATTCCTTATCAATCCAAAAACTCGGCCGCTCCATCGCCTCAAGTTCCGCCAGCTCCGCCCGCGACTCCATCTCCAGTCGCTTGAACTTCTGGATCGTGCCGGGATTACGCGACTTTTCCTTTAGCCGCTGATAATCCAGCACTTTCTGCCGCAAATTCACTATGCGCTTTTCGACCTGCTCAAAATTACTCATACCCGTCGCCGTCGCCTGGGCGTTTTGCCTAAGGTACGCTTCATAATTGCCTGCGTAACTCACGCTGCCGCCGTCTTTCAGCTCAATGATACGGTCTACTTGCTCAAGCACGTCGCGGTCGTGGGTGATGATCAGCATGGCCTCGCGCGCACTGGCCACCCAGTCGATAAACTGCTGCTTCGCCACATAGTCCATGTGGTTGGTCGGCTCGTCGATCAACGCCAACTGCGCCTGCGAATGCATAATTTTGACAATCTCGATCAGCCGCTTTTGCCCACCCGACAGGGAAGCCAAAGGCCGGCCCGCCACTCCCGCCAGCTGAAACCCCGCCAGCTCGCGCTCAATTTTCTCCTCAACCTGATAAAACCCCTTCTGGTCAAACCGCTCCAGCGCCTCGGTGTATTCAGCGATTTTCCGCATATTATCACCCATAGTCTCGGGGTAAGTATCAATAATTTCTTTCAAGGTGGCATACTCTGGCAGGCCCTGCAAAATATACCGCATCACCGTCATATTGCCCAGGCCGTGATGCTCCTGCGCGGTCGCCGCCACCACCAACCCGCGCCGATAGACCACCTCGCCGGTAAAGTCGGTGTCCGTCCCCGCCAGGATGCCAAACAAGGTCGATTTGCCAACACCATTGCGCCCCACGATGCCAATTTTCTCGTTCGTCTTCACGCTGAACTTCACCGCGCTCATCAGGCGCTTGTCACCAAAGCTCTTCTCGGTGATGGAAATATCCGCGATCATCGCTCACATTATAGCATGAGCTAGCATAGCCCCTCACCATCCTGCACGGACTGCGCACCAGCCTCGGCTTGTAGTCGCAGCACCTCCAGCATATCTCGGCGCGCCTGTAATTTCTCAGCAAGTGCTGCGACTGCCTCCAATGCCATTGCCACACCTGCTTCATCCAGTGTGGGTGCATTTAGTTCAATAGCCCCTAGCGCCGTCTGCACCATCTTGGTCCGCGCCCGCCGCAGCCGTGGCGCCACAGCCCCACTCTCTTCATCGTCAAATAACTGATCCATCGCCCCTGGCTGCAGTGAATTGATGGTGTTTTTTATCATCTGCTGCTTTTGGTCGTGCGACAAACCCTGCATATGTTTCTCTGTCAGTTTATTGAGCACTAATAACGATGAATCAACCGCCTCTCGCCTCAAAGCTGGTGACCCCTTAGGAAAACGCTCTGGATGCATCGTATGCAAATACTGCTCATAGATGTCGATAAGTCGCCATGCCTCGACCGCCGTGGAATAATTCACCAAGCCATACTCATAAAATGCCAACACCTCTGGCGGCAGTTCAGTGAAACGCAGTGCATCGCGCACCTTATTTTCGTTATACCCACAGCGCCGCGCCAGCTCCGCCTGAGTCAGATAGTCGCCACCATTTTTGCTAGCGTAAAATTCATGCAAGCGGCGGATATTATTCGCTTCATCAACGATGGAGGGTCGCTGATGCTCATTCTCACGATACTGCGCCCCGATGAACTCTTCAAACGTTGGGTTTGTATCAATTTCCGTCTTGACGTCAGCGCGGGTCGGCCAATAGCCATGTGGCTCACAAGCAGCACGCACTGCGCGGCAGCGGCGATGACCGTAGTTTAAAATACGAATGCTACCATCCGGCTCGGGCGAAAGATCATCGGCAGATACCTCAACCATCCCACCATAGTACAACCGAAAGTCCGCCAAAAACGCCTCCAATGACGCCTGGTCAGTAAATTCAGCGATCCGAACCGACTGTACCAGCTTGAAATACGGCTTCACGCCGTCTGGCGTTCGCACCTGGGCCGCCAAGTCATCGATACCTTGCGTATCATACTCAGTGCGAATCTGATCAAGCTCATTCACATGAAAGGGGAGTGTCGCCATGTCGAGACCCGCCAACCGGTCCTGAAACGCTGTATAACGCCTCCCGTCCGGCCACTCAGCAAACGGTGCGACCGTGTAGTCTTTCGCGCCACTCTCAAACCTACTCCCATTCGGGGGCGACACCCTCTCCTTTAACATACCACCAGTATGCGCCACGTTCGTTACTTTTGCAAGGGGCGGGGTGTTGTGAAATATATCATTGCATAAAATACTATTTTGTGATATAATATAAATTATGTATAAAGATACTTCCCGGATAGATATAGAGTCCGTCGACCTTGCTAATACTCGGCTTATCTGGACTGATGCGGCCTATGACTACTACTCCGAGCGCTACAAGGAGTGGCTGCAGTACTTGCACGACTGCGCGCTACTAGCGAATCCCGATGAGCGTACCCTAGCCAGCAAGGAGGCATTCAGGCAGCTCGATGCCACAGCCCAGCTTCTCGCCAGCCACCCAAATAACAATCCTGACCACTACGCACGCTGTCTTATCCAAACTCTAGCCGACCTTAGCGAGGCGCCACTACATGAACTTCCACACTTTCCGCACCTCATGCAGAGCCTGGAGCATGTAAGCACCATGACGCATCCCGCCGCTGCCAGGCAGCGAAGATTCGCGAGAGGGCTGCTGCATAATCTCGAAATCACAGCAGACCAGACCGGCAGCAATATCACGATTTGATTGCTTTTTTAGCAATTTTATGCTATAATGATAATTATGCATACATCACCTTTACGTCACCGAGAAGAAGGCCCTTTGACAGTCGAGGACCAACTCCGAGACCTCCTCGGTCAAGCCGACCCCCTACACACGACCGTCTATGAGACAGGCGTCGTTACCGACCCTGAATTGACATTCAATAACATTAACATCCTAAAGGATATGGCCTGGCGAGCAATAACCGAGCTCCATGACGTGGACCCAGAGCACCAGAAGTACCTCGAGAGCCTAAGAAGTACTGGGATTCGTGATTATGGCTGCGATGCTAACCCAGAGGGCGATGTTGACCAGCAAGGTATCTACACGCAGGCGCGAAACCTTATCGAGGAGCGTATCCGCATTATCGCGGACACGGCAGCCACGAGCCAAGAACAAGAAGAGCAGCTTATCAATCTCGTCTCTACTCTCGAGGGCTGTCACTACCGTATGGAGCTGCGGCAGGCCATCGCCGCACTCGCTGAAACACTGTCAGAGAAAGAATACCCAGGAACGGGCGAGTGGGCCGCTGAAACACTCTTGAATGCCCTACGGCTGAAGCTGAGTGAAGCCACTAAGACAGCGGTCGACCCGAGAATGCTGCACTATAACGAGGCGGGGAAACTGGTGACTCACTATCCGATCGTTCGCGATGAACAGGGGCAAATCACGCCAGAGGCGCCCCTCAACCAGCTCTATAGCCACGTGACGACCATCGTCGGCGACCCGCAGGCAGCGCCAAGCGAGATAGGACACCTTATCTCTGTCCTCGAGGAAGCGCATAATGAGTTTAAGGTGCGCAGCGAAGAAGAAATTATGAACTGCCTGTCAGATACACCTGATAGCTGGAAGGGAGTGTAAGTATGAGCATGGAAACTGGCTTTCAGCTACATGCAGGACTCGCGACTCTGGAAGATGCAGAAAAATGGCGTGGCGAACCATCCCCTGATGATATAAAGCACCAGGAGGCCACTGAAGCACTGGGCGTCGTCGCTCGTGAGGCGGCTAGCTCAGAAGAGCAAGAAGCATCGAATACTGATGATACGTAGGTGATGTGCGCTTGTGTGATGTTTTGCTAAACTATTGCATTTTTATCAAGTTTATGCTATAATGAAATTATGAGTAAGGTTTTTCATTTCGACCACATGCCAAAAGTAACTAGTCGGCTTAGCGAGCGTATCGATGCCCTTGCCGACGAACTACGCGATGAGTGCGCGCAGGTTGATGGGATGTTGACTAGCGAGGAGGCACAGCCAAATAGTATCGAAAGGGCTGGGCTGGCTGCCGATGATGCTAAAACTCTTAGTGAGCTTGCTCTCCGTACAACCATGATAACGGTAGGCAGCCCCGATACACTAGCTATAGCGACAAGCATGAGGCGCTTTGAAGGTTGCCAGGATTATGCCGCAAGAGTAGAGCATACACTAAACAACGTTGAGATGCCCGACCCTCAAGTAGTCGCTGATGAAGCCCTGAAAGAAAACGGTCTCCTCGACTAGTATTCTTAACCTCAGGCGCCACCCCATCTGCTATAATACATCCATGACCAAAGCTCGCCCCGCAAAGCGACCGCAGCAGGCCACGTCCGTCGTCAACCGCCGGGCGCGGTTTGATTATGAGTTGGGCGAGGATATCGTGGCAGGTCTGGTGCTGACTGGCCCTGAGGTGCGAGCGGCGCGCGACGGGCATGTGCAGCTGAAGGGCGCGTTCGTCAGCCTGAAGCAGGGCGAATTGTGGCTCAACAACGCGAGTTTTTCGCTGCGGCTGAATGTCCGCGGCGAGGCCAATGCTCGCACCGTGGACACCTCGGCGCGTAAGCTCCTCGCTAGCCGCAAGCAGATTGACCAGTTTGCGGCGGCGCGGCAACAGGGAATGACCATCGTGCCGACGAAGCTACTAACCAGCGGGCGCTTTATTAAACTCGTTATCGCGCTGGGCAAGGGAAAGAAGCGCTACGACAAGCGCCAGACCATCAAGCGTCGTGACCAAGACCGCGAGACGCGTCGGCAGCTTTCTGGGCGATAAGCGACTGGTATAATTTCTCTAATTTACGCACTTGGCGGCGTTCGGTATAGCCGGACGCCAGTTTTTTACTTTCACCGCCGAATTTGGCGCGGCGTGCCGGCGATTTCAAGAGAGAAATGACGGCGTCCGCCATGCTTTTCGGCCGATTTTTGACAAATATGCCGTTCACACCATCACGCACCACCTCTGACACCTGGGTGTCAATCATGACGATGGGCAGGCGCGCATGCGCCGCCTCGTGCAGCACCCAACCCTGGGTATCCTTCAGTGACGGGAAACAGAACACATCGAGCGCCGCATACACCACACCCAGCTCCTCGCGCGGCAGGGCCCCCGTGAAAATGATGCGCTCCGCGTACTTGCTCTGGGCGGCCATCTCTTCCAGTTTCTGGCGGTACTCGAAATCACCCACGAAAAGCAGCTTTGATTTCGGGCGGGCCTTAGCGATGTATCTGTCGAAGGCCTGGATGAGGATGGGCAAGTTTTTCTCTTCGCCTAGACGCCCCACAAAGCCAAAGACCTCATCGGTTTTGCGCAGCCCCCACTGGTCGCGAAAAGCCTTCAGCTGAGCGGCGGTGGCGCGGGGCAGGGCGTTGACGCCATTTGGCATCAAGGTTAGGTCATATAGATAATCGTCATCCTGCCAGGCGCTGAGCTGAGCGACGCTTTTGCGGCTCAGGGCGATAACCGCGTCGGCCTTACTGTAGAGGATGGTGACGACACGCTCGACGATGGCGCGGTTCCATTTGGTGACGCCAGCGCGCGGTCGATATAATTTGATGATTTCCCAGAAATCACGCCCTCTTAGCTTGATAGAGAGTGGCAGCACCACGCCGGCCAGCGTCAGGATGCCGGGCAGCACCGCCGGGTAATGCTCGACGAATTCATACATGTCGGTGCAGTGCTGGATGACCAGTGGAATGTCATTTTTATGCGCCGCACGCACGCCCATCAGACCGATTTGCGACGGCGTGAAAATATGAATGACGTCCAGCCCCAGCTCCTTGATCTTTGCCTGAGCAGCGGGCGGGAAGAAGACCGAGGTGTCATAATCGTCGAAAAAAGCGCCCTTGATGGACGGAAAGCGGATGATGTGGCCGTCCTCGCAAAGAAGCTCCGCCTGGCGGGCTGGATGCATGGATTTGGCGGGGCAGAAGACGTAGACCTCATGGCCCAGCGCTTCGAGCTCACGTTTTAAGGATTCGACGACGAACACGATGCCATTGATAGACGGACGGTAGGTGTCGGTGAAGAGGCCGATTTTCATAACTCCTCTTTAGTATAACACAGCATGGTATACTAAAGAGCAGTATGTCGCGTGAGACGAAGTTGAGAATTGGCTTATTTACTGATGATTTTTATCCGGCGTCAGGGGGTATCGGGCGGTCGATGCAGACGCAAATTGACGAGCTGGTGGCACTGGGTCATGAGGTGACACTGCTGGCGCCAAAGCATTTTTTGGAGCGGCCGCAGCACTGTCAGACAGTGGTGGTGCCGTCGCTGTATATTCCAGGGGCGCCGCCGTATACCTGCATTTTGCGGCATTCCCGGCGGCTGGCCAGGCGGATCAGTCAAACGCATCAATTCGACATCGTGCATAGCCAGACGGAGCGGGGAGCGCTGATGCTGGCGGCACGAGTGGCGCGCACGCAAGGGATCCCCCACATACATACCTTTCACGCCAATCTCGCTGGCACGCACGCCAGCCAGCCGTTCGGTGCCTTCTGGGGCTCTATGGCGTATTTTTTCATCATCAATCCCGCTATCGCGCTGGCGGCCGGTAAGCGGTCATGCGAACCCGTGCGTTTCGCACCGAAGACAGCGGATGGACCGAGTTTTTTGGCGCGGTTCGACTGGCACTCGCTGGCGACAGTGGCCTCACGCGTCGATGCCTTCAGTGCGCCGGCCGAGTTCATGATTCAGCGCATCAGCGACTGCGCCGAAGGACTGGCTGAGCGCGGACGTGTCATCCCGACAGGAGTAAACCGCGAGCTAGCAGCGCTGCTGCGCGAAAGAACGGGGCGGCAGAAGTCCGGCGAGACGGTGCGATTTTTCAGTGTTTGTCGACTAGCGCCAGAAAAGCGTGTCGATGCTATCATCCAGGCATTTTTAAAAGCCGATATTCCCGAGGCGCAGCTCGATATCGTCGGTAGTGGCGCGCATGAACGCACGCTGCGGCGACTGGCGGCGGGTGATGGGCGCATTCACTTTCATCGGCATCTCTCGTCTATGCAGGATATCGCTGAGCGTTACCGGCAGGCGGATGTCTTCGTGCTGGCGTCGCATAGCTTTGACACCCAAGCCATCACCATCACCGAAGCGGTGTGCGCCGGGCTGCCCATCATCTACTGCGACCCGCGGCTAAGTGTGGGCGTGACCCCTAAAAACAGTCTGCTGACACCGACGCCTGAGGTGGACGATATCGCAGCCAGCATGCGTGAGGTTGCGGACGAGGCAACCCGTCAGCGTCTGAGTGCCGCCTCACGTCGACTGGCAGCAGGCCTCAGCGCCGAGGCGATGGGGCGGGGGTATGTGGCGCTGTATCGATCGGTCATAGCGAGCACAAAGGCTGGCTGAATTATCCAAAACCCGCTACAATAGTGACATGAAGCTGTTTTCTTGGAACGTCAATGGCATCCGCGCCGTGCTCAGCAAGGGTGAGTTCGCGCGCTTCGTCGAGACGTATGACCCCGACATCATCTGCCTACAGGAGACCAAAGCCCAGCGCGGGCAGGTGGAGCTGGATTTACCGCAGTACCACGAGCATTTTTATTCGGCGGCCAAGAAGGGTTATTCGGGCACAGCAATTTTTTCCCGCACGCCAGCGCTGGTGTACCGCGATGGCTTTCCAGAGGATATCGTGGCCGAATATGGGCTGACGGGCGACCAGTATGGCGACCCCAACGACGAGGGGCGCATCATCGCGGCGGAGTTTGACGCGTTTTGGCTGGTGACATGCTATACGCCCAATGCCAAGGGAGACCTCAGCCGCCTGTCTTTGCGCCACCAGCAGTGGGACCCAGCCTGCCTGGCGTATCTCAAAGGCCTGGAGGCGGGGCAGTACGGCGCCGCTAAACCAGTGCTGTACTGCGGCGACATGAATGTGGCGCATCAGGAGATTGACCTAGCAAGACCCAAGGAAAATGTCGGCAAACACGGCTTTACCGATGAGGAGCGAGCGGGCTTTCAGGCTTATCTGGATGCTGGCTTCGTGGACGTGTTTCGCGCAGCATACCCCGAAAAACCTGACGCCTACACCTGGTGGACCCACTGGGGCAACGCCAGGGCGCGCAATGTTGGCTGGCGGATCGATTATTGGTTAGCGTCGGGCGAGTTAGCGCCGCATATCAACCATCCAGCCATTCATCCGGAACAAATGGGCAGTGATCACTGTCCGGTGAGCGTGGAGGTTACGGTATGATCATAACCCAACGAAAACGCCGTCCCGTCAAGGCGACACTCGTCACCCTGGCGGCACTCACCGCACTCGTCGGCGGGGGAGTGCTGGCCTATATGCTTCTTTCGCCACGAAAGGTAGATCCTCCAGCATTACGAGCTCAAGCTGAGGCGCCCCAACCATCTCCCACCCAGGCTGATACGCCCGCACCGCGGATCAAATTAAATGACAGCGTTTCGGTCGCGCCGCTACCAGGGGATTATACCGCGGACGACCACCTATGGCGCCTGGTAAATAAGACAACGCCGCTGAAAAACACTAAGTACCGGCCGGCCGATTTGCAGCTGGCGACCGTCAGTTCACGCCAGGACAAGTCGCGTGACGAGCGTTCGGTCCGTGCCGACATCATGCCGCAGGTCGAGGCGCTGTTCACGGGAGCAAAAGCGGCGGGACACCAGCTGCAGATCGGTAGTGCCTTTCGTGGATATGAACTACAGAATACGTATTATAGCAATTATACTCGCCTCTACGGCCAGGCCGCTGCCGACAAGGTCAGTGCTCGCCCAGGATACAGCGAGCACCAGACGGGCTTGGTCATGGACCTTGCCACGCCCGACCGTCAGTGCTACCTCGAGACCTGTTTCGGCGATACGCCAGCTGGTCGCTGGCTAGCCGCGCACGCCCATGAATACGGCTTTATCATCAGCTATCCAAAGGGAAAAGAGGCCATTACTGGCTATCAATATGAGCCGTGGCATGTTCGTTATGTCGGCAAGGAGCTGGCTAGCGCGCTCAAGCAAGCGAACTTGACGCTCGATGAGGCGACGCCGCTACTACTCAAGGGTCCTACTCGATAGTGACTGGTACCTTTGCACCGAGCCACTGGCGCACCTTATTCATCCGCTCGTCAACACTCACGCCGTGCAGACTGGTGCCCCGAGCTGCGTCCTTCAGTGGCTGCAGCGTCAAGTTGCGACGCGCCAACAGTCGCTGCGCCTGGCGATCAGCAGCCGACCACTCGTAGCTCATGAAAGTCGGACGAAAAGCGATATCCGAGATGGTGAGCTTGTCCTGTTCTTTGCTTAGGCGAAACTGCGCCACGCCGCCCGTCAACTGGTCAGGCTGGAGCTGGCTGGAGAGGAAGTTACCGAGAGAGTACCAGACCAGTAGCTGACCGCCATCCGGACGCTTCAGCATATCAACTTCCTGGATAACGTGCGGACCAGTCCCGATGATGACATCAACGCCCAGCTGTGCACAGAGCTGAGCAAAGGAGCGCTGGTTCGCATTGACCTCGTGAGCGTCCTCGGTACCCCAGTGCGCCGAGACAATGACAGCATCAGCCCGCTGGCGCGCTTCGGTCAGTAGGCGCCGCACCAGTGCTTCATCGCGGTAGAGATTAATACTGTAGGGAGCGGGTGGGGCGACATTACTAAAATCCGCAAAGGCGACAAAAGCTACCTTGAGGCCATTTTTCTCGAAGTAGGCAACTTTCGACTGCTCCTCGGCGCTACGGTTAGCGCCGGCCACCGCCAGCGTCGGCAGCTTCGCCCAGGTATCCAGCGTAGCATTGATTGCGCCTTGGCCCTTGTCGGCCATGTGGTTATTTGCCAGGTTTATCATATTGCAGCCAGTTTTTTGCATATCACGGGCAAATTCCGTCGGGGCGTTAAAGGCCGGGTAGCCCGAGATGCCATAGCGCGGGCCGGCCGTTGGCGTCTCGACATTACAGAAAAAGACGTCGCTTTTGTCATACAGCGGCCTCACAGAGGAGAAATACGGCGAGAAATCATAGCCGTCAGCGGTCTTTGCCTGCTGAACCACCGAGTCATGTGCTAAAAAGTCACCCGCTGCCGAAAAGGTCAAACGGCGCGCTGGAGCAGGTGTAGGCTGTGATGTCGGCGGTGCTGATGTGACCGGCGCCTCAGGACTGGACGGCGCGGGGCGCAGCACCCTGAGAGCGATGACGACCGCCACAGCCACCAGCAGCATGGCGCCAAGGGCGATGACAATTGACCGATGTGATGAGGACCGACGCGGAACTTTCATACATCCAGTATAGCAAAACTGCTTACGGTGGTGTATGATGGAGATATGAAAAAGTGGGTGTGGCGATATTTTCTCGTGATGATACTAAGCGCATGGGTGACGTTCACCTTGCTGATGATCCAGTCGGGCACCGCCATCACCACCACTGCCTCCGAGGCGGCGGCAAATGTCCCTCTCTATCAGGCACCGCCCCCGACCACTCTTCGTCTTTCGGGCGCCAAAAGTGACCTTGTCGTCCCGTCGTTTCATCGCCTGAATGCTGGTAATCTCTGGTCATATGTCAGCAAGCAGCGCAGCATTGACCCTGACTTTACGCCGCCGCTGACTGATGAGTTGGCATCATCTTTTGGCACTTGGGTCAAAGACAAGCGCCTTCAGCCGCGCATCGTGCCCGACACGAAGGCATTGCTCGCCGCAGCCGCATCAGCCAACCACCCACTCCTCATCACCAGCGCCTACCGCTCCGGGGCAGATCAAACCAAGCTCATCAGTGAACTCGCCAAACTCAACGGTAAAACCTACGCCAATGATTTCGTTGCCAAGCCAGGACAGAGCGAACACCAACTTGGGCTCGCTATCGACGTCACCAGCCGCTCCGACGCCTGCCGCACCTCATTTGATAACTGCAAGCTCAGCGACGCCGCTGCCACCTGGCTGGCCGCCAATGCCCACACCTACGGCTTTATCCTGCGCTATCCACCCGGCAAAGAAGCCATCACCGGCGTTCCGCATGAATCATGGCATTTTCGTTACGTCGGCAAAGACCTCGCGAAAGTGTTGCATAACTCGGGGCTCACTCTTGACGAGGCCTACCAGCAGCTGAGTCTCGCGCGCGCCCGAAAATAACGGTATAATCATCTCATGGATACTTTTTGGCGGACCCAGCAGCCCAAGCAGCCACTCTTTCCTGATGTCGAGTGGAATCGACCAGAGCGGCGTGATTTGGCGGGGAAATTAGCAATTGTCGGTGGTAACAAGCTCGGCTTCGCGGCAGTCGCCACCGCCTATCAGACAGCTCGAGACACCGGGGCGGGGGAGGTGCGCGTCCTACTGCCGGCTGACCTTAAAAAAAGCGTCCCCCCTCAGATGACTGATGTCCTCTTCGCGCCGACCACGCCATCGGGCGGACTGAGTAGCCAAGCGGCGCCCGACCTCCACGCCATTGGCGAATGGTCTGATGTCATGCTACTGACTGGCGACGCTGGCAAAAATAGCCAGACCGCAGCATTGTACGAGGAATTCATCCAGACATCCCAGATGCCCCTCGTCATCACACGCGACGCCATCGACCTCGTACAACATAGCCTACCAAGCATCTTGCAGCAGCCGCGAGTAGTCTTCGTTGCGTCATTTGCCCAATTGCAAAAACTATTTCGCACCGTCTACTATCCGAAAATGCTCACCTTCCGCATGCAGCTGGCGCAGTGCGTTGACGCCGTGCATAAATTTACCATCACTTACCCGGTCACCATCGTCACCCTGCACGCTGACCACTTGGTGCTAGCGCGGGGCGGGGAGGTTATCACTCAAGCTTGGGATGAGCCGATGCGCCTCTGGCGAGGCGAGACAGGTGCGCGCATCGCCAGCTATCTGCTATGGTCACCTGAAGCCCCTCTCGCTGCCTGCGCTGCCGCTATCGTCTAACAATGCTACAATAAGCATATGCTTTTTATCGCACTACTGGCCATCATCTTGCCACTCCTCTTCATCGTTGTCCTTCGCCAATCAGTGCGTCGTAGCATGACCATGAGCGCCCTCATCGTCGGAGCCAGCGCCTGGTGGGCCTGGGGTATGCAGCCTATCGCCATCTGGGCTTCACTATGGCAAGCGCTGCACCGCTCACTCACCATCGGCCTCATCCTGTACGGCGCTATCACCCTCGTCAAGACACTGCAGACCACCGGTGCCTTCAGCCGTATCAAGCAGGGATTCTACGCCATTTCGCCTGATATGCGTGTCCAAACGGTTCTGGTGGCCTTCGCATTTGTCTCGCTCATCGAGGGCGCATCTGGCTTTGGTACACCGGCTATCGTCGCCGCACCACTACTCATCATCCTTGGATTTACACCGCTCGCAGCCGCTACACTGGCCCTTCTTGGCGACACTGTCGCGGTGACTTTCGGTGCAGTCGGCACGCCACTATTGGTCGGACTGGAGAATGTGCCGCAGTATTCGCCACAACTTGCCACGCTAGTCGGCATCCAGGCGACCATGTTTGATGTCATCATCGGTACATTACTGCCCGTCGGGCTGATAGCAGTGCTGGTGTTCGGTTTTGGCACCCAGACCGCTCGCACCAAGTGGCACTCTCTCCTCGCCATCACTCCTTGGGCGCTCACGATGGGCCTAGTGTATTCGCTGAGCGCCTTTGTCGCAGTGCGGCTCGTTGGACCAGAATTTACCTCTATCGCTGCTGGAGCCTTAACGCTGGCGATCGGCATGATCACCGCCAAGCGACGCATCGGCATTCCGGCTGCCACCTGGCGCCACCATACACAAGAGCCCCAGCCCCAACCACAACTCGACCATCAGCTACCCCTCTGGAAGGCCTGGCTCCCGTACGGCATCGTTATCGGGCTCCTGCTGCTGACTCGCACCATTCCCGCTATCAAACACGCCGCTCACTCGCTCCTTGATGCAAGCTGGCAGACAATCTGGGGCGTCGAGGGCATTTCCTCAAGCTGGCCGATACTGTACTCCCCAGGACTTATCTTGCTGATCGCTGCCTTTGGCGCAGCATTCATCATCGCGCGCTCAGCACGCCCGCTCGTCACGCCACTGAAAGAGGCGCTGAGCGCTACCGTCAAGGCGCTCCTGGCCCTCGTCCCGACCTTGATACTTGTACAGCTCTTTAGCAATTCGGGGCATAATACTTCTGGACTGGCCGCCATGCCAGTCTTTATCGGACACACGCTTGCTGAGCTATTTCACGGCGCCTGGCTGGCAGTCGCGCCACTCCTCGGCGCACTCGGAGCCTTTATCGCAGGCAGCGCCACCGTCTCGACACTGACGCTCGGGCCCGTTCAGGCATCCATCGCCGACACTGCAGGACTGCCGCTTGTCAGCGTTCTCGCACTGCACATGATCGGTGCTGCCGCCGGCAATATCATCGCCATCCACAATGTCGTGGCCGCCTCAACCGTCGTCGGTCTACACGGCAGAGAAGGGCAGATTATTCGCCGTCTCATCGTTCCCACCTTGGTATATCTTGCTATCGCCAGCCTTATCGGCCTGGTGTGGTATTGGCTGCAATAAAAACCGCCCGGCAACACGACGCGGGCGATATCACTCGAGCGACCTCTGGTACCGCGAGCCGGACTTGAACCGGCACGAGCGATTGCTCACCAGATTTTGAGTCTAGCGCGTCTACCAATTCCGCCATCGCGGCACGAGAGAGCGCTCGAGTTGCTTCGGGATGATTATACCACATTGCCGCAACACGAAGCAAGGAGTAGCAGGCTTTGTCACGCTTATGCTTTATAGACTGCGCAAAATAGTGTAAAATAACAGTAGATGAATCCAACCAACCCCCACACCAGCCGTTTTGGACTCAGCGTCCCCGAGGGACAGCGGTCGCTGACCCCGCCGAGTCGCGACTATACTTCCTCGCACAGCGCCGCGGCAGATGTTATTCGGGGGCAGATTAGCTCAATTTACAGTGGCAATTCCGACCAGGCGACACCCCACACTACGCCCGTCGCCCCAGCGGCACCGTCTGCACCAACCGCTGCCGAAACGCCCACGACTCAGTCTCCCACCTTCAGGCCAGAGCCGCGCCAAATAATCCAACCGCTCCAAGACACCATCCAGCCTGGACCAAAGCCGGCGCCCCACGCCCTCAAGACAGCACCTGCTACTCCAGAGATAGCAGTAGCCCCCCAGACCGCCGAGCCAACGACCACCGGCGCCGCTGAGGCTACCCAGCCAGCGTATCAGCCTCGCGCTACCGCCGACCAGTGGGATCAGTACCATAGTGCCTGGCAAAAATATTATCAATTGTACTACGAGCGCTACTACACCTCACACCTGCACGCCAAGCAGCAAGAATTTGATGCCTTCATGAAACAGCAAGCGTCAGCAGCGCCAACCCAACCTCATGCTGCCGCTCCCGAGGATCCTCACGCCACCGCCATCAAGCGCCTCCGCTCACAGATCCAGCAACAGGTCCGAACCAGCGCCCAGAAGGTCACGCGCTCACGTCATTTCCGCCCCGCTTTGGCTGGCCTGGCGGTAATGTTCATCTTTATGGCCATCCAGTTCAACCGGCCAGTCCTTGGCTTTTTCGCCGCCTACACCACGCCGGGCAATATCGAGCCGCAAAATATCATCGTCAACCCAGCAGCCGACATGACGGTGAGCGAGGAGCCGCGGATGATTATCCCGAAAATTAACGTTGATGCGCCGGTCGTCTACGGAGTCAGCCCTGAGCATGACGCCCAAATGAAAGCCATGGAGAAGGGCATCGCTCACTTCGCCATCGCCGGCGCCAGCGCTGTGCCAGGGCAGGCGGGTAATGCCGTGTTTGCCGCCCACTCTTCAAATGATGCGTTCGCCAGCGGTGATTATAAATTTGTCTTTGCCCAAAATGAAAAGCTAGCCAAAGACGACGTCATCTATATGCATTATCAAGGCAAGCGCTACACCTATGCCGTCACCAAAACAGAGGTCGTGATGCCAAACGAAGTCAGTAAGGTGCAGCTCCAGACCGACAAACCGATGCTAACGCTGGTTAGCTGCGTACCGCTGGGCACCGCCGAAAAGCGCCTTCTTATCTTTGCCGAGCAGATCAGTCCCGAGCCGGGCACCGCCACTGCGGCGGCCAGCGACCCCGTCACAACCACCTCGGCAAACATTCCTGGCAAACCATCGCCAACTCTCATCGAACGACTATTTGGCGCTCGCTAGACCGGCCCGTGAGCACATCGCCGTCAAGTCTAATTGACCGTCATCTTTAACCGCTGCAGCACTACGCGGCCATCATCGAGCGTCTTGAAAGAGTAAAGCGACTTCTCATCGCTAGACGGCATAGCCGCCAGCTCATTTGCCGCCATCAGCGGCGTCTCATTGGTACCATCATACTCGCGCATCATCAGCATACCATCTCTGAGGTGCCACACATGGTGATCATCCAGCCAATCCAGCCGCGCGCTCGCCGCCAATGGCGCATCCTGCGACACGAGCTGATGCTCGATGTCATAGGTCATAAATCCCTCACTGCTGCGCATCATGACGAACCGACCGCTGTAACTCATGTCAAGTGCCGTCAGCGGGCTTTTGGCGCTCATTTTCTTGCCAGTCGCGTAGAACTGCGCTAATTCACTCTCTGAACGGCCCAAATCGCCGTAGTACACTGTCGTCTCTGCGCCAACTGCTACCGCAAGCGCATCCTTATGAAAGTAGCGCGCAAACTCGATAAACAGCGGTTTGTCCTTTTCAGCCTCGCTCAGGCGCCGCACGATGACCGGCTCCTGCCATTCTTTCTTCCAGATACCTGCGAGGCGCTTGGCCGCTTCGTCTGTTCCCACGTAGGCCACATAATCCGTACCATACACCGAAAACGACGCTACTCGTGTCAGGAGCGGGCCCGATAGCGTCGCGCTGTTCACCGCCATGCGGCGCAGCTCACCGCTCGTCTGGAGAACGTACAGCTCATTACCACCACCGCCGATAAAGCGCACATCTTTCAGCTCCAAACTCGCCAAGCGCGAAATATCGACCGGTTCACGACCTTCGCGGTCCAGCCGCAGCCACTGCACACCAGTCGTACCGTCACTCAGCGTATACTGATGACGCGCCAGCACATACCGACTGTCCAGGTCCCACTCGATGATACGCAGCTCGTGCTTCGACGCCTCATCTTCATGGCCAGTGAGCACTGCATCGATGGTCTGGTCGACCACTTTCACCTCATCATTATTTCTCAAGTCAATCCAGCTCAGCCGTGGCAACCGCTCCGTCGGTACCACCGCCAGTGCCCAACGACGGTCAGGCGAAAAGCGCGCTGACGACACCGCCGGCAGCTCCTTCACTACCGAGACCTTGCGCTCCGTCGGCACCAGACGCACATAGGACAGGGCCGTTAAGGTACCTGGCTTGATATCCATCACTTTACGCCATTCGTCATAGCCCTCCAGGCGCATCGAAAATTGGTGCTGCCCAGCGTCAACCATGCTCTTCGTCTGGGTCCGCGACCCCAGTTCCTTGCCATCGACAAACACCGTCGCACTACGCGGCCGCGAGTCATACTGCACCAAGCCACGCTGTTCAACCGTCCGCGTCTGAAGATTGTACTGATAGCCCAGCATATTAAACGTGATAACAAAGAGTAAAGTGAGGACCGCTAGGACCATGATGGTGTAGACCAGTGTCCGTCGCGCGATCTCTGTGGTGCGGTTCTTCTTGCGATACATATGTATCGGATATTATACCATGATTAACATCTTGCAAAAACCATAGCCACTTTAGTATGATAAGAGTAAGCATTAGTGGGAAAAAGGGGAATATGCACAAATGAATAAACAACACGTCATTATCAATGGGCGGGCCTACGACCCGGTCACCGGGCTGCCGCTGAAGGCGAGCGAGCTGGTACATTCGAAAGAGATTACGCCATCATCACACTCAGTCACTGTCAAGAGAGGCGCCAGCGTCTCAGCAGTGCATAAACGCCACATCCAGCGCTCAGCCACCCTGAATCGCCGGCACGTGAGTCGCCCAGCAAAGCAGCGCGATCTTTCAGTGCCAGTGCACGCTGCCATCAGCAAGTTTACTCCTACGTCGCCGACCCCTGCGGCGCCGCAAACCCCACCGACCCAGACCACAGTCGACCGCCCCGCACAAACCCACCCCGTCACTGTTCGCGCCCAGAAGCGCACTCCGCAGCAGCGACCACGCGTCGCCGCCCCAGTGGCTACCCAAAAACGCCTGGAACACCTAGAGCGTTCGAAACAGCCACAGACCACCACCCCTCAGTCAGCACCCGCAGTTATCGCTCAGCCAAAGCCCGCCCCGCTCCTGAAAAATGAAGCCATAGAGGCCGCTCTGCGCCATGAAATGACCCCGCGTTCCTCGCGAAAAACCCGTCGCGCTAAAAAACAGCGCAGCCCACTGGCGCGTTGGCTGAGCCTCGGCTCCATCGGTCTGTCGGTGATGCTCCTTGGCGGTTACTTTACCTACCTCACCATGCCAAACGTCTCGGTACGTATGGCCGCGGTGCAGTCCGGCATCAACGCCAGCTACCCAGGATATCGCCCAACTGGCTATGCGCTCAGGGGACCTATCACCTATAAAAACGATGAGATCAGTATGCAATTCGCCTACGCCGACAGTGCTGATTCGTACACCATTACCCAGCGTCGCAGCACCTGGGACTCCGCTGCGCTGCAGCACCACCTGGCCGACCAGCACCCGACAGTGACGACCGCCCAGGGGCTTACTATCTACCACACTGGCTCATCCGCCCAGTGGGTGAATGGCGGCGTCCTCTACCGCATCGACACCCACGCACCGCTGTCGAGTGAGCAGATTGACAAGATCGCCACGAGTTTGTAAATTCGTCACCTCGGTGCTATAATCACCAGCACAGAGTATAATTTGGGTGGCGAGAAAGAGATTCATCATGGGATCATATACGGAATACGCTACCAAACCAGCGCCCAAAGTGGCCGACAATGAACCGACGGTGGAGGAAAATCTCGAAAACATTCGCGCCCAGCGTCTGATGGCACAGCGGGCCGTTGAAGAAGTGCGACGCGCACTGGCCGATCTAGAGGTACAAGAAGCCCGCCTGGCCGCACAGGAGGAGGCCATAACTGCCGCCCGCGGTCATAATATCCACCGTGAGCGCCTCGAGGCCATTGAGGCGCTTGACAGGGGCGGCTCCAGTGCGCACGATGCGCTTGAGAGGAAATTGCACTCACTCCTTAAGCGCCAAAGATTCATCGACATACACATCATGCCACTGCGAAACACCCTCATTAGGCTCCTTCGAGAGCACAGTGAGTACCTCGACGGCGTGACGCATCAGGTACCGCCTGAGTGTGATGCATCACAGCTTTGCCGCACACAGGTCCTGGAAAAGTACGGCACGCTCTTTCCGCACCAGACGACCGCCGAGGAAAAGCAACGCATCTTGCAAGATATCGTCGATACCTACTGTCATCCGGACATCGCTCGGCATATTACGGTAGACTACCGCGCTGCGAACCCAGATGTGGGCACAGACCCGCACTATGTCTTCGTCGTTAGCGCCGAGCCTGGCCGCGAACTGCCGCCATCGCGACCGTAATTATGCTATAATCACCTCATGACTATTCGAACTCGTTTTGCTCCATCACCAACCGGTTTTTTGCATGTCGGCGGTATCCGCACTGCGCTGTTTGCCTATCTTGTAGCGCGCCAGGCCGGCGGTAGCTTTGTGCTGCGTCTCGAAGACACTGACCAGAAGCGGGAAGTGCCAGGCAGCCGCGAACATCTGATCTCTAGCCTGAAGGCAATTGGCATCATGTACGATGAAGGTCCTGACGTTGGCGGCAATTTTGGTCCCTATGTCCAGTCTGAACGCCTGGACCACTACCACGCGTGGGCGCAAAAGCTGATCGACAAAGGGCTCGCCTATGCCGACCCGTACACGCCAGAGCAGATCCAAGCCTTTCGCGACCAAGCCCAGGCCGAAAAGCGAGCCTTCCGCTACCGTGATCATCGCCCTGAAGAGCTGCCTGCCTGGGACGGCACCCGTCCGCTGCGCTTTAAGTCAACACCGAAGAGTTATTCGTATCACGATGAGGTGATGGGCGACATCACGACCAGTCCAGAAGTGATCGATGACATTATCCTCATTAAATCAGATGGCTACCCGACATACAATTTTGCGCATATCGTTGATGACGCCGAGATGCAGATCACACACGTCATTCGCGGCCAGGAATTTATCTCTAGTATGCCGAACTTTCTGGCGCTGTACGAGGCGCTCGAGCTGGAGCGGCCGATTTTTGCCCATATGCCGCACATCATGAATGAGCAGGGTAACAAAAAACTCGGCAAACGCGACGGCGCGAAAGATGTACTGGATTATATTCGCGATGGCTATCTGCCAGAGGCTATGCTGAGTTTTATCGCCACACTGGGGTGGAATGACGGCACGGAGCAAGAAGTCTTTACGCACGATGAATTGGTCGCCAAGTTCAGCCTTAGCCGCATTCAGCGTTCTGGAGCGCGCTTTGATGAAAAGCGCCTGCTGTGGATGAACGGGCAATTTATTCGTGAACTGCCGCTCGATGAACTACTGCAGCGATCAGAATTTTTCTGGCCCGAAAGCGCCAAAAAACACCCTGAAGCATACCGCCGACAGGTACTGGCGCTGGCGCAGGACCGTCTGAAAACCCTGCGTGATTTGCCAGTGCTGACCGATTATTTCTTTGCTGAACCAGTGGTTGATATGAGCTTGATTGACGGCAATAAGCAGCTCAAAAAACTATCCTCAGATGAGCGACGTCAGCTACTGCAGGCCAGCCACGATGCTTTTGCCAAACTTGATGACTGGAACCCAGACAGCATTCAGTCGACACTGAACCAATTGCTCGAAACAACGGGACAAAAACCAGGCATTTTGTTTAGCCTGGTACGCATTGCCACCACCTGGGCACCATTTAGCCCGCAGCTGAATGACACGCTAGCACTCATCGGCAAGAAGCAGGCGCTAGTACGCCTCCAGACCGCCCTTGGCCACCTGTAGATCGCCCCGCAGGCCCATCCCGCTTGTGGTATAATATACCCATGTACGTTCGCAAGCCCAAACCATCACCAAAGCTATCAACAACCACTCAGAAAAAAGGTCTGAAAGGCTGGTGTCAGCGGCACCTTATGGCCATCATCCTCGTGCTGGCCGCCGCTATCATCGCTGGCGTCTTTATCGTCGCCATCACCAGTATCAGCTCACGCGGCGACCATCCGCTCAACTTTTTCAAGAAAAAGCCAGATGAAAAATTCTACTCACTTCTTACCGGTGAGCAAGTCGCCGACGACGCGGCGCGCAAAAAGCCCGTCACTGCCGTCATGATCGAGAACAGTCCCGAGGCCCGTCCACAGTCAGGCCTGAAGCATGCCGGCGTGGTTTATGAGGCGCCAGCAGAGGGTGGCATCACGCGCTTTATGGCCGTGTATCAGGGTGACAAGCCAAGTCAGATCGGCCCCGTCCGTAGCCTCCGCATCTATTACCTCGGCTGGGGCGCGCCGTACCAGGCCTCCATCGCCCATGTCGGCGGCAGCGACAATGCACTCCAGGCAGTCCGCGCAAACCACCGCGATATCGACCAATTCTTCAACGGCGGTTCCTACTGGCGCGCTCGCGACCGTTATGCACCGCATAATGTCTATACCTCAGGCGAAAAGCTTGACCAATTGAATGCTGCTAAGGGCTACACCCAGTCAACCTTCACCAGCTTTGCCCGTATCGACGAAAAAGCAGCTGACACACCAACCGCTTCGACTATTCGGCTCAATTTTAGCTCTGCAAACTACAACACCCACTACACCTACGACAAGGCTTCGAACACCTACCAACGTTTCCTGGCAGGGCAGCCGCACCGTGACCGCGAACATGGGCAGATTAGCCCGAAAGTTATCGTCGCCCTTGAAACGACGACTGAGCGACGCCCTGGCCCTGATGGCTATGACGACCTGGTGACCACCGGCTCAGGCAAAGCGACCATCTTCCAGAACGGTACTGCCAAAGAGGCAACCTGGAAGAAAGAGGGCATGACTGCACCACTTCGCCTCCTTGATGCGGACGGGAAGGACGTGCCACTGGTGCGTGGCCAGACCTGGGTGGGCGCCTTCGTCGCTGGGCGCGGGGGCGTTTCGTGGGAGTAGAGCCCCAGTCAACATCCGTCAAAACGTTTCTCAAATACCACAAAACACTGCTGGTAAGCTTGGCACTGGGCTCTCAATTCCTCCTGGCACTCATCATTGGCGCCATTCTTATCCTCAGCGGGCTGACATCCATCAGCTCCCTAAGCACCTGGCTCATCCTTGGTGGAATCTTTGTCGCCGGCAGTGCCCTATCGCTCATCATACTCTATGCCGCCAGTGATGCCCTCTATGACATCTTGGCCGCCATCAGTTATAAAATTGGCGAACCAACCACCACCACGCCGCCGCATCCAAATGCCAAACAGCATGCCCGAACTGGCCTCAAGGCCGTCCTTCATGCCATCTACAACCCGCCAGCAGCGCCAGAGCAGGGAGTCGCTACCGTAACAAGTACTGACTTGATGGCCCAAGCACTAAACCACACCAGCTGCGGTGTCGTCATCATGAATGAGCACAAACAGATCATCTCAGCCAACAAGGCCGCCCCCATCGGCCGCACCCCTCAGGGTGATACCTACCTGGCACTCGACTTCCTGGACGACGAGTCACTGACCGACTGGTTAGCGGGCGTTGACAGCGACAAATTGAAAGCCGAGCGCACTTGGCGCCGCATCCCCACTGACACTGGCAGCTTCGCCAAGACCCGTTACTTTGACATCGTCGCCTCCTACGAAAAGGGCGCGCCCGGCGAGACCATCATCATACTGTTTGACCGCACCGACCAGTACGCTCCAGAGGAAGAAGACCTCAACTTCATCTCCTTCGCCGCCCACGAGCTGCGCGGCCCCATCACCATCATCCGCGGTTACCTTGATGTTCTGGAGCAGGAGCTCGCAGGCCGCCTCAAGGGCGACGAGCCACAGCTCCTGGCACGACTCACCGTGTCCGCCAACCGTCTCTCTGGCTATATTAACAATATCTTGAACGTTGCCAAGTTCGATCGCCACCACCTGAAAGTCCATCTCGCCGAGGACCACGTCAACCACATCTACGCCTCCATCGCCGACGACATGCAGCTGCGCGCCTCCACCCAGCATCGCCTCCTGACCGTTGCCATTCCCGACGACCTTCCTACCGTCGCCGCCGACCGCTCCAGTATCGGCGAGGTCATCTCTAACCTCATCGATAACGCCATCAAATATAGCTTCGAGGGTGGCACCATCACATTGGCCGCCGCCCAAAAAGGTGATTTTATCGAAATTTCCGTCACCGACAACGGTGTCGGTATGCCCGCCAACGTCGTGAAAAACTTATTTCACAAGTTTTACCGCTCCCACCGCTCCCGCGAAGCCGTCGCCGGCACTGGTATCGGCCTCTACCTCTGCAAAGCCTTTGTCGAAAGCCATGGAGGCACCATCACCGCCCGCTCGAAAGAGAACGAGGGCTCTGTCTTTTCCTTCACCTTGCCCATCTACGCCACGGTCAAAGACCAGCTACTGGAAGACGGCCAGCTGAACCGACAACTCATTCGGCGGGGCGGGGGATGGATTAAAAATCACGCGATGTATCGAGGATGATCAAAGGGAGGGAATATATCATGCCAATTCACACTATTTTATGCGTAGAAGACGACCGTTTTATCGGCGAAATGTATGTGCGCAGCCTGCAAAAAGCTGGCTATGATGTCACCTGGGTGGTCGATGGCAATGACGGCCTGGTCATGGCGCGCAACCAGCCCTTTGACCTCATCATTCTCGACCTGATGCTTCCCGAGCAGCGCGGTGATGAAATTCTAAACGCCTTGCGTACCCACGATACCGACTTAGTGCCACATAGCAAGATCCTCATTATGACCAATTTCGAACAAGACGACAAAGCCAAGTCCAGCATCCTCCAGCGCGTCGACGGCTACCTCATCAAGGCCGATATCACCCCGCGCAAACTCATCGAAGCCATCGAGGCACTCGGGGAGTAGCTCAAGCGATAAAAAGACTCGCCCACATACAGGCGAGTCTCCCTTCACAAAATCTGGTGACCTCACGGGGAATCGAACCCCGATTGCAAGGATGAGAACCTTGTGTCCTAACCGTTAGACGATGAGGCCAGCTCCTTCCATATTAGCATATCTTCGCCGCAAAGTCTAGCGCCGAGCTCGCGGCGCGTCACTGACAGGGGATATGGTCATCAGCTCTCCTTCGCGCTTCACTACCTTCACGACCACAGTATTATCTGGATTGCCCAGTGGCGCAACCATCGCTCGGGTTCCCACCTGAGGCACACGGAGCGGATTCATCTTTGCCACCGAGATGGTCACCGTATCACCATATTGCTGCAACCGCCAAAACACCTCCGCATCGATGGTCATAGCGTCACTCGCACGACTCTGCAGTGCGCCTTCATCAGCCAGCCGCGCATACGTTTCCAGCGCCTCACGCTCCCGTCGGCGAGGCATGTCCCTGTGAGCTTTCTGCCAAATGAAAAATATAAGGCTCGCCACGAGGCAGGCAAAATTACCGATGTATAAGGTATAAGCAATAGCTGGCGAAAAAAGCTCGGCCAGCCTACCAGTCTGCGCCAAGACAAAAAGAATGATGGTCGAAAAAATACAGACTACCGTTATCACCTTCGCCATATTGTATCGCGCCATACTCTTACTATATCGTATATCACTCCACACTCCCACCAACCCATCCCCCTTGCGCTTTTTACCCCCACCCGTCATAATAAAAGGCATGAGTCAGGGGGGCGCACTACCTCGAAAGGGGCACATTTCTCAGGTTTGGTTCAAGCGGCTGTGTAGAGCAGTCCTGCTTGCCAGTGTCGCCATCCTTCTCTTGTACGCCTGGGCGCGCTTTACCCCCGCCAATTACCGGCTTTCCATCGGCGAGTCCATCAGCGACCTTGTCGCCGGCCTGAGCGCCCTCACCGCCGTCGCCATGGGCATTCTCCATCTGTGGCCGCCGAGGCGCCAGCGCACACTCATCGACCTCAAGCACAAACTCTCCGCCGTCGAAGGCAAATCTGACGTCGTCATCAACACCATCGACGACGGTGTGCTGGCCATTTCGCGCGAGGGAATTATCGACCTTATCAATCCATCCGCTCAGCGCATCATCGGCTGGAACCAGGGTGATGCACTGGGTCTCAAGTGGCAAAGTGTCATCAAGCTCATCGGCGCCGATGGCCGCGATACCGCCGATATCGACAACCCCGTCGCTCAGGCGCTCAGGACCAACCAGCCAGCCCACACCGACAAATTACTCCTCAAGACTAGCTCAGACAAGCATCTCATGGTCTCCATCGTCGCCTCGCCAGTCGGTAAGAACGGGGAGGGTATCATCGTGGTATTTCGCGACATCACCAAGGAAAAAGCCGAGGAGCGTCAGCAGGCTGAATTCATCTCCACTGCTAGTCACGAAATGCGCACCCCAGTCGCCGCCATCGAGGGCTACTTGGGCCTAGCACTGAACCCGGCGACGGCGCAGATTGACGAGAAAGCGCGTGATTTTATCACCAAGGCGCACGAATCCGCCCAGCACCTGGGCCGCCTCTTTCAAGACCTCCTCGACGTCAGCCGGGCAGAGGACGGCCGCCTCAAGACCGAGCCGCGACTTATCAATGTCGTTGAATTCGTCGGCACCATCTTTGAAGGTCTGGCGCCGAAAGCTCAGGAAAAAGGCCTGGAGTACGTCTACCGTCCCGCCACTAATGCCGAATTGCAAAATTCCGAACGCACCGTCCAGCCCGTTTTTTATGTCCACGTTGACCCCGACCACCTACGCGAAGTAACCGCTAACCTCATAGAGAATGCCATCAAGTACACCCCCAAGGGGCAGGTGGCCGTTGACGTCACCGGCGACGACGCCGTCATCACCATCAGCGTCCAAGACAGCGGTATCGGCATCCCCGCCGAAGATATCTCGCACTTATTCCAAAAATTTTATCGGGTGGACAATTCTGACACCCGCGAAATCGGTGGCACTGGTCTCGGGCTCTACCTCAGTCGCCGTTTGGCTGAGCATATGTCAGGCCGCCTCTGGGTGGAAAGCGAATACCGGCAAGGCAGCACCTTCTTCTTAGAAATTCCACGCACGCGTAGTACAGACGCTGTCGCACTACAACCCGCCGACGTTGCACCAATCATCGCGCCAACCCCAGAGGTAGCGCCCACCACCCCTGATATCGCCACGCCTGCACCAGCTATAGCGCCGCCACAGCCTGTCGCCCCAGCCCAGCCAAACCTCGCGACCATGAGTCTGGCAGATATCGAGCAGCATGTCGCCGCACTGTCTGCCGCCCAGCCGCAGCCCGCGCCAGAAACCTTTCCTCAGCCGCAGCCCGCAGTCCCTCAGCAGACGCCCATCACGCCACCACCACAGCAACTTGTCCAGTCGCAGCCAGCCAGTCGCTCAGCCAACTTGACCATCCCGCCACGCACCTAAACCATAAGCGCTATGGTCTTTTTCGCCAAACTTTTGTATAGTAGGAGGTAGTTATGGCAAAGATTTTACTAGTAGAAGACGACAAGAGCCTGCGCGAGATCTACGGCGTTCGACTCTTGGCCGAGGGCTACGACATCGTTTCGGCGGGCGACGGTGAAGAAGCATTGGCAATGGCAATCAAAGAACGCCCGGCCCTCATCGTCAGCGACGTGATGATGCCAAAAATTTCCGGCTTTGACATGCTGGACATCTTGCGCTCGACCACCGAGACCAAAGACGTGAAAGTCATCATGATGACAGCGCTTTCCTCGGAAGACCAGCGCCAGCGCGGCGAACAGCTCGGCGCCGACCGCTATCTCGTGAAATCACAGGTTGGTATCGAGGATGTGGTGCGAACGGTTCACGAAGTCCTCGACGACCTGCCACAGATGGTGCCGCAACCAGCGAGTCGCCCGACCGTGGACGAACTATCACCACAGCCCGCAGTAGCGCAGCCAGGCATGATGCCGCCGATGCCGCAACCCGTCGCTCCGCCAACAGTACCATCCGCTACCCAGCCGACGCCCGCCGCCAGCTTGCCACGACCGACCGCGCCGTTTTCTTCGTCAGCACCGCGCCCTAGCAACCTCGGCGAGCGAGTCATTCACCCTCTCAGCCCCATAGAAGCTGGCGCGCAGCCTGATCTGACACAGATGATCGAGCAGGAGCTGCATGGCATGGCTACCCGGCCAACACCCGTAGTAACGCAGCCAGCACCAGAGGTGACCACCCCAACCACCGCGCTAGAGCCACCTGCTATACCGCAGCCGCCACAGCCAGCTGCTGCGATGCCAGAACTCACCGCCATGCCGGTCACGCCTGCACCTGCACCAGGGCCCCAGCCAAGCGTAGTACCGCCACAACCAGCCCCGACCCCAGAGGTCGCACCGGCGTCACTTGACAATGCGCCGATGCCGCAAGTCGCGCCGATGCCAACCGCACCGCCAAGTCCTCAGCCACCAGCCAATGCCTTTCCGATCCAAAGCTCCCATGTCTAGCACCACACCCTCATCAGCCACGCCACACCGCCTCAATAAATTCGTGGCCCTGTCACTCGGTGTGTCGCGCCGGGCAGCGGATGAATTGATAGCAGCAGGGAAGATTACCGTGAACGACGCGCCGGCTCATCTGGGACAGCATCTGGCGGCTGACGATACCGTGCGCCATAGCGGACAAGTCATTGCACCCCAGCACCATCAACTCATCCTACTGCATAAGCCGACCGGCTACCTTTGCTCGCGCGCCTCGCAGGGCGGGGTGCCGACCATTTACATGCTCTTGCCGCCCGAGCTACATCATCTCAAGCCCGTCGGGCGTCTGGACAAGGACAGCTCTGGGCTCATTTTACTGACGAATGACGGCGATTTTGCCCACCAGATGACCCATCCGTCGTTCGCGAAAACCAAGCGCTACCTGGTGACGCTGGACGCCGACCTGCAGCCGCTGCACCGCCAGATGATCAGCGATTTTGGTATCAATCTGCCCGACGGCATCAGTCGCCTCGGCCTGGAACGCCAGCACGACGGCGACGAACGGCGCTGGATCGTCCAGATGAGCGAAGGCCGCAACCGCCAAATCCGCCGCACCTTCGCCGCACTCGGCTACACCGTGAAAAAACTGCACCGCACTGATTTTGGCAATTATTCGCTGGGTGATATACGGCGCGGTGAGTGGCGGAAGATCGACTTGCCATAGCGAGAATTTGGTGATATTATTTATGTAGTATTCATTTAAGTGAGCGGGGAGATATGCCATGAGACAGGGCGAGCGGCTGGGTGGTGAAAATCGGCGCAATCAACTACTTATCAAATGCGGCGCAATCATTGGAACGGCAGCGGCCCTGCTGACCCTTGCCGCCTGCGACAATCGCAATCATGCCAACCGGCAATCCCCGACGGCCACTGCGACGGCAGGGGAATCAGTGCCGACAGCTCAACCCGAGCAACTGACGACAGAAGATGACGGCCCGCCATACCTTGACTGGCAGAGAGTTGAGAAGTTTAATGAGGGGTTTATAAATAAAGCCTGTGATGGCACCACTCTCTTGTACTACTTCGTGGGACATAAACAAGGCGGTCTCACCGCTGTCCCAAATAGCCCCGAATGCGGCTATGTCGCCCCCGAACAGCCAACTGCCACAGCTACCGTTACTGTCACCGCAACTCCAGAGGCGGCAGCTACCCCAGCACCGCTCCCGACTAACGAGTAGCTTATATTTTATGAGACAACCATAGCAATAAAGGTGTATTCAACATACTCTGAGTAATGCTTACGCTCGCCAAACGACCGAATTTTTGGTATAATTACCTCTAATTATGAAAAGCAAATTACCCACCGTCGCCATCATCGGCCAGGCCAATGTCGGCAAAAGTTCACTATTTAACCGCCTGACGCGCGCCCGCACCGCCATCGTCGCGCGCGAGGCCGGCACCACCCGCGACAGCGTCATGGGGAAGGTGAGCTACCGTCGCGAGGGCGACGAAGCACACTTCTGGCTCGTTGACACCGCCGGCCTCAAAACCGCTGAAGACGACTTCGAAGCCACCATCCAGGAGCAAATCGACGACGCCGTCCTGAGCGCCGACGTCATCCTCGTCATGGTCGACAGCACCCTGCACCCCACCGACTCCGACCGCCTGATCGCCAAAAAAGCCCTGAAAAGCAAAAAACCCGTCCTGCTGGTCACTAACAAAGTTGACCTCAAGGGTGCACTCCCGCTGGACGAATTTAAGCGCCTGGGCATCAAGACCATCATCCGCACCTCAGCCGAACATAACAGTGGCATCTCTGAGCTACTGGACGCCCTGGCCGAACTGCTGCCACCAGCCATCGAAACACCAGACGACGACATCGTGCGCGTGGCGCTCATCGGCCGGCCAAACGTCGGCAAAAGCAACCTTTTTAATACCTTGGCGGGCAAGCAGCAGGCCATCGTCGCGAACATCGCTGGCACCACCCGCGACGTCAACCGCGTCCAAGTTCGCTACAACCAGCAGACCATTGAACTGCTGGATACCGCCGGCATTCGCCGCCAGGGCAAGCAAGAAACTGGTATCGAAAAATTTTCCGTCCTGCGCACCATGCAGGCCATTAACGAAGCCGATGTTTGTTTACTGCTGATGGACGTCAATGAACTAAATGTCGGCCTCGACCAGCGCCTGGCCGGCATCATCGACGAAGCAGGGAAGGGTCTGGTGCTGGTGGTCAGTAAATGGGACTCAGTGGAGGGCAAGGACGCCTTTACGCGTGACGCATTAGCGCCACAGATCAGCTATCATTTCAAGTTTACACCATACGCACCGCTGATTTTCACTAGCTCAGTGACGGGGCAAAACGTTACTAAGTTGTTCGACCTGGCGCTCGACATTCACCAGCGCCGCCGTCAGGAATTAAAAACCCGGCAGCTGAATGACCTCTTGCAAAAAGCCGTCACCGCTCATCCGCCGGCTGGTCTGAAAAATTCCCATCCAAAACTGCGCTACATGGTGCAAACCGACGTTGCGCCACCGTGGTTCGTCATTTACGGCTCAAACCTGAAATTCGTCCACTGGAGCTACAAGCGCTACCTGGAGCGCACCCTGCGCGAAGCCTTTGACTTTGCTGGCACACCCATCAAGCTATCGTTCCGCGACGAAAAACAGCTGAAGAAAAACCGCGAACGCGTGGCAGCAGGCAAGGCGCCCGTCACCAAAGCCTACAAGGAGGCGAAAGAGGCAGAAAAAATAGCCACCAAGGCTCCCCGGAAAGCGCGCCCATGAAACTGATATTCGCCCTCGGCAATCCCGGCGCCAAGTATACCCACACTCGGCATAACGCTGGCTTTGTTGTGCTTGACGCCTATGCCGCTGCGAAGAGCGCCCACTTTCAGCCAAAGCCCAAATTCCACGCTGACATCGCCGAAGTGACGCATCAAGGCGAAAAGATACTGCTTGTACGCCCGACCACTTACTACAACCAAGTCGGCCTCTCGGCGCGTGCCTTGCTTGATTTTTATAAATTATCCCTCGACGATATCCTGGTCGTGCATGATGATACCGACCTTGATTTTGGCAAAATTCGCATCCGCCGGGGCGGGCGAGACGCTGGCAGCAACGGCCTCAAATCGCTCCACGCCCACGTCGGCGCTAACTTTTGGCATGTCCGCATCGGCACCGATAGCCTATTGCGTCGCCGCGTGCCGACTGACGAATTCGTCTTGATGAATTTTAACGACGACGAGCGTGCGCTCTTTCGCGAATGGGTCATCCCCCAAGCCAGTAATTGCATCACCGACTTCCTCGATGGCCACCTAGAGGCCACGAGCTTCGTTATCGAGGCTCGCCCATGAAACAGCTCACACGTACGCTACAGCGCTTTCGCCCGCATCTGACATGGCTTAGCCTTATCAGCGCTGGACTGATCATCTATCTCTGCAGTCCTTCGCTCGCTCTCCTCATCCTCCAGAACCCGCCAGCGACATGGCCGCAAACTCTCGGACCGCCGCTCCAGGATTTTCTCACTCTCACGCTCAGTATCATCGTTGAGGCCACGCCATTTCTCATTCTCGGCATCATCATCTCTGGCCTCATCCGTCGCTTCTTGCCGCCCGCGCGCCTCGTCAAGCTGCTGCCAAAACAAGCCGTCTTGCGCCGCCTCACCTTGTCGATGATCGGCATGGCGCTGCCCGTCTGCGAATGCGGCAACGTACCGGTTGCCCGCAGCCTCCTCGCCCACGGCCTGAAACCTGCCGATGTCATAAGCTTTCTGTTTGCGGCGCCCATCCTGAACCCCATCACTATTATCGCCACTATGAGTGCGTTTCATTTTCAGCCGCAGATGGTATGGTGGCGCATCCTCTTTGCACTTGTGATCGTCCACGCTGTCGCGACAATTGTCGCACGCCTCAAGCCAGCGACCATCCTGCAGCCCGCATTTCAGGCAAGCTGTCGGTCGCATCACGGCGCCCCAGGCCTGCAGCGGCTTCTCACCGATGGCCGGAATGAATTTTGGCAATTATTCACCATGTTGATGCTTGGCGCCATGATCGCGGCGGCAACACAGGTTTTCGTTCCGCGCGACATCATCAATGCACTCGGCGGCGACATCATTCTTTCGGTCATCGCCATGATCGCGCTCGGCTTCATCGTATCCATCTGCTCCAGCGTCGACGCCTTCTTCGCCCTGGCGTATGCCAGCAGCTTTACGACAGGATCGCTCCTGGCCTTTCTACTGGCCGGCCCGATGATAGATATCAAGCTGATTATGCTGATGAAAACCACCTTCCGCTGGCGGTTCATTCTGCTTGTCATGGGTCTTATCGCAACATTGTCGCTCATTATCGGCGTGGGGGTTAATCTCTATGTTCGCTAATATTTTTCGTAGCATCGCCAGCATAGCAGTCTGTAGTTATTTGCTATTTTTAGCCAGCAGGGGACAGCTCGATAATTACATCCACCCCCGATACCACCTCTTTACGGTCATCGTCGCTCTCATCGGACTTGGACTCCTCCTGCTTGACGCAGCACTGCAGCTACGCCGGCCTCCTCGGCCTGCGCCACGCCACGCCCGCCCATCACTCATCTCCTGGATGGTTATTGTCGTCATCCTCCTCGGCTACCTACTGCCGCCACAACCCCTGTCTTCCCGCGCCAGCACCCAGCGCAATGAGTTCGTTGCCGCAGAGGAGGGGACACACTGTCGCCACCCTCAACCACCAGGCGAAAGAGCGATGCCCTTTCTTCACCAGTGGCACCTCGCCTTTGCCGACTGCGATCAGCCTGGCTACTTTGATGGCACGACGATAGACGCCATCGGTTTTGTGCAGCCCGCCGCCGCTGGCCAGTTCCGCCTCACGCGCTATATCATTAGCTGCTGCGCGGTAGACAGCACTCCGGTGCATTTCCTCGTGCAGGCACCACTACCGTCTCGCGAAGGCAGCTGGGTGCATATTCGTGGCACACTTCAGCATGTTGACCACGCAAACCGCCGAGATTACCATATCACCGCACCGACCATTACCGCCATCCCGGCGCCAGAAGAGCCTTACGAATTTTTATCGATATAATTTTGCCACTTCTTCACCACGCCATCTTTAGTAAAGTACTCGTAGTGCCGCCACTGTTCCAGTAATGTCACGTCTTCTTCCAATTGCGACAATGTTTCATAAATCATATCGAGCGAAAGTGCGTCAGGATACTGCTCATCATCACTCAAAGGTACGCGCCCGCGCGACGTTAAGTACGCATTTAAAAACTGCATCCGCTTCGTGCAGATATAGCCGGGCTTCGCACAGTGGAGTCGCAGATCGTGCATGGTACGTATCGGCTGCGCTTCATGCTGATACGCCTCATACTTATACATAACCCAAATCAGCGGAGTTGCGAACGTCATCGCATCCGAAAGCTGACTGATGGCAGCTCGTCGCTCATCCAAGAGCTGGCTCGCCGCCTCTGTTGATTCACCCCGCAGCTTCTGCTTCGCCAACTGACGTTCAAGTGCATCTACCTCGGATTGATACGCGAGGTACTGCCGATATTGCTCAAGCAGCGCATCTACAGCCTGGCGCGTTGACACCTCGCTCATAGCCCCAGCTCCCGTAAAAAGATCGCCCGGCTTACCTCATGCGCTCGCTCGCCGATCAGTACCAATTTATGCGGCACGTCACCGGGACGCCGTACGAACTGACGCGGCGTCGCCTCGACATGCCACTGACGCACTCCATCAGTAATCCCGCCCTTCAGGCGTCGCAATCCATACTGCTGCGACATTGTCGCCCAAACACGCTCGAGTTGCTCTGGCGCGATAGCCAATGCTGCCGTATCGATAACGCTATAGGTCGGCGTATCACTCATCGCGATCTCACCATCATACTCCGTAAAGTATGCCAAGATATGAGATGTTTCGCCTAGCTCCGCGAGAGGGAATACACCATGATCCATGGCAACGATATGCGACAGGCCCTGGGCGGTGAGCGCCTCATGCAGCGCCCGACGGTCGGCAACTGGCAGCATGTCTAGCTTGCTCACCAGGACGATATCCGCCGCCTCCGCCTCGCGGCGCATCACCTCGCTCAGCTGACCACCATCGGTCTCCAGCCCGTCCACTACATAAAGCGACTGCGCCAGTGTATACTGCTCGAACACATCGTTCACCACTAATTTCTCGATCACTTTCAGCGTGTTCGCCACTCCTGTCGACTCGATGATGACCGGCCCGTCACCGCTGCGCGCAAAGGCCCGTAGCGCCGTTAGCAGCTCATCACCCGTACTGCAGCAAATACAGTCCCCGGCGATGGTTGCCACCTCCTCGACATGCGCACTGAGCACTGCCGTGTCCACACTTTCGGCCGCAAATTCGTTCTCAATGACCCGCGCCCCCTGAAACCGCTCCTGACTCAGCAGGTATTGCAACAATGTCGTTTTACCAGCACCCAGCGCGCCATTGATCAGATAAAGCTCAATCTTCTCCATTCCCATCCTTTCCATACACATATACCGAATTGATAATATCATCAGTTGGATGATACGCTTCCTTCAATTGTATACCATGGATATCGTCTACCGAAAATGCTGGATACAGCAACCCCCGCACTCCGCGCGCGCTCCGCATAACGATACGCCCCTCTGGCTTTAACCCGCACAGTACGCTATCGATAATCCGCTGCTTCTCCTGGCCGTCGCGCCCCGCGAGACCAGCGACATATATCATGTCATATCGCTCCGGATCCAGTGACACCTCTTGACCGTCTGATAAGATATGCTCGCACTTCCAGTCAAGCGCACAAGCCACGCACTCCGAGGCGCGGATGGCGTCCTCCGAAATGTCGATATGCGTCAACCACGCTCCAGTTAAGCGCCGCACCCACCATGCCGTGAGGGGCAGGGGACCACTCCCGATTATCGCCACTTCTGCATGACGATCCAGCACCAGCCCAGTGCGCGCCACTAATGACAATTCGCGTCGCACCAATTCACCATACACCTCATAGTGAGGCGCATTCTCTATCATCTCTTGCGGTCGCTCAGCCTGGGCGATATCATACGCCCATTGCTGCTCCGTCTCCCGCTCAATCATCGCGCAGCGTCGCCGCAACTCCGCCGCCATCTCCGGCGTAATATCCGGATATTCTGCCGCCTGCGCCACTTCACGGCGCAGCGCCATAAATGCCGCATCGACCTCAGGGGAGGGGATGAGCTGCGACAGGCTCATCACTCGTTGTATTGCAGATTCCATCGCTGCTCAGTATGGCACACTTCCGGCACTTATTGCAACTTTGTCGCAATAAGTGCTATAATAGCGACATGGACGCACTGGGCCGCATTCTTAAACAACACCACCTTCGCCTCACCGACTCCCGCACTGAGGTATTTCAAGCACTGATGAACTCCGAGGTTCCGCTCACCATCGCCGAGATCACCAAGGCATGCCCCCATACAAATCGCACCAGCGTCTACCGCATCCTCGAGACATTTCACCGTCTCCATATCATTAACACCATCCATGTTGGCTGGAAGTTACACTACGAGCTTGCCGAGCCCTTTATGCCTCATCACCACCACTTGTACTGCACACGCTGCAAAAATGCTATCCCTCTCGAGACGCCAGAGCTGGAGCAGCTGATCAGCTACATCAGTCGCCAGCACCATTTTCAGGTGCAGCACCATCATTTCGAACTTGAAGGAATATGCCAACGCTGCCAAGCATCTGATCGCACGGACAAGAGACTATAGCGCCACTTGATCTTCTAGCGCCTCGCGCTCACGCACCAGTGTCCGATACTCCTGGAAGACCCGCATCAGCGCATTGCGGCTGGTTGCGTCCAAGTCAAAGACTGCGAGCAGCACCTCATTTATCTCCTTTGCCGCGAGCTGCGCGTCACTGAGACTCGCCACGCCTGGCACCCTGTCGAGGTAGTCCGCCCTGAGCGCCTCCGTCTTCTTGTCGAACACCGCCAGACGCTTGGCTGGACTTTCCGCCGCCTTCTTGCTGAGCCGACTCAAGCCCTTCTCATACTCCTGACGCGCCGCCAAGATAGCGACATAATCAATCCTCAAAGCAAAAATCCGCGCCGCCAATCCGTCATGCAGCCCCTCCAGGCGCTGCATCTCACTCATAATCTGTCGCTGTCGACGCGCCACTGACGAACGGAGGCGCCGCACCTGGCGCTTCGCCACTCCGCGCTGCCGCCAGCGCCGTAGCCTTCCTGCATGCGGATCCACGACCGTCACACCAAGGTCTGCCGCCACCGCACGATAGCACTCATAGCGCTCATAGGCCGCGATAGCAGCTTCACAGTCCTCAACAGACTGGCCGGTAAATTGTCGCACCGCCCGATACAGCCGCTTCTCCTTAGTCGGCGAGAACTGCGCCCGGCAAAACGCCCGCCGTTCTTCCTCTTCGCGCAGCGGCACTACTAGCCGCACTAACGCTTCCGCCTCACGTGGACCTGCGAGCATCTCTCGCTTGAAGGCTTGTTGCAACTTTGTCGCACTTGTCTCAGCCTGTATCTTCTCCAGTCGCGGCCGCAGCTCACGTCGCCACGCCGCAAAGAAATTGGCAGCTGGCAATTTACTCTTGTCAAGTCGCTGCGCCATTCGCCGCACCTCACGATCAACCTGCGACACCACCACCTGATAATCCGCCCGAAACAGAAGGGGGCGAGCAGCCGCTAACGCCCGAAGGTGTGTTATTTTGACGGTATGTCGCTGCGATGTCGCCTTACTCATAATATCAATTATACTACTTATGTACTAAAAAGTCAAGATTGCCCATGGTCCGTCCAAGTCACGACCCCACTAAAAAGGCGCCAGGTAAGGGTGGGCATCACCTGGCGCCTTGTTACCCTTCAACCCACCCGAACGTCTCTCATCAGCGAAGCGACTGCGGTCAAAACTCCAAAAGACCGGCGCCTGACACATGTCAATACTGATCGTACTCACTGTGCAAACAGAGAAGCCCTTTGAAATGGTAGTTAAAGGGGTTAGTATGCGCGTAACGTGAAAATGCAAAAAGTGGAGGGTAAGAATACTTAATGCCATTGCGCGCAACCTAACATATAGTTAGAATAGGGGGTATAAGGTGCTTTTGATTGAGTCCTGCTCAACCAATCAAGTGCCATTATAGCAAACATTTGACAAAGTGTCAACACTTTTTGCAATAAAAGTCATGGAAATCAATAGAATTCGTCCAGATGAGCACCATTTTACCCAGAGACTGAGTACTATTGCAAAGGCCCCGAAAAGCTTGTGTTTTATGGGAAATCTGCCAGCCGACCCGCGTCCGGTGGTCGCCATCGTCGGCTCACGCAAGCCTTCACCCTATGGTCGCGAGGTCACTGAGCTCTTGGCGCGTGACCTCGCCCGGGCGGGCTGCGTCATCGTCAGTGGACTGGCGCTTGGCATCGATGGCATCGCACAGACGGCGGCACTCGAAGCTGGTGGTACGGTCATCGGCGTGGTAGCAGACCCGCTCCCAGAGATTTCACCCCAGGCCAATCGCCGCCTCGCCGAGCGCATCATCCAGCAGGGTGGCGCCATCATTTCTGAATGGGCGCAAGGGGAGGGAAAGGTCGTCAATCGCTGGAGCTTTCTGGAGCGTAACCGACTCGTATCTGGTCTGGCTGACGCCGTTATCATCACCGAAGCTGCTGAGCGCAGTGGCACCCTCAATACCGCCGCGCACGCTCTGGCGCAGGGCAGAGACGTCTTTGTCGTTCCAGGTAATATCACCAGCCCCTTATCCGCGGGTTGCAACTCACTCCTCAAACAAGGCGCCCTCATTGTCACCGAAGCTGCTGATGTTCTCTCGGTTATCGCTCCACGCCACGCAGCCACCAACCCCGACCAAGCCAGCCTCCCACTCACTGACAACCCTGCCGAACAGGCTATCCTTGACCTTCTGAGCAATGGCGTACGTGATGGCGAGCAGCTCCAGCAACAATCGGGTCTCAGTCCGGCCGACTTCGCCACAGCCCTCACGATGCTAGAGATGAATGGCCTCATCAAGCCGCTTGGTGCCAACAACTGGACATTACGATAAAGTTGCTAAATAAGCTATAACGCAGTATAGTTATTTTATTATGTCGCGTCACCCTGAAACCGCCCCTGATCGATCATTTGAAGAAAAAATCCTCACCATTCCTAATGCCATGAGTGTGATGGGTGGTATTTTGACATGGGAGGGGAGTAAACAGCCCGAAACGCTGCAGGGAGTGGCAGCAGTGGTCGCTGGTCGGACGATTGACGCGCTTGATGGCGCCGTCGCACGTGCCACGGGACAGGCCAGCGAAGTTGGCGCACTAGTGGACGCTGGAATTGACAAGCTCGTTACCGCCAAGCTTCTCTGGGAAATGTGGCGCTCTGGCAGCGCGCCGAAGCATGTACTGGCGACGTTTGCGCTGGGTAATTGCATCAATTTCGCAGCAACCGGCATCGCGAAACTACGGGGCAATAACGATCTTCAGGTGGCCCCAACCGGCAAGCTTGCCATGGCAACAGAAGCGGTGTCTCTGTTTGCGTTCGCAGGCGCTCATGCCGCAGAGCATGCCAATCGACCTGACGCTGCCCGTCCTTTGCGGAAGCTCGGCAAGGCAGCCTTCTTCGGTGCATTGCCGCTGATTGTTCACTCCTCATGGGGCTACGTGACACGCGCCGCCGCCGCTCGGACCAAACGCCGTTAGTTGTCCTCCATGAGCAATTTGATATAATTATAGAGATATGAAGCATCTGGTTATCGTTGAGTCCCCCGCCAAAGCCAAGACGATTGAAAAGTATCTTGGCAAGGATTTTCACGTTTTATCAAGCGTGGGGCATATTCGCTCGATTGTCAAAAAGACAGAAGACGGCACGCCGCCTATCGACGTGGCCAATGATTTTTATGCCGTCTACGACGTCGATCCTGAAAAGAAAAAAGTCATCACCGAACTGAAAAAGGCAGTCAGGGCGGTCGGCAAGGAAAATGTTTGGCTAGCTACCGATGAAGACCGCGAGGGGGAGGCGATTGCGTGGCACCTCTGTAAAGTGCTGGACCTACCGATCGAGACCACCAAGCGGATTGTTTTTCATGAGATTACCAAGGACGCCATTACCGCAGCCATCAAGGCGCCGCGCACGGTGGATATGAATCTGGTGCAGGCCCAGCAAGCCCGACAGATCCTCGACCGGCTAGTGGGCTTTGAGCTCAGCCCCGTGGTCTGGCAAAAGGTCCCTGGCGGCAAGTCAGCCGGCCGCGTCCAGAGCCCGGCCGTGCGGCTACTCGTGGAGCGCGAGCGGGAAATCATGGCCTTTGCGGGCGCAGCGCAGTTTAAGGTGACGGCGCTATTTATCCACGACGGGCAAGAATTCAAAGCTGAACTGAACCAAAAATTTGACACCGAGGACGACGCGCGCGCTTTCTTGGAGAGTCTGCATGGCGCCGCGTTTACGGTCAGCGACATTACCAAAACACCTGGCACCCGCAACCCGTCAGCGCCGTTCACTACGTCGACGCTGCAGCAGGAAGCTAACGCCCGCCTCGGCATGGGCTCCAAGGCGACTATGGCCGCCGCGCAGAAGCTGTATCAGGACGGTAAAATCACCTATATGCGAACCGACTCGGTCAATCTCAGTGGGCAGGCTATCGCCAGTGCTACCGACTTTATCAAGCAGCTGTACGGACCAGAATACTCCACGGTGCGCAAGTTCAAGACCAAATCAGCCAGCGCCCAAGAAGCCCACGAGGCCATCCGCCCGACCGACATCACCCGCGAGACCGTCACCTCTGACGAACGCGCCCAGCGCCTCTACGACCTGATCCGCCGCCGCACATTGGCATCACAAATGTCACCAGCGAAGCTCGAGAAGACGACAGTGACCATTCGTATTGAAGGGGCAAGCGCGACACCTTCTGAGCTTCTCTTCGAAGCCAAAGGCGAAGTCATCACCTTTGACGGCTTTTTGCGTGTCTACGGCGGCGGCAAGGACGAGCTGCTGCCGGCACTTACCAGCGGCGACCGCCTGACTACCCACGACATCACCGCCCGCCAAACCTTTGCCCGGCCACCAGCCCGCTACACCGAAGGTTCGCTGGTGAAAAAGCTTGAAGACCTGGGCATCGGCCGCCCAAGCACCTACGCCACCATCATCGACACCGTCCAGACCCGCGGCTACGTCGAAAAGGGCGACGGCGAGGGCCAGCCGCGCGACGTCATCACGCTGACCTACAATGGCGAAACGGTCGAGCGCGACGTCATCCAAGAGAAAACCGGCTCCACCAAGGGCAAGCTCATCCCGACGCCGAGCGGGGAACTGATCGCTGACTTTTTGACCGACCATTTTACCCAGATCGTCGATTATGACTTTACCGCCAATGTTGAGACCGAATTTGACAAAATCGCTAGTGCGGACCTTGCCAAAAGCGCCATGCTGCACGGCTTTTACACGCCATTTCATCAGCTGATTGAGCAATCAGGCGGCATCGACCGCAGCACCGTTGGCGCCAGCCGCGAGGTCGGCACACACCCAAAGACTGGCCAGCCTATCATCGCCCGCTTTGGTCGCTTTGGCCCGATGCTGCAGCTGGGCAGCACCGAAGGCGACACCAAGCCGCAGTTTGCGCCACTGCCAAAAGGCGCCAAGATTGAAACGGTCACCCTGGAGCAGGCTCTCAAAGCCTTTGAATTACCGCGCCTGGTCGGCCAGACCGAGGACGGCCAGGACATCAAAGCCAACATCGGTCGCTTTGGCCCCTACATTCAGGTCGGCAAGCTATTCGTCTCCATCAAAGACGATGACCCGCGCGAGATCACCGAAGCCCGTGCCCGCGAACTGTACGCCGCCAAATTGAAGGCCGAGGCAGAGAAGAATATTGCCGAATTCCCAGATGGCGTCAAGGTCCTGAACGGTCGCTTTGGCCCCTACATCACCGATGGCAGCAAAAATGCCAAAATCCCCAAAGATCTAGAGCCAAAGGCAATTACCCATGAGCAGGCGCTGGAGCTCCTGAAGGCCGCACCAGCCAAAGGTAAGGCCCGACGCACCAGCACGAAAACCACCGCTAAAAAACCAGCCACTCGTCGCCCCAAGCGATAAGCGCCGCTTATAAAACCATCCCACATTCTGCCGTATAAAAAAGTCTTAGACTATGTCGTTGCGAAATATGCTAAATACATGCTATAATTAAATTGTAAAACAACTTACTTGACACTAAAATTATTTTGTTTTATAATTAGAGTAAGTTCAGAGAAACAAAGTATTAACGTAACTTCTGAGGTGAGGCAGAGAGGATTCCACACAGTCATGAGCGAGACACAGCAACCGAGCGCAGATCAGCAGCTCCAAGACGCGGCAAAAGATATTTTGGCGCATATTTCACAGGAGCGCGAAAAGGAGATCATCACTCGACGCTTTGGCTTGCATGACCGCAAAGAAACCCTGGAGCAGATCGGCGATATGCTGGGTATCACGCGTGAACGAGTGCGCCAGCTGGAAAAGGCCATCCTTATTCGCCTCCGCCTCATCCTTGCCGATGGCAAGATTCCAGCTGCCGCAGTCGTCGAGAAAGAGGTTACGACCCACCTTGTCGAAATGGGTCGCGCCGCGCGCATGCAGACGCTCGCAGATCACATCATTGGTCGTGCCGCCACCCAAACAGAACGCGCCCACGTCGCATTTATCGCGGAACTTTCGCCAAACATTACCGTCTTGAGCGAAAATGACGACTTTCATCATGCTGCCGCTATGGCCGACATCGGTGATGAGAAAACTGTTAAGAAGCAGGTGGAAGAAATTGTCAAAGCCATCAAAAAGCATGGCCAACCTACCACTGCCGAAGAACTACACAAAGCCATGACATACGAGCATCCGTCACACATCGCGGCGCTCGCCTCTATCAGTAAGAAGCTAGCTGAACTGAAGGGTAACTGGGGCCTGATGAAATGGCCAACCGTCAACCCGAAGAATATCCGTGATAAGATTTTTGTGATCTTGGATGATAACGGTAAGCCGATGCACTTTTCCGACATCGCCAAGGCCATCAAGGAAAGTGACTTCAAGCGCAAGGACGTGACGCTCCAGGCGATTCATAATGAGCTGATCAAAGACAAGCGCTTCGTCCTTATCGGTCGCGGTATTTACGCCCTGGACTCATGGGGTTACAGCCGCGGCACCGTCGGTGACATCATCGCTGATGTTTTGCGTCAGGCTGGTGGCCCGATGCACCGCGAAGAGATTGTCAAGCAAGTCCTCGCTAAGCGCCAGGTGAAGGAGACCACCATCCTCCTCAACCTGCAGTCAAAGCCTCAGTTCAAGCGCACCGCCAAGGCTACCTATACTCTCGACGAGACCGCATAAGTTGCATTTGTACACCAGGGGTGAGATAATAGTATTACATGGAAATTATTTCCGGGTTAATTAGTATACTAACACAATGGTATGTGTGGCTACCGCTGGTGGCCATCTTGTCATTTCTCACCTGGAGAAATTATCAGAGGGCAGGGGAATTCGCCCCCGTTGAAAGCGTCCTTTTGGTGCTGGAAATCCCGCGAGCCAATGACAAAAAAGAACTGGCCGCCGAACAGCTCTTCGCGAGTCTGCACGGCATCCTGCGCGACAAAAAAGAATTACGGCTCTCTGGAGGGACGCAGGAGCATATCAGTTTCGAAATCGCCTCCGTCAACGGCCAAATCCGCTTTTACGTGTGGGTGCCACGCAGCCTGCAAAGCTTTGTCGAAGGGCAGATCTACGCCCAGTATCCCACGGTCCAAATCCACGTCGCAAGTGAAGATTATACTGAGCACGAACGACACCATTCTACCGTATACACCGCCGAGCTCGCCATGACCGCTTCAGAATTCCTACCCATTCGCACCTTCCAAACTTTCGAGGTTGATCCGCTAGCTGGCATTACCGGCACTCTGGCAAAACTTGAGTCGACAGGGGAGGAGCTGTGGGTACAGGTGCTTGCCCGACCGATTGCCGACACCTGGCATCAAGCAGCGGACAGCTGGATCTCCCGTGTAAAGAGCGGACGCTTCTCGCTCCTCCCAGGCGTCAGCGGTAGCGCTCAGTGGCTCGGTGGCATCCTCGAAGCCCTCTGGCGACCACCAGAGCAGGGGGGTGACAAGGCCGGTACTCAAAAAGAGCTGTCTGAGCGTGACAAAACCCGTATCAGCGAAGCCGAGAAAAAGGCCACAAAGCTCGGCTATGATGTCAAAATTCGCCTTGCTTACCTCGGCGAAAGCCAGACAAATGCCAAACTTCACATGCAGGCCCTTGTCGGTGCCTTTAAGCAGTTCAATTCTACCAACCTCAACGGCTTCCGGGTCACGAAAGGTGCGTTCGGCAAGGAGTTCCTCGACAAGTATCGCCGCCGCTCCTTCGTTGGTGAAGGTTTTATCCTGAACATCGAAGAATTGGCCTCAGTCTTCCACTTGCCACACACCAATGTCGAGACGCCAAACATCGTCTGGGCCAGTGCCAAGACCGCCGAACCGCCGTCTAAATTACCCATCATTACGGGAAGCGACGCCACCGACGACCAAATCTCCGCCTTTGGCGTCACCAACTTCCGCGGCATCAACCACCAGTTCGGCATGCTGCGCTACGACCGCTCACGCCACGTCTACATCATCGGTCAGACCGGAGCAGGGAAGTCTGGTCTTCTGGAGCTGTTCGCGCTGTCTGATGTCTTTCACGGCCAGGGGTACGCCATCATCGACCCGCACGGCGACTTTGCCATCAATAACATGAAATTTATCCCTGGCAGCCGACTGCAGGACGTCGTCTATTTCAACCCCGCTGACACGGCCTATCCTCTCGGCTTCAACCCGCTGGAAGTCACTGACCCCAACATGAAAACCAACATCTCATCAGAGGTCATCGGCGTCCTCAAGCGCATGTTTGGCGACTCCTGGGGCCCACGCCTGGAATACATCTTGCGCTACACCATCCTGGCGCTGCTGGACCGCCCAGAGACCACCATGCTGGACATCACCCGCATGCTGACCGACAAACAATTCCGCAAAGAAACGCTCAGCTACTGTAAAGACACCGTAGTTTTGCAATTTTGGAACGTCGAATTCGCCAGCTGGAATGATAAGTTCGTCGCCGAGGCCGTGGCGCCAGTGCTCAACAAGGTCGGTGCCTTTACCGCCAACCCTATCATCCGCAACATCATCGGCCAACCGCGCTCGACCTTTAATATCCGCCAAATTATGGATGAAGGCAAAATTCTCATCGTCAATCTGTCGAAAGGCCTCATTGGCGAGGACAACGCCGCCATCCTGGGCTCCTTCCTAGTTACCAAAATCCAGCTCGCCGCCATGAGCCGCTCTGATATCCCGGACATTCGCGACCGCCGACCGTTTTACCTGTATGTCGACGAATTCCAAAACTTCGCCACCGACTCCTTCGCTACCATCCTGTCTGAAGCCCGCAAATATGGCCTCAACCTCACCGTGGCCAATCAGTACATATCCCAGATGACCGATACGGTGCGCGACGCGGTATTCGGCAACGTCGGCACCATGATTTCATTCCGTGTCTCAGCCGACGACGCACCCATCCTCTCAAAGCAGTTTGAGCCCAATTTCGAGGCCATCGACCTGCTGCAAATGCACAACCGCAATTTCGTGATCAATATGGTCATCGGCGGCGAAAAAACGCCTGCCTTCTCAGCCAAAACCCTCGAATTACCGCCTGCACAAACTGATAACACACCACATATCATCGAATATTCGCGCCGCCGCTACAGCCGGGACAGGGCAGAGGTCGAACGAGAGATCTCTCAGCTCATTACTCCGCCGCAACACCTGCAACCAAAGCAGTCCTCTCAACAACCATCGCCGCAGCAGGCCCAGCCGCGCTCATCCGCCACACCGCAGCGCACCACTGCTACCACTGAGACAGGGCAGAGTATAACAACACCAGTCGCGCCCCCTGCTGCACCGTCACAAGAAGTTGTCCTGACTATCGACCATAGCACGAGCAAGTCAGCTGGGGCGACCCCTGCTGCGTCACCAGCAACCAAGAAGCGCCGGCGACGCCGCAAGAAGAGCTAGACCCCCTGCCTTGTATGCGGCCACTTTATGATAATAGGCAAACAGAGTAGAACAAAAAGAGAACTTAAACGGCTGCCTCATTCAACCCATGGCATGTACATGCATTTTTCGCTGAAAACTCACTCAGACAAGAGCGACAAGTCGGCAGATAGCGCATAGTGAGCACATACATAAAAGCCGAGCAGTCAGACACGGCAAATGACAAAAACTGACGTAGGTCAATGGGACGAGAGGGTAACACGGCACAGCAACCTATATACATAAAAGCCAAACACCAAAAATACCACAATAACAGGCCGCAGGGGACGTATGAGTAATCATCTTTCGGATATAAACTTAATGTCGCACAAGGTAGCTTTTACGTAATAGAATACATCGTCGCCACTATATAAGCCATCGTAGCGCCATCAGCACACAAAGTCCGATATACATGGCAACATTCATTGCGAGCGGGGGGTTTACGCATGACACCCACCGCCAAGAACGCATCAACTCAAAAACATATCACTGTCATGTCGACACTGCCAATTACGCCCAGCCTCGCTCGGGGGCCCTCGCCAGACCGAAGACACCCCAGCAGCCAGCCGAGCCTGTTGTCGATTTTTCCACATCATGACATCATGTAGCTGCTTTAAGCTATGTGCTATATTTGACTTTTTTCTGTTTTTATTCCCCCGCTCTCCTTTCCCGCTCCCCACCCCCCTATTTGCTTTTTGGTAATTTTTATATTACAATATAGTTTTTTACAAATTACCCAATGAGAACAAAAAGAGAACTAGAGCACTCGAGAGAAGTGTACCCTTGCCCACTCTCGATGAGATCACTCAGGATCAGATTTACCGGTAAAACACCTTCTGGTCAACGCGCACATCTAGGTAGCTCGGTCGCTCACCGCGCCCATCGAGGTGCTGCATCGCCTTCACCGCCTGCCCCACCTGAGCCTCGGCAGTGCGATCAATTGCCATACGGACACTGTACGGCTTACCCTCTAGAGAAAATGCAACCTGTCGAACCGTACCAGGAGGAAGTGACACCTCAGTCACGATCAGACCATGCTGTTTAAACTGGGCGACAACCTGGCCAAGAAAGCTCAAAAACCGGGCATTCACGACTTCTTGGCCAGCCTCAGCGTTTGCGCCACTCAGATCTTTCACCGTGATGGTTGGTCCTGCAGTGTAGCTACGAGCGAACGTGACACCCTCCGCGTCCACAAATAGCTTTTTTTCGCCAGCCGACCACTGCGCTACAGGCTGGCGAAACGTCAACTTCAAGGCAGCAGTTGCCACACCAGACTCCTCAACGCGAACCGATTTTACCTCTGGTGCGTGGGTTGCAAAAAATTCTGTCAGCGCTGAACCATCCAGTAAGAAGCGAAATCGCTCCAAAGGTCGCGTCTCATAGTACCGCCGTAGGGTCGCTGCATAACGGTCGGCCTCTTTGGCGCTCGCCGCATCTGGCGTCTGTACGGATATATTCAATGCCAACTGCCACAAGAGACCGAGAACCACTACCATGAACATCAGCAGCACCCCCAAGCGCCTGATGAGGCGTCGTCGCCTGTCGGCCTGCCGATGCTGCGTCGTTCGCTCCGATGTTTCGACAGGGGTTGCGGTGTGGCGTGTATTTAACATCTGGTTGCGGCGATATGCCGCATGAAGCGTCGTGTCGTCCTGTAAATCAGCCTGACGTGCCGCCGCAATTTGCCGTCTCGTCGGGACGGGTTTTTTCTGGAAGAGAGGGCTCACCGTCGTCGCCTCCCCTGCCGCCGAATGACCGTCAGCAGCATCTGCGCCATATCCTTGGCTGCATCTGGTTTCGCAAAAGCACCAAAATTCTTGCCCAGCCCCGCCATGATTTTCGGCGAACGGATGATGGTGAGTATTTTCTGCGCCAAGACGTCCGACGACTTTTCAAGCTCCTGCTCAGTCACGATAACCGCCGCCAAGGCATCCTGATACACCTTAGCATTCTTTAGCTGATGACCGGCCGTCAGCATGCCATTTGGCACGATAATCGTCGGCTTGTGGAGCGCCGCCAACTCCAATAGCGTAGTGGCCCCGGCACGAGCGACCACCACATCCGCCGCCGCCAGCACCTCTGCCATCCCCTGGTGCACGAACGCATCAAGCCGCCAATCACCCTGGGTGGGCACACGCTGCTGCAACTCCTCGAATTGATGATGCCCAGAAATAAGATACACCGACGCCTCTGCCAGCAGCTGCTCTCGCGCCGCCACCATCGCTTCATTGATGCGCACCGCACCGAGACCACCGCCCGTCGCCACCACCAAAGGACGATCGGCCCGAAATCCCAGCTTCTCCTTCAGCGCACGACGCTCTGCCTCGCTATATGGCCGAAACTCGGCCGCCACCGGTATACCGACATATGTCGCCTTCACCGCTGGGTAATTGTAATATTCCAGCGGTGCTCCTGTGCCAATATTTGCCGCAAATCGCGCAAGGAGCCGATTGGTCAGCCCGGGATGCGCGTCGGAGTCGTGGATGACGAATGGGATTTTTAAAAAGCGTGCTGCATAGCCGACCGGCAGACAGACGTAGCCGCCCTTGATAAAGATAACATCAGGCCGCCAGCGTAGTAATTTGTAGACGCTCTGCAAAAAGCCGCCAACCACCAGAAGCATATCGCGTAGATTCGGCAGGAGAATTGATGGATGGAGATGAAAAGCCATACTCTTGCCGTGATAGCGGCGAAGCTTGCCCGCCATAATAAACTCCACCGGGATGGTCTCATCAAACTTTTTAAATATGCCTCGCGCCCTCGTTCCAAACTTCTTGTCGCACCAAAAACGCAGTTCGTCATCCCCTACTTTACGCAACTCTTTACAGACGGCCACTACGGGCGTTACGTGTCCGCCCGAGCCGCCGCCGACCGCCAAGATCTTTGCCACCGCCCTCTCCTTCCATCAATGGTTTGTGTGCTGTATATGCTGATAATTGAAACACCAAGCCCAATGCCGCCGCGATAAATAACATGCTCGTTCCACCGTAACTAAGGAGTGGCAGCGATATGCCAGTCATCGGCATAACGCCAGTCATCGAGGCGATATTCATCACCACATGCGACGCCACCCAGCCGAATACCCCAGCCGCCATCAGTCTCAATCGCATATCCGCCAGGCGCGACGCTACCTTCAGCAGACACAGCAGCAAGGCAGTAAATAGCGCTAAGATAGCGACCAGACCCACAAACCCAAAGGTTTCACCCATGATGGCAAAGATTGAGTCATTGATAGCCTCTGGTAGATATCCAGTGGCCTGGACACTTTTGCCGATACCGAGCCCCATCAGCCCACCCGACCCGATGGCGATGCGAGCCTGCTGGATGTGATAAGTATCATCAGCCCCCTCGCCGGTCTGATGACTATCGCCCTGGATAAAAGTCATAACGCGCTCGATACGGTGTGGCGACGAAAACGTGAGCACCAGGGCGGCAACGCCGAGGATTGCCAGAATTTTCGCTAAAATCTTCCACTCCATACCTGAAACTGCCAAAATAGACAGCACGATCGCCACCATCGATATACCCGTTCCAAGGTCCTTTTGCAGAACCACCACCACAAACATCGATACCGCCATAATAATGCCCAGCGGGATGAGCGTCTCTTGTAAGTCATTAATTTTGCCCTGCTGATAACGCCGGGCGAGAAAACTGGCGATAAAGACAAGGATGCCAAACTTCAGCAGTTCTGACGGCTGAAAACTACCGATACCACCGAGGTAAAACCAACGATACGCACCATTTGTATCGCTAGCAAATGGCAGATGAAGCACCGCTCCGCACACCACGAGCAGCACGCAGGCCGCCAAGCCCACGAAAAACAGTTGCCGCGCCCGCCGCTCTGTGATCCATCGATACGGTACCATAGCAGCCACCGAAAATGCCACGACCGAAATGATCACGCTCACCAGCTGCTTATGAAAGAAAAAGGTATCGCTATAATTCGTGCCGTGGGTAAAATTCATCACATTAGCACGCTGCGGTCCCAGTGCATACATGACGACCAGCCCCAGCATGAGCAATAGCCCCATAAATAGCACAATATAGTACATCGGTCGATGTCGCCGCACCACCCCCGCCAGGGCCGCTCCTGCACTTTTTTTACGCAATGTGCCCCCCGGCGAGCGCCAACAAGAAGCCAATAAACGCTACCACGCAAGCGATCACCCAAAAGCGCATCGTAACCTTCGTCTCTGGCCACCCTTTAGCCTCGAGATGGTGGTGAATGGGAGCTGAGAGGAAAATCTTCCGTCCAAACAGCTTTTTACTCATGATCTGCAGCGCGCTTGATCCCGCCTCGATGACGAACAACAATCCGATGACTGGCAGCAGCAACAATGAGTCCGTCAGCATCGCCACCACGCCAAGCGCAACCCCATACGCAAAACTGCCGACATCACCCATGAAAAAGCGTGCCGGATAGATATTAAACCACAGGTAGCTTAGCAGCACTCCGACGACCGTGAAACAAAAGCCCGCCAGCATAAAGTTACCCTGCAGTAGCGCGATAACACCAAAGGTCGCAAAGCTAATAGTCAGAAGACCGCCCGCCAAACCATCAAGCCCATCAGAGATGTTGACTGCATTTCCAGTCGCCACCACCGCGAAGGCGAAGAGCGGGATGATAAGCCAGCCAACCGCCACGTCACCGACAAATGGCACATGAAAAGCCTGAACACCTAACTTCGCAAAGAAAAACCAGCCGAGCGCCAGCCCGATACCGGTGATCAGAGCAAATTTCACTGGAGCGCGCAGCCCAGCATCCTTCTTGTTCGTGCCAAAAATATTGAGATAATCATCGATCAACCCGACCGCCGCCCCGCCAACGAATGCCGCGAGCGGCAACCAGGTCTGCGCCCGGTCAAGATTGAACAGTAGCGTCACCGCCGTGACCGATACCACACCGATGATACCCGCCATGGTCGGAATATTACGCTGCAATTTCTTCTTGTGCAGCTCATTAAACACCTGCAGCTGTTCACCCGTCACCGCCGCCGTACGCTGCCGCTTCCAAAATTGATAACGATACGCCACGAACGTATATGCTGGCGTAAGCATCATTGCTAAGACAAAAGCCCCCACACTCAACAAAAAGATGTGTGTCAATTCATTTGTTAACGTCTGTACTATCGTATGCATACTACCCCTTTGGTGCTAATTTCATATAATCAATCATCCAGTTGGAGATGTCCGTAAAAATTGGTGCGGCATCAGCATTTCCCTGGAGCCTTAGTCGCTTCCCAGGCGTTGCGACACGTACCATTATGACATATTCAGGCTGATTTGCGCCACCATAGCCGATATAGGTCGCGACCGTCTCATCCATAGTGTAGGTGCCATTTACCAGCGCCTCGGCCGTCCCCGTCTTGCCACCAATTTCATACCCAGCCCGGTCAGGCGCCCCCTTAACGAGCGCACCCCGCGCCGCCGTCAACATCCCCCGCATCGTAACTGACGAGCGTTCAGAAATGGTCCGCCGCAGCGCTACAGAGGTGTGCGGGGTGAGTGTACCCTGCTCGTCAAGTTTGCCCGCCACGACTGTCGGCTGGTAATAGGTGCCGCCATTAATAATGGAGCAGAACGCCGCTGAGGCCTGCAGCATGGTCATATTCACCCCTTGGCCAAAGGTGATATTTGCATAATTAACCTCCGCACCCGGCGCATCAGGCCGCGCCAGAAAACCCGTCCCTTCAGCAAGTTCGATATCGGTCGCCCGTCCGAAGCCAAATTTATCATGATAATACTCGTGCAATGTCTGGCGGGCACCTAGTGTGATATTCGTACCATCCCCCAGTCGCCGCGCGATAGTGATCATCCCCACATTCAATGAGTTATTCAGCGCCTGTTGCATCGTCAACGTCCCGTTCATGCCTCGTAGTGCATTACACATCGTTCGGTCGCCCACCTTGGTGCAGTCAGTATTTACATATGTCGACTGCGGGGTGATCACCCCCTTGTCAATACCTGTCGCGACGCTAAAGGCCTTGACGATAGACCCTGGCTCAAAGGGCGTCATCGCCGTCGTATTGACAAAAACCTTGCCGTCCTTCTGCTTGGCATAGTCAGCTGGATTATAGGTTGGATAGTTTGCCATCGCTAGCACCTGACCATTGCGCGGGTTCATCACCAGGACGCTCCCCTCAGTCGCCCGCGCCCGCTCCAAACCTCGCTTCAGCGCCTCCTCACTATAACTCTGTATGTTGCGGTCAATCGACAACACCATCTGCTCACCCGGCTTCGCAGCAACGCGTATATTATTCTTATTCAGCGTTAGGGGGACGTTACGCACATCAGTCACCGTCTTGAGCAGCCCGTCTCGCCCTCTAAGGCGCTCATCGAGGCCACCCTCCACGCCATACTGGCCCTTCCCTTCAGCGTTCACGAAGCCGAGCACCTGTGCTGCGAGCTGCTCCTCTGGATAACGCCGCACTGTCCCTCGCTGCAGCAAAATCCCCGCAAAATTCTTCTCCTTGAGCTTTTCAGCCTGCGTGCGTGTAATGCCGCGCGCCAGCACTTCATAACGCGACTTTGTATTCGCCAGCCGTCGCTCAGCAGTCTCAGATAGCTCACCGCCTGCAACCTCCCTAAGGGTAGCGATGATCTCGGCCCGCTTCCCTTCCTCGACCGTCTTCGGATCGGCAACAACCGTGTACACCACTTGGTTTAACACCACCGGCACTGGCGTCTTGCCATCCATCATATAAATCTTCCCTCGCTCCGCGGGTATCGTGAAACTTCGCTGCTGACCAGCCTGTGCGAGCGACACATATTCGCTATGCTTAATGATCTGCAGGTAAAACAGCCTCAGCACAAAAATCGCCATCACCCCCAAGAGAATGATAGCGAGTATGCCGGTTCGTGAGCGAGTGAGCTGATGATTCATACTGCTTACTTTATTGTATCATTTTTTACCGCCTAGCGAGCATGTTGCGTTGCAGTAGGTGTCGTCATTGTCGTCGCAACATTGCTGTGTTTCACCTTCTCGAGCGATGTCAGCCGAGCATTCTGCACTTCCAGTTCTGATTTTTTGATAGTCAATTCGCTCAGCTGCTGGTCTAACTGCTCAACCTCATAGCTATATGCCGTCGTCTTGGTTGCCTGCGTCAAATAGATCAGCCCCAGTACTGTTATCATCAATGCCACCAGCACCGTGTGTGCCACAGGGCCAAGTTTCGTCTGCGATTGAAAGCGTGTCGCATTTTGATTGCGACGCATCTGCGGACCAGGACGACGAGGGGTGAATGTGGTGGATCGTGAATAATTCATTAGAAAAATAAGTTCGTTTAGTGTTTGTGTCATGCGGAAAGAGACTCACCCCAAGGGGGAGTTATGGGATGAGTCTCCGGGGATAAGGGTACTAGCCGCGGCGGACAACGACGGCCTCAGCCGCTGCTTTGTCCTGGAACTGTACTTTGATGTGGATTGGCATAAGAAGCCTCCTTTTTTGTTTATGTTTTTACGGCGTAGCGGAACTGAGCGCTCCGACTGCGCGGATTGTGAACGTCTGTCATGCCTGAGAGCGGCTTTTTATCAGGAACCATCAGCTCGGCCTCATAGCCAGCAGCCGCCTGCTCCTTAAAATATGTCTTCACCAAGCGATCCTCGAGGCTATGAAAACTGATGATGCCGACTCGCCCGCCCCGCTTAAGGAGTCGTGGGAGGAGTGGCAACAGCGTCTCCACTTGCCGAAGCTCTTGGTTGACTTCGATTCTCAGGGCTTGAAAGGTGCGGGTCGCCGGGTGCTGCCTCAGGCCGCCGCGACCAAGTGTTCGCTCAATCAGTTCAGCCAGCTCGGCTGTCCTCGTCAACGGCCGCGCCTGCATGATCGCTGTCGCGATACGCTGCGCCCGGCCACGAGTCTCCTCGCCGTACAGGGTGATCAGCCGCATCAATTCATCCTTGGACGACGAATTGACGATATCGGCTGCCGTTCGTCCCGTCCGCCCGTCCATTCGCATATCTAATGGTCCGTCAAATCGGAACGAAAAACCCCTCTCTGCTCTGTCAAGCTGCGGTGACGACACCCCCAAGTCAGCCAAAATCACGTCAAATGTACGCCCTTGCTTGACCAAATCCTGCGCTGCCGATGCGAAATCTTGATGCATCAACGTCACGCCCTTTTCCGTCAAATCACCGAGTGTCCGAATCGCGTTCTCATCACGATCGACCAACACGGCACCCAAGTACTCATCCGTTCTCTGCAGAAACGCCCGCGCATGACCACCGTATCCAGCAGTCAGGTCAAGATACGCCTCGCCTCGCTGAGGGGCAAGCGCATCCAAGGTCGCCTCTAAGAGTACGGGAACATGAACCGGCGCGCTTTCCGCATCCGGCTGTGGTGGATGTTCTTTAATACTCATCATTTCCCTATTATACAATACTGGGAAATGCTCGAGATCACCTAACTGGATATTTGATAGGGACGTGTGTTTTTGTGTTTTGTTTGTGTTTGTTGTCTAAAAGAGTGGAGTAGGATTGTCAGTGACAACCATAGTTCCAAAAGAGACTTATGTGTGAGGTGGAGTTTTTTGGGAGGTGTTTAAGGAAGGTACTTTGCCTGTTTTTTGTGGGGCAACTACCACGGTCCATTTTCAAACATCCAGATAACTGATCTCGAGAGGTTTCTGATTGTTAAGGTGCGTCAATTCATCTACTCGGCCAGCTCGGCAGCCATCAGGCGAAAATACGCCCCTGCCCGTACGGCAACGACCTCTCGGTCAATCCCCGCATACTCGAGCAAATGCTGCTCTATCGTCACCCGACCCTGCTTCTGGTCAAGTGCCGATGCAGTCTTGCCACGGCGAAACTTGACATTAAGGTCGGCAACCCGCTCATCCAGAATACTTCCGGTCAGCGCCCCTTCCACTTCCCTGTCCCAGACCTGCTGAGGATAGAGATGGAGGTATTTGCCAAACCCACGAGTCAAGACGACACCTGACGCAAACTCTGCTCTCAGCTCAGCCGGAATCGTCAAGCGTCGCTTGTCGTCCAACTTTCGCTCAAAGTAGTCTGTGTGCACGGCATCCTTTCTTCGTGGCTTAGTGAATTGTTGTTTGTTCTAGTGGATGTTTGTCTTTTTGCGTTCCACTGATTTCACTATACTACCCACAACTACCCACTTGCAAGCCTTTTTACCCACTTTTTACCCATTTATCCCCCAAAAGAAAACTTTTCCACGAAATTGTGGAAAAGTCTAGTGGTGTGTGGGTAACTCGCGACACTACGACCGCAGCTTCTGTATCACCCTACCAAGCCACTGGGCGCTAGGGCGAATCGTACGCTTCATCGTTGCCCGATCAACTGCTACGAGCCCAAAGCGTGGCCAATATCCCTTGTCCCATTCAAAATTGTCCAGCAAACTCCAGTGCAAATATCCGACAAGCTTCACTCCCTTCTTCAACGACTCGTGCATCGCTCGGATCGTCTCGGTGAGCCACCACTGACGTCGCGTGTCGCCGGCATCTGCCAGTCCATTCTCGGTTATCAAGATAGGGAGCCCGTAGCGATCTTGCAAATCCTCCAGCACATAGCGCAGATCCCCTGGCTGCAAATCCCACCCTAGATCACTCACCCGATCTTCAGGGTTATGCACCCGATAGCCGTATACACGGTTCGAGAAATAATAATTAAGCGCGATAAAGTCACTCTGTCGGCGCACTCGACGCAGCGCGTAGACATTATCCCGATAGTTTAGTAGCTTGGCGCTCACCTCTGATAGCCACGCGGTATCACCAGCATAGTAGTGCGACACATTATGCGCCATCGAAATCTTCCACCGCGGATTCTTCTTGGTCAGACGGTAGACCTTCTTATGCGCCCGAATGAGATTTTGCAGCACCTCGAACGTCAGGCGCTTACTCGTACGCGCCGGCGGCCAATGCCCCCAGTAGTAGCTCTCTGTCGCATACACAGTCGGCTCATTGATGGTAATGATCCACTCAAGATCATGCCCTAACTCCGTCAAAATCTTATCCGCATAGCGTACGAAATACTTGATATTGCGATATTTTTCAAACCCGCCCATATCCGCAAACCATGTCGGCAAAGTAAAATGAAGCAGCGTCACGACCGGAGTAATCCCGGCGTCTTTGAGTGTTTTTAGCCGGGCCTTGTAGTGGGCGATGGACTCGGCGCTCCAGACACCTGGCTGCGGCTCGATACGCGACCACTCGATGCTAAAGCGATAGCTGTTCATGTGGAGCTTTCGCAATAATTGCACATCGTCGCTAAAGCGCTGATAATGCTCTACGCCCCGACCTGACACATAGTTATCGGGGTCGGCTGCCTGCTGCTTGATCTCATCCCACTGCTCCAGATAATCAAACCGGTATGGCGCCCGCGCTGCCAAGCTCTTTGCGTTTTCTAACTCCCAGCGCGTCCACTGATTCTCTAAACCACCCTCGACTTGGTGACCGGCAGTCGACGCGCCCCATAAAAAACCCTTCGGGAAATGCATGCCACCTGACCTCTGCTGACTCATATACCCATTATACCATCTATGCGACGACGTCTTCACCAAAGTGCTTCTGCAACCGCATGCGAATCGAGCCTTCGTGCCGACCCAGTGCCTGACTCATCGCCGCCAGCGAATGACCCTGCAAAAATAATTGCTTCAGCTCAGCATCCTGCTGCTCGGTCCACGGCCGATAGGCATTTGGGTAGGTTTCACGCATGCGGGCAATTTTCTCCTGCCACGAACTCGACCCCTTGGCCTTTGTGGCGGGCGCCGCTTGACGAGCCTGCTTCATTTCCTGGCGTAAATGCGCCAGCTCGCTCGCCGCTCGTTGGCTGTGAGCACGTAAAACCTCGTCAATCGCCAACGCGTCCGGCGACACCATCAGCGCCTTCTGATTGATACCATACAGATATAAGTTTTCCAGGTCGCGCACCCGACTCAGCGCCACATACCCCATCCCTTCCACAAAGGCCTTCCTCAGGTCAATCCGCGCCGCGTCCAGCGTCATGCCCTGGGACTTATGCACCGTGATAGCCCAGGCCAGGCGTAAGGGTACCTGCGAGATACTGGCCCGCTTGGTCTCGCCGTCCCGCAGCTCCCAGGTGTCCGGCGTCATAGTGACGACCCGGCCACTGCGAAACTGCACCACCGGATAATCGGTCAGCGGCTCAGTGTCCACCACCACGCCGATACTGCCATTGGCATACGATTTGTCGGCCGCATTCTTCACCGCCATCACCAGCGCGCCTTTTTTGAGCCGCAAGGTTTCTGGCGCCAATACCGACCGCCGCAAGTTTTCAACATATATTTTTGAGCCGGTCGTTGTTTGCTGATATTCTAGCTCATCACCCGGCAGTGCCGCCAGTTTGGCTGCGTTGATGGCATCAACGTCAACATTGGTGGTGTGCAGCTCTGTAATGTCATCACTCGGCGGCGGTGTGTCAGTGCGTGCCAGCAAGGCCTCTGCGTGATGCCGCCTGACATCGTCTGCCCGAAGCGCCGTCAAAATCCCCAAAAGCGCCTCATCATTCTGTCGATATTGTTGTTCTAAATACAACACTTCTGGTTGCAGCTCCTGCCAGACATTTGAATACACCACAAATCCCCCGCCTCGCGCTTCGCCGCGATTAACTGGCGGTAGCTGGAAAAAATCACCACTCATCACCAGCTGAATACCACCAAATGGCGCGTCATTTTCACGCACCTTGCGGCACACTTCATCCACCATATCCAGCCGAAAATCATGCAGCATGGAAATCTCATCGATGATCAACACATCCGTCTTGGCGATCACCTCGCGCCGTGTTTTTGACAGCCGATCAAAAAAGTTGTTCGAAAGTGTATCACCCACGCCGATACCACTCCAGCTATGGATGGTATTGCCATTCAGATGCGTCGCCGCCAGGCCGGTTGTCGCTGTTACTGCCACTTTTCGCCCCTGTCCACGCGCTTGAGTAATAAAAGTGTTCAGCAGGTGCGTCTTGCCCGTGCCGGCCGCACCCGTCAGCAGCGCCGACCGCCCGCTCATCAGAATTGCCAGCGCCAACTCTTGATCCATGGGCTAGCCTCGCGGCGGCTCGCCCTCGGGCTCACCGAGCAGTTTTTTGGACTTAATTTCGTAGCGTTTGCCGGTAATTTTGCTCTCGATATAATCTTCATTGATCAGGTTCACGAACATATCCAGGTCATTGCCGTCCATGATGATGATCGCGCCGTTATCATCGCTCATCAGCTCCAGCTGCATCTCGTCGGCGTACTCCAGCACCTGCTCCTGCTTTACCTCGCCGATCTCCAACTTCTGCAACTTGTTGATGGTCTTTTTGCGCTCCTTCACCAGCGCATTTAGGTCCAGCCCTTCCGGAAAACTCAGCTTGTACTGCTGCTCAATCTCGGCCACTTTCTTATCAGCGATCACCTGCTTCTTATACTCATAGCCAAACATCCGCTCAAACTTCGACGGACTAAAGGCAAAGATATCCTGCCCGATGATCAGCACCTGATTATCATCCGGCACCTTAAAGCCGACCTCAGCGCTAAACTGCCCGAACTTACCGTCCTTAAACTCCCACGCCAGCGCGCTTTTGAGCGTCTGCCCCTGAGCGATCAGCTTCACCGTGTAAAACACCTTTTCTGGGTCGTTCGGGTCGGTAAAACGCGCCACCACGCCCTTCATGCGCTTGAACTCGTGCTCTTCTTCCGAAAACTCCACAATGTCGCCGCGCTCGTGCTCGATGAGATGAATCAGGGTCTCGGCCCGCCCCACTTTCGCCAGTTCCGTGCGCAGCAGTACATTGTCCTCGCCCTCGCTCAGCTCATAATCTCGCACGCTGAGGCCCGTACCCGCGCCCAAATTCACGAAATTGATATAGTCAAACAAAAACAGCGGCCTGAGCTGCTGCTCAACATCACCCTTCAGCGGCATGCTATACGGCGTATAATTTTTGTTAAATAAAAACAGCTCTATCAGCAGGTCGTTTTTGCGCGCATCCGTCTGGTTGGCCCACAAAAAAATATCAGTCGTTTCCCTCTCTTGTTCCATAAGGGATATTATAGCAATTTTTCCCCGCCCTCGCTAGCTGCCGTAGATACGCTTACCAATCTTTTTCTCAATCTGATCAAGTAGTGCCTCACCAAACACGAGACTCGTTTCATGATGCGACACAATTTTTGCCGGCTCCTGGTCCAAAATATAACCAAGCGCTAGCCCAGCCATCCTCAGACACCGCCCTGTCTCGTCATATGAATGGACCGCTTCTGGATTCAACTGACCCTGATCTTGACCAGCAACGACACCAACGGGGTAAAAATCTGGGTAACGCCACCCTGTCACCGTCCCCCTGCGCGTATACATACCCGGTGGCAGTGGTAGCCACTTATCTTTGGTAGGTCCCGTTTTCTCCGCCAGCACATCATGCAGACCGTCGTCACCAAATCCAGCTCGAATACACAGCGCATCACCATCCGCCGCATAAGAAATCTGCGTCACCACCCCTATACGATACATATCTGACCTGTCCGGGCGGTCAAAGAACGCCTGCACATCACATCTCACATGTGTTGGCTGCAAAAACTCACTCACACTTATATTATATCATATAAAATATATTTAGGTCAATCTTTCGCCCTCACGCGCCCTATTCGCCCACTCATCAGCCATTTCATTGCCCTCATCACCCTCATGGCCACGCACCCAGCGCAGCTCCGCCTGCGAACGAGCATATAGCTCATACAATTCCTGTACAATGTCCAGATTTTTAATCTCCCCGCCCTTTTTCGTCCAACCGCGCGCCTGCCAGCCGGGCGCCCACTTAGTGATGACATTGATCCAAAATTCACTGTCAGTATAGATGACACATGGCGCACCGTCCGCGTCCTTAAGCGCCGCGATCAAGGCCTTGCCTTCCATGCGAATATTCGTCGTTTCACCATCCTCAGACCCCAAAATATGCGGTCGTAAATCTTTGATAACCGCAAAGCCCCCCGGACCAGGATTAGGGCTAGCAGAGCCGTCTGTGTAGTAGATCGTCATTGGTGTATTATATCATCGAACACGCGCGTCATACAGGGTTTGTGGTGCAAACAGCGCTGCATACAACCCCCTATTGAGTGCCGTGAGCGCCGTTCTTCCCATTTCCCGCGACACAGGGTTGCCACCACCATGCTTCATGTACTCGATACGTCGATGGAGTGCAATAATCCAGCGTAGTCCATCATGATTACCGCCATTCTTATACATCAGATGGCTCGTTGGGCCGGTGCGCGCCAGCTGGCGATCAACCTGCGTCAGTAGCTGCACTTCAACCGACAACTCAGCTGGCGTCCCCTTGTGTACCATTCCCGTCATCTTGGCGACGCGATATGGCGTTGGTCGACTATCTAGGCGCTCACTAATCCTGTGGTCCGGAGCGAGACCGTCTCTCATGGCTTGATTGAACGCTGCGTCACCCTGGAAAAACAGGGGCGCCTTCCCAGCATGTGTCGCCTGTAATGCAATCTGGTGGTTCGCTGACACTTGCCGAACAAAATCACCATAGCACCCTGCCAACTCCTTCACTTGTGCATCGTGCACTCGATCAATCTCGTCATCGGCCATCTCATATGGCTGGCGCCTGTCCAGAGAGTCACCATTACCACCTGCGATGACCTGGAAGCCAAAAGTATCGAGCAGCACGTAGTCATCCCCCTTCGCCGACTGCTTCCGAGCACTCGAGCCAATCGATTTCTGACGGAATAGCACCCGCCGCATCTTACCGCCTATGGGTACCTCCATTTCCGCAAAACGACAGTTAATGCCCTCTTTCACATCAGACGACGTCTCATTGACAATCCAGCGCACCTCTGGCGCTACCTCTAAGCCAAAGACCGCCTGCGCCACCTCTCCTGGATCATACTGGCTATAGCGTTCGTACGTTGCCATCGCCTGCTGGACAATGCCCTCTTGACCCTGACCATACAAACGATAGATATCACAGGTGCTAGCCATTTCCGCACCCATGGCATCATAACCGAGTACTTTTAGCATCGGGATATAAAACGACTCCGCTTCGAGGATATTGCGCATTTGCTGGGAGTCATTAGTCGGTGGATACTTCAAATTATCCAGCATCTCCGCCGCCTTGATAATAAGAGACTCGATATTCACCTGCATAGCCAATTCCGCCAGCTCATCACCTCGAATCGTCGCGATATCCTGCTGCCAGCCGCGTACATTCACCATGCCGTCATACTGCGAGTCATTAATCTGCTTATCAATCGACTTCTGCTGCTCACGGTAGCGGCGCGCACAGGTTCCGATGGTCACCTGGTCATGCATATAGTTGTATGCATCATTCGAACGACTTTCAGCGAATGCGCGCCAAGCCGCCTGCAGACTATCAGAATAATCAGCACGTTCCTCCGTCTCGCGGTGTAAAATACGCCCCGGTACATCATGCAGCAGCATCGCATCAGCCATGTCGCATCGCTTTCCTGGACTCACCGCCTTGCAGAATAGCGCCAGATTACGCACTGAGCGTACCGCGTGTTCCACCGCACGGCCTCCTGGTCGGTCGATATCATCATACATCGCCGTCAGCACCTCACGTGCCTCAGAGGACGGCTGCCACTCTGGCGGTATACTGGATAAAAGCGCATCAATCGCTTGCAGCCTCTCAGCGGGATTGCGCGGCGCGGAAGTCTCAGATACAGTCGGCTGACCTGTTTGTTGTTCGATCACAATATTTCTATTATAGCATACTTGGCTAAAATTTGCAATAGCTTACCTCTGTTATCTCACGCGTATTACGATATCAACTGACGAATAGATGACACGGTGTGGGCCACTGGCCACGCGGCCGCCTCAGGAACGGGCAGATCATTATACCCCGCCGCCTGGATAAACCGCACCCCCGCTGGTAACTCAGCGCCGATAGACTTGTCATCCACCATCCACACCTCACCGCCTGGCTGCTCCGCCAAGAGCGTGGCAAAAAAGTGATGTTTTGGCTGCAAGGTTGTGATGATTTCCACGCCCCTTAGCGACGGGCAAAGATTAGCCTTTAGTAGCTGATAATCGACTGGACCATAAGTCAGCACCGCAAGGTCAGTCGCCGTACGCGCCCATGCCACCAGCTCGCTTACTCCCTTATACTCCAGTCGCCCGTCACCCAACATGGACGTCTGTAGCAGGTGTATCACCTCGTCTTCAGGCAACGCCAGTGCCCTCACGTGCGCCAAAAAATCATAATAATACATCCCACTCGCCGCATCAGTCACGTAAAAATCAGACTGCCGTGTCTGCTCCCATGCAGCATCAATCTGCGGATACCGCGCAGCGACAAGGGGCCACTTGGCCTGGTCAAATTCACTAGTCCGAAACAAGGTGCGGTCAAGATCGAGAAACAACCGCGGTCTCACGCGAAATAGATCCTCATCAGCTCGCGCGCTACCCTGTCAGCGTCGTGACGAATCAGGCTGCGCTTGGCGGCCAGTGGGTCGGCAGCGGCATTTTTATTCACCCAGACGTCCTCGGACAGCAGCGGCTTGCCCGAAGCGTAGTAGTGCTTCCCAGCTAGTGCGGCTTCATCCCACTCCACCAGATATTCGCCGTCGTGAGCGTATTTTGCCAGTAGCTCCTCTGATGGGCGGTGATTATTATACAACACATAATCCAGCGATACCCCAGAAAACCGCTCAATTTCCTCCGCAAAATCCATCACCGTAAAACCGTCAGTCTGCTCTGGCTTGGTCACGAGATTGCAGACATACACTTTCTTGGCTTTCGTCTCCGCCAAGGCGCGCGTCACCCCTTGGACCAGCAGTGCTGGTGCTAGGCTACCATAGAGTAGCCCCGGCGCGATCACCACCAGGTCAGCCTCCAGAATAGCCTGGCGTGCTGCCGGATTGATCATAGCGGGCGGACTGAGCTCCAGCCATGGCCGCTGCCCGCGCGGCACCTCCAGCGACTCTGAGGCGTGCTGCCCCTCGACCACTGTACCATCAGGGAGTCTCATCGACATTTTCGTATCGTCCAGTGTGATGGGATACACCCGGCCGTAAATACCCAGCACCTCGCCGGCCAGTTCCACTGCTTCCGCGAAATTGCCGGTCATTTTTTCCAGTGCTGCCATAAAGAGATTACCGAAGGCGTGGCCTTTCATGCTGCCTTCATCGAACCGGTAATTGAACAAATCACGCACCTTCGGCGAGCTACTCAGCGCCACCAGACACTGACGGACATCGCCCGCCGGCAGGACCCCGAGTTCGTCGCGCAGTTGCCCTGTCGAGCCGCCATCATCCACCATGTTCACCAGCGCCGTGAGATTATGCGTATAATTCTTCAACCCCGACAGCAAGGTAAAGCTGCCGGTGCCACCGCCGATAACGACGATTTTTGTCCCAATAGGCTTCATAGCAGTATTATATCATGAAATGAATTATTTGCGCTTTTTACCAGTGATACCGTCCAGGGTCTGGCGCGCGCCATCGATCATCTCGCCGATGTCGTTCAGGTCAAAGCCGTCTGCTTGGCGCGACTTTCCTTTGCCAGTGTGCTTGGCTGGCTTTTTGTCGCCGCCCAGCACACTGTCTTTGACATTATCCACGGTATCTTGGATAACATCCTGGGCTTTAGCGCCGAACAACTCTTTAGCTTTATTCATCAGGTTTTTCAGTAGGCTCATGCTTTCTTCTCCTTTATGGCCTTAGTCTTCTTTCTCTTGGCGGGTGACGGCGCCGCCGACTGGGCGTGTTCGAGGTATTCGACCGCACTATCGATCAGGAATAGGCTGACGTCATCGCGGGTCTTGCCAGCCTTATGGAATGGTTTGCTGATAACATGGATGAGGATGAGCATGTAGATCAGCGTGAAGGTGATGGTACCGACGATGGCGAGGCCGGCGCGGTACGGGTCGATATCTGTGAGCACCAGCAGGATGATGACTGCAGCGACGATGGAGCGTGCCAGAATGGTAGCCGATGGCACAAATTTAATGCGTTGGATGTAGTTGACGCGATGGCGAGTCCTGAGGAGGACGCTTTGCTGCTGCTTGAGCTTGACGATAAAATTCGGCGGCGCCCCACCCCGCTCCATGTCCGCGAAGTACTCGCCCAGTCTGCGAATATCCTGGCGAGCGTCATACGACCGCTTGCGCACATCATCGACGAAACTACGCGCCACGGTGCATAACTGCTGGCGAAACCCATCCAGATCAAACACTGGATAGCTGGCATGAATCTGCGCTGCGTCATCGTACATGTCCTCTATCTGCGCCGCAAACTCCGCTGGCATGCGCTCCGACTCTTTATAATCCGCGATGGTCGCCGACAGCAAAAAACCGATGACGAACACCGCGCTCGACACCACGCTGTTATGGAGCGAACTCTGCGGGATAATCTCCAGGTGATACTGGCGCAAAATATACTTCACCACCACGATAGTGAGCGCGATAAGCGCCGCTTGCCAAAATATCTTAAATAATTTTCCCTGTTGGATAATCTTCTTTTGCGACCGATGCATATATCGATTATACTATACCCTGTGATCATTGCACTGCAGGGCGAACTCGGCTCATTTCATCATGCGGCGGCGGAGCAGTTTTTTGCCCGCCACGATTTCGAGGTGCAAGGACACGGCAGTTTTCGCGCTGTGTTCGAGTCATTGATGAGCGGTGCCAGTGACTATGCGGTGGTGGCGGTGGAAAATTCGCTGTATGGCTCAATTCACGAAACGTTTGATCAATTGCTGCGGCACGACTGCAGCATCATCGGTGAGATCACGCTGCCGGTGCATCAGTGCCTGTTGGTGCCCGTCGGCGTCAGTCTGGGGGCGGTGCGCGAAGTGGCGTCGCATCCAGCGGCGCTTGACCAATGTCGAGACTGGCTGGACACCCACCTGCCCGGTGCCGCGCGGCGTGAACATGCGGATACGGCCGGTGCGGCGGCGGAGTTAGCGGCGTCCGGACGGACCGACGCGGCGGCTATCGCTTCAGCGCGAGCGGCCGAGCTACACGGACTGACGGTGCTGGCGCCGAATATCGAGGATGAGCCGGACAATGTGACGCGCTTCGTGGTGCTGTCACGGACTCCTCAGGCGGTGGCTCAGGCAAATAAAGCGTCACTGGTGCTTATCACCGACCACCAGCCTGGCGCCCTGCATGAAGCGCTCGGCATTATCAGCGCCAATCACTCTAACATGACGAAAATCGAATCCCGCCCGGTGCGCGGCCAGCCCTTTCGCTACCAATTCATCATCGACGTCATGGCCGACCAAACCCAACTCATCAGCCTCTGTCACCAGCTCGAGGAAGCCGGCTGCCGAGTGCAGGTACTGGGGCATTATCGGGCGGCGCGGTGACGGCTAGTTCGGCAGGATAAGACCCAGGAGAATGAAACTTGGGTCATTGTATCGCAGGCTCATGACGCCACAGACGACCAGCAGCGCTGCCCCTGCACCGATCAGCACCGACCACCAACCAAGCGCGCCGGAAGCGACAATTGCCAGGATAAAAAGCCCCAGATTGAGGGCGATAATGACACCTGCAGCAAACACCAATAACCAGTTTTTGGCGGCGAAGGCATTTTGCTTTGACTTTCTCATCGCGCCGATCTCACACGTCCTCCGATGCAATCTGCAGCGGACCGATAATATCCGTATTGTCGAAATGAAACGCCATTAGCACTTCACGCCATGGTGTTTTTGTCGCTGCGGCGTATATCATCTTGCCGATATCGCCATGACATACCAGTAGTACCGCCTGGCCTGGATGGCGACGCGCCATCTCGTCACACACTCGTTGTCCGCGCGCTAGTAACTCAGGAAATGTTTCTGCGCCTTCAGGAGAAAGAAAATAAGTCACCGCTTCGGTTTCAATAATATCCGGAGCGCATAGTGTCTTAATATCCTTAACCGGCCGTCCCGTCATATCGCCAAAATCACGCTCAATCAAATCAGCATAGACCTGTGGATCAGAAAGTCCAGCCCCTTCAGTCACGATATGCGCCGTTTCCAGTGCCCGGCTGAGCGGCGATGCATACACTGCATCAAATTGAAGTCCCCGAGCACACATCGATGCCGCCAATTTCTGCGCCTGCTCACGACCGAACTCAGTCAGCGGCATATCGCGATGTCCGTTAAGAATACCGTTGACATTATCTTCGTTCTGTCCATGGCGGACGATATAAATCATAGTCATGCACCCGCCTCCGTATGGCAGCGCAGCCACTGCGCAATGTCAGCGATGGGTGGGTGGTTGGTCGCGACAGTGACGGCGAAGCCCTCAATCTCACCCTTGCGGGCAGTAATCCGCTGACCATTCAGCTCTAAAAACGTCATGGCGGCCAGCATAGCAGTGCGCTTATTGCCATCAATAAACGGATGATCGGCGATAATCCCCCGCAGCAGCGCCGCCGCTTTTTCATGTAGTGTCGGGTATAGCTCTTGTCCAAACACCTCTTGGCGCTGCGTAACGACGACAGCTTCCAGGCGCCCGATGTCGCGAATAGTACTTGCCCCGCCAAATTTCACCGTAACAAGTGCGTGCAGCTGCAGGATGTGTGCTAGGTTCAAAAACCGCATCTAACGCTCCGCGAGGTGACGAAAATCGTCCTCATACCGCTCAAGCAACGACTGAGCCGCTTCCAGCACCTGCGCGTCGTCTGCATGGGCGGCTTTCTTGCGCACCACCAGCTCGACCTCATCCCCCGCCTCGACACCCAACGCCCTCAGATCTCGCGCTGGCAGCGTCACGCCCTTGCTGGAGCCGATTTTGATAACTTTTTGGATGGTAGTGATGGTCATAGTGGTTTTATTATAACAAAATTATAATAAAATTGCAATATTCTACTGCTGAGCCTTGTAGCCAAATGCCTGCACTCGCTGCTCAAGCGCGTCAAAAAAGTCCTGTATTTGTTTATCTGTTGGCTGCTCTGGCATAAGCGCAAGTGAACCTAGAATAACATACTGTATCACAAAATGATAATAATTACAATGATCATGCCTCTACTGCTCATTACTTTCGCAATATGCCATCATTGTATACCTGATTACGGATCTTTGCCTCAATTTTTGCACGCGCCGCATCAAGCCGTTGCATTGCTTCGACAAAATCCTCCCTGAACATGGTTGTAATTTTATGAATCTGATGATATCCTGCGTCCCACGCCCGCAGATGCCACTCCGGATGGTCCTCGCTCGCAATAAAGCGCCGCCCAAAAGTCACCCGCACCAGCTCCCGACCAGACTCCAGCAAAGCCGCCGCCTCAGCACTCAGCTCCCTATCTTGCAAGTAGCGGTAGACGAAGCGCTCGTCGGCTGACCGCGCATCATTATATATGTCATGTATATCATACTGATCAGCCAGGTCCATCACCTCTTTTTTAGACATAAAGAACCATTCGTTATAGACATCATAATATTCGTCATTATATTCAAACTGACGCAAGCCGGTTTGATACGACGACCGATGAAACAGACTAAACACCACGCTATCAGTGACAAATTCTGACCATTCGTCCGACGCCTGGAACTTTTCCGATGGACGACGGAAGATATCTTTATCGTTAATCCATGAAGCATCTGATAGAATCGACTTACGTGCCGCAAACACAACACAGGCACGCTCAAAATTATCCGGAGTCACTGAATTACCATTTGCACTCGCTGCCATAGTAGAATTGAGATTGGTATACTTGTCAGAGTACTGAACAGTTGGGCTATCGTTGTGAAAATAACCGATAGAATGTTCCTTATAGAAGCCCCTGAGCTTCTTACTGTACTCAACACTATTTAGCCCACCATTAACTCTTGGGTAATGTCCATTGTTGTATTCACGTGTCGATACTGGAATCTCGGATAGCCAGCCCTTCAGTGTGTCGCCTTTTTTGACGCGAGTAAGCGTATGCCGATCAATCACTTCGATACCCTGCTCTGTTGACCGTTCGACAGAAAAAGTAAATTCCTGCTGCAGTGGTGACGGCGTCTTCTTAAGTGCAAAGTGCGAAAAAACGATCCCCCAAGTACTAGCAGTCCCCTGAAACTCTCCTGCATTGATCATAAATCCACCATTGAACTCAAACCGTTCAAGAAGCCTATCGGTAAATTTGCCAAAAGCCGGACTTGCCAAAAATCCCTTATTAAAGAAGAAGAAGAAGAAGACGTTTGATAAATTGAAGCTCTGGGACAGTTTCTGAACGCGGTAGATGAATTGTGTGTATAATTCCGAACTTGCTAGCCCAAAACCTTGAGCACGCATCTCAGCGCCGATCTTCGTCTCAGCAATCCCCTCCTTGCTTGTCGCTCCTTGATCAGCAGCCTGACCATACGGCGGATTGGTATAGAAAATAATCGGCTCGTCGTTCTTGAGTACATCAAACAGCTCGCGTGGCATTTTGAGATCGCGCGGATCGCTGTCAGGAGACACATCAATGTCATCGTTGAGAAAATCATACTGAAAACTCGTCGCTTCTTGATTATACTGGCGGCTCATGTCAATTTCAGCTTGATGGAGCGTGCTGGTGAATAATTTGCGGAAGCGATAGTCGCGCGTTAGGTTCTTCGTGCCAGCCGCTGGATCCCAAACGGTATATTTGTCGCGCCAGTCATCACCCAAGTCATGAGTGATCATTTCTACGGCGCGGTTTGCCCATATCGTTGGCGTCCAAAAATCACCGTGAAAACGCCGCTTTACCTCTTCAATAAGCTGGTCAGCAATCGCCGTGATTTCATCAATTTCGCGGATGGAATACTTACGGTCATAGTGACTAAAGAAGGCATCGTACCTACTTGCATTGACGTGAATTTCCCTACCATTCACGAGGTGCAGGATATTTTTCTTAGTTGGCACAAGATAGGTTTCTGGATCACCAAGAATTGATTGAATGAACACAGAAACAGTATCGGCAGGGCCGAGTTTCTTTATGCCAGTCAGCCACTCATTACCCCACACTGCATGTACAAATTCATCAAACACAACGCGAATATTCGCTTCCGATACGCGAATTTTTTGGAACTCCTCATTCCCCTCACTGAGTGACTGGATACTTGCAAATACATTATTAATATCGAAGGCAGTGGAGTTAATGTCGAATACATAGACATTCAGATTGCGATCTTCGAGTAGTTTGCGGTACAGATCCTCATTTTCTCTCCACGCCGCACTCGGCGCAATATCCCAGTCGTACTCCTGCGCAAGATATCCTTTGAGCTTCGGCGCATAGATGGTAAACATCTGGTTTTCATCACCGCCGACAATCACTTTTGGCAGTGATTTACCGTCTCGCTCAAACCGCTTCAGATAGTAAATTGCCTGCGCAACAATCTTTGCACGCTCTTTTGCCTGTGCTAGATCAAGACCAAATTTTACTTCCAGCAGTAATCGAAGTTCGTCATCAAATAAACTTTGCTGCGCCAGTTCAATATAGCCATCAGACCCATAGGGACTCGGGAATGAAACGCCGTAATACTCCTGAAAAATCGCCTTATACGCTACCTCAACATCTTTTTCGACCACTGCATGTTTGAGCTGTGTCCGAAAGAAATTCTGCGCCTTTTTTGTAATCGTTTTATGCTGATTCTTTATCACAATGTTTCTCTGAGTTATCTCTGCTTATGCCAACAGGTCAGTAATATTTACCCGTCGCTGCTCCGTCGTATCCCTCTCGCGCACGGTCACCGTGCCGTCCTCCAGCGTTTGGAAGTCGATCACCACGCAGTAGGGCGTGCCGATTTCGTCTTGGCGGCGGTACCGTTTGCCGATGTTGCCGTTGTCGTCCCACATCACGGCGCCGTGCTTTTTCTTCAGCGCGCGGTAGACGTCACGGGCTTTTTCGACGAGTTCTGGCTTGTTTTTCAGCAGCGGCGAGACAGCAAATTTCACTGGCGCCAGATGTTCTGGCAGTCGCAGATAGACGCGCTTTTCGCCATTCACTTCATCTTCAGTATAGGCTGCCGACAGCACCGCCATCACGGCTCGCTCCACACCAAAACTTGGCTCAATCACATGCGGCACAAACTTCTCGTTCGTCCCCTTCACCTGATATTCCATGCTCTTTTTACTGACGCGCTGGATGTTGCTCAGGTCAAAATCCGTGCGGTAGGCAATACCCATCAGCTCCTCTTTGCCGATCGGATACTCATACTCAATGTCGATGGTCTTTTTACTGTAATGCGCGCGGTCTTCCTCTGGCACGTCAAGTTCGTGGATGTGCTCTGGCTTGAGGCCAAGCTTGCCCAGAAATTCGTGCGTGCTGGCTAGCAGCTCATCAAACGCCGCCTGCCACTCATCTGGATGAACAAAATATTCGATTTCCATTTGCTCAAACTCGCGCGAACGAAAGATAAAGTCGCGCGGCGCGATTTCGTTACGAAACGCCTTGCCCATTTGCGCCAAGCCAAACGGTAGATTTGGATAGAACGTATCAACCACGTTTTTGAAATTAGTAAAGATGCCTTGAGCAGTTTCGGGGCGGAGGTAGATGCGAGATTGCTCATCATCCACAAAATATTGCAACACGTCTCCTGTAAAATTTGCAAATTGATCAAGCGCTGCTGTTTTAATAGGCTCTTTTTTGTGTCCAAAATCAAGAGCATTATTAAAGTTATCCATAGACTTTCCTAATATTTGTGTTTTTTCAAGCAATGCTTGATGCCCGGCACCTTTACTTGCACCAATGTTTGTCTCAAACATCATATTGAAGGTGCGCGATTTACTGAGTGGATTACCGTCTGGGCTTTTGATGCCATGCTTCGCAATCGCTTCGTCCATCTGCTCCATCGTCATGCCATCTGGGCTGATGCCATTGTCTTTCAAGATATGGTCGGTGCGGTAACGGCGCTTATTGACCATGTCTTCACACAGCGGATCAACAAAGGTATCAACATGCCCGCTCGCCTGCCATACTTTTTGGTTCATCAAAATCGCGGCGTCAATGCCGTACATATCGTCGCGCTCATCAACAAAATGTTGCCACCATAGGTTCATAATATTGCGCTTTAAGGCCACGCCCAGCGGGCCGTAATCCCACGTGCCACTCAGGCCGCCATAGACATCCGAACCCTGATAAATAAACCCCCGGCGCTTACACAAACTCACCAAATCTTCCATTTTGACGTCACTCATACGAAACCTTTCTCCATGTTGGCAACATGGCGATTACTCTTTGGTCTTATTATACCTCATGTGATTGAGCATCCGAAATGCTTGTGCTATAGTGAAGATAACGGGGTGAGCAGAAAAAGGAGACAATGACTGAACGACTGACAACAGCAGCGGCTTCGCTTCTTGATGGCCGGCTTTACGAACTTGCGGAGCTGCACGGGACTAAGGGCGTGAGATACGACGACTGGGATCTTATCAATCGCTGCGAGGCATGTGCGCCCGTGGCGCTGCCAGAATTTAACAACGGCGAGGAAAACCAAACCAGCAAGCTGCTTTCTGACCGTGATTTTGTCTCCACCCTCCTCCTCGAGTCTCAGCTATATGGATTTCGTAAGAATATGGCAGGAGCCACGCAGCGAAATGCCGCTACGTCCCTTGCATTTCTGAAGAAGGCCGTAGATCTGGACGCGGTTATCCAGCTCACTGATGACATCTGTAACCTCCATCGTCACTTTCTCGAAACAGCACAGCTGCCACATAATAGTGCCGACAGACCAAAGCAGCTACAGAAACTCTTGCCGCTCCTCGAGGAAGTCACAAAAGATGACAGAGGCAGGGCGATGACGCAGATCATGGTAGGAAACATTTTACGCTACCGCACTGCCATCGTCCATCACGACATCAGACCCGCGCAGGGTGACGCCAAAGAGCTGAAAAAGATTGCTGAGCATATCAGCGACATTACCCACAGTCTCGGTCTCGATAAGGAGCATGATAGTCCAAAATGGCCCCACGCCGCCCGGCTGCTGGGCTGCATCCATAAGGAGGCGCTGTATCTCGCCGATGAGTACGCGCGCGCTAATACGCCGCCACATACGACAGTGGCCCTGGGCGCAACTGCCCTCGCTAAAACTGTTTACACTGCCGCATGTTGACGCGCTACCAGCCAGCAACTCGGCAGTACTTCACTGATGCCGCCGATTTGCACCACGGCCTCCAGAGGCTTCGCCTGGATGAGCCGCAGTAGCTTGATGTGATCCGCCGTCAGATCGCCCTGCTCACTTGGCCTCAGACCCTTTTCGCTCGGGTCATACATGTAGCGCTTTTCTGCCGACAGCGCTGCCCCGGTGACATCAGTCCGCAGATTGAGCTCATCGCCCAGTAGCGTCTGATAATGCACATAAAACCACGTCTCCACCAGCTGGCGCTCCACCGTGACGTCGTCCAATTGTGCCAGCACCTGGCTCAGCACGTAAAACCACTCCGGTTCGTCGATGGTCTCTGACGCCACCCCCACCAGTTTCAGCGCCGTGTAGGCAAATTGCATCCGTTCATAATCTTCCAAGATATGTCGGTAAAACGCACTCAGCCGCGCGCTCGTCAGCAGGCCCAGTTCACCGCGCCCCGAGCGGATCACCACATCGCACAGCGCAAACAGCTCGATACCGCCTGCCAGCTTCGACCGCTCACGCCGTACACCCTTGGCCATGACCGCCCGCCTGCCCTTCGGTGTCAGCAGCTGCACCACGCGGTCCGCCTCAGCGTAGTCGGTGCGCCGCAGGACGATGGCTTTCAGTCGCTCACCATCTTTCATGCTAGCACCTCCCGCAGCACCCCTCGCACCTCATCAGGGGTCATGTGCGCCTTATCCAGCACCGCCACCACCCCAAACGGCGTCAACTGCTCCATCGTTACCGACACGCTACTACACACCACTACCGGTAGCCGCGCCGTGTCCTCATGGCTGCGAAGTTCATTCAGGAGCGCCATCCCTGTCTCTCCCGCCAAAAGCATGTCTAGCACCACGATATCTGGCCGCCATATGTCAATCATTTCCAAAGCCTGCCCCGCCGACATCACCCGGCGCACCATCGCCGCGCCCGCCAGGTACCGCTCCAGAAGCGCGCCCCATTGCGGATCATCTTCGACACATAGCACCTTTTTCATAATAAGCTCATCTGCCGACTCAGCGGCATCTCCACATAAAACGTCAGACCATCCCGATGGCGAATTAGCCCGATGTGGCCATGCATGGCGCGGGCAAACCGACTGGCGACATACACCCCGAGGCCGCTGCTTTCCGGCCGTGTACGCACTGATTTGCGAGTCTCCAGTTCTGCGACCAGTCGCCGATATTCCGCCTGGCTCATCATCGGCCCAAAGTCACGCACCGCTAGCCGCACCCGCTCGCCCTTGGTCTGCACTGTCACCTGGATAGCCGCATCAGCCTCGCTGTATTTCAGCGCATTGTCAAGAAAATTCGCGAGGATACGTCCGAGCAGCGTCGGATTGGCAATGACCAGCGGCCGTGTACGCCCCGCCCGCGGCCAACGCACCCGCCGGTCATACAGCTGCAGCATCGGTCGCATATCCAGCGCCATTTGATTGAGCAGAGCGAGCGGATTGACCGGCTCTAGCGGGAATAATTCCTCTGTCATATTTGCTGTCGCCGCGAGGTCTGACACCAACCGCAAGGCCCGCTCCGTCGTTAGCGTCATCTCGTGCTGCAACGCACGTGCCTCACGCGGGTCAAGCGCCCCCTCTTCAAGTAGTAAGCTCATTTGCCTGAGCAGCCCCAGGGGCGCCTTCAACTCATGCGCCGCCACCGCCACACTAGGGAGCGCCCCGTCGACATCATTCCTCCACTCTGCTGCCATACCTCTAGTATAGCAAGTGGTGATTTACTGAACAAACGTAACCGTTGCCAAAATAGTCGCAAAGTCAGGCTTGAAGGTATCAGCGTCAGTCGAGAAGCGGATGGTCTTGTCGCGAACACGCATCAATACCACCGAACCACGCAGATCTTTTGAGAATGCACCGTCCAGACGCGTCGCGGCATTGCCATTAAACTCAACACTGCTAGAAGTGAGGTCACCTTTCTTCAAAAGCGAAGCATACTGTCCGAGCACCTTATCAAAGTCGCTGTTCAGGATTTCCAGGCGCAGCGCAAACCGACTTGACTGACCACCGATAGGCGGCACTGACATTGGATGCAAATACGCCTTATAGTCACCCCTGTCGCTACCATCACGATCAACATAGACGCTCCACGTCTTTGGATACAGGAACGACACCCGGCCGTACTCGCTTGGTCCAACGAACTGCGTGCGTGGATTTTTGGCTTCTTCATTAAACTTTTCACGGTCAGTGGCGGCTTGCTCCTCCCGTGCCTTTGCCTCGGCGACACTAATGCGGCTATCAACCGCTGTTTTTTCCTGCGAATACGCCATGTAGGCCCAAATCGCCAGGCCACCCGTAACGACAAACAAGACGAGCGCCCCTATCGTGCCCACCATCCAGCCGTTCACATAGCCATGTTCTGTGTTATGTACTCTACTCATATGATTTCAAGTATAGCTTATGCTTTCGGGCGTGTAAAGAGGCTAGCTTTCGGCAAAGTCCTTACTCAATACCTCAATATCATGCTGCATGTCGTTCAGTCGCGTTTCAATCTCCGCTGCCAAGTCGCGCGCCTCAACGAACCGCTGCTTTGCTTCCTCTAGGCGAAAGTCCTCGCCGTGAAACCATTGCAGTTTTTCCTCTAGCAATGTCATCATCTCATCGATGGTCTTATCGTGTTTCATAGTGTTCAATCCTCGCTTTCATATATGCTTTATCGGTTGTAATCTCAACAATATCGCCCACCTCCTGACCGCCAGTAACCATGGCATACCCTCGACGCAGCACTACCTCAGGATCATACTCGGCGATAAGCTGCTTCTGCAACAATGTCGCTTCTTGGCGCGACGCTACCCGCTGACGCCACGCCTCGAGCGCTGCTTGTTGCGACAATGTCGCTTGTTCGCGCCATTCGGTGATCATCCGCGTCAGCCCCTCGCCAGCACTGAATACTCGAGTCCGCAACTGGCGCACCACTTCCCTGCGGTCAGGAAAAAGCAGCTCCGCAGCGTGGCTCGGCGTGGACGCACGGCGATCAGCCACTAGATCACACAAGCTCTCATCCACCTCATGCCCGATACCGGTCAGCACCGGGATACGCGACGCCGCTACTGCGCGCACTAATTGCTCTTCATTGAAGCTTGCGAGATCATCCGCACTCCCACCGCCGCGCAGCATCACGATAACCTCAGGCGGCTCCGCCAGCTGGTTGCAGTGCTGCAGCGCCCGCACCGCCTGGTCGGCTGCACCATCACCCTGCACCTTGACATTTGCCACAACAAAGTGAACGCCACCCCACCGCTGGCCAGCAATTTTCATAAAATCAGCATAGCCTGCTGCCTGCGTACTCGAAACGACCGCCACTCGCGTCGGAAAGCGTGGCAGCGGGCGCTTGCGTGCCTCATCAAACAATCCCTCACCGGCCAACTTCGCCTTCAAAAGCGCTGCGCTGCGTTTTAAATCTCCCTCGCCCACCAACCGAATATCCTGCACGGTCAGACTAAACTTACCCCATGCAGTCACCTTCGGCGCAGCACGCACCACCACGCGCATACCATCTTCCAGCGGCATGCGAAGCTGCCAGACGGTCATAAAGCAGTTCACCGTCCCGGTCGCATCTTTTAGATTGAAAAACACATATTTTTGCTGATTGATCTTATATTCGGCAATTTCACCTTCGACCTCGATCGGCCCGAAGGCGCCCTCCAGCGACTGATTGACGACCGCTAGAAAATCACTAACGCTCAGCCGCGGTATCATTCGGCTTTCCATACTTGAATAAGGCGTGCTGGTAGAAAATGTAGCCAAAAACGATAGTCCCAGTCAGCAAAATTACCCGCGTCAGCACGATGCCCGCAATGGCCATGTCAGGCGCCACTCCAGTCATACTCAAGAAAATGATCATAATCGCTTCATACACGCCCGCACCACCTGGCGTGAAGGCCACTAGACTCGCCAGTCCCGCCACCCCATAGCCAATGATGAGCACCGCAGGATTTACCTGAGTGCCAAGCGCCCAGAAGGCGATCATAAACATCAAGACGTCGAACACCGCATATATCGCGCCCCATACGAGTGGCTTGATAAGTAGTTGACGTTGCTCGGATAATTCCACGAAATCATCATGCATCTCCGCGAAGAAGTCTTCAATTTTTGTCGATACCAGTAAGCGCTTCACCTTTCCTAATGTCGCCCAACGTACTACGATATTTATGGCGCGCGCCACCCAACTGGCTGTTTTATGCATCCGTTCTCTCGAAGAAAACATAAAAACGAGTCCAAAGGTCAATCCCATCACCACCAGCACCAGCAGAAAGCTTGAGGCGACAATGTAGCGATTCACTTGGCCGTCGATGGCAAGAATAAGCACCGCCAAGATAAGCAGCAGCATCAGCGACACAAAGCCTGTCACGTACCGGATAACCTGTGCAAATGTCGACCGCGCCGAGCTCACCCCCAGCTTATGCATTCGCCAGGTCGCATAGGAGATGCCGCTGACACCACCAGAGGGGAAAATATGGTTCACCAGATTTAACTCCAGCGCAATCCGCGTCTGTTCAAACCGCGACACATCGTCGATAAGCTTCTTGTCCCGCAAATACGAAAAGATCATCTCGCCACCAGCGAAATACACGATGATCTGAAATGGGATAAGCAATGTCAATAGCCAAATATTTGCCTGCCCCAGAAGCCCCCAGGCACGCATTAGCTCGTGACGCGACAGGATAATGACCAGCACCAGTGCCAGCAGGGTCAGCACCGTCAGCAACGCTCGTGGCGATTTCAGTGCGTATAAAAATCGCTTCATCCCCTTTGAAAACATACTCATTTCATTATATCACGCCCTTTTTGCTATAATCAAATTATGTTTATCGCCCTCCTTGGCCGCCAGCCAGAACTGTCCATCGCTGAACTTTCAGCTGTCTTCGGCGAGGCGCAGGTGACCCAGGCCTCGCGACAGGCCGCCCTTATCGATACCCCCGCCTGTGATATCGACCAGCTGGGTGGCACCTTGAAAATCGGCCGCGTCGTGGCGACCCTCCCGCTGGGGCGTGATGACAAGACGTCGCTGCTGCATGCGTCACGCTTCATCACCGACCACTACACGAACGCCTGGCGCCAGCGCGAGGGCAAAATGACCCTCGGTATCAGTGTCTATGGTCTTAAGACCAGCTCGCGCAACGTACAAAAAATCGGCCTCCTGCTCAAAAACCGCTTAAAAAAGACCGGGGTCAGCCTCCGCCTGGTGCCAAACGACCAACCTACCCTCTCGACCGCTACCTCACACCATAACAAGCTCGGCCGCGCCGTCAATAAAATTGAACTACTCATCGTCCGGACACCGCGCCACCTCTATATCGCCGAAAGCTGCGGCACGCAAAACATCACCGCCTACACGCGGCGTGACCGTCAGCGCCCACGGCGGGACGCCTTTGTCGGTATGCTGCCGCCGAAATTAGCCCAGATGATGCTCAATCTGGCACTTGGCCCCCAAGGCAACCTACCAGCCCCTGCCACGATCCTCGACCCCTTTTGCGGCACTGGCACCGTCCTGCAAGAAGCGCTCCTGAAAGGCTACACCGTCATCGGCTCCGACCTTAGCCAAAAGATGGTTGATTACACCCAGGAAAATCTCGCCTGGCTCCAGGCGACCCATCATACGACTGGCAATATTCTCACCGTCACTCAAGGCGATGCTATGTCACATCAATGGACATCACCCCACCCTATCGACGCAGTTGTCTGCGAAACCTACCTCGGTCAGCCATTTTCAGCACCACCCGCTCCAGCGAAGCTTGCCGAGGTTGTCGGCAATTGTAACCATATCATCACTCATTTTTTGACCAATTTACATCCTCAGCTACCGGCGCATGCCCGCCTCTGTATCGCCGTGCCTGCCTGGCAAGGAGTTGACGATACTTTTACCCATCTGCCGCTCGTTAAACAGCTGTCGCGACTCGGCTATGAATCGCTCAACCACCAGCCGCTCCTCTACCACCGCGACGGCCAAGTGGTCGCCCGGCAGCTACTCATCTTACGCCCTATTCGGGCTGCGTCTTAGCATCCAGCATGAGCAATGGCTCCCGTGGATGGACATCCCACCACGCCCCGAGCTGGCGCTGGACTTCATCTGCCATACCCGCCATCTGTCGATGTGCCTTATCCGCCAACTGGTCGCCCGGCAGCCGCACTCCCAGACGCTCAAATCTCTCGAACCTCTCGGCCAGCACTGCCAGGTCGAGCCCGCAGCGCTCCCAGTTCAGTGCCGCCGTCACCATCACGACATGCGGCCGCATCCACGCCGCCCTTTTCGCATCAGCGCCGCCGCGCCCATCCGAGAACAACCGTGTGTCCATAGAGTCAAGGATACGCGTCAGCTCAGCCTCACCCGATGCATCATTCGGTAGCCGCATCGCCTCTCTTGCCGTGATATTTTCCTCTGGATCCTCAATATCACTTGACCTCAGCGGCTCCCCTGCCCGCAGCCGCTTATAGGCAATCTTACTGATACGACCCCAGTCAGCTGGCTGACTATGCGGTGGTTGCCGGTCCGGGTGACATCGAGACAGTGCATCGCAGCCGATAAGCCCACCGCCGACGACTAAAGCCCCAAAGCAACGGCGCGGCGCGTCAGCGTGTTGCCCCTAGCGACTTCGGGTACCTCTCCCCGCTCTTGAGGTGAGCATTCTGCCACTCGTCGTGGCACTTCATCATTGCCTCGTCTCGTCATTACTCTATTATACCATGTAAAAATTATTCTGTACATATGCTTGACTTTTCACGCCGCCTTCGCTATACTGAGACAGATTAGTTTTTAGTAAATTTAAGGAGTTACCATGTCAAAAGTCAAAGCTGGTGGTTCAAGTAAGAACATCCACAACAACCCTGGCCAGCGTCTGGGCGTCAAGCGCTTCGGTGGCCAGAAAGTATCAGCCGGCGAGGTCCTCGTGCGCCAGACCGGTGCGACGAAGATCGCTGGTGATGGCACCTACATGAGCCGCAACTACACCATTCATGCCGCCAAAGACGGTGTCGTCAGCTTCAAGCAGGTCAAAAAGGCCAAGTTTACTGGCCAGACCCAGCGCCGCACCCAGGTGTGCGTGGACTAACTCATACGTCAAGATAAAAATTACCCCTTAGATGATATCTGAGGGGCAATTTCTTATCGATAGCCTACCTGCTGAGCCACGCTCGACTGCCCCCACAGCCCAAGGGCCATCAGCGCCGCCGCACGGTGCTGACCTTGCCTCACCTCTCCGTCGGCATCAACTACAATCTCATCACCACCACGCACGGGTTGAAATGTCCCGTCCAACAGTGATAGGGCTATCAGCGCCGCTGCCTCTCTACTCTCCACTTTGTCAGGGTAGCCAGCATGATTGATCTGCTTTGTTATTTCCTGGTAGCGCACCCGTTCCGGCAATTGCCCTCCTTCAGCCAATCTATCAAGTTCATCCAGCAACATCATACCCAGCACTACGCGCAGCTCATCTTCTTCATGCACTGCACACACCGCATCACCATCTGGCCGATGATGTGTCGTCATATATTCTTCCATCACCCAGCGAAACAATGGATGGCACTGCGCCTGCACGTCTCGTGCAAGCTGCACCCCCTCGGGCGTCACCTTTGTCCGTTGATCTTGGCGATTACCAAAGCGATCTGGGGCCAGAGCAACTGGCGCCGCAAACAGCGTCTTCAGATGCGCCACCGACCGATCAGCCACCCCCTCCTGTTCCAGAAGGGGCCATGATAATTCATGTCGATGAACAGCCATATACTCATAATTATACCAAAAAATAAGCAAAACGTCAACCTTTACTGGTTGACGTCTATGCTTCAGCCGGCGAAAACCTACTCCGCGATGCCCAAATGATGCTTGATGCGGGCCACCACGTCACCGATGACTACTTGAGATTTCACCAGGTACTCATCCACGCCCAGGCCTTCGGCGCGTTCCCTGTCCTTCTGCTGACTCAGCGCCGTCAGCATGATAACGCGCACATTTGTCGTTTCTGGCGTGTTGCGCAGGATATCTAGCACATCAAAGCCGCTAATTTTTGGCATCATCGCATCCAGCAAAATCAAGTCAGGCTTATACTCGATGGTCGTCGACAGCGCCTCTTCACCATTATTTACCTCGCGAATGTCAAACCCTTCGAGTTCGAGTCGCGCCCGATACACAGCGGCGAGCGCAGTATCGTCTTCAACTAGTAAAATTTTCTTCTTTCCCATACCTCTATCTTACCGAGATTCTTCAGAAAGCACAAGCATTTACAGCTGCAATGCCCGTTCAAGCTGCGGATCTCGCTCATTATTATAATCATCGCTCGTCATGACCACCACCACATCTGGGGTGATACCCTCTTTATCGATATTCTTGCCGTGCGGCGTGTACCAGCGCGCCTCCGTTACCTTCAGCACCGCACCACCATCCAGTGTCAGTGGACGCTGCACACTACCCTTGCCGTAGGTTTTTTCACCGACCAATGTCGCTTTTTGGTAATCTTTCAAAGCCCCAGCCACGATCTCACTAGCACTGGCACTCCCCTCATTTACCAATACCACCGTCTTTATGTCAGTCAGTAGCGGCACACCGAAGGACGTCTCGCGTCCCACGACCGTCTCGCCACGGCGCTGCGTCATGATCTCTTTCTTGTCGAGCCACAGACCGGTGAGCGCCCGCGCAGCCTCCACGGTACCCCCAGGGTTTCCGCGCAGATCCAGCACCACCCGTGTCACATTAGCCGCACGAAAAGCCTCCGCCGCCTGCCGTGACAACTTACCGGTGTCATTGTTAAACTGGCGCACCGTCATGATACCGACCTGGCCATCGACACGCCATTCGACAGCAGGTGCGACCACTTCTTCGCGTGTCATAGTGAACTCTTTACGCTCCCCCTGGCGAACCAAGACTAGCTTGACGGTTGTCCCCGCCTCGCCACGAATCTTCTGCACTACCTGGTCGACTGTCATCTCTCGGGTCACAGGCACATCGTTCACTTGAGCGATGACATCGCCCGCCATGACACCAGCCTTCTGAGCGGGGCTGTTATTTAGCGGTCGGATAATAGTCGGCACATCATGGCGCTTGCCAATTTCTGCACCGATACCGCCACCGATCTTACCGTTCAAACTCCGCTGAAACTCCTCGGCCTCTTTAGGGTCAAGATAGGCGGTATAGGGGTCGCCCGCTGCTGCCACCATACCGCGTGCCGCACCGTGCATCAGCGCCTGGCTGTCCAGCTCCCCGTCGTAATTTGCTTTTAATTCGCGATACACCTTTTGGACATTCGCCAGCTCCAGCGATCCCGTCGCCGTCCGCACGCCGAACATCGGTCCGATATGCGCCCATAATTCATCCGCTCGCGTTCCGGCCACAAAACTAACGATAGCTATCACCAGCCCGGCCACTAATAAGCCTGCTTTTTGTCCCCCTCTTTGCTCTGTCATAGGTCTATTATACTACAAAAAGCACCACGTTTTGTGGTGCTTGTAGTGTGCTATGGAGCGAAGATTAGAAGTAGACGTACGTCAGACCAGCTGCTGAACGAGTATATTTGCGGTACAAGCCATCCCATGCCAGGTTGTAGTCACTTACGGTAATAGTGCCATCACCGTTCACTGACTCAACATACATCACATGACCATAGACGCCAACATACATCACTGCCGCCGAGCCAACCTTTGGTGTCGAGCCACTCCTGATGCCATGTGCAGCCGCCGTTGTTGGCCACTGGTTGGCGTTTCCCGCACCGTTAAAGTGCGGCACATAGCGCCCAGTACTGTGAATCTTCCATGCAACATAACTCACACACTCACGAGTGTAGAGTCCCCAAGGGTCAACATAGGCATCCAGTGGCGCATTTGCCCAGACTCCAGGATAGCCACCACCGCCTGGCGTGCCCGCTGGGATATTCACCCCAGTCGCTCGACGGTTTGCCGCTGCCTGCTCGGCCCGCACCTGCGCTGCGCGACTGTTACGCTCTGCAGCCAGTGCTGCATAGTTATTTTGGTCATTCTTCGTGTCGCTCACCAGTTTTTGCTGCTCGGCCTCTTTCACTGCCAACTGCGCCCGCTGTGACTTCTGGTCCGCCAGCGCCCGCTCGACCTTCTTCTTGTCCTCTTCCAGCTTCGCCTGCAGCTGCTTGATCTCCTTGATCTTATCATTCAGCGATGAGCGAAGACTACTGCGTTGCTCTTGCTTGTCGATAAAGTCACCGATAGACTCGGAGCTGGCCAGCATTTCCAGGGGTGAAATCTGATCATCGACGTACATATCGGACAAAATCTGCCCCATGGCCCGACGATTTTTCTGAATGGCTTCCTTGCTCTTCTTGATATCAGCTGCGAGCTTGTCTAACTCCTTCTGCTTCGCCTCTATCTGTGCCTGGATGGCCGAGATCTGACCGTTGATGCGGCCCAACTCCTCTTCCAGGGTCGCCGCCATGGCGCCCAGGCGGTCTGCCTCGCGACGCGCAGCCGCTTCTTGCTGCTCAAGATTTCTAATTTCCGCCTCGTAGTCACGGGCAAAGACATGAGGGCTCAGCTGGAAGATGCCAGCCCCGAGCACCACCGCACTAATAGCCACGAGAGACGCTCTGGTGGCGAGAGGTGGTGAAACTGGTGTGGTGGACTGTCGTTTCATACCCCAATTGTAGCATAAGCAATTTTTACCGTCAAGCCAGACAGAGCAAGCCCCAACAGTGGCGTCCTGCCGTATTTTTTACAATACCCCACTTGATCCATGTAAGGTGCCCACGGCTACTACAACTTCAGATACTTGCGCGTTGCGACGAGAGACGACATGATGCCGATAAGCGACCCTACAGCGATCATCGCCAACAAGATAATGCCGATATAAGTAGTCGTCATCGCGATAAGATCGTGCATCGGCAGCCACCGAGAAAGCGGCGCCTCCGCCCAGCGGATCAACCCATAGCCGACACCAGTCGCGACGATGGCCGCGATAAAGCCGTACATGATGGCCTCGACGATAAATGGACCCCTGATAAAGCCCCTGTCAGCACCGATGAGCTTCATCATCTGGATCTCATCCTTGCGGTGGAAAATTGCCATACGAATGGTGTTAAAGACCACCAGTGAGGAGATGATGACGAAGACGATAGTCGCTATCGAGCCGCCGATGCTGGCGAACCGCACCCAACCACTGATGGTATTGATGGCCGAGCGGCGCTCATTTGAAGACGACGGCTTCTTCGTCGGGTCGTTATGCTTCGAATACGCTTCGTCGTGGGCGATAAAGTGCTCAACTGCCCCACGGTTACTGAGGTCTTTCAGCGTCACGCGCAAGGTTGCCGGCATCTTGTTTTCTGACTCTTTGATGGCCTCAAGTGCCTCTGGGTCTCCCTTCAGGCTCTCGATTTGCTCCTGGCGAGCTTCCTGCGGTGAAATATAGCGTACACCAGTCACATTATCCAGTTTTGTCAAACGGTCGCGCATCTCATCGATAATTTTTTGCTCGGTCGAACCCTTCAGATACAGTGAAATCTCCGTCTTGCGCGATACTTCCTCGACAGTGCTGACCAATACCTGGCGCGCCGCGATAGTCATAAAGATAATGAGCAGCGTCACCGCCATCACTGCCGTGGCTGCGATGGTAAGCCACGCGTTACGACTGAAGTTATTGACCCCGTAGCGACACATTCGCCAGAAAGTCAACATGCGGCGACGGCGCTGCTTCACGTGCTTTTGCTTTTGTTGTCGTGGCTGGCTCATTGCTTATAACTCCCCTTCGCTTGATCAGAGGTAATTTTACCATGGTCGATGGTGATGACGCGGCGTTTCAACTTGTTCACAATCTCTACATTATGCGTTGTCAGAAGCACCGTCGTGCCGTATTTGTTGATCTTCTCTAGCAGGCGCACGATATCCCACGAGTGCTTTGGGTCGAGGTTTCCGGTCGGCTCATCAGCGATCAAAATCTTCGGCTGACGCACCACCGCACGTGCGATAGCCACCCGCTGGCGCTCACCACCAGAGAGCTGGTGCGGAAAGCTCTTCTCCTTGCCCTTTAGACCGACAAGTTCGATGACTTTTGGGACGGTCGATTTGATCTCGCGGTTCGTCATACCGGCGATCTCGAGCGCAAAAGCGACGTTTTCGAAAACAGTGCGGTTCGGTAGCAACTTAAAGTCCTGAAACACCACCCCGATCTTACGGCGCAGCATAGGGATGTGCTTATCCTTCAACGTGTCATAATCGATGCCGCCGACGACGATCTTCCCCGAGCTTGGCTTTTCTTCGCGTGTCAGGAGCTTGAGAAGTGTCGACTTACCTGCGCCAGATGTCCCCACGAGAATGACAAACTCACCCGCACTAACATGCACACTGACGCGGTTCAGGGCTGGCTTGCTCGTCTTGTTATATGTCTTGGTTACCCTATCTAACAGAATCATATGGGTCTAGTATACCAGCTTTTGGGAAAAAGCGCGAGCGTTATACGGCAAGGGCATTTTTATGGTATACTAGAGGGCATATCATCAAGGAGGTTAGGATGAAATTAAGCATATCGCGGCTACACGTCAGCATGATACTCGGCTTCGTAACTATCCTTGGCGTCGGAATGATCGCACTGAGCAATAGCAGCGAGCTTCTCCCCGACCCCTTCGACCCAGCACGGCCCAATGAAACATGGGGCTGCTGCATGGCGCCACCGCAAACTACAAATAGCTGGCGCTGGCCACTTTTCATCATAGGCACACTAATGCTCCTTGGTGCCGCATGGGGAGCATTCTTAGCGAGGAGCACCCCTGTCACGAGCCAATCACCCCTTCGTCCGCATACCACTTCTTCCTTACGGCAGCGCTTTGGGCACTCCAGTCTCATCGGGTGTGCGGTTATTATCTGGCTATTCACACTCCTTATGTTATCATTATGGATTATCTTCGTTCTCTCTGGCGGGGCGACGCCAGACATCGCCATCGTGCATGCGCTACTTACCATGTGGGAGCCCTACGCTTGGTTAACTTTGGCGGCGTCGTGTCTGGTCGTGCCACTACTCGTCGCATATCGTGTCGGCAACTGGCGGACTCAGTGCTTCGTGGCGCTCTATACGATACCCCTGTGCTGGCTACTCATGGACACCATCGCACCAAATCACCACCTTGCCACCACGCTTCGGGGCCACTATCCGCTTGACACCGTCATTTTTAATCACTTTTTGCCCGCCTCACCAATCCTCGTGGTAATGGCGGCTGCTATCGGCTACTGGATCATCGTCGGCAGTATCTTGGCCTGGCAAGCCACTAAGAAGCCTCAGCCTGTGCCGTCAGATACGCCGTCATAAACTCATCGAGTTTGCCGTCCAGCACCCCTTGAGCGTCGCGGTCTTCGTGCTTGGTGCGAGTGTCCTTGACCAGCGTGTACGGGTGCAGCACGTAGTTGCGAATCTGACTACCCCAGTTGGCCGACTCGCCTGCCCTCAGGTCAGACAAGGTGTCGGCGTGCTGCTCCAGCTTCATGGCCAGCAGCTTCGAACGGAGGATTTTGAGCGCTGTTTCGCGGTTTTGAATCTGGCTGCGCTCGTTTTGGATGGCCACCGTGATGCCAGTCGGCACATGCGTGACGCGCACGGCCGAGTCAGTGGTATTGACGCTCTGCCCGCCTTTGCCGCCACTGCGGTACACGTCGATTTTCACATCGTTCATATCCAGGTCAATCTCATCTGGCGCATCAATTTTTGGCAGCACCTCCACTAGCGCAAAGCTGGTCTGGCGCAGATTATCCGCGTTAAACGGACTGAGGCGCACCAGTCGATGCACGCCATTTTCGGAGCGTAATTTCCCATAGGCGAACGGCCCCGACAGCTCCAGCACCACCGTTTTTAGCCCGCCGTCATCATTCGTCGAGCGCTCCAGTACCTCTGTTTTCATGCCGGATTTCTCCGCCCAACGTAGATACATCCGCTCCAGCATCTGGGCAAAATCCTGCGCATCCAACCCGCCCACGCCTGCCGAGATACGCACCACTGCCTCGCGATTATCGTACTGCCCGCTGAACAGCAAATCCGTCTTGCGCTTGGCAAACTCCGCTTCCATGGCCGTCACCTGCGCCTCAAACTCCGGCAGCAGGTCGTCATCACCCAGCGCCATCAGCTCCTCGATATCATCCAACTGCACGCCCAGCGTCCGCCACGGCTCCACCGTCTGATGTAGGCTGGCCGCCTTTTTCGCCAGCGCCTGAGCGTGGTCGGGATTGTGCCAAATTTCCGGCTGAGCCAGCTGCTCATCCAGCACCGCCACTTCCTCTGACAACGCATCAAACCCCAGCGCGACTTTGGCCTGGGCGACCTCCTCACGGAGAGCGTGAATGCGTTTTTTGAGTGGTTGCATATATCTCATTATACCAGTTACAATGAGTGCATGAATAATGACATCGAAAAAATACTGTGCTCCGCTGAGGAGATTGCTCAAGCAGTGCACCGACTGGGCGCCCAGCTAGCCGCTGAATATCAGGATAAAAATCCGCTGGTGGTCGGCATTTTGCGCGGCTCGGCGCCGTTTATGATGGACTTGGTGCGGGCCATGGATTGTTACCTGGAAATTGATTTTATGGACGTGTCGAGCTACGGCGACGCGCTGGAGTCGTCGGGCAATGTGCGCATCCTCAAAGATCTCGACACTGACGTGACGGGGCGGCATGTGCTCATCGTGGAGGATATCGTCGATTCGGGGCGGACGCTGGCGAAATTGCTCGACTTGTTCGCGACACGGCAGGCAGCCTCGGTGAAAGTCTGCACCCTGCTCGACAAGCCCGAGCGCCGCGCGGTCGATGTTACAGCAGACTACGTCGGCCTAAGCATCCCGAACGAATTCGTCGTCGGCTACGGCCTCGACTACCGCCAGCAGTACCGCAATCTGCCGTATGTGGGGGTGTTGAAGGCTGAGGTGTATGAGAGATAACCGCGGTGAGTAATGGTATAATAATGCTATGCACATCGGTATTTTTGACACTGGTGCTGGTGGTCGCCTCGTAGGCGAACAGCTGCGCCGCCTCTTGCCTCATCATAACTACACTGTCGTCAATGATCTGGCGCACGCTCCCTATGGCGATAGGCCCGAGAACGAAATTATTGCGCTCACCAACGCCGCCATTCAGCCGCTCCTTGGGTGTGACAAGATTGTCCTAGCGTGCAATACCGCCACGGCTGCCGCCATCGACACTTTACGTCAACGATACCCTCATCTACCTTTTATCGGATTTGAGCCGATGATCAAGCCAGCCGCGCGCCTCACCCGTACGGGACGCGTCACACTGCTCGCTACCGCCGCTACCAAACGCAGTCGACGACTCAAAAAGCTGATCGACGAACATGGTGCAGGTTTAATTATCGATATGCCTGACACGACTGACTGGGCGAAGCGTATCGATCAGGGGCATCCCGAGACGATTTCACTTAAAGAGGTTGCAGCAAGTGTCGCTCAAGGCAGCGACGTGATTATTCTTGGCTGCACGCACTATCTTGCGCTCAAAGATCGCCTCGAGCAGGAATTCCCGTACTGCACTATTATCGAGCCCAGCGCGGCAATTGCTCGCGTTATTGAAGAATCATAGCGCTTCGACCGCCGCCACAAACTGTTCGCCACGATCGCTGTAATTTTTATACTGATCAAAACTAGCGGCAGCCGGACTAAGGACAACGACGTCACCGGGCCGAGCAAGGTCAATAGCAGCCTGAACAACCTCCGTCATGGAAATACGTCCTTTTTGCATCATCAGCGCATCTGATAGCCCTGCTTGTCGCAACACTGTTGCAATACGCTCAGCATTACTCCCAACGAGCAAGACGCTGCGCAGCGAGTCAGAATTGACAAACTCCTGAGCAAGCGTACTATAGTCGGCGCCCTTGTCAGAGCCGCCCAAAATCATGACTTTTGGCTGATTAAATGCCCGCAGCGCAGCAATCGCACTGCCAGGTGTCGTCGAAATACTATCATCATAAAACCGTACTCCGTCTTTTTCTGCGACAAACTTGAGCCGATGCGGCAGACCCGTAAAGGCACTCAGCCCCTGCGCCACCGCCTCATCACTCACCGATTCATCCAGCGCATACACCGCACTGATAGCCGCACACGCATTCTCTACATTATGCTGACCCGCTATATGTAGCGTGTCGACCCCACATATAGCGTGGTCACCTTTATAGAACGTCGCGTCCTTCACATAGACTTCACCATCGTCAGGGATACCATACCGTGACGCAAATCGCAGTCCGCTGTCACCGCACATATCACACGATGCCACCCCTTCAGTATCCAACAAGCCCGTAAACGGCGTCGCTGCAACTGCTTCGCTGTGATGATTCGTCGGATGATATAGGCAGGTGTCCCAAATATGCTGATGGCGGCGAATATTGCCCTTTGCCGTGATATATTCCTCAAAATCAGCGTGGACATCCAGGTGATCCGGCTCAATCATCAGTACCACCGCAATCTGCGGTGAACGCTCCAAATCCCACAGCTGAAAGCTACTCAGCTCATACACCACCACATCCTCCGACCGAATATCGCCTAACACGTCCAGCGCTGGCACACCGATATTCCCGACCAAATGCACCGTCCTACCTGCCGCCCGCAAAATGCTCGCGATAAGACTACAGGTCGTCCCCTTGCCCTTTGTCCCCGTTACGCCGATGATGGGCGCTGGGCAGCGGGCAAAAAACTCATTAGTCGCTGACCATACCTTGCCATTGGTGACAATTTCCCGCGGCGGCAGCCCCGCCGTCCGTACTACCATATCCATCTCTTTGAGCTGCTGCACAAATACCCTCTCACTCATCAGCACCGTCACGTCCTCTGGCGCATCATTCACTGGCCGCTCATCAGCGATAAAAAACGTTGCCTCTGGAAAGCGTGACCGAAAATACCTCAGGTTTGAATGACCCTCCACCCCGTAACCAGCAATGGCAATCTTCATTCTTAAAACAACCCCTCCAGCTTCGCCTGCAGTCGATGTATCAGATCCTTCTCGCATGAGCTCACGCCCGCCAGCACCCAGGTATTTGCGGCGAAAAATTCTCGCGCAATCTTCACAATTTGCTCATCAGTCACCGCCAAAATTGCCGCTGGCACACTGTCATAATCTTTCACGAAATCATCGTAGAAGTATCGCCCGGTGTAAAAGCCGCTGATCTGCGCCACGGTTTGCGCGCCCATCTGATAACGGCCGAGACTATACGATTTCGCGCCCTCGATATCCTCTGCAGACACATGGCCGCTGATGACCCGCTTCAGCTCACGGACAATGATGTCGAACAGCTCCTCGGCCGTCTCGAGATTAACCTGTCCACCGAAATCCCATGCCGAATCGTAAAAACCGACCGAAGCATCGCTAAAGACGCCGTACGCCAGCCCCTTCTTGCGCGCCGCACCAAAAATTCGCGAGCTCATCGTCCCCGTAAGAATATGATTCAAGCAGTCCATTGCGTTCGACTCTTCCATGCTCAACTCACGCGGCGCGATCATCGACCAAGCAAAATTCAAGTTTGTGGCCTCTTTTCGTCGGATGAGCACTGGATTGGCGCGCCGCAACTCGTCATGCGGCACCGCAAAGCGCTCACCAGGCTCCAACCCCCAGCCTTCCAGCTCCTCGATAATCGTCGCTTTTCGCCCTGTCAACTTTCCCGCTATCACAAAGCGCATATTCTGCAAGGTATGCGTCCGCTTATGATGCTCCTTGATGTCCTTTAGCGTAATATTCTGAATTGTCTTGAGGCGCTGGTTATAGGTCAAGATGTCCTCGCCCAGAGCCTGCTGCACGCGTGGCCACATGACCCGCGTGTGATTGTTCAAATGGCCAGTCAGTTCCGAGCGCACATTGCCCTTTTCCGCCTCCAGCTCCTCGGCGTTAAAGCGCGGTGTCGTGATCGCCAGCCGCTGCAAATCTAAGATACGATCCCACTCAAAGTCCGCGCAGGCCGCCTCGTACACCATCGAAAAATCAGAGGTGTACGCGTTATGATAGGCACCGTTTTTGATGAACTCCTGCTCATAGGCGTGCTCCGAGCGGAACCGCTCATTTGCACCGAAGGCCATATGTTCCATGATGTGCGCCGTTTCGTAAATTTCTTTATCGCGCACATAGCGGTTGCCCGCCCGAAAGTGAATCTGGTAACTCATCACCGTTGCATCAGGCACATCGATAAGCAATCCCCGTGCACCGTTGCGCAACCTGACTTCTTCGACCGTATGCTTCATTTAGCGGCTCTTCTTTCGGTTTTGGCGCTGAGCTTTTTTCTTCTTGCGCGCAGCGTTCTTGGCACGATTTGCCTCTGCTGCGGTCTTGCCCTTCTTCACCGTGAAATCATCATCACGGTTCGCCTCACCCGAGCCGATCTCATTCACACCCTGCTCCACCGCCGCCTCTGCTAGACGCGTCAGTTCAGTGTCATACTCTTCGTCCTGCGACTGACGAACGACAGCATCAGTTTTGCGAATGTGAAAAATTGTGTTCAAAACTTCGTTACGCAGATTTGACTGCAGGCTATTGAACAATTTTTGTGACTCCGAGCGATACTCCACCAGCGGGTCGCGCTGGCCGACACTGCGCCAGTGAATACCCTCGCGCAAGTGCTGCATATTCTCCAGATGCTGCATCCACAGTGTGTCGAGCACCGCCATGTACACCTCGCGCTCCACGCCACGCAGGTCCTCGGCACCAATTTCCTGCTCCTTCTCGGCATACGCTTTTTCTGCTAATTCTAGCGCCTTTGTCAAACGTACCTTGTCTTTCTTCTCTTGGCCAACTGCCGTGACCTCATCTTCATCGACTGGGAACGCCGCGACAAATTCTTTGACGAACTTTGGATTGTTCTTTGCTGGTAGTGCCACGAGCTCATCCACCCGCTCATGTAGCAAACGTTCGATTTCCGGCTGAATATTGTCTCCCTCGAGAATCTTATGGCGCATGGTATAGACCACACGGCGATGACGGTTGATCACGTTGTCATACTGAACAACATTTTTGCGCGTATCAAAGTTATAGCCCTCGACGCGCTTTTGGGCTGCCTCCAGAGTCTTCGAAACCGCACGATTTTGAATCGGCGTATCCTCATCCACACCCAGTCGATCCATCAACGCCGCGATGCGCTCGCCCTGGAAAATCCGCATCAAGTCATCCTCGGTCGACACATAGAACTGAGTCTCACCAGGATCGCCCTGACGACCACCACGACCGCGCAGCTGATTATCGATACGGCGCGACTCATGCCGCTCTGAACCGATCACCACCAGGCCACCCAGCTCCTTGACACCCTCGCCCAGCTTAATGTCGGTACCGCGACCGGCGATGTTGGTCGCCAAAGTGATGGCACCCTTCTGCCCCGCCTTCTCGACGATGGCCGCCTCGCGCTCATTATTCTTCGCATTCAAGATCTCGAACTTAATGCCCTCTTTTTCCAAATATTTGGCAATTTGCTCATTTTTGGCGATAGAACCTGAGCCCACCAGCACCGGACGACCCTGCTTGTGATATTCCTTGATAGCTTCCGCCACAGCGCGCAATTTGCCCTTCTCTGTCTTGAAGATCAAATCCTCTTTGTCTTCGCGAATTACTGGTTTGTTCGGCGGAATCTGGATCACGTCCAACGAGTAAATCTGCTGGAACTCCTCAGCTTCAGTGAAGGCCGTACCAGTCATACCGCTCAATTTGTCGTACAGACGGAAATAATTCTGGAAGGACACGGTCGCAAGCGTCATGCTTTCCTGGAGCACCGGCACGTTTTCCTTCGCCTCGATGGCCTGATGGAGACCTTCGTTATAGCGGCGACCCTGCATCAGACGGCCAGTATGCTCATCGACAATGATGACTTCGCCGTCATTCGTTACCACATAGTCTTTATCGCGCTTGAACAGCGTCTGGGCACGCAGCGCCTGATCCATGTGATAGACACTGCGGACATGGTCTGGGGTGTACAAATTTTTTACTCCCAGCAGCTTCTGCACCTTCTCGACACCCTCATCGGTCAAGGCAACGCTACGGCGCTTTTCGTCCAGTACGTAGTCATCTGGCACCAACTTCGCAGCAATCTTCGCGAAGGTGTAGTAGCTATCTGGATTTTCCGCAGCCGGCGCTGAGATGATGAGCGGCGTACGCGCTTCATCGATGAGAATAGAGTCCACTTCGTCAACGATGGCAAAATTCAGCTCGCGCTGGCGCAAAAACTCGACATCGTTAACCATGTTATCGCGCAGGTAGTCAAAGCCAAATTCATTGTTCGTACCGTACGTGATGTCAGCAGCGTAGGCCTCCTTGCGACTGACAGGGCGGAGTTTGCGCATCCGCGGGTCATCATGTGCCTCATTGTTATACTCCTTGTCATAGACAAATGACGCCTCGTTGATGATGACACCGACGCTCAGACCCAGAAAATCAAACATGGCGCCATTCCAGCCAGCGTCGCGCTGCGCCAAGTAGTCGTTCACCGTCACCACATGAACGCCCTTGCCTTCCAGCGCGTTCAGATAGCTCGGTAGTGTCGCCACCAGGGTCTTCCCCTCACCAGTTTTCATCTCAGCGACATTGCCCTCATGCAGCGCCATACCACCGATGAGCTGGACATCAAACGGCCGCATCCCCAGCGTCCGGTCAGCCGCTTCGCGCGCGACCGCAAAAGCCTCGGGCAAGATGGTGTCAAGCGTCACGCCCTTTTTCTTCAGGCGCTTACGCAGGACCTCGGTCTGCTCTGCCAGCTCTTCATCTGACATCTTTTTATAAGTCTCCGCCAGACCATTGATCACCTCAACGCGCTTTTTCAGCCGTGCCAAAATCTTCTTCTGCGGGTCGCCAAACACCTTACTCAGCGCTTTTTGTCTATTCATTGCCATATGCTTCCAACTCCCTCACTTTCAGGCATTTTCAAAAACTGTTCTCATTATACCTGTTTTAGCGGTATTTGAAAAGTAAAAAGCACCCTAGGTGAGTGCTTTTTCTCCCTATCGCCGGTTTCTACCGCTCGCGCGCGAAACTCCGCTTAAAGCGTGCTAGGACGCCGCGGCTGCGGCCGACATGCGCCAGAACGTCATCTTTGTAGCGGCGCAGCTGGCCATTGAGCTTCGCCTCGACGATATCCACCGCCGCCAGCACGTTCATGGTCGAATCTTTCGCGGTGATCACCTTATCCGGCACGTTGATGATCACCTCAACTTCGTATTTATTGCCGCCTGGATTGTCAATTTGCTTAATTTTCACGTCCGCCGTCGCTGACTTGCGGGCATGGCGTGGCAAAAAGCGGTCCAGTGCACCAATTTTCTTCTCAATATAGCGCTTCGTCGTGTCGTTCAGCTCGTACTTTACCCCTGTGATAGTGATATGCTTGATCATCATCCCTCCTGTTATTGGCTTCATGTTTTATTATAGCACTTCCCGGCCGTTCATGTAGGGGCGCAGGACTTCTGGCACGGTCAAGGTGCCGTCCGCGTTCTGGAAATGTTCCAGCACTACCACCAGGCTGCGCGCCAAAGAGACCGCCGTGCCGTTCAGCGAATGCGCCACCTCAACACTGCCGTCCGCTCGACGCACCCGAATGCCAAGCGACCGCGTTTGAAAGTCTGTACAATTCGAACAGCTGGTCAGCTCGCGATACTTTTCGTCCACTGGCGACCAGTACTCAATGTCATATTTCTTGGCCGCTGGCGCACCCAGATCGCCCGCAGCGATATTGACCACATGGTACGGGATGCCAATTGCCTGCCACAATTCCTCTTCCAGCGCCAAAATCTTTTCGTGCATGTCGCGCGACTGCTCTGGCGTACAAAATACGTACATTTCCAATTTGTTGAACTGATGGACGCGAAAGAGCCCGCGTGCGTGCTTGCCATACGTCCCCGCCTCTTTACGGTAGCATGGGCTGTAGCCAGCATAGAGCAGCGGTAATTCTGCTTCATCCAGAATTTCATCCGCGTGATAGCCGGTCAGTGGCATTTCCGCCGTCCCGATCAGTGTCAGGTCCTCGCCCTCGACAAAGTACTGGTCGTCACTCGACTCACCCTTTGGCGCAAAGCCAGCGCCCGCGGCGGTGCGCGAATTGACCAAGTGCGGCACCGTCATGTAGGTAAAGCCCTTTTGGATCAAAAAGTTCAGCGCAAACTGAGTGATGGCGTTTTCCAGCAGCGCCAAATCGCCCTTGAGGTAGTAAAATTTCGCCCCCGCGACCTTCGCGCCGCGCTCAAAGTCAACCCACCCGCGCCTCACGGCAAACTCCAAGTGGTCCATAGCGCCCGTCGTTTGTTCACCCCAGCGTTTCACCTCGACGCTGTCGTCTTCGCCGCCCAATGGCACATCGTCCGCCGTCACGTTCGGCACTTGGCTTAGTAGGACCGCGACACCTTCTTCAGCGTTCCTGAGGGAGGTTTCTTGCTCGGCCAGTTGGGCCTTGATCTGCTTGCCCTGCTCGATGAGGCTTGGCTCCGGCTGCCCGCCCTTCATCTGGGCCGCGATGTCATTGCGCTTGGCGCGCAGCTCGTCGACCGCCTGCTGCAATTCGCGGCGGCGATCATCCACCGTCAAAAGGTCAGCGATCGACACGTCGTAGCCCTTTTGGCGCGCCGCCTCTTGGACGCGCTCGGCGTTTTCTCGAATAAAGCGAATATCTAACATACTCCAATTGTACTACAGATATAAAAACGTCGCCACCGCAGCGACGACGCTTTCCCTGGGGCCCAGCGACTATTCAGTGCGCAGTGCTTCGATTGGGTCAAGTTTCGCAGCCTTGCGGCTCGGCAAGAAGCCCGCCACGATGGCCACTAGCATCAGCACAAGCACCACGCCCACCGCGAACAGCGGTTGGAAGACCAGCAAATGATGCTCACCCAGGCCGATAGACTTCGAAATCCACGGATTCAACGCTGTGCCGATACCCCACGCAGCCAGCACACCCAGCGCGCCGCCCAGGAAGCCGACCCACGCCGCCTCATAGCGGAAGAGTCGGCCAATGTCGCGCTTTGAGGCGCCGAGGGCTTTCATGAGACCGATTTGTTGGGTGCGTTCAAGGACAGAGATGTACATGGTGTTGATGATGCCGAAGACGCTCACTACCAGCGCTAGCAGCCCAAAGCCCATAACGATACCCTGCAGCACGTTCACAAAGGTAAAGAGCAAGCCCTGTACGTCTTTTGAGGTCATCGCTGACAGCCCCAGCTCGTCCTTCAGCGCCTTCTTGACATCCTCAGGATTTTTGCCATCAACGACAGTAGCGCTGACGCTGACATATTTCTGATACTGATCGGTCCCCAGGGTGGCAAACTCACTCAATTCCTTGGCCGTACCCGTACTGACATACGTATTCGGTGTGTTCGTTGCCTGGTCTGGTGATTTTTTCGAAACTGCGACGATGGTCAGCTCTTTATCAAGCATTTTGCCGCTGGTCAATTCGCGCACACCCGCCTCACCGCGCGCCTGGTAGGCCTTCATGATATCAGCCTCACTGACTTTTTGCGGCACTTGTTCGACCGTCAGGGTCAATTTCGTACCGATGAGCGACTCAGCCGATACGCCTAATTCTTCAGCATAAGCGGATGGCACCATGGCTTCGTGGTCGGCCAACTGCACACCCTTGTCCATCGCCTTGCCGGCCGCCACCTCAACACGAATACCACTATCGCGCATCATCACCTCGCCAGTGTATTTTTTGTCTGACTTGGCGCTCATGACAAAATATTTTGGCTGCAACTGATAATATGGGCTAACGTTTTTTAGATCGCTCCGCGCCTGTAATTTGGCAACGTCATCGGGAGTGACAGGCTTAAAATCACGGCCATAGTACATACCGGCGTCTGGATTATACTCCTTCAGTGCCTTCTTGCCACCGCCACCACCGACCTGGAAGGTCTCGTCACCCTTAGCAATCAGCAGTCCTTGCGGATCGATATTACTACTGATGATGCGGTCGATGTACTGCCGCGCACCCTCGCCCGCCATCAGACTGCCCATGATAGCGAAGCCGCCCACGGCGATGGCCACGCTAGTGAGGAAGGTGCGCATCTTGGCGCGCTTGAGGTTCCGGCCGGCGCGGCGGATGATATCAGTCACTTTCATTACTTTGTCTCCTTTCGTGGGCGCTTCGCAGCGGCCGTCTTCACTTCGACAATCTCGCCGTCTTTAATTCGCACAATCATCTGGCAGCGGCTGGCCAATTCCTCGTCATGCGTCACGATGATCAGCGTCGCCTTGTTACGCTTTTGATAATCAAACAACAGATCCTCCACCACTGCAGAGGTCGCTGAGTCGAGGTTGCCGGTCGGCTCGTCCGCGAACAAGATATCCGGCTCACCGACGATGGCCCGCGCGATAGCCAGACGCTGCTTCTGTCCGCCCGAGAGATCTTTGGCGCGTGATTTTACCTTTTCGCCGAGATCCACTGCCTCCAGGGCTTGAACGATGCGGTCTTTGCGCTCATGACGCGGCACGCCAGCGGTTTCGAGCGATAGGCTGACATTGTCATAACAACTTTCGCCGCCCTCGACGAAGAAACTTTGGAAGATGAAGCCCATTTTTTGCGCCCGAAAGACGTCGGTCGCCCGAGGCTTCAATTGTAAAATATCCTCGCCATCCACCAGAACCTTTCCTTCCTGGGGCTTGTCGAGGCCGGAGATGGCGTGCATGAGAGTGGATTTACCAGAGCCGGATTTCCCTAAAATTGCCACTGACACATCGCCTGGGATCTCCAAACTGACGTTCTTTAGCGCCGTGAAGGCGTTTTTCTTTTTGCCGTATATTTTCGTGATGCCTTGCACCTCTATCATACGCGCTCCTTTCTATACCGCGGTTATGACTCCGCTGACTAATAATCCAACGATCACCAGGCCCAACCCCAGGCGATACCAAATAAACAATGAGAAAGTGTTACTGGCGACAAATTTCAGTAGCCAGGCGATAGACACGTAGCCCACCACGAACGACACCGCGGTCGCCAGCAGGGTCGCGCCCCAGCCCACGCCGCCAGCGATGTGCTGGTACTCCGTCACCGCCTGCAAGACACCAGCCGCCACCAGTGCCGGGATGCCCAGGAAAAAGCTCAGTTTCGTCACCGTCACCCGGTCAAAGCCGCGCAGCAGACCCACCGAGATGGTCGCACCCGACCGGCTCACCCCCGGGATGAGCGACAGACACTGCCCCAGGCCGATGATCAGCGTATCTTTCCAAGTGGTCTCCCCTTCGCCGCGCTTTGCCACCGCGTACCGATCCGCCAGCCACATCACGCCGCTCCACAGGATGAGCGCCCCAGCCACAAACCACAGGCTGCGCAGCACGGTCTCGATTTCATCTTTAAACGTCAGTCCGATCAGGGCGATTGGCACCGAGCCGATGATGATCGCCCAGCCGTAATGGTAGTCAAACGACCGCCGCGCCCGCTTCCACCACAGGCCGCGCCACCAGGCACTCAGTACCCGCCAAATGTCCTGCCAGAAATAGAGGATGGCCGCGAAAATTGCCCCGATCTGAATGATGGCCGTAAACGCGATCAGGCTCTTGTCATCCAGTGGCATCCCCATCAGCTTCTCGACGATGGTCAAATGTCCCGTACTTGAAATCGGCAAAAACTCGGTAATCCCCTCGACGATACCCAGAATGATCGCCTGCCACCAACTCATATCCATAGTATCTATTGTACCACGCTAGGTGTGCAGCTCAGCGTCAGGAATGACAATTGGCGCTGGCTGCTGCTGAAATGGGCCGTACACCCGCACGCGAACATACTCCAGGCAGACCGCTGGTGACAGAAATGGTTGCCAGCCGCACCGGCGATTATCATCTTGCTGGTCAACCTCCACTCTCAAAACCTCGCCCTCAGTCCGAACCGTCACTTTCGGTGGCTGAGTGGTGCCGCTCCGGTCAAAGTAGTGTACCTCGATACGCGGCTTTTCCGCATATAGCGACTCATAGTGTACCGGATCATCACTGCGCACATCGACACGCGTCACACCTTGGAGATCTTGTGGCACATCGACATGCATCACTTTGGTGAAGCGCTGCGTATCCGCCGCCATCTCATTCGCCATCCGCGCCCCAAACAGAGCGATGCTCGATGCGCTCAGCGCCCCGATCACCAGCGACACGACCACTGCCACCAGCGCTGTCTTCGTCACCTTCCAGCGTCCCGCCATAGAAGTCAAAACACCCGACATAGTGACCGCAGCTGCACCACCCAGCACGAGAGACGCCAGTAGCCCCCAGGCCCATCCCTGTGCACGAAAGCCATCCAATGCCACCGTGGCTGCCGTTCCCATCACCATACCGAAGATGAGCGCCGTTAGCAGTCCCAGTGTCATAAGTAGCAGCACAGCTGTCACAAAAATCTGCAAGGTTTTTACCAGCGCCACCTTGGTATGAGTCTTTGTCTCTTCACTGACCGACATTTGCTTCAGGGCATCAAACGTCACTGCCTTGCCGCGCATCTGCAGCTTCTCTGCCGCCGTCCGAGCCTCCGGCATAGACACCCAGAGCACCAAATAGATCAAGATTGACACGCCGACCGTGATAAACGGCGAGATGATGAACAAGAGACGCACCCATAGGGGGTTAATGCCCCAGTAGGCACCCAGACCAGCACAGACGCCGCCCAGCAATGCATTGTCAGGGTCGCGCATCAGGCGCTTGGCGGGGCGCTCGCCCTCAGCTCCGACCTCAGCATCCGTCGCGCTATGTGCATCACCGTCGAAGAATTCCTGCGGCTCACCCATTTGTTCTCGCAGTGCCGCCACATCAGCCTTGGTGATCACGCTCCCTGCCGCGACGCCGCGCTCCGCCAGCAGTTCCACCATGCGCGCCTCGATCTCATACATCACCTCTTCCGACCCCATGGCCCGCTCGATGCCTTCCAGATAGCTCGCCAGCGCCTTCTTGGCCTCCACCTCAATGTCATAGCCGGTTTTCGCTAAATGCACCCGCACTATTTCTTTCATTTCACCGCTCCTTTCTCTAGTGTTTTTAGCGTCGTATTCAGTGTTTTCATATGGATTTTCAGCGCTGCCGCCACCGCCATCCCCAGTTCAGTTGCTGCATAATATTTGCGCGGCGGTCCCTGCTCGCTCTCTTGCCAATTATACGCCAGTAGCCCATCCTTTTGCAGGCGGTTCAGCAGCGGATAAATCGTCCCCTCTACCACCACCATGTCAGCCTCCGCTAGTCGCCGGACAATTTCACCGGTGTACTGCGCCTCTTTTTCGCAGATGAGCAGCACGCAGTAGGCCATAAAACCCTTGCGCAGCTGCGTCGCCAATCCATCAGCGTACTGCTTGGCGTCCATTTCGTCCTCCTTGCGGCAGATCCGTCTTCACCACCTGACCGTCTTTGATGATCACGCGGTACTGGCACTTCGCCGCCAACTCCTCGTCATGCGTCACGATCACAAGTGTTGTCCCCTGCTCTTTATTATGCCGAAACAGCAACTCCTCGATGCGCGCACCCGTTTCACTGTCCAGGTTGCCCGTCGGCTCGTCAGCGAACAAGATAGCAGGATTATTGACAATCGCCCGCGCGATAGCCAGGCGCTGCTTCTGTCCGCCCGAGAGATCTTTAGCTTTGTTTTTGCGCTTGTCATACAAATCCACCGCCTTGAGCGCCGCCGCAATCTTAGCCGCACGCTCCGCCCGCGGCACGCCCGCCGTTTCCAGCGGCAGACTGACGTTCTCGATAGCCGTCTCCCCGCCCTCGACGAAGAAACTCTGAAAGATGAAGCCCATTTTTTGGGCGCGGAATTGGTCAGTGGCGCGGGGCTTGAGCTTCAGGATGTCTTGCCCGCCCACCATGACTTGCCCCTCCTGGGGTTTGTCCAGGCCAGAGATAGCGTGCATAAGGGTGGATTTGCCGGAGCCGGATTTTCCGAGAATGGCGACGCTCACGCCCTCCGGTATCGTCAGACTGACATCCTTCAGCGCCGTAAAGGTGTGTTGTTTTTTGCCGTAGCGTTTCGTGATATGTCGTAGTTCAATCATTGTCGTCTCCTATTCTGTCCTCAGTGCTTCGATTGGATCAAGTTTCGCCGCGCGGCGGCTTGGCAGCCAGCCCGAAAGAATCGCCAGCACCACCAGCCCGGTCAGCAGCAGTATGATCGGCACCGGCGTCAGCACCAGCAGCTGCGTGCCCGCCTCGAGTTTCAGCACATTTGCGATCACCGGGTTGAGCAGGGTCACTGCCGCTGCACCCGCCACGCCGATCAACCCACCGAACAACCCAACCCACGCCGCCTCATAGCGGAAGAGCCGACCAATGTCGCGCTTTGAGGCGCCGAGAGCTTTCATGAGACCGATTTGTTGGGTGCGTTCGAGGACAGAGATGTACATGGTGTTGATGATGCCGAAGACACTGGCCAGGAGCGCCAACGCGCCGAAGCCCATCAAGCCGTACTGCGCCGTCCCTACCAGCGCTAGCAAGGTCTTGCGCACGTCTTGCAGTGAAAACGCCTCATACTCTTTCTTCAATTCCTCTTGCAATTTCTCCACATTCGCCGCCCCATCCGCGAACACATTCACGCCGTAATACTCAGCTGGTGCGTCAGCCACCCGTCCCAGCTCGTACACCACCCGCGCATCCTCCGGCGCGATACGCACCGACGGCTGATAATACACCAGGGTTTCCGACTCTTTGTCCACTGCCGTAATTCTCAGTGGCACTTCTTTGACTGCGCCATTTTTCTCGGCATGCAGCGTGATCGTTTGGCCGATAGCACTGGCCGCATCCGCATAGCCAAATTGCGCCAAAAAAGCCTCCGCGATCACCGCCTGCCCAGGTCCCGGACGGTGCTGCTCTAGCGACCCCGCCACGACATTCACCCGCGTCTTATCATCCTTCACGGTCAGTGGTGCGATAATCTTTTTACCGTTCGCCCCGCTCTTGACATACTGTACGCTGTCCAGCGAATACGTCGGCACCACCCTGTTGACATGCGCCATCTGCTGAATCTTCGCAATGTCCTTGTCAGTCAGCCGACCGACACCCGCCTTGGTTGCGGCAGCCGTCTGTTCAGGCTCGCCGTATTCTGGCAGTTGCTCTCCCTTATCGCTGTCAAGTCGCTTCGGCGCCACAAAGATCACCTCGGCATCCCCCGAGCCACTCACTAAACTCTCAGTGTAGCGCCGACCACCTTCGCCAGCCGCGAGCGCCAGCGCGATGGTTAAAGCGCCGACACTCATCGCCAGCGCCGTCAAGATGGTTCGCCCCTTAGCGCGCCGCAAATTACGCCCCGCTCGCCTGATAATATCACTTCGTTTCATGCTTGCTCCTTTTGTTATTCATACTACTATGTTATACAAGGTAGTTTGAAAAGTCAAGCACCTAGGCAATTTTTCTCACTATGGACTACAAAGCCCGCCTATACGCCGTCGAACTCATCCTCAATCTCACGCCGGATAATCTCCTCAATCACGTCCTCCAGCGTCACGATGCCCACTTCCCGCTCCTCGTCCATCACCACGAACAAGTGGCTGCGCGTCTGGATAAAGCGGCTCAGTACCGTGTCCAGGTGCGAGCGCGCGTCGATATCATGAATTTTGTCGCGATACGCCTGGCTAACTGGCAGCGGCAACTCCTGCCCCACCAAATCTTTCAGGTATAACAATCCGACCAGCTCATCCCCGGAGCATACCGGCACTCGCGAGTGCCCGGCGTGCTTCAGCTGCGCCACCAGCGTCGCATCTAGCTCGTCATCCAGCGCCACCGTCAGCACTTCATCCAGCGGCGTTGCGATATCCCCAGCTGTCTTTTTGCTAAAATGCAGCGCCCCAGCCGCGATCCGGCTTTCATCAAAATCCACCGGGCTATCCGAATGCACCGCGTGCTCGTGAATCAATTGCTCCAGCTCATGGTGCGTATACAGCTGCGGCGGCTCGCTGCCGATCCATCGATTTAGCAACTTTGACACCGGACGCGCCAGCGGCCAAAACAACACATAGATAACGTCCAGCAGCCAGAAAAAGTAACGCGTCACGCGGTAACCGCGCTGGGTGAAAATGGCTTGCGGCAAAATCTCGCCAAAGGTCGTGATCAGCGCCGTCGCCAGCAGCCCACCGATAACGCCACTGGTGAGATTACCCAGTAAAATCGACATGGCCGTATTTACCCCGACATTGCCCAGCAAAATACAAAATATCAAATAATACCCGTCGCGGCGGTACTTGTAGACCCGCGCGGCGATCCGGTCGCCCTGCTCGGCCTTGCGCTTCAAATCATCTGGACGGGCCATCATCAGGCCGATATTCAGTCCCGAAAACGCCCCGCTTAAAAATAGCAGCCCCACCGCCACGATCACCATTAGTCCATCATACACATTCATATCCTATGCTCCTACTCGCCCAAATCGAATCGCAACTGCGCCGTATTGCTGCACGGCTGTTTTATAATCGCCGAATGATTCATACACTCTTATCGCTTCATCTAGCGACGTCATGCCTGGCAGCATCGCCGCGACGCCTTCCGCCTCCAACATCGCCCGAAATGAATCATAGCGCCGCACCTGGAGCACCCTTACTGTCAACATCTCCGCCTCATTCGTCGCGTTATGAAAAGTGATCGTATCTCCAGGCCGCAACTGGAGGTATTTTTCTTTAGCAATTCGGCCCTCTGCCGTCTTTTCTCCCGCAGCAATTGCCCGAAAATAACACTTTTGCACCGTCAGATTCATACCGCCTCGCTCATGTCTACTTGTTTGATGTACACCAATTCATCAACACTCTGTCGGTGCCTCTCTGGTAATCGCACCGAACAGACAAATCCGTGTTTTTGGAAGAAATCAATTACCTGAGGGCGATCTTCAGCAATAGTCACAAACATTGACTGCGCACCCAATTTCATCGCGGCTTGCTCGGCGACATCCAGTAGCTGCGCCGCATAGCCCCGACCGCTATTCTGAGATTCGTTAAACAAGCACAACGTTTTAATCTCAAATGCTTGACGAGCGCCATACTCATCCTGCAGTGCCTTTTTGTATATGAGCGTTCCCATCATTTCGCCATCAACCATCAGAATGTGTGTTTCTCTGTCGTCGCCCCGCAGCAGCCGCTCAATGTTATATGACTGATCGCCGTATAGCGGCTCGATAGCCTCTCGATACGCATCCGCATACTGCCGCTGCATCTCAGAAGCCAACTCGCCCAAGCGAACCATGTCCACTGTTCGTTGTGGTGCATATTCAATATGTTGTTTCACAGCTCAACCTGCGGATAAATCGCTCGCGTCGTCTCGTCAATCTCATGCCGCAGCTGCGGGAATGGCACGCCTTCACGGGCCGTCACGCCCTCAAAAATCCAGAATACCCGCTCGCTAAAGCCATAGCCGCAGGTCGGCGGCATGCCGTATTCCAGCATCTCCACAAAGTCGATATCCAGCATCATCGCCTCGTCGTCGCCAGCGTCGCGCATCTGTTGTTGCTCGACAAAACGCTCCAGCTGATCAAGCGGATCATTCAGCTCCGAATAGCCATTGCCAAGCTCTGACCCGGCGATCACCGGCTGGAACCGCTCCACCACCCGCGGATCCTGCGGGTTGGTCTTGGCCAGCGGCGAAATAAACTTCGGCGTATTCACCAGCCACACCGGCCCCGCCACGTCTTTACGGATGTTCTTCCACAATTTATCAATCCCGCGCGGGATAGAATCGGTCTTTTCGACCTCCAGGCCATGCTCTTTCAGCTTGGCTGCCACCTCATCAATCGTCGCAGCGTAGACATCAATCCCATAATGCTTTTTGATCACCTCGGCATAATCCCACACTTCCCACTGACCGCTCATATCCACCTCAAAGCCGCGGACATTGAACTGCAAGGTGCCAAAGGTCTGCTGCAGGACGTACTTATACATCTCCTCCATGAAGCGCATACCTTCTCGCCAGTCCCAGTACGCCGCGTACCACTCCATGGCGATGTGCTCTGGCAGATGCTCGTCAGTGTAATTTTCATTGCGAAAACGCGGGCCCAGGTCATAGACTTTTTCAAAGCCAGCACCAATCAACCGCTTGAGCGGCAACTCGTGCGAAATGCGCAGATAAAACGACTGGTCGCCCAGCGCGTCCATCTGCGTCACGAACGGGTTGGCGTCGGCACCACCCGTGGTGTGCTCCAGCACTGGCACATTGACCTCAGAAAAACCGCGGCTATTTAGGAAATCACGCGTCGCCTGCCAAAACGTACTGCGGCGAATAAACCGCTGGCGCACTTCAGGATTGACGTTCATATCAACGTAGCGGCGACGGAAGCGCTCTTCTTTGTTTTCCAGCTTTTCCGGCATCGGGCGCAGGGCTTTCGTCAGCAGTCGCAGTTCGCGCACACCGACTGACTTTTCGCCGGTCTGCGTGGTGGTCATCACGCCGCGCGCCTCGACGAAATCGCCGGTGTCGAGCAGCTTCAGCTGCTTCATGCCCAGCACGCCGCGCGCCGCGTCCAATTCCGCCACCTCGTCACGCTGCAAATACAGCTGCACCTCACCCGACTGGTCACGGAGCTTGAGAAATGCCAATTTACCGAAACTGCGCACCGACACCACGCGGCCCGCCACCACGACCTCTTGGCCCGCCAGCTCATCAAACTGCTCCAGCACCTCAGCGCACGTATGCGTCCGCTCAGCCCGCGCCGGAAACGGGTCAACGCCCAGCTCCCTCAGCGCCGCTAATTTTCGTAATCGTTCATTTCGGTAATCTTGTAGTGTTGCCATAATCCTCCTCATTATACCAGATATCACTGCTTGCGGACTATAGTATTTTTCTGCATTTTATGATATAATAAAAGAATGCACCGACGCACCACCCCAAAACACACCACGTTAGATCGGGAGCCCATCGGCCCCTCGATGTCTGACGTCCTCTGTATGCGCATTGCTGACGAGCTCAGCAACCGCCTCACGGCGATAGAAAATGGCGAGACAGAGGCCGCTGACCACGGCACAGCGCTTGCAGATCTCGCTAGACTCGTGTCCGACATGACGCATCACCTACCACACTCTCCAGAACTCCTCCGGCATATGACACTCGCATTCAGAGGCTACGACCTTCTCCAAAATGAGAATCACCCTGCCACCCCGACACTGCTCCGCACGGTACAAGAAATCGCCCCACAGCTGCCGCCTGGCGACGTCTATAATACCTATCGGACTGCCGTACTCCACCCCCGCCTGGGACAAATCGGCATTATTGCTACTGCCACGCGCCTCCTTGACAAAAGCATCAAGCGTCACGAAGCAGCAGACCAACAGCGCATTCTCGAAGAGCAGCGCGCCATGATACGACGAGCAAATGAAAATCTACAACGCCCAGCGACTACGAAATAGCCACTACGTGATACGTCGTCTCGCCTTTTGGTGTCGAGATGACGACCTCGTCACCAAGCTTCTTACCCATCAAGGCTTGGCCAATTGGCGACTCATTTGAAATCTTCCCCTCTAGCGGGTTTGCTTCCACCGGGCCGACCACGGTATAAGTTACCGTCTTGTCGTCACTCTTCAGCTCGACCGTACTCCCCAGACCGATCTCCGAGGTACCACTGCTCTGGATGATCGATGCGTGCTGCAAAATATCCTCGATCTCAGCGATACGCGTCTCCAGCAGCCCTTGCTCTTCGCGCGCCGTGTCGTACTCGGCATTTTCGCTCAGGTCACCAAACCCGCGAGCCGTCGCAATTTTATCAGCAATTTCACCACGACGGCCCTTCAGCTCCTCGAGCTCGCGCTCCAACTCCTGGCGCCCCTCATCTGTAATTTGATACGTCTTATTCATAATCTAAACATTCCTTTCGATAGTGTTCTTGTCGCACTACACACGCTAGATATAGCGTATAATGCGTCACCTTCCCCCGAATAACTTGTCGATTATAGCAACTGCATTCTGCTCATGTCAAGCCTCAGCGCCCAACACCCGACGCCGAATTTCCTCCAGCGGCAGCTTCTGCACCTCGCCAGTCTGGCGATGCACCAGCTCAAACAGCCCGTCAGACTCTAGAGCCCTGTCGCCGATAACGATACGCCATGGCATCCCCATAAGGTCCGCATCAGCAAACTTGGCTCCTGGACGCTCCGCCCGGTCATCATACAGCAGCTCTATGCCTGCTGCCTGCGCTGCCAGATACAACTCATCCGCCACAGCGGTCGCTTTCTCGCCGATAGCCACCAGATGGTAGCGAAACGGCGCTACATTCTCCGGCCATACCAGGCCCTTCTCATCAGCAAACTTCTCAACGATCACGCCCATCACGCGAGTGATACCGATGCCGTATGAACCAAGGTACAGGGACTGCTGCTTGCCGTCTGCGCCGGTGTAGTACAGGCCCATCTCATCTGTTTTCTGCGTGCCAAAATTGAAAATATTTCCCACTTCGGCCGTCTTTACCGGCTCCAGCTCGTCACGGTGAATACCGAGCTCAGCCACCGCCTCATCGACGACCTCTTCATTCACTGCAATATTTTTTTCACGATGCAGATAAATGATGTCCTCGCCTGCTTCGCAGATAGTCTGGAACTCGTGGCTGAACTTCGTAAAGGCCCCGCCACTGGCAAATGTCACATAGGTATCTTCACCGATGCCGAGGCGGTCATAGCAGCGTTTGTACGCCTCGATGACCCGCTGATAGTATGTATCCAGATCTTCCTTGGTCGCATGGAACGAATACATATCCTTCATCACGAACTCGCGGCCACGCATGATACCGCTTTTGGCACGCAGCTCATTACGCATCTTAGTCTGAAACTGATACACGCTCGCCGGCAAGTCCTTATAGCTATGCACAAATGACTGCATCATCTGGACGATCGGCTCCTCGTGACTCCACCCCAGGCCCACTTCCGTCTCGTCTTTGAGCTTAGTTTTGAACCAAATATCAACCACCTCATCATCCCAGCGGCGTGTCTTTTCCCAGACTTCCTTACGCTGCAAACCAGTCATAATAAGCTCGCTACTATCCACCGCGTTCATTTCCTCGCGCACGATTTGCTTGATGCGCTCCAGCACCCTCAGCCCCAGAGGTAGATAGGCATAGACGCCCGCCATCTCCTTGTGTACAAAGCCCGCCCGCATCAGCAGCTGGGCATTTTTCGCTACCTCATCAGCTGGCGTCGTCTTGCTTGTTTTAGTAAATAATTGACTCATTCGCATGACTTTTATCCTCCTATGAGCAGCACGGCTGCCTGCTTCAATTGATCAATGAATGTCGGATTGATGAATAACAGATAAAACGCCAGACCATTCTTCGCCATATGCATCAGCATCGGCACCCAGATAGCGCCCGTATACTCCCGCGCCAGACACATCACGAGACTGAGCGCAAAGGTATCAATCGCTACCGCCCACTGCAGCGGCGCATCTGTCCCGCCTGTCCACACATGCGCCAGTCCGAAAGCGATACTGGCCACCAACACTGATATCCACACTGGTGCGAAAGTGCGCAGCTTGCCATACAGATACCCGCGAAACAGTAGTTCTTCGGCGATCGGCGCCATCACGACCAAGGTTAAAAATGCCAGCACATACTGCCACTGTGCGCCCAGCATGGACTGAGTAAACGGCAGCGCCTGTGGTTGCTCAAGGTTCACTGGCAGGAATTTTGTCGCCACCATGAGCAAAATCGCCGTAAAGACGAGATATATCACATATGCAAGTGGCGTAATGAGAATATCCCACCATGAGGGTAGGCTGGTGACCCCCAATTCTTTGGCGGTTGTCCGGCGACGCCATAGCCACCACGGCACAGCGACGACAAGGAGCATCGAGAGTATATATGCGATGGCGGCACCAGTCGTTGCAAGAAGCACTGGATTGACAGCGCTGAGGTCAGCACCAAACGATGTGAAAGCCCCCGCGATGAACCCCAGGAATAGATTCGCTAATAAAAATGCCCCATACACCCACAGCGGCAGTACTAAAAGATACCACCAATTGCTCTGTAAGCGCATACGTTGTCTGAATGTCTGTTTCATCACCCCTCCTCTTAAAATAACTTCGCGATATCACTCCACGTTACCAGCACCGTCAATGCCATCAGCACTAAAAAGCCAGTCGCCTGAATGGTCTCTTCGCGTTCTTTGGTCAATTCTTTCCTGAACAGTCGAAAGCCTGCCATAGTAAACCAGCGTCCGCCATCCAGCGCTGGAATAGGCAAGATATTCATCACCGCCAGCGTCAGCGAAATGAGCGCCGCCAACAGCACCAGGTGTGTCAACCCCGAACTCAGCACCGATGGAAACAGCACGCCCAGGATACCGACTGGTCCCGCCACGCTGGCACCGACCGCCGCGATGTCGGCTTTAGCCGCCCGCTTCTGCTCTGCTGAACCAAAAAGTTGTCCAACTGTGCCGGTGACTGTCTTCGCCAAGATATCGCCCACGCCTTTGATGGTCTCGAATGTCAGCTGTCCAGTGGTCGCCAGGCCCAGCAGCGGTGCCGACCAGGTGGCGTATATCTTTTCTGATTGCTGCGGACCAACCCCCAGATAGCCGCCATTTTTGGCTTGCTCAGGCGACTGAAGCGCTACCTGCTTCGTCAGCCTCTCCTCACCTCGCACCAGCACAACTTCGACTGACCGCCCAGCCTGCGCCTTCGTAGCGGCTGAGAGCTCGCTCGGTGTGGCCACTTCTGTATCGCCGACGCGCAGCACCTGATCGCCCACCTGCAGCCCTGCATGCTCGGCTGGCGACCCCTTAGTGATGGCGCCGACCGTCAGCACCGAGCGCTCCACGCGATTGTCAAATGGCAGCACCACTTGATGCGGCAAGAGTTTCGGCAGCCCCACCACCGCCAGCACTGAAAAGAGCACCACGGCCGTCAGCCAGTTCACTGCCACGCCCGCCAGTAAAATCTTGGTCTTGACCCAAAAACTGGCCGCGCCGTAGGTGCCCGCACCACGCGCCGCATCATGCTCGCCCTTCAGCCGCACAAAGCCGCCCAGCGGCAGCCAGTTCAGGCTAAAGGTCACGTCCTTACCCAAAAAACTCTGCTTCGGGCGCCACTTTTTAGCAGCTGGCGGGAAGCCAATCCCGTATTCTTCCACCCGCACGCCATTGCGCCGTGCTACGATAGCGTGCCCTAATTCGTGCAGCGCCACCAAGATAACTAAGACGATTAACCCGATGATAATTCCTATGAACAACATTTTTACTCACCAAACCTTCGTTGACGTTTACTATACTCTGCTAAGATTGCTTCGACATCTTCCGCGCGCATATCCGGCCAATGTTTCTCGAGAAAAAGTAGCTCGCTATAGGCTGCGCGCCACAGCATAAAATTACTCAGCCGCTGCTCACCACTGGTCCGTACGATGAGATCGCACGGCGGCACATCTGGTGCATACAGCTGCTCAGCCACCAGTTCTGGGGTTACGTCATCAGCGCCCACGCCGGATTGAACAATTTTTTTGACCGCATCAGCAATCTCCAGATGCCCGCCATAATTCAGGCACAGCAACAGCTCACCGCCCGTCAATCCTTCCGTCTTCTCCTCTGCTCGCCGAATGGCTTTCACCAACGTCTCCGACAGCCCCTCGCGCGAGCCGATAACGCGCAGTCGCACATTATGCTCCAAAAAGACTGGCACGTCCGCCTCCAGCACCTTCAGCAGCAACCCCATCAGGTGCCCAACCTCCTCCTGTGACCGCTTCCAATTTTCGGTGCTAAACACGTAGGCACTGGCATACTTCACACCACGCCGCAAGGTTTCCAGCAGCACTTCCTTCAGGCTATTGTAGCCCGCTAAATGCCCCTCATAGGCCGGCAGTCCATGCTGCTTTGCCCACCGCCGATTGCCATCAACGACAAAGCCAATATGCTGCGGCACCACCTGCTCACTCATCTTTCGCCTCCCTCTGGTATGCATCGATCAGCGACACATCGCGCACATCCTTTTCACGACCGCGCCACTCTTTCCAGCGCCGTACCCGCTCCAGTGACACGAATGCCACCCCATCAATTACCACTGCATCACGTAACAGTTCCTCGACGGTCCACACCCCATCAGGAGTGTCATGCCAATTACGCCACACCTCGACTACTCCCCCGTCAGCGCTCACCAGCCGCATACCATGCCCGGTGTCTTCCTCGGTCCACTCGCTCGACTGCGCCAGCATCTCATACGTTGCGCCGTCCACCGCCAGGTCGATATCACTACTCTGGCGAATACCGAGCGCCGTCAGAATTCCACTCCCGATGACGACGAAGCTGCCCTGGGGAAGACCCAAGGCTTTGACGCGCCCTATCATTGCATCGGCTGATAGACTCATTAGACCGTCAGCACGTCCTTTTCTTTGGCCTTAAACGCTTCGTCAATCTTCGCCTGAATCTTACTCATCAGGCTATCAATTTCCTTCTCCACCCGCTTCAGGTCGTCCTCGCTCAGCTCCTTAGCGTCCTTCATACGCTTGGCATCCTTCAGGGCATCCTGGCGAATGGTGCGCATGGCGATGCGCGCTTCCTCCACCTTCTCACTGACCTGCTTGACCAGCTGATGACGGCGCTCCTCGGTCAGGGCTGGCACTGGCACGCGCACCACGCGGCCGTCGTCTGAAGGGTTAAAGCCGAGTGACTGATTGTCCCGGATGGCAGTGGTGATCGCTGTGATATTACTTGGATCAAATGGCGTCACCACCAAGAGCTGCGCCTCGGGGGCTGTCACGTTCGCCACCTGGTTCAGCGGCACCTTGGCGCCGTACGCCTCGACCATCACGCCCTCCAGCATCCCAGCGTGCGCCCGGCCAGTCCGCACCTTTTTCAGTTCATCCTCAAAATGCCCGAAAGCCTGCGCCATTTTATCTTCATAGGGTTTTGTATCAAACATATGACCTCCAATTATTTCCTCCCTATTATAGCAGAGTACCCGCCCCTTGTGATACTTGACTTTTTAAGTAATTTATGCTAATGTTAAAATAAGGATTTTCCTATGGCAAACAAAAATCAAGAAACGCTTTTACCTCCCTGTCAGCCAGTCTGTAAATACTTTGGAGATGACCCAGCAACCGCCGCGTCACTGATGGATGAACCTAGTGCTGAGCCGATCATGGATGACATCGCTGGCGAGCGAGAGCGTGACTACGCCGCAACGTTTGATATTCCAGAAAACGCCATCGAATCAGGGTCGGCTGCCACGCGAGCCCGAAGAGCCTGCGGTCAATGCACCCTGCGTGCCGTGTGTATCGTCGAGTGGAGACTTGGTCTTTTGAGCGAAATGCGTCGCGCGACCTATCAATCACGCGAACCGGAATCTGCTCGCGATGGTCAGCTCATTCGCTCCGTTCGTGAAAACCTTTCCCTAGAAACCACCATCACGACAACACCTACGACGTCTGTGATAGACACGCTTGACCCAGGGATTATCATCAATAAGCGTGCTACTGCCACTGCCCTGGATACTGTCTCTATCGCCAATCAGCCACCCGTCACCATCATCGATGCCTCGCCCATTATTCAGCATGACGGCCTAACTCCGGCGACGGTCAAAGAAAGTGAGACACTACATAGCAAACTACTCACACTCGCAACCTCCAACGATGAGACGCATGCCCCAGATATTTAACATCGATAGCCAATCGATCAAAAAGCTCAGTCTTCGAAATGCCGAGGCAGGCAATGTTTATGAGATTCGTGTCGCCGGAAAAGCGCGGCTTTATTTTACAACCAACCCGCCGCTTGAGAGTAGGCGCCACCTCATTATCATCATTCTCGGCTCTCACGGCGACAATCCGGCCTCACAGACCGCCTTTTTAAATAAACTGATCGGTAATTACGGTAACTTTTCATACTAAGTTATCTCGCGTGCTAAAATAACATTAGTGATTTCGAGGATAAAGTTATACAATTTCCGCTCCTACGACCTCTACGAGGCGGAGCTGGGCAGCGGCGGCACGGTGATCGTTGGGCCGAATGGCACCGGCAAAACCAACCTGCTGGAGGCAGTCTACGTGGCGCTACGCGGGGCCAGTTTTCGGGGGTCGCTGGGCGACTGCATGCGACACGACCAGGCACAGACCATCATTCACCTTGAGACCGATGATGAAGTGCGGCGCGTCCAGCTGCTGCGCGGCAATGGCGGCGCTCTGAACAAGGAATTTATCATCAATGATTCCCGCGCCAAACTCCTCACCCGCAAGCATCGCCTGCCCGTGGTGCTGTTCGAGCCAAATGACCTGCGCCTGATCTCTTCTTCACCGTCACGTCGGCGGGATTTTCTGGACGGGCTGCTCGCGCGACTAGACGGGCAGTTTGAGACCACCCTGCGCGCCTTTCACCGCACCCTGCTCCAGCGCAATGAACTCCTGAAGCGCCACGAAGAAGGCGCTGCTGGCTGGCGCGACCACCTGTTTGCGTGGGATGTCAAATTCGTCCAGCTTGCCGCCCAGGTGGCTCAGGCCCGAGCTCACTTTTTGTACCAACACGAAGGCCAATTGCGCACCTTGTACGCCTCACTCGCTGGTAAAGATACACCATTCTCAGTGGAATATTTGCCGTCGGTACCTCTGGAAGGCTACGAACAGGCTCTACTCGACCGTCTCGGCCGAGCGCGCGACTACGAAACCGCCGCCGGCTTCACCGCCGCTGGTCCGCAGCGCGAAGATTTCGTCATTTCCCTGCATGGTCAGCCCGCCGTGAAAGTCGCCTCGCGCGGGGAAATGCGCACTATCATGCTGGCCTTTAAACTCCTGGAGCTGGAGCGACAAACCGCCCTGCATGACACCCGCCCGCTCATCCTGATGGATGACGTCTTTTCAGAACTGGATGCCGAGCGCGAAAAACTACTCCAGGAAACCATCCGACAGCATCAATTTATCGTCACCACGACTGACGCGCGACACCGAAAAGATGATTGCGTAATTATCGCTACCAAAAACCACCTCGCATAATGCGAAGTGGTTCTTTTTCTGTAAGACGAAAGAAAGTGGATTAACGACGAGACGAGATACCGAAGCCACCATACCCCTCGTCAACTGGCGAGATGTCATCGTCGCTTGCGTAGGGGTTATGATAATCAGGACTGCCAGTAGGAACCATATGCCCCCCCTCCTGGCTGCTCAAGCGGGCCGCACGAGCAAGGTCTTTCGCAATCTTCACGTTACGCAATGCTGCCTGTGCTTCTCTCTCTGCCTCAACCGCAGCCTGCGCCTGAGCCTCTGCGATACGCTCCTGAGCCTCGACGGCCTCGACTGTATTCAGCGTTGGATCATTCTCATCAATTTCTGTAATAGTACCTATTAGCTTCTCATTCATTATTCTATTATACCACTCTCGACATAAAAAATCAACCCCGCTCTCGAGGTTGATTTTCAAGTATGCCTGGGTTGAATTATTCGCTCACGCCCAGCTCGATGCGACGGAACTGGCGCACCACGATGTTTTCGCCAAGCTTGGCGATAGCTTCCTTGATGTGCTGCTCGACCGTCTTTGAGTCATCCAGGATGTAGGCCTGGTTCAGGAGCACCTGCTCGGCAAAGTGCTTCTTCAGCTGGCCTTCGACGATTTTCTCCTGCATGTCCGCTGGCTTGTCCTTTAGGGCGTCTGAATTCAGCAGCTCAGCCTTCACCCGCTCCATCTCCTCAGTCGGAATATCCGCCTCAGATGCGTAGGTTGGGTTCATCGCCGCGATTTGCATAGCAATTTCGTGCGCCAAGGTCTTAAAGTCATCCAGGCGTGCCACGAAATCAGTCTCGCAGTTCACCTCAACGATAACACCGATGCGACCTGAGTGCACATAACTCTCGATCAGCCCTTCGCGCGCCTCGCGGTCACCCTTCTTCTCAGCCTTGGTCAGGCCTTTTTTGCGCATCGCTTCCAGCGCCTTGTCAAAGTCACCGTCAGCTTCCACCAAAGCCTGCTTGGCGTCAGTCAGACCGACACCAGTCAGTTCGCGCAGTTTCTTAATATCATCGACAGAAACACCCATCCTATTTCTCCTCTTTCTTCACTGGCTTTTCTTCAGTTTTCACGCTACCGGCGCCCTCGGCAACCGCTGCAGTAAAGTAATCAAGTAGTACCTGCAGACTCTTGATGGCGTCGTCGTTGCCTGGGATAACGTGGTCGATACCGGTTGGGTTGACATTAGTGTCCACCACTGCGAACACTGGCACGCCCAGGGTCTGCGCCTCGCGCACCGCGTTAGCATCGGTCAGCGCATCAACCACGACCACCGCTCCTGGCTTGCCCATCAGGTCCTTGATGCCGCCATACTTCAGGTTCAGGCTATCGATTTCCTCCTGGAACCGCTGCACTTCCAGCTTGTTGTAGCGCTTTTCCAGGTCGCCTGACGCCATGCGCTTTTCCAGATTCTTCAGCTTCTTGATCTGCTGCGTCACGGTTGCCGCGTTGGTCAGCATACCGCCGATCCAGCGTTCTACCACGTATGGCTGATCAATCTTCTCAGCTGCCTGGCGCACCACGTCCTTGGCCTGCTTCTTGGTGCCAACAAACAGCACCTTGCGGCCACTTGCTGCGATCTTGGTCAGTTCTGGCAGCGCCTTGTCCAGCGCTTCGACTGTCTTCACCAAGTCGATAATGTGGCTATCCTGCCGCTTTGAGTGAATATATGGCGCCATCTTTGGGTGCCACCGGCTGGTCTTGTGTCCAAAATGAACACCGGCCTCCAGCAAAGCCTTAATGTCTACCTTTACAGACATCGCTTTCTCCTTTTGCCTCATCTGATCGCTAATTTGGAGTGCGAACAGATTGTGTCGTTAAAATTGATTACCCGGTCATTATACCACACTCCTCCCTGTTATCGCAAGGAGTGGCGGCTATTTTCAGAAGCACAGCTTTCTGTTATGCTTATGGTATGAAAGAACGTTTTCGCAAGGTCGCCACGCGCGTCTCAAATCTCGCCGGTTCGGCATTTGTTTTCATCCTCGCTACGCTTTCCATCGTCGTCTGGGTAGTGACAGGTCCGATGTTCAATTTTTCTGACACCTGGCAGCTCGTCATCAATACTGGCACCACCATCGTCACTTTCCTGATGGTCTTCCTGATCCAAAACACCCAGAACCGCGACACGAAGGCCATCCAGCTCAAACTCGATGAGCTCATCCGCTCCACCAAGGGCGCACGCATGCGCTATGTCGGCCTCGAGGGCTTCAGCGACCAAGAGTTAGCCGACATCGAGGAAGAGATCCGCGCCATCACCCACCTGCCCGCCTCGCGTCGGGCGCTAGAAAAATTGCACGAAAAAATCAGCGCTGAAAAAGCCCGCCGGCATGACGAAGACCCCGGCACAAAGAAGTCGCGGTTTCATCTGTAGCCGCTACGGTATGGCCGCACGATGTTCGTGAGCGGCGGCATGGGTACTGACTCGCCAGTAAGTCGAGACATGTCCTTAGCCATCGCCCTCAAGATATTCTCAAAATCAAAATCAACTGATGAATGAAAGCCAGTGATATGCGCCCCCGTGTGGGCAATCTCTGATGGACGCGCTTGATAATACGCATAAACGGGTAAGTATCTTGTAGTACTTAGCGCACCGCTACAGAGCACCTCAAAGCCATGCTGTATCTTGTCTGGGTGCGCAACGATAAGCTGCACCTCAACTGTGCCTTCGGCCTCGGGATAGCGTGCAATGAGCGTATTGTACGCATCGCTAATCTGCGCCCCGCTAATCGTCCAATCATCAAGTAAAATAGTTCGCACTCTGTAGCCATTATCAGTCGCATCATATGGGCCCTCAAGAAATATCCTCTCACCGTATTTCACCCACTCCTGTTCGCTAAATGTCGAAAGAATACCTGCCAACAAATAGTCGCTGCTTTTTGCCATGCCTGCATAGCAGGGGTCGCTCGCAAGCCCGTCGGATGCCACATGGAGCAATAGTCTCTGGTCTCTATCCAATAGGTTCATCCAGCGCCTCGCAATTCCCTTGATGGCGGCATCATACTCTTTTTTCCCAATAAACGTAAGGGTATCTCGTATTATTTCCGCATGCTTGGCGTATACGGAGGGGCTTGATTGTACAGTCTGTAAAAAATAGTCTAGTCCTACCAGTGCAGCATGTTCGGTCATGAACACTGGCAGCTTTTCATTCGAAATTACCCCCCCATCGGCATCCAGATAACAAGTTATTTCATTTATCCGCTCAGGCTCACTTACCTGATCCAGGAATAAAGGTGCCAATATGGGGGCACACTCATACTCCATCCTATTATCAGCACTAGAAACGCATTCTGTCATACCTCTGACCTGCTTTTATACCTCAGAATTTCCCTATGTGCAAGCAATAGCATTTCACAGACACCTCTTTGACTTTTTCGCCCGTCTCTAGTACAATGTATGAGTTATGAAAAGCAGTATTCACCCACAGAACTATCGCCCGGTCGTATTTAGCGACGATCAAGCGGGCTTTGCGTTCTTGACTCAGTCAACGGCGCAGACGGACGACACCATCGTTTGGGAGGATGGCAACACCTACCCACTGGTCAAGGTCCACATTTCATCAGCCTCTCACCCGTACTTCACCGGTGAGGAAAAGATCATCGACACCGAAGGTCGCGTTGACCGCTTCGCTGCTCGTATGAAGGCCGCTGAAGAGCGCAAAAAGGCGCTGGCAAACAAGGCAAAGAAAGCGAACGCTAAGAAAGCCGCCAAGGCTGCGCCGGCCAAGGACGCTAAAAAGCCAAGCAAGAAAACTGACAAGTAAGTCTTTTCTACTAAAAATCGCCTCCTCATCAGTGGGGGCGATTTTTATATCTCATGACACCTCTAAGGCAGCCGCCAATCAATCTCACCACGCCCGTGTTCAGCCAAAAACTGATTCGCCCGGCTGAACGGCCGACTGCCGAAGAAGCCCCGGGCGGCCGAGAACGGCGACGGATGGGCGCTGGTGATTTTCAAGTGGCGCGGGCTGGTGATGACCTGCCCGACTTTCTGGGCGTGCGCACCCCACAGGATAAACACCAGAGGCTGCTCATAGTCATTCAACAGCTGCAGCACATGCTGGGAAAACTCCGCCCAGCCATAGTCGGCATGACTGCCCGCCTGTCCGCGCCGCACGCTCCAGGCGGTGTTCATCAGCAGCACCCCCTGCCGCGCCCACGGCTCCAAAAAGCCACTAGTCGGCGCCTCCACACCGACGTCATCGTGTAATTCCTTAAAAATATTTTGCAAACTCGGCGGCAGTTTTACCCCAGGTCGCACCGAAAAACTCATGCCATGCGCCTGGACCGGCCCATGGTACGGATCCTGCCCGATGATCACCACCTTCACCGCATCCAGCGGACAGTACCGAAAGCACGAAAACATGTCCTCCCGCGGCGGATAGACCTCATAGCGCTGACGCTCGGCATCCACCCGATTCATCAGCTGCCGAAAATACGGCTGCTCGGCTTCTGCTTCGACAAATTCGCGCCAGGTGTGGTATTTCATAGTTCCATTTAATCATCCTTCGCACTCATAAACAATTCAACACCCTCGGCCGTCGTAAGCGCCGTCACATCCGGGCAGGTCAGAATATCCTGATCTCCCGTGATGATAATCGCATGATATTCTAGCGCCAACTGGATAATCGGTTCATCCTTCAGATCGCGCACCGCAACCGACCGACCAGTCCGTACAGGAAGCGCCAACTCACTCAGGCCATGCTCGAGCGCCACTAAAAACCGGCGCGGTGTTTTCGGTGCCAGGCGCCTAACATGCCACAGCACTTCGTGCGTGATGGCATCGCAACTGAGCAGTCGTGCATGAGCGCGCGCCAGCTGCAGTACCCGCGCCGCTTGCCCACCAAAGAGCAGCCCGCTCAGCCAGACATTACTGTCCAGGACAACTGACTGGTCCCGCCACTCGCCGCGCGGCTCGTCGCCGCTGCACAACCAGCTGAGCCACTGCTTCCTCTGAGAGCTGCTCAGCATCCGCCCCGATGCGCCTTCCCTCATCTAACACATACTCCCATAACCGCTCCCGCCGAATATAATCAAGTGCTGCGGTACGCAGAAAATCACTCCGACTACCAAACTGACGCTTCGCAATCATGTCGATTTGCTCAACCAGCTCCCGCGGAAACGAAATATTAAACGTTTGTGTTCTCATGTGCTTCATTGTATAGAAATTGTATTCGTTTGTCAATACAATTTTCATACAATCTGTCCGCACCTCTGCCTGTTCGTGCTATAATAAAGCGGTATGACCAAAATTTCTCTTGATATCACCGCACTGAAGACCGAGCATGCTGAGCTGGGGGCGTTTTTGGCGCGCCCTGATGCGTATAATGCGCCTGATTTTATGACCAAAAATAAGCGCTTTACTGAGCTAGAGACCCTCATCGCGAAGGCCGAGGAGCGCCAAACATTGGAGCAAAACCTCGTCGAGGCGCGTGAGCTGGCGACGGGCGGCGATGAGCTGGCAGAACTAGCCAAGGCAGAGATTACCGAAACCGAGGCCCGCCTGGGGGAGCTAGAGGAAGAGTTGTTCATCCTCCTCACGCCAAAGGACCCAAACGATGAGAAAAATATCATCATGGAAATCCGCGCCGGTGCGGGTGGCGACGAAGCCAGCTTGTTCGCAGCGGAACTGTACCGCATGTACCTGCGCTGGTGCGAAGCAAACGGCTACAAAACCGAACTGATCAGCGAATCAGCCAATGACTCTGGCGGCTACAAAGAAGTAGTGTTCGGCGTCAAGGGCGACGCACCGTACGCGCAGCTCAAATTCGAGTCTGGCGTCCACCGCGTACAGCGCATCCCTGTCACTGAAAGCCAGGGCCGCGTCCACACCAGCACCGTCACCGTAGCGGTACTACCAGAGGCGGAAGAAGCAGACATTGAGATTAACGCGAATGACCTGCGCGTCGACGTCTACCGCGCCGGCGGCCATGGCGGCCAGAGCGTTAACACCACCGACTCGGCGGTGCGTATCACCCACCTGCCGACCGGACTAGTAGTGCAAAACCAAGATGAAAAGTCACAGATTAAAAATAAGGAAAAGGCATTGAGCGTGCTGCGTTCTCGTCTGCTGCAGATGAAGATTGACGAAGAGAATGCCAAGTTGAGTGCCGAGCGGCGCGGTCTCATCGGTTCGGGCGACCGGTCAGAGAAAATCCGCACTTATAATTTCCCGCAAGACCGCATCACCGACCACCGCATCAAATACAGCCGCAGCAACATCCCCGCCGCGATGGACGGGGATATCAGCGACCTCATCGAGCAGCTACAGAAGTTCGAACGGGAGCTGAAGGCGCAGAACGCCAACTTATAGAAGCATCAACAAGTGCGCTTCTGGCCGCGTAAATTAGCCACATTGACAGATCCTGACGCGACTCCGGGGTGATTTTTCTTGAGCTGCGCCTCATGAATAGCAAGATCTTCACTCCCTCTGATCACTGCCACTAGCGCCTCCCGCGGGTCTATGTCAAAGCGGTGTAATCCATTGATATTGTCGCCATACAGCTCGGTCATCGAGTCGTATCGATAGATGGCTACGGTATCATGGAGGGTATATAACGCAGTATTCCCGGGGCTATCAAGCCAAAGTGTATCCGCATAGGTATACCGGTCTAGCCGCGTGTTAGTTCGCCGAGCATCTTCTTGCGTGAGACGTATTTCTGCATCGTATAGACCATTATAGCGCTTACTATCACTCGTCTCATCGCGATCAGTGCCTGTTGCAAGCAGAACCCCCAGTCTGCCAAGATTGAATTGCCGCATCTTCAATAGACCGTGGATAGCATCCCCTCTCCAGTCCTCGCCAGAAGAGGCAAATTCATCTAGTCCATACTGTCGCGCAATATCTTTCAAGGGAGTACCGTATTCGTAGTCGTCTATTCTTATGACATCTGTCGAGTGCTTGTCCATGAATACTCATATTACTCTCTCTCTCTTGATTTGTCAATACTTTTTGCCATATTTTCCAAATTTTACAAGCATTACCACTTTACTCCTTCGCCTTTTCGTAGTATAATTAACAACATGAATATTTCCGCCTGGCTTATCCAAGCGACCAAGCGACTGAAAGACATCGGCATCGCGTCGGCGCGGCTGGACGCCGAGCTGCTACTGGCAAACACTCTGCGCCGTGAACGCACCTACCTGCACGCCCACCTGGATGAACCGATCGACCCGCGGCGGCTGGATATCGCTGAGGCGCGGCTGGACCTGCGGCTGGACCGCGTGCCACTAGCCTATATCCTGGGCTACAAGGAGTTTTACGGATGGCGTTTTACAGTGACGCCGAGCGTCCTGGTGCCACGTCCTGAGTCGGAGGATATGATCACGCTCCTCCTAACGCTCACTGCCGAGGAGATTACCCCAAAGACACTGATAGACGTCGGGACGGGCTCTGGCTGCCTCGGGATCACCGCCAAGTGCGAGCGGCCCGAATGGCGCGTTATCCTGGCCGATGTGAGTGCTGACGCCCTGAAAATTGCCGCAAAAAATGCCGAACAACTCGGCGTTAATGTGACGCTGGAGGAGCAGTCATTGCTGACGGGGCACATCGAGCCGCTTGATTATATCATCGCGAACCTGCCGTATGTCGACCCAGCCTGGGAGACCTCGCCAGAGCTCAGACACGAGCCATATGCAGCACTGTATGCACCCGAGCGGGGACTTGCCCTCATCAACCGCCTCATCGACCAAGCGCCTCACCACCTCGCGACAGGCGGCCTTATGCTCCTTGAAGCCGATCCTCAGCAGCACGAGGCCATCATACAGCATGCACAGACGCGCGGATTTACCCATGAAGCGACACAAGGCTTTATCGTCGCATTACGACTGGTAGCGGCCGAGCGTTAGCTCCACCACCATCTCACGGCCATCGCGAAGCAGCGTTAGCTTCACTGTCTCTCCAGGCAAAAATTCCGCCAAGAGACTCCCGAGACCACCGTGGTCGCCGACCGTTTTATCATTCACCTTGGTGATAATATCCCCTTTGACAATCCCCGCCTTCTCTGCAGGTCCGCCACGCGCCACGACAGGCCGAGAACCAGCGCCACCGATATAAGCGCCACTATTTACCTTCAAATTATATTCTGATTTGACGTCCGGCGTAATGGCCAAGTAGCTCACTCCGATGTATGATTTCTTGATTTCACCAGAGGCGAGCACCCCACGTACCAACCCCTTTGCGGCATTGATAGGGATGGCAAATCCGATACTTTGTGCACCTGAAACGATGGCGGTATTGATACCGATAACCTGGCCTGACATATTGATAAGCGGACCGCCAGAATTGCCGTGGTTGATAGCGGCGTCTGTCTGAATGAGGTCAGATAGGCTCTCTACCGCACTACCGTCTTCATCGAGCGCCGCCTGAATAGGGCGCCCCTTTCCAGAGATGATGCCACTGGTCACCGTATTCTGGTACTGGCCAAGTGAGTTACCGATAGCGATAACTCTCTGCCCGACACGAGTCGTTCCCGAGTCACCGAGCGTAGCCGCAGGAAGGTCGCGCGCTTTTCGAATCTTCACAAACGCGATATCGTTAAGCGGATCCTCGCCCACCGGCACCACATCATCATAGCGCGTGCCATCGCTGGCTATCACCTCGATAGCGCGAGCGCCACTCACAACATGCTTATTCGTTAAAATATAGCCATCCTGACTGATGATAATCCCCGTTCCAGCGCCCTGCTGCCCGCCGCCCGTCGTAATGATAGAGACGACACTTTTTGAGACCGAGTGTACTACGTTGTCGATAGCCTGCTCCTCAGAGGTAATCAACTTATTCCCGTCAGTCGCAGGAGTAAGCAACGGCGGCTGCGTTGAACGCGAGGTGAGCGACATCAAGTAGGCACCGACCGCACCAGCTCCAATCATCATGATGCTGAGCGAGATGAAAAACACCACTGCTCGCAGAATGGCCCTGCTACGGCGCTGCCTTGGTCGTTGCGTCACTTGGTCCTGCATGGGATCATATCTCCACTGAGTTAAGGAATATCAGCATCGTCAAAATCAGTGCGAATACCAAGATGGCCGGCCCTAGTACATCTTGTAGCACCACCGCCCCGCGACGACGATGCGAGACGTAGACGCGCTCTGCCAAAAATGCCACACAGAGCAAGATAATGGTGATCTGCGGCAGCGCTAGCGAACTAATACCAAGGAGTGGATAGCCAAATGTCCAGTAATGCGCTAGCCACCCAAGCTCACCAAAGATAACTGCCATAGTGGCGCTTAGAAGCGTGATGTGCGCCTCCTCATAGGTCGACAGATAATGACGCGCGGTGCTGTAGCCGATAAGCATAACCAGCGCCACCACTACTACTGCTGGCCAGTCATGAGACACGACAAAGAGCGCTGAAACGCCGATAACAAGGGCGACTGCCGCCTGAAATGCCATTTGCCAGCGCTTTGACAAAGGCTTCAGGATGATTAGCCACACCGCATAAAACACCGCCAGCCCCACCTGCAGATACAAATCAGCTTGCGGCGCGTACATCAGCACTACGACACCCAGCCCTACGATAACATCGACAAGGCTTGCTCGAATGTTCGTCCACCAGAACTTCGGTCGCACCAAAAGTGTACGCCACTTACTCATCAGCACGAGGATGATAGCCGCAGCAGGATACTGCACTGTCTGCGACATAGCGAAGAGGACACCGACCAGGCCAAGATTAAGCACATAGTACACGATGGTGCTTAGCAGAGAACGTTGTTTGGCTGATTTTAAAAACTCCATAAACGTATCCTATTATACCAAATTACACACCGATAATCACCAGAAAGTCAGTGTCCGCTGGCGGCGTCACCCCTGATGGCATCCCCTGAGTTGGCTGGACGCCAAACAACTCCTTGAGCTTCGCCGCAGTTGCCTGCTTCTTGGCGCCTGACTCGAGTTGATATATCGTATATTTTCCTGATGAACGTGGCGCATTACCGACCTGAGTGACTTTGATGCCCGCCTCGCCCAGCTTGTCAGCCTCAGTTTTTGCAGCGCCAGCGATACCGCTCCCATTCAGCACTGCGACAGTGCCGCGCTCTTTCGTAAAGGCATCACCATAAATTTCTGCTTTCAGGAAGGCGCGGATGGCACTATAGTCATGCAGGCCAGCAGTCGGCTGCACAATGCTCGAGCCGCCGATAGTACCCGAGCCCATGAGAACATTGCCCTCCTCAATAAAGCTCAGACGATGAACCTTACTGTCGTCCATCTTCGCGGCGACATCCATGATAGTACGAATCTCCTTTGCCTCGATATTAGTGCGGAGATTTTTACCCATAGCATCGATGAGGGCTGAGACCTTCCCGATATCAGTCAGTGTACCGCTCGACGTCGCCTTTGTCTTCAGCGCCGTTAGCACCAGTTGCTGGTTTTTCTCACGAGCGAAGTTCGAGCCGCGCAAGCCATAGCCACCAAACGTACCTCGAGCACGCGAGAACCAGAGAGCCTGCTCGCCGTTCATTTCCTTCGGGCCATTTGGAAAATCAATATAGTGGCCACGAGGACAACGCTGCTTTCGTTCTGCCGCAGTAATGCCCTTTTCTTTACAGAGAAAATCAGCCGCCCAGTCCTGCACACCAGGACTCCCGTCATCACTCTGCACATCCACTGTCACACCACCGACTGCGTTCACTGCATCACGGATGACCAGTGAATTGACATGCGCCACATATTGGATATCCATCCCCACGATCTTGCCGATAAATTCGCGGGTTGCGTCCATGCGCTGACGCTCTGCTTCTTCAGAATCACCCTGGGCAGAACAGGCAAAATATTCGTTAATCTTACCGGCCATACCAGAGATGCAGGTACGCTCAAAGCGCACGTAAAGGTCGCGCGGGATGCTGAACATATAGGCATCGTGCTTCTTTTGATCAATACTGACTATCATGATGGAATCCGTGAGGTGTCCACTGCCACGGCTCGGATCCTCATCAGTGGTACCAACGATAAGGAGATTACTGCGGCCATGCGCATCGGTCTTCAGTGGCTGGCTATGAAAGAGATCGACAAGGTTACCACCTTTAAACACCTGACCGACAGCACTCCACGCCTTGTAGCCAAGGTATCCGGCGACCGCCAAGATAAGCACAATAACCGTGATGATTGCTATCCTGACCCAGCGACGCTTCTTGCGATGTTTTTTTCGCTTCTCGCGAGGACTGACTGGCTTTGTCGCATCAATATCGCGCAATGAACTACCGATGTCTTGCCGCATCGACTGCGACGTCTCACTCCCTGCACTGGTAAGCGGACGGTCTGACTGATCAGAGCGCCCTAAAGCACTACCACTTCGCCCGAGCGGCGCCGTCGTCGCCATGCCATCACTCTGTGGTCGAGGACGATCAAGAGCAGTGCGCTCAACACGACGTGGCGCAAACCCATCTACTGCATTTCGTTTCGAACTTTTCACCACTACCAATTATACCACAGCCAGTCGTGTCCTGCTTTTGTTTTTCGTAAGAAAACAAAGTATAATGGGAGAAATGGACGCAACATTTATGGATCGACATCCGCGACTACGAGATAGCTTTGGCTTGGTCATTTTTATCATCGGTGTTGTCATCGGTACCATCCTGATCAACACCTTCGTCTTCCGCAGCTTTGCCGTACAGGGGCCGAGCATGGAAAATACGATGTTCACCAATGACCGACTCATCGTCAATCGCCTACCGGTCACTATCGCCCGTATCCAAAACAAACCCTACATCCCGGAGCGCGGTCAGGTGATCGTATTCAAAAATCCTCACTACAACAGCACTCTCGGCCATGAGGAATATATCGTCAAGCGAGTCATCGCCTTTGCCGGCGAGCGCGTCACGGTCAAGGATGGCGTCACGACCGTCTACAATACCGAACACCCCAATGGCTTTAATCCCGATACAACCGTCGCCAAAAATGAGCCGAAGCAGCCAACAGCTGGCACCGTAGACACCACAGTCAGCGAAGGAACACTCTTCGTGATGGGCGATAATCGCGAGGGCAACTTTTCCTGCGACTCACGCAATTGCATGGGAAACATTCCCCTGTTCGACGTCGTCGGACCGGTATCGATGCGGATATTTCCATTCACCAAAATCCGCGGCTTTTAGCCGATAAGATCGCGGATACGCTCAAAATCAAGTTTATTCTTAAACGGGATAACGATCTGCCCTGCGCCCTTGGTGTTCGTCCGCACCTTAATTTCCGCTCCCAGCCGCTTCGACAGCCGCGCCACCGACTCGGCATGCGGCTTCTCCAGTAGCGGCTTTTTCGTCTCGTACGGACTCTTGTTTCGCTCCTGCTTCCACAGCGTGATCATTTGCTCAATCTTTCGCACGCTCCAGCCCTCTTTGATCGTGCGCTCCATCAGATCCTGCGCCACCTCCTCTGGCAAACCCACCAGCGGTCGCGCTTGTCCTTCAGAGATCTGATTGTCAAACAGTGCCTTTTGAATGGACTGCGGAAGCTTAAGGAGGCGTAATGTGTTACTCACTGCGCTCACTGATTTGCCGCCTACCCGCTGGCCAATTTCTTCCAGAGTCATGTTAAACTGGTCGCGCAGCTTCATGTAGGCCGTGGCTGTTTCCAGTGCGTTCAGGTCACGACGCTGCAGATTTTCTATCAGCGACACCTCCAGACGATGCTGATCATTTAGGCTGCGGACAATGCACGGGATGGTCGTCAGGCCCGCTAACGCAGCTGCACGCCAACGTCGCTCACCAGCGACAATCGTGTAACTTCCCTGGTGCGGCGTCACCACGATAGGCTGCACGACGCCATGTGCCTCCTCGTCAAAAAACCGACGTGGCTGCTCTTTATCGGGCTCAATATCGCCTAGCGGGATCTCTACAAGCTGAGACATCTTGCCATCCTGCTGCGCCGTTGGATCAAATGCCTCGTTCAACAAATTTGTCGGAATAAGTGAATCAAAGCCTCTCCCTAAACCCTTTTTCACGCCTCACCAATCCTTTCCATCACCTCTTTCGTTAGCAACTTATAGGCACGCGCGCCCTTTGAAAATCGATCATAATCACCCACGGGCACCCCATGACTTGGCGCCTCGGCGAGGCGGATATTTCGCGGGATCGTCGTCTTAAAGATCCTATCGGGAAAATGCTTTTTAATTTCATCATGCACCTGCCCCGACAGAGTTGTTCGCGAATCCATCATGGTTGGCAATACACCGAGAATCTCCAGCTGCGGGTTGAGCCCCTTACGGATCAATTTCATCGTCTCGATAAGCTGCCCCATTCCCTCCAGCGCATAGAACTCGGCCTGCACCGGAATAAGTACATAACGCGCCGCGATCAGCCCATTAACCGTGAGGAGGCTGAGGCTAGGAGGGCTATCGATGATAATATAGTCATACCCCTCTAGCTTCTCGAGTGCCCGACGCAAGCGTACAAATCGTCCTTCAGCCTGCGCCAGCTCCACCTCGGTGTTTGCAAGGTGTGGTGTTGACGGCGCCAAAAAGAGCCGCTTAAAGTCGGTGGGCAAAATCACATTTTCCATCGGTATCTGCCCGGTGATCACCTCTGTCATGGTTGCACCGAGTTGCTGCTTGTCAATCCCTAGGCCACTTGTCGCGTTTCCCTGTGGATCAAAGTCAACCAGCAAAGTCTTTTTGCCTGCTTTTGCTAGAAAATACGCTAGATTGACACTCGTCGTCGTCTTACCAACACCACCTTTTTGGTTCGTAATCGCAATAATGCTTGTCATCAAATACCCCTTTTGCTTACTCCATTATAGCACACCCGCTGGTCGCTACGCGAATAAGACAGGGTTTTCTAGCGGCGAACGTAGTGCGCAACGTAATCGATTTCGATATCAGCAATCGCTGGTGTCAGTGGTCCTGGCACGCCATTGTCAACTGTCTCGGTGTTGCGCTGCCAGCCCTTTGGATCCATAGCGCCAGCCTGGAAGCCAACAAACATTTGCTTATCCGTCACGTTCGGATGGTCGATACGCCCCCACTCCTTGCCATCAAAGGTAAAGATGATATGGTCCTTCTCAACGATCACGCCGTAGGTATGCCATCCCTGCATGTCGTTATTATCAAAGAAGCGGTGCGCTTGCTTATTATCTGGATCCCAGTGGTAGACACCCATCACCTGCGGGCCATTGACGCGCCCTTCGGCAAAGTCAACCTCTGGCGGCCAACCCTGATCTTGTGGCCATAGCAAGAATGCATAGCCGATACCCTTAGCACGTGGGAACTTTGCACGAACTTCCCAGCGACCGCGCGATGCAGTAAAGACATTTGTCGAACCCGCACCACCAGTGCTCCACTGGCCATTCTCGTATTGAGTGCGGATAACGAGCTTGCCATCACGCGTGAACGAGTTACGCTGCGACATCACTCCCATGGCGCCGTGACCAACCGGTGGATCTCCCCATCCATAACGCTCCCACTGCGTCTGTTCGATCGGCTTGTTAAATCCATCAAAGAAGTCGATGCGCCAGCCAGGAATCTCTGCCTGCGCCTGAGTGAAGTTTGGTGAAGGAATAGGAGGTGTTGGCTGCGGCTGCGGTACTGGCGGCGGCACAGGTGTCGGTGACGGCGCTGGTCGATGAGGTGGCACCCCTGGCGTAGCTGGGGTACCTGGACGCTGAGGCTTCTTTTTTGGCGCAGGAACCGCAGGAGCCCCCGGCTTTGATGACTGCGAGCCGCCGCCTTGAGCTTGCTGGCCTGATGTCGACGAGTCGGCAGCTGGCTTATCGGATGTCGCGGTGTCTTCGCGTTGTGAAGTACCCGTGTCACTGCGCTCCTCGTCAACACTACGCTGCGGCGTATCAGCCGTGGCGAGTGGTCGTCGCTGGTATGATGGCGATGGGGTCTGTGCGGTCTTATCGTTACCGCCCAAACTACGCAACGCATATACTGCTGCGATGCCCCCGCCTATCACCAAAAGCACCACGATGATGATACCGATGATGGTTTTGCGTTTGATATGTTCCCCTGCGAATTGTGCTGACATGTTTATCTCCTCGCTACCCTATAACTATATAGCATTAGTTTTATTGTATCACAATGTACGAGAACCGCAAAAAAATAGTCGCTCCATGGCGGAGCGACTACTAATGTAACGAAGGAACGATAGCCTATTTGATAGACGTAATCTGAATCTTCGTGTACTTCTGGCGGTGACCCATTTCTTTGTGGACACGCTTTTTTGATTTGTAGCGAATGATGCGGAGCTTATCGCCCTTCACCTCATCTTCGACGACCTTCGCCTTTACCACTACACCCTTGACCGTTGGGGTGCCGACTTTCGTTTTATCGCCATCCACTACCAAAAGTGCGTCGAGGGCGAGTTCTTTTGTACCTTCAGGGAGGAGATCCACCAGGAGGGACTCTTTTTCACTAACAAGATACTGCTTGCCAGAGATTTTTACGACTGCTTTCATTTCGTTCCTTTAAATTAATTATTCAATCTGTCTCATTTTACCAGAGGCACGCCCAAAAAGCAAGGTCCTACAGCCCGAGGAGCTCGAACATTTCACGATTCGCCTTCAGCCAGCCCTTTGGCGAACCACACTCCATGTAATCACCCTGCGCCTCGCCGACCACCAATTTACCACCTGCCGCCACATAGGCGTTGATGGCATCAGTCAGCTCAAATTCACCGCGCACCGGGTTGGCTGGCAATGTCCGCGCCAACTCGAAAATCTCCTTTGGCAGGACGTAAAAACTGGAGTTGCTGAGGTTGCTTGGCGCCTCTTCTAGCTTCGGCTTTTCCACGATGCGTACGAAGTTCCCCTCGCTATCTTTTTCTATCACCCCAGTCAATGGGATGAAATCATCCTCCACTGGATTACCTAAAAGCCCAGCCGTCAAGCCTCGCTCCGCCACTAATCGGGCCAGATCAGCTGCATTCGATCCGCCATCTCGCCGCCAGAAAAACTGATCGCCCATGATCACGAAGGCCGACTCGCCGTCCTCGATAAATTCGCTTACCAGCCCCACTGGCACACTGGTGCCATAGCCGCCAGTACTGGGCTGGGTGATGAAATGGATATTCGCCCCCTTCAGTGCTGCCACCATCGGTAACTTATCCTCTTTGCCCGCTCGCCTCAGATAATCGTTCAGCTGAATATTTGTGCGGTAATAACTCTGAATTTGCGTACTCTGCTCGCCCACCACAAAATAAATATCCGTCACACCGGCACGCAGCACATCTTGCACCACATAGTCAATGACCGGCTTCATGCCGACCGGCAGCATGCATTTCTCGATTGATTTAGTGATCGGCAACATGCGCGTTCCCCACCCGGCCACTGGAATAACTGCTTTAGTAATCATTTTATCCTCCTACATCTTTAGTTCTTTATACGCTCGCTGTAAAATCGTCATCATATCTTCATATCGCTGCTCGCCCGCTTTTATTTTTGCATACAGGTACACCACCGTATCAACCACCTCGATATTGACCTTGATATCGCGGTCGTATAACCAGGCCATAAAGGCCGGATTCAGCAGCTCAAAACTTGTGACCATATTTTCCTGCGTAGCATAAACGTGATACTTGGTATGAAAATCACCCCACTCTAGCGTCACCTTTTTATAGCCGCGCGGTACCATCAAGCGACCCTTTAGTAGCCCATCACGCCGCTCCACCAGGATACCGCCATAGGACTTTGGCAGAACCACCTGCCCGACAATGTAGTGATCTCGCGGACTGCCACTGTCGATAGTGCGATAGGTGTAAAGCTGCACTAAGAGGTCGCCAGTCCAAAACCCGATGATGTGGTTATTGATATCAGCCCCGCCAAAGCCTCGCTTAAATAACTGACCGCGCGTCGGCAGGAGTAAATTTCCCCAGTCAGGACTATAATACATGCCATAATGATGAGCAAACTGCTGCAGAGGTTGCATAAGCTGCGAAGGATCTTCGGTGCTTTGGTCGATGCCACTCAGGAGCCATGTCTGGCCCGAGCGCCTAAAGTGCCACTGTTCACCAAATTCCGCCGTGTCAGTCCGCAGTACCTTGCCCGATGCGACTTCGACAAGCTCATCCTTTGCCTGCGCAACAAACCCGATACTCACACTATCTCGGCCATCATCGACATCATCATGCGCCCCAGTAAGCAGGGCTTCAGAGACAGTAGCCTGCCCCATGCGGTTGACCCGCCCCATCTGCTGCATCGCATAGAGCATCAGTCCGACGTGTTTCGCATATTCAGTGGTCGTGTATTGCTTTATCGACATCAGGTCCATGCGCTGCCAATCATACTGGAACCGATGAAATACCGTCGTGGCATGCTGAATAATCTGCTGCTGATCCCACATCCCATCGCCAGCGGCTGCTTTTTGAGCCACTAACTTCGCCGCCTGGCTATTTCCTCGCCAGCGGCTAAGCTTATCAGCAAAGGCGCCAGCTGGAGCACCGATAATCACCGAAACAAGCGCAAACAAGAACCAAAACAAGCCACCCAGCAGATACAGCGCGCTCACCACCGTGCCGGCTGCCACGCCAACCATGATGCCGGCGAGCTTTGAGCCGGTCTTCTTCCGAACAAGTCCCGCCACGCCAGCTGCCGCCAATCCAGGCAGTGCCATAAGCTCGACACCACCGCTGTCAGAGCCGCCACCACCTGCCCGGGCGAAAAATGTCACCAGAAACAAGAATGCTGAACCATCCATAACTCCATTGTAGCGCGTTAAGTGTCGTCTGAAAAGCTCAGGCCGCCACCCGAATGAATATCGCGGTCAACTTCCTGCCAAAACTGCTCAACAAGGAGCGTGTCATCAGCATCAAGGTGAATCGCCTCTGGCTCCTGCTGTTCCAAGGCGATATCATCAGCAAGCCCGTCGGCCAAGGGGTCAACGGGCTGAAAAGCAACTGATGGAGTGAAAAAGCTTGGTAAAATTTTCATGTTTGTGTTTTGTATCCTACCCTTTTATGATAGCACAAAACACTCAATTAGTCAAGCACTCCCTGTGCGGGTTATTTTTCGCAGGCGATACCGTCGCCATCACGGTCCAGCTTCTTTTCGTAGCTGGCATTGCTGCGGCGAATATTGAACACGCCCGCCTCAAAGGCTTCGGTGCAGTTTTCGAACTTACGACCCTTTGAGTCGTTACTCTCCTTTTGATTCGCGACTTTTTGCTTAGCAGCCTCAGTCGCAACCGCCGCTGGATTGTCATTGACAATCTTAGTCTCGCCATCAGGCTGCGTCTGAATTGGCGAAAAACGACCGTTCTGATCAATTTCTGACGGGTTGGTAGCAATCCAACCGAAAGCACCCAGCCAGGCGATAAACAGCGCGATCAAGCCCTTCGCCCATGGTGACTTCTTAAAGCCTTCTGGGTCATTGAAATACCACACCGCGATAGCAACCGCTGGGATGATCGGCAGACAGATGATCCACAGCAGCCAACCGATGAGAATGCGGCGACCCTTCGTCCAGTTCTGATACTTATGCTTGGTCAGCGGAAAGCGACTCAGCAGCCACACCGCAGCATTGTGAAAGAATCCACCCTTGGCGATTTTCGCACGCTGCTCCTCGACATATTGTTTTTCTTCGGCTTCAGTTCGTTGTTTTGCCATATATCCCTCCTTATGAATATGTTTTCAGTATACCACAGACAGACTGCCTGCTCGCTATAAGCGCTCAAGACTTATAGTAAGCCCTTTCTTTTCGATGCTGACCGCTGTTTGATGCTCGGCAGCCTCACCGAAAGTCGCTAAGGTTTCTGTGGCGATGGTTTCAGCGTGTTCGTCGATGGCCTGCTGTAGTTCGTCATCGCTGGCTTGGAGTCTCAAAGTGATACGGTCATCCACCTGCAAACCAGCGCTCTTGCGCGCTGCTTGAATGTGGCGGATGACTTCGCGCATCAAGCCTTCGCGCTTGAGTTCGGGGGTGATGGTTTTGTTGATCTCCATCCACTGTTCGACCCGAATGTCGCCTTCGGTCAGGTCGTAATCAGCCAAATGTTCTGGCAAATTCTCAATATGGCGAATCTCTTTGACATTGAGCTCCTCGGCCATGATTTGCTCATAATATGCCGCAAGTTTTTCGCCAGCATATGACGCAGACTGCAGCGGCTGGCGCACTTTGATGGACTCCTGATGTTCGTCCTTTTTCATACGCAAGCCAAGGCCGTTGTTGATCAGCTCGCGAGTACGCGCCATGTCGTCCAGCACCTTTTGGTCGACCGTGGTGTTGCCCGGCCAGTTGAGCAAGTGCACCGACTCATCGCTGCCCGTCACATTGTGGTACAATTCCTCGGCCAAAAACGGCGTAAATGGCGCGAGTAGGACACTGAGCTTCAGCAGCACGTAGTGCAGCGTGCGGTAGGCGTCGTTTTTGTCGCCATCATCTTCTGATTTCCAGAAGCGGCGGCGGCTGCGGCGCACGTACCAGTTACTGGCGTCATCGAGAAATGGCAAAATCGGGTTCATCGCATCGGGGATATTGTAGTCGTCCATATTCCGCGTGATTTCCTCGTTTAGCTGGTGAACACGGCTGACGATCCATTTGTCCAGCGGATTGGTGAGGTCGTCAGGGTTGAGCGTAAATGGCTTGGTCGGGTCAAATTCCCAGCCATCGACCTCCGCGTACATCGTGAAGAAATCGTACATATTCCAGATCATTGATAATTTACGAGCCACGTCGCCGACGTCTTTGTCGTGCAGGGCAAAATCTTCACCGTTGAGCAGCGGCGAACTCAGCAGCAAGAAGCGCAGGCTATCTGCCGAGAACTTATCCATCAGCTCATTCGGGTCAGTAAAGTTACCGAGGGACTTGCTCATCTTGCGGCCGTCGTTACCCGCCACCACACCAGTGGTGATCACGTTGTTGAAGGCGTTTTTTTGCTTACAGTCCGCACCAAACGCACCAATTTCGGCCAGCGCCACATTCACCGCATGAACATAGTAAAACCACGCCCGCACCTGCCCCACATACTCGACGATGAAATCGGCTGGATAGTTTTTCTCGAACTTTTCGCGATTTTCGAACGGATAATGCAGCTGGGCAAATGGCATCGAGCCCGATTCAAACCAGCAGTCTAGCACTTTGTCGACGCGCGTGAATTTCTCACCATCAATCTCAAAGGTGATATCATCGACCCACGGGCGGTGGTAATCCTCTAGCTCCACGCCGCTCAGCTCTTTCAGCTCAGCGTAGCTACCCACCACCTTCACCGTGCCGCGGTCACCCTTCCAGACCGGCATGGCCGTCGCCCAAAAACGGTCGCGGCTGAGGTTCCAGTCTGGGGCTTGCTCGATATTTTTGGCGAATCGCCCGTGTTTCAGGTGGCCTGGGAACCAATTGATATGTTCGTTTTCTTCCAGCATCAGCGGCTTTTGACCTTGGATGGCAAAGAACCATGATGGGATTGCCCGGTACATGATGCGCTGCTTTGAGCGCGGATTGAACGGATACTCGTGGCGAATGTACTCAATCTTCCAAGCAATACCCTTTTCCTTCAGGTCTTTGGCGATGAATTTGTTACTCTCCCACACTTCCTTGCCCTGGTAAATCGTGTCGGTGTAGTAGCCATTGTCATCAATCACATGAAAGGCCGCCACGCCGTGGCTTTTGGCGAGCTCAAAGTCATCCTCACCATAGGCTGGTGCAATATGGACGATGCCCGTACCAGATTCGTGACTGACGAAATCTGCTGCATAAATTTTGTGTACTTTGTCACTTTCGGGCCAGGTCGAACCGGTAGCCAGCGGCTGATACGCCTTGCCAACCAGCTCGCTACCTGGGAATTTTCGCAGTACTTCATATTCAATCGGCTTGTTCTTTTCATCTTTCAGCGTTCGCTCCAAGGCCTCCTCGGCGATGATCAGCTTTTCACCGTCCACCAGCACCTCGCAGTAGGTGAGTTCAGGGCTCACCGCCAGCATCAGGTTGGCTGGCAGCGTCCATGGCGTGGTGGTCCAGGCTAGGATAGAGACAGGCTCAGCATCAGCAGAATTTTTGAAATCTGCTGGCAAAACATTGATATGCTTTAGGTGGCGTGCGGTCGTTGGCGAAAACGTCAGATCAAGCAGCTCCTCTTTCGAATACCACGTCGCATCCTCTAGGTCGTCATTGGCTGAAACGTGAACTTCGGCAGCGTTCTTATCAAGAAAAATTGTGTAATTGTGAAAATCCATCTCTGCAAAAACCCGCTCACCTGTTTCTCGCAGAGTTTTTTCACTCGTGCCGTGCATAACCAAATTGGCTTTTTCAATCTTCGCACCGCTAATATCCACGCCGACTTCTTCGAGAATTTCGCGATGCAAGGCCTCGAGCTGAGTTTCACCCTCGTCAACACCGCCAGCTGGCATAACTACATAGCCCTCAAAAACGCCACCCGGCTTATTTTTGCCTAGCAAAATCTTTCCATCGGCCGATACGAGAGTACCACCGACGATCTCGCGCTTAACAACGCGTAGATTATTGACATTTTCTTGACGCTCTTCAAGTTGAAACTTCACATAAAGGCTCGGATCGGTGACGGTCTGGTAGGCGTCATTATCCATCGTCACCTCGGCCTTTGAAACTGGAGTGGCGAACTTGGTGTCATACATCAGCACCTTTTCGCCTTCGTAGATTTTGCCCGCTTCGTACAGCTGCTTAAACGCCCACCAAACGCTTTCCATAAAATCTTTATCCATGGTGCGGTAAGCGCCCGTAAAGTCAACCCAGCGGCCAATGCGGTCAATCACACCCTGCCAGCTTTCACTGTTTGCCACCATGCTTTCGCGAGCCTTAGTGATGTACTTTTCTAGGCTAATGGTCGGCAGCGGATTGCCATCTTTATCAAGCGGCGGTTCGCAGTCGCTACAGGTTGCAATCTGCCGTCGATCCGTAATATTCAGCTGCTTTTCGACGAAGTTTTCGGCTGGCAAACCATGGCAATCCCAGCCCCACACCCGCTCGACGCGCTTGCCTTTCATCGTCCAGTAGCGCGGCACCGCGTCCTTCACGATAGAGCTCAGCAAGGTGCCATGGTGCGGCACGCCAGTGATAAACGGCGGCCCATCGTAAAACACGTAAGCATTATCCGCGCTCCGCTGCTCCACCGATTGTTCAAATGTTTTGTTCGCTTTCCAGCGCTCCGCCCAGTCCTTTTCATACTGTAGTGCGCGCCGACGTGTTCCGTGTTTGAATTTCATGATACCTCCTCCTTTTCATAGTTCGTGATAAATTGCTCAAAAACCTCGATAATTCGCTGATAATGTTCCATTACCGCATCACTGCCGATGGTCGGATACTGGCTTGCTAGCTGGTCTGCATCGTAACCAAAACGAGTAAACCCAAAATGGTCGTCAAGAAAATTCATTAATGCCATCCGCCCCTCATCACTATCGACATAACCAAAATTGATCGAAAGTCTACCATCGGAAAATAGTGTGAAAAATGAGTTTCTATTAAATCGCAAAAAACGCGGATTCACTGACGCATATTTAACTCCGGTGCCAAAAACAATTTTATCCGCCTTTTCACGAGACCACTCATATATCGCCAGCACGGCCCGCCGTTGGACTTCAGGAAGCTCAGCAACCTTGGCGCGAAAGGCCGCATCGTCCCACTTGCGACGCTGCTGCCCCGATGATGTTTTGGTCGCCACCTCTTTTCTCACTTCGGCGCCGTATAGCTTTGGAATGACGATTTCAAACTCATCATGCCTGTAGAAATCAATCTCCACCGCATACACGTCAAATTTAGAGTTCTGATTAATATATGCGATTAAATCTTTCAGGCGTCCCTCAAGTTTATCCATCAATACCACAAATTTGATCGAACCATCCTCAAGATTAGTCGTGATATTTTTTAAGACATCATCAACATCCTCTAATTGAAAAAAATCCGTAAGCTTTTCGGCAAAGGTTTGCTCGAACTGCTTTTGAGTATGGTCGTTGAGTTGATCAAAAAAAGCCCGTGCGTCAGCATGGTGCTTCCACAGCGCCGCACCATAATCCATCGCCTGCGCTAACACCGTTCGCTTGTCGGGATTTTTGAACAATTTTGTTTCTATTACATAAATATTTCCACTCGCGTCAAAGCCAAGCGCATCAATCGGACCGCTCATGGTTGAAAATTCACGAGCTGCCACCAATAGCCGCGCATCGTCGTCGATATCGTATATCGGCACAATTTCTGGATTGTCAAGCAAATATTTCTGCATCGTGTCTTCCTGCGCAAACGCCACTTCATTAAGAACCTGCGCAGTTTGATTACCTTTTCGAAAAACAATCGCCATTTCTTCTTGTAGTGCTCCCTTTTATAATAAAAATCACCTCTCCTGACTTCGAGAATCCGCTGTGATTTTACCTGGCGGACGGTACCATCTCGATTCCAAAAGAAGTGATTCTTTTAGCGCTTGATTTGCTCGCTTTGTCGCAGCGAATCACGGCGGAGTCTACTCGGCACACGCCTTTCTTCCCGCAGCGTAAAGTTTCTTCAAAACTTTTCGTGGGTGATAGCCACTCAAACGCTTCAGCTTTATTATAGCAAATTATCAGGATGCCGCCAACAACCCACCACATGGTCGTTTACCATCCCACTGGCCTGCATAAATGCGTAGCAAATAGTACTCCCCACAAAAGTGAAGCCGTCTTTTTTCAATTGGCGACTCATAGCATCAGACCGCTCGGTTTGTGCTGGTACGTCAGCCTCAGACTGCCAATGATTCACAACAGGCTGGCCATCCACAAACTGCCACAGATACTGCGCCAGGCTCCCATACTGCTGGATTATTTTTTGGGCCGCCTGGGCGTTTTTACGAAAGCCAAACACTTTCAGGCGATTGCGGATAATCCCCTTATCTTCCAGGAGCGCCTCCAGCTCATCGTCCGTCATAGCCGCCACCGCAACAATGTCAAATTGATGATACGCCTGCCGGTAGTGCGCTCGCTTTTCCAGCACGGTGCGCCAGCTGAGGCCCGCCTGCGCGCCCTCCAGGCAAAGCAGTTCGAACAGCCGCTGGTCGTCATAAAGCGGCACGCCCCACTCTTCGTCATGGTAGTGCCGCTCGCTGTCAGACACCTCAGCCCACTTGCAGCGTACGATATCAGACATCTAGGCCTTTGTCTTTACTTCAAAGCCACCCAAAATACACTCCCCGCGAATATACAGCTTCGTCTTCGCCGAAGCGCTCGCAGACGTCTTATCATCACTATCGCCTAGGATACCTCGCACATCATTCTCGACGACGACATTCTCCGGCACCAGTACGCTCACCCCGCCGCAGAACACCAGCACTTCGATGACTGCATTATTCGTAATCTTCGCGTCGCGTAGGTCCAGCTCAACACCGCCAAAGATAGCGGTCAGCGAACCACCGTCGTATTGACCCTTCACGCGCGATTCATCACCATAAAAGACCGCAACCACGTCTTTCTTCACAGGCTGCTGACGCGATGCTTTTGGTCGGAACACCGCTGCCAGACCTACCGCAATGAGGAGCACTGGCCAGAACAACTTCCATAGATTAATATCAACAATACCCGTGCTGCGTAATATCATCCCCAGGCCAACGATAACAAGCGGCAGGCCGATAATCCAGAAATGACGATTGGCCACCATCGCTAGCACCCCCGCGACAGTCAATGCCGATCCCCAGAACAGAGCACCGTACTGCTGCCATATATCGTAATTGATAACACCGAGATTCTGCAGAAGAAGAATCACGCCGAGCGCTACAACCATAAGGCCGAAGAACACTCTAAGGAGAAGGTTCTTTTTCATAGCTGTATTATACCACAAATTGTCAAGTGTTACGAGCTACGAAATGCTTCTATCTTCTTGGTGATATCAGCGATCGCACCCCACGTGCTCCCCTCAGTCATGATGGCGACCACGTAGGTGCCATTCGGTGCATACACGATGCCGGCATCGTTCAAGTAGCCACTCAAGAAACCGACCTTGTTTGCGACCGGACCACTAGCGCCCGCCGGGATGCCTTGGCGGTAAATATTCCGTCGCATCGCAGCGATAAGCTTGTCCTGGGATGCACGCGAGATGGGCAGCTGCCGCGACTCCAGCATAGCGACAAATTTCACCAGGTCATGGGCCGTCGTGCGCACTGCCTCCTTATCCAAGAAATTCGTCCCTTTCATGCCCAGCGATGCTGCGTCAGCCTGTAGCTGCGACGGCTTCATCTTCTGAATCCACGCCTCCGGACAGGCGTTATCCGAACGGACGATCATGTCGTCAAAGCAGCGACTTGCATCTCGCCCGCCCGATACCTGGTCGCTCCATGACATGCGACCTTCTTCGATGCGCTTGAGGACGCTAAAGGCAACAAACAGCTTGTAGGTGCTGGCCGAAACAAATTGTTCATCACCGTTCGCACTCGCACTGCGGCGGTTACCAGATAGCTCTATAACTGCTGCTGCATGACGCCCCGAGCGCCCCTCGGTCGCATGTTTCAGCATCGCCGAAAAGCCCGCATCGGTAGCACTGTAGGTCCGCGTATATTCGACGCGTGGTGGAACCACGGTCGTTTTAGCGGTCGCCTCATCAGCCCGACCACTGAGGTACGCCGCGACGCTCCCCCGTGTCCCCGCATAATCCAGCCCTGCACCATTTGCACCGTTGACACGCGATACCTCAACAAAGTCATGCGTCTTCACCTTTGAGACCCCCGGTTGACGAGTCACAAGTGGTGCCACTTTCTCGTTGAAAAAGCCATCAGATGCCTCCTGATCTAGTATCACTTGGAGCGCCTCGCCCTGGTTGTCGATGCGCAGCCATTTGATGACATCTACGCGCGCCAGTGCCACCTTCTTCTCTCCTGCCTTTAGCTGCACACCCTGCGCCAGCCGATTTTGTATCATCTCCTTCAGCGTTTCAGCAGCCTTATCATCGATCTTCGGCTTCACTGGCTCCGCCGGAAGTGCTAGTCGATAGGTCTGCGCCCGCACTAACTTGACCTCGCTCAGCGCTCGCATCACATCATCCCTCTGGCAGCGAATACCATCTTTCGCCGCCACAACCTCCAACGACTCAGCCTCAGTGCGAATACTGGCATTCTGCGCCGACACAAAACATGCATCGCCGAAAGTCGCCTTCATAAATGCATCGCGAGCCGCTTCATCGACTCGGGTCTCAGGCCCAGCAGGGCGAACAAACACCCCGGCCCATAGCGGTGATGTTGGCACCAGCCGAAGCCACCACGGCATAGCCGATGCCTTAACGCGCTCAGTCATCGATACCGTCAGGCCAGCCTCTTTCGCCGAAACCTCTCGCAGCACTTGCTGGCCACCCTTGAGCGACAGCGCGACTGGCGTCGCCTCATAATCCCGCTCCAATTGCCACGCCGCATCCTTGGCGTGCCAGCCGCCGACTGACCGACCATCGATAGCCGAAAAAAGCGGCAGTCGCCCCGCAAATATGAGTAGTTGCGCAAGGGTTATCAATACCAGGGCGCTACCACCGACATACCATACCGTAGTTCGATGATGACGGTAGTACTTCGCTGCGCGCTGAATATATCGCTGCATTAGAATAGTTCGCTCCCAAATTTTGCGATAATAGCCACCACTCCCAGCACAAGCACACTCCACATCACGAGCCAGCCATAGCCCTTAGTTGCCCAGACCTTAGCGACACGCCCCCAGCGCTCACCGCCGATGAGCATTCCGCGCAACGCCATGTACTGCATCATGCCAAAGAAGATAAAGACCATTCCGACATCGAGCGTTAGACACCATGGACATAGTGCGCCGATATGAATAAAGCTCATATAGAACATCCAAATGGCAAACAGTAGACCAGCGACCGCGCCGACTTGAGCAGCCTGCAGAAACCACTTTGGAAAACTTGCTTTTGCAAGCAGCGCCACCGCGATGGTGATGACAACAGGCAATGTGATAAGTCCGATGAAACTATTTGGGAAGCCCAGTAGCTGAGCTGACCAGTGCTTTGCGACCGAGCTACAACTCAGCACGGCATTCAGGTCGCAGCTCAGGACAGCACCGGCTGACTTAGCGAGCAGTAGCGATTCGATAGACAGAACGAAGGATGCCACCAAACCAATGATGGCGCCCGTGAGCAGCACCCAAAGCGCAACCTCTTGGCGCCACTTAGCTAACATAGTAGCTCACCTCACTGATGGTCGGCAGCATTCGCCCCCGCCACATATGCTGCACCTGCCCCGTGTCACTCAGCGCGATGATAGTCGGATATTCGACGATGTCATATGTACGGCAAAAGCTATCTCCCTCAGGGGAATCTGGCGTCATCTCCTCCAGCACATGACCCGTCTGTCGACTGAAGTCGCGCAAAAAGCTGGCAACATCACGAGCGTAGTCACTCTCTTGGCGGTAGACGATGACGACCCTCACGCAGTAGCGCCTTTCTTTTTGCGCTGCTCCAAGATTGCAACAAAATCATCAAGAGTCTCAAATTTCTGGAACACACTCGCGAAACGCACGTAAGCCACCTCGTTACACTTCGCAAGTTCATCAAGGACACACTCGCCGATATGGCGTGAGACAACCTCCGAAGTGCCAAGTGAGTAAAGCTCTTCTTCGACCGCATTGATGATGGATTCGACTTCCTCATCAGACTTGAGAAACTTACCAACCGACTGGCGGACCGCAGTCGTTAGCTTGAGCCTGTCGAACAGCTCACGATTGCCGTTTTTCTTTATCACGATGAGGTTTGGCTTCTCGATACGCTCATATGTCGTAAAGCGCCGCCCGTCCGCAGTCTCACGACGACGGCGAATTGCCATACCGTCCGACACCTCACGCGATTCGATCACTCGGCTGTCACCGATATTGAGTCCGCTCATTAGTCCTCCTTCTGTTTTTTGCGACGACGCAAGAAGGCAGGAGTGTCATCCTCTTCTTCCGCCTCCTCTTCCGCTGGCTGGTCCCAGATATTTTCCTCTTCATCTGAGTGAAAATCCGTTGCTGGGCGATGCTCATCTGGCGCATCGCGGAGCTCCATGTCGATATCGCGCACCATTGCATCATTTACCTCTGGCGCCTGAGCGCGAGTGGCCTCGGGGTGGAGTGTTACCTCCTGGTCATGATAGCTCTCGCTATCAAAACCGGTCGCGATAGCAGTAATGATAATCTCGTCTTCTAGCTCTGGCTTCAGAGTCGCACCAAAGATGATATTTGCATCAGGACTGACTGCGCTGGTGATAACTTCAGCCGCTTCTTGGATTTCGGCCATGCTCATGTCATAACCACCCGTGACATTAAACAGCACTCCCTTTGCACCATCGATAGACACTTCGATAAGTGGACTTTCAATGGCCTGCTGTGCTGCTTGGACAGCGCGATTTTCACCACTCGCTCGACCGATACCCATCAGGGCTGAACCAGCATTTTTCATGATGGCCTTCACATCGGCAAAGTCGAGGTTGATCAGCCCATGCTCGGTGATCAGCTCCGAAATGCCCTGCACACCCTGACGCAGCACATCATCGGCAATCTTGAACGTCTCTAAAAGCGGCGTTCGGCGATCAATCGTCTGCAATAGTCGATCATTCGGAATGGTGATCAAGGTATCAACCTGCCGACCCAGATGGGTAATCGCCCAGTCGGCATTCACCCGGCGTTTCTCGCCCTCAAAGCTAAACGGCCGTGTCGCCACGCCGACTACCAGCACTCCCAGCTCTTTGGCGATTTCCGCAACCACATGACCAGCGCCAGAACCAGTACCGCCACCGGCACCGATAGTGACGAACACCATATCTGCACCATCCAGTGCCGCTCGAATCTCTTCGCGCGACTCCTGCGCTGCTGCTTCACCAACGGTTGGGTCGGCACCCGCCCCCAGGCCATTCGTCGTCTGATGACCCAGGTGGATCTTGATGTCGGCCTTAGAGTTATGCAGCGCCTGCGCATCGGTATTCATGGCGATAAACTGCACGCCGCTCAGGCCAGCATCTTTCATGCGATTCACCGCCGAGCCACCAGCGCCACCGACGCCGACAACCTTGATACTAGCAAATGTTTGAACTTCAGTTGGTGTAATCTGCGGCATTAACTATTCTCCCTCTTTCTCCTCCCCAGTATACCACACCGGGAGCTGCTTACTTAAACCTCGCAAATAATTTACTAATAAATCCCCCCGCTTTCTTCGTCACCTCACTGGCACGGCTCGCCGACGGCTGCTCATCGTCAGTCATGCCGTCCATGAGCATAAGGCCGATCACGGCAGCACTCTCCGGACCGCTGACCTCATCACTAACACCTGCATAACCCGTCGGTACACCCACCTTCGCCGCCACACCGAGTGTTTTCTTCGCAAAGTCGACGATACCGCGCACTTTCGCGCCGCCACCCACTAACACTACGCCACTTGGCAAGCGACCGATCCCGCCAGCCTTTTTGAGCTCCTTCGCGATAAGCTCAAAAATCTCCTCATAGCGTGCCTCAATAATCTCATCGATATCACGCTGCTCAAACGCATACACCTGCTTTTCGTACTTCGTCTCAGCGCGACCAGAGGCCGCACCATCCAGCTGCGCATGCGCCACCTTAACCACCTCAGCGATCTCTGGATCAATCTGTAAGCCAATCGCCACATCATTCGTGACATTTTGCGCCCCCATCGGGATAACTGCCACGTGCTGCAGATCGCCCTCCTCAAAGACCGCGACGCTAGTCGTTGCTGCGCCGAGGTCGATGACAGCAACGCCATTTTCCAATTGCGACTCTGTCAGAACAGCCCGCGCCGCTGCCAAGACACTCGGTGCGACACCTCGTGCCGTCACATGAGCCATCTCCGCTGACTTGCGGACATTAGCGATATAGGGCGCCAGGCCCGACACGACATTCGCCTTCAGCTCCAAGCGAGTACCGCTCATACCGATAGGGCTTTTTATATTGTCCTGACCGTCCAGTCGATAGGCGTGCGGCACAATTTCCACAATCTCTCGATTTGCTGGCACCTTGCCCGTCGTCGCTACTTCCTCAAGCCGGTAGACATCTTCATGCGTTACTTCACCGTCATGCGTCCCCACGGCGATCATACCATCTGCTTTTGTACTCAGAATATGAGCACCATTGACACTGAGAGTTGCTTCATTGATCTGGTAGCCGCTCATCCGCTCCGCAGATTCTAGCGCCTTATCGATGGCCGCCGCTGGCCCCGCCAGGTGCGACACCACGCCTTTGCGCATACCGCTATTATCCGTTACGCCTACACCCACGATCCTTGGCACACCCGACTCACCGACGTGCCCCACTACACACCGGACCGTCCGCGTACCGATATCAATTCCTACTACATACCGAGATTGTTCTTGCATATGCTTATAGTATATAGGAATTTACACTACTTTGACAAGATGTCGGTCAGATTCCACCTCTTATAGCTGCGTTAAAATCTCCGCACCCGTCTCTGTGATAAGCACCGTATGCTCAAAATGCGCGCCTAAACTGCCATCTTTCATGCTGATCGTCCAGCCGTCATCTTCAGTAACAATTTTCTCGCCGCCCAAAGCAGCCATCGGCTCAATCGCGATAGTATCGCCCGGCATCAGCAGCGCACCCGTGCCGCGACGACCCCAGTTCGGTACCTCTGGTGGCATATGCATTTCCAGGCCCACTCCATGCCCCACCAGCTCACGGATAATACCCAATTTCGCCTTCGTCAGTACCGCCTCGATGGCCGCCGAGATATCTCCCACTCGCGTCCCAGCGCCACGAATCGCATCGATACCCGCATATAAACTCTGCTCGGTCGCCTGCAGCAAATGCTTCTTCGCCCCAGCCGGCTTTTCACCCACCACCATGGTAAAGGCGCTGTCAGTTTTCATGCCGCGATAGCTGATCACCAGATCAAAACTGACCACATCACCCGCTTCAAACACGTAGTCAGTTGCTGGTGAGTGTACTAATTGTTCATTTGTCGACACACAAATGACCCCCGGAAATTTCACCTCATCAGTGAGATAGGTCGCCTCGGCACCAAAATCCTTGATGCGCCCCGCCACAAAGTCATTGACATCCAGCTCGCTCATACCCGCCGTGACGCGCGCGCGCAGCTCATCATAAATCGTCGCCAGCATCGTGCCACACTCACGCATATCCGCCAGCTGCTGCGGGGTTTTTTCGCCCGTCACCAAGCTCATGCTGCCTCCGCCACGATACCGCGATGGCGCAACTCTTCCTCGATGGCGTCATGCACCTGACCCACCGTGCCGACACCGCTCAGGTGCACGATTGGCACACCTTGATCATTCAGATAATCCAACATCGGGTAAATCTCCCGGCGGTAAATACTCAGTCGCTTGTCGATAGCTTCTGGCGTATCATCCACCCGACCCCGCACCCTGAGACGCTCGATAATCTCCTGTCGCGGCACCTCTAGCACCACGATCAATTTAATATCGCGCCCGTGATGCGTCTTACTCTCCACCAACCACTCGGCCTGCGCCATTTCGCGCGGATATCCATCCAAAATGACACCGTCCAGGTCACGCGCCGAGTCCAGCGACTGGCCGATGATGCGATTGATCACCTCTGGCGGTACCAGATCGCCCGACTGCATTCGCTGAATCAGCTCTGCGTCATGCGTATCGCGCAGTAATTGCCCAGCACTCATCCAGCGCCAGCCATGTCGAGCTGCTAAAATTTGCCCCTGCACACTCTTACCAGCACCAGCCGGTCCAAAAAAGATGATCATACGTTTGCTCCTCTGTTACGAACTTAGTGTTTCTTTAACAATTTTTGCCACCAGCGCTCCATCGGCTGCATTGCCAACCTTCGCCTTCACCGCGCCGATGACCTGACCCATCTGCTGCACTGTGACATCACCCATGCTGCCGACGACTTCAGCGACCACAGTCCTCACCTCCGCCTCACTCAACTGCTCAGGTAGAAATTCTTGCAAAATCGCCGCCTCCTGCTCCTCAGGCTCCGCTAACTCATCGCGGCCGTTCTGGCGGTATAATGCCGCCGACTCGAGGCGCTTCTTCACCTCGCGCGCGAGCACCTTTTCCACCTCCGCATCGCTCAAGCCTTCATCACGCTTGCCGGCTGCCACCTCTTCGTTCAACAAAGCCGCCTTCAGATTTCTAAGAACATCACCACGAAAACGATCGCCGCCCAGAAGAGCGGCTTTCATTTCGTCAGAGATGCGCTGCTTCAGCGCCGCCATTAACGCACCCCAAGGCGCATCTTAGCTACTTTGTCCGCACGATGCTGGCGACGGATAATCGCCTTCTTGCGTCGCTCAGACTTCGAAATTGGCTTTGCAAACCGCATCACCGCCTTCGCATTCGCCAGGACGCCGCTCTGCAGCACCTTGCGGTTAAAGCGACGGATAATATTCTCGTTCGCTTCCTTCTGATCTTTCCGTGTAACTTGTACCATATCGCTCACCATTATAACAGATAATAAGGCACCGTACAAGCTGCACGCACCCTATTATCACATTACAGGCTTGCGGCCCAGGAAGTGCCTAGCCGTTACTGAGAATCTTTTTGATAGCCGACCGAGGCTTGCCGCCCTTGATAGCCTTGTATCCGACAAATCGCTGGCGGTTTAGCTGACCAATCTCTTTGCTTAATTGCTTGCTTACCTCGTCTGCCAGCGCAATGAGCACGCCCCTATCTCCAATATTACCCGGATACTTGATATCAAATTGCTGCGGATCGCTCGCAGCGAGGGATTCTACCAGTTGCTCCTCTCGGACCTTCGCGTAGGCATACCTCTCCTCTTCTCCTTCGTCGTAACCATACTCACCCAGAAGTTGCTGCTCTAGCCATTTCTGAAGCACACTAAGCTGATCGATATCTTTTTTCTTCTCTTCATCTGACAGTTCAGCAAAGGGCTTCGCTAGATCTGGGTTGCCATAGTCGGGATGCAAGACCCACTCATTACGAGTAAGCCAATTATCATGTATAAGTGTACCAAATCCGATGACAACATTTGGGTCCTGGAGGTTAAGGCTTCGGATTCGATCCTCGCCATATTTATCAACCATGCCGGCCAAGAACTCTGCGCCACCACGGTTCTGCTCTTTCCAGTGCTCTGAAAACTGATCATACGGTGTATTGGCGATATCGATAACCATGGCCTCAGCCTGCGCTTCGGCAGCCTCTTGCGTCCAGCCATCAGCCACCAACGTCTCAGCGACATCAGCTGGTGACTTACCGCGCAATTCTTTTTCACCATTCACACCACGCCATGCTGGCTCAAATGTACCATCCTCGCGTTTTGGATAATTTTTCTCAGCATAATCCCTCGCTAGTGGAATTGCTAGTGATTCCACGCGCGGATCAAGATTATTTTCTTGTTCATAATTTTTTGGTATTGGGTCCATGTTTATTTCTTTCTTGCTTTTTAGCAAATTTATGTTATGGACTCATATTACTCTCTCTCTCTCGATTTGTCAAGATGCTACAGCATATTTTTCTAAAAAATACAATCTTTACCGAGATCCATGTTGTTTATTTCACATCAAAAAACCACTCCGCTTTGGGAGTGATCCGTTTCCATCCTTCTTTCCTGAACGACGCTACCCGCCCACCAACTCCAGGTGTAGCAACCGCCCCTCCACCGTCCGCACACCCTGCCACTCATTCAGGGTGGGCTGGAACCACGCCGCGACTTCGTCACCTGGCTCACGGAAAAATTCCTCTGGGGCATTGAAGGCCAGTACCTGCAGTACCCGGCCGTCCGCGTCACGCAGCGCTAGTTTGACATGCTGTCCGTCCGCACCCATGCGCCGCACGCTCAGCACCGTTGCCCGGGCGATCTTCAGTACCGGCTCGGGATTGCCATTGCCAAACGGCTCCATCCGCGCGATGTCCGCCACTAACTGCTCATCGACCTGCGAAAAGTCAGCAATTTCCACATCCGCTCGCGGCAATAAATATCGCTCCTGGGCTGTCAGTTGCAGCGAATCGTAAAATTCATTTACCCGCTGGCGAAAGGCCGGAATATTCTGAGGCTCCAACGTCACACCCGCCGCCGCGCCGTGCCCACCGCCGCGCAGAATAATATCGTCGGCCACTCGCACCGCATCGGCCGCCGAAAAATCGCCGAAGCTGCGCGCCGAGCCAGTCGCCTCGTCTCCTCGTTCGCCGATGATAAACACCGGTTTTTTATATTTCTCGACCAGTTTTGACGCCACGATGCCGATGACGCCGTGATTCCAGCCCGGACTCGACACCACCAACACACGGTC
>JAUNOS010000002.1:105493-190358 GCA_030537075.1 Candidatus Saccharimonadota bacterium | reverse complement strand
GCGACTTGGTTATGCGGCGGACAGGCTTATCTTTGAGCGAACAAATTATGGTTTGAGAATACGGGCGCATAGTACGACAGATGCAGTGACGGTAAGTGACTGGTATTATAACAATCGGAATAAAATTGAAGTCTTTACAGATGCTAATGGCCGTACTATGGCACATACACAAGTCGAGAGCCTCATTCAGGCTATGGCAAGCTTCCGCAGGGATACTGGCCTATCATGGGAGCAGGGGCTATCCGAGCGTCCCGATCAAGTAAGATCGATCGTCCAGGAATACTGGACTGTCCCAACTGCTTAAGCTTTGGCTGAGGCGTAGGTTTTGCTACACTAGTGAAAACCGAGGTGGGAGTAAGTGATATGGTGTTGTGACAAAAGCGCAGAAAAAACTCGACCCTGGTCTCTACTGTTTTGTGACGGTGGCACATTTTCATGGATTGCCGGCTGATCCGCAGCAGATTTCGCATGCCCTGGCTATCGATCCGAAGGTTGGTATGAGCGAGGCGGATATGTTGCGGGCGGCTCATTCGCTCAAGCTCAAGGCGCGGGCGGCGAACGTAAAGTTTTCTCAGCTACAAAAGCTACCAACGCCACTGATTGTCGGCGTCAAGAAAGAGAAATTCGCCGTGTTGGCGCAAATCCAGGGTGGTAAACTGCTGATGCTGATGCCCGACGGGACGCCGCCAAAGGTACTGACCGCCAAAGATTTCCAGAAAAAATGGACTGGACGAGCGGTGCTGATGACACCGCGTTTTTGGAAAGAAGCGGACCGAAAGTTTAACCTCAAGTGGTTTATTCCGACCATCATCAAGTACAAAAAGCCGTTGCTGCAAGTGCTCCTCGCGGCGCTCGTCGTGCAAATCATCGGTATTTTCACACCGATCTTAACGCAAGTCGTCATCGACAAAGCCTTGGCTCACCACAGCGTCTCGACGTTGGACGTTATTGTCGGCGGTTTGGTGATTATCGCACTATTTGAAGGTATGCTTGGCATCGCCCGAAACTATATTTTCACGCACACTACCAGCCGGATTGATGTGATTTTAAGTTCACGGCTGTTTCGGCATTTGTTTGCCTTGCCGCTTCGGTATTTTGAGACGCGTCGAGTCGGCGATACGACGGCGCGCGTATTGGAGCTGGAACGAATCCGCGCCTTCTTGACCGGCACGCCGATGACCACGCTCATCGATATTTGTTTTATGTTTGTGTATATCATCGTCATGCTGTTTTATAGCCCGACGCTCACTTGGGTGGTGCTGGGGAGTTTGCCGGTGTTTGCGATTTTGTCTGGGATTATTACGCCGCTTTTGCGGCATCGCCTGGATGAAAAGTTTAATACCGGCGCTGAGTCGCAGTCGTATTTAGTGGAATCGATTACGGGTGCACAAACCATTAAATCGTTTGCTTTAGAGCCGCAGTTGCAGAAAAATTGGGAGGGACGGCTGAGTAATTATGTGCGGGCAAATTATAAAACGCAGCTGCTGTCAGGCAATGCCGGGGCACTTGGGCAGCTGATTCAAAAATTGTTTGACATCGCCATTTTATGGGTTGGTGCCCATATGGTGATGGCGGGCAGTTTGACGATTGGCGGGCTGATTGCCTTTCGGATGCTGAGTGGGCGAGTTAGCGGGCCGGTACTACGCTTGGTGCAATCGTGGCAAGATTTTCAGCAAACCAGTATTTCGATGAAGCGACTCGGCGATATATTTAACACTAAGCCAGAGCCAACGCTTGACCCAAGCAAATCTCGTTTACCGTCAATCAAGGGCGATGTGCGATTTGAGCACGTACGGTTTCGCTATGCACCGGATAGTCCTGAAATCATCCGTGATGTGTCGTTTGGTATTCGCCCGGGCACGGTGGTTGGCGTGGTTGGTCGCAGCGGTTCGGGCAAAAGCACCATCTCAAAATTATTACAGCGACTATACGTGCCAGAATCAGGCAAGATTTTAATTGATGGCGTAGATATTGCGACGACCGATCCAAGCTGGTTGCGGCGGCAAATTGGCGTGGTCTTGCAAGAAAACTTTTTGTTCAACGCGTCGATTCGGGATAATATCGCCGTGCACGTGCCAAGCAGCAGTATGGATGACATTGTGCGGGTGGCGAAAATTGCTGGGGCACATGAATTTATTTCTGAGCTACCCGAAGGTTATGATACGATGGTGGGCGAAAAGGGCGAAGGCCTCAGCGGTGGACAGAAGCAGCGTATTGCCATTGCTCGGGCATTACTACACGATCCAAAGATTCTCATTTTTGATGAAGCCACGTCGGCGCTGGATTACGAATCAGAAAACATCATCCAGCAAAATCTCACACATATTACTGCTGGACGTACTGTGATTATTATTGCCCATCGGCTTTCGACACTAAAATCAGTCGATAAAATTATGGCGATTGATCGTGGCCAGTTGGTGGAATATGGCACGCCGCAGGCACTGCTCAAAAAGAATGGGTTGTATGCGTATTTGCACAAGCAGCAGCTGGGAGGTGAGACGTGAGCTGGCTAAAGAAAGACAGGCTGCAGTATGAATTTTTGCCAGCAAGCGAGGAGATTATCGAAACGCCTGCTGCCCCGCTTGGTGCGATGGTGATTTGGCTAGTGGCGATACTGTTGGTGATGGCTGGTGTGTGGTCGTACGTCGGGCAGATCGATATTGTGGCGGTGGCGAATGGCAGAATTTCAACGGAAGGTAGCACAAAAGTAATTCAGCCGGCCATTTCCGGCGTGGTGACAAAAATCAATGTGCGTGAAGGGCAAACCGTAAAGAAAGGCGACGTGTTAGTTGAGCTCGATAAAACGGTGGCCGAAAAAGATGTGGCAGCCGCGACGCAAAGTCTCAAAGTTGCTCAAGTCGAGCGTGATATTTTGCGGCGCTTAGCGGCGGGCAGTGGCGCCGATGATGTGATTAATAGCGCCGATCTAGCAGCTGAAGCGAAAGAAATGTTGCGTGAATTTGCTCGTACAAACGCGGCGCTGGTAAGCGTGCGCCAGCAGGCGCTTCATGGCGCAATATCAAGCCATCAACAACAATTGCAATATAACCAGCAAGCAAAGAATCAGCTGGAGACAAACGCTCAAAATCTAAAAAATCGCAAAGCGGCAATTGAAAAAGAACTACCAAACGCCAGCGCCGTTGACAGGCTGCGTTTGCAAAACGAACTGAGCACACTCGAGCAGCGCATCACTGCCGCTGACGGTGCCGTCATGAGTCAAACGCAGCAATTACTGCAATCACAATCGGCCTTGCAGCAAGCCCAAGACCAATCCAACTCGCACATAGCCGAAACCAACAGCGCTTTTACCGGTCAAATTATTACCGCCGAAAAGCGTATCATTGAGTTAGAGAATATTCTGGTCAAATCACGGCAAATGCTTGCTCAAACCACTATCACCGCGCCGGTCGATGGTACAGTATTATCACTGACCACTAAAACAATTGGCGGTGTGGTGAACGCATCTGAACGTATCGCTGAGGTGGTGCCAGAAAAAGTACCACTCTACATCGACGCGACATTGGAAAATCAAGATATTGGTTTTGTGAAGCAAGGGCAGCGAGTGGTGGTGAAATTGGCAACCTACCCGTTCCAGCGCTACGGCTATTTGGAGGGCGAGGTTGAGACGATTAGCCCCGACGCCATCGCTGACGAGAAAAAAGGCTTGGTGTACAAAGCAAAAATTAAACTCAAAAACGCGACTAGCTCAAAGCAGGTAGAGCTGACATTGCTACCGGGCATGAATGTGTCGGCCGAAATTACTACTGGCAAACGCCGCATTATCGAATTCTTCCTGGATCCGCTGATGACGCATGTGGATGGGGGACTGAAGGTTCGGTAGGGTGTGAAAAACGGTTTATAGAGCCCAACGAGAAGTGTATAATGAAACGATAGTATGAAAGGCGTGAATCTTGGCGGTTGGTTAGTGGCAGAGCGGTGGATGACGCCGAGTCTGTTCGTTGGTTCGGAGGCGTCGGATGAGCATACCTTGTCGCAGACTGCTGAGGGGCGCCAGCGACTGAAAGCACATCACCGGAAGTTTATCACTGAGGAGGATTTTCGGTGGCTGGCCAGTCATGGCGTAGCGGCGGTGCGTATCCCGGTGGGGTATTGGGTGTTCGGCGACGCCAAGCCCTATGTTGGTGCGTTGGGGCGATTGGACTGGGCGTTTCGGATGGCGAAAAAGTATCAGTTACGCGTATTGCTGTGCTTGCATGGGGCGCCTGGCTCGCAGAACGGACATGACCATAGTGGACGTATCGGGACTGCCGAGTGGCACCAGGATCTCGCGCACCAAGAACAAACCATCGCGGTGTTAGAGCGACTGGCTCAGCGCTATGGTGCTCACCCTGCACTGTGGGGTTTAGAGCTCCTCAATGAGCCAGCAGTGCGACGCCGTCAGGCCGTACTGAGGCGGTTCTATCGGCGGGCGCACGAGCGGCTCGACGGTATCTTACCGCCCGGTGTGCGCATCGTGTTTAGCGACGCTTTTCGACCACGCTTTTTGGCTGGGGCACTACGTTCTTCATCCAGCCGTCCAGTGGCGATGGATATTCATTGGTATCACTTCGGGTCGTCACTACGGCGCTGGCTATCGCCGCTATGGTTCGAGCGACTGGTGGTTTCGCCGCGACGAGGACTCATTCGGCGGCTGCAGCGCTATCATGAGGTGGTGATCGGCGAGTGGAGCGGTGTGGTGGCGGGCGAGGTGCTGGCTCGCTATGACGAACGCGAGCATCGAGACATCGAAGCGCGTTTTTTGGCGCGGCAGCTGGCGGTGTATGAGGTGGCGGACGCTTGGTTTTATTGGAGCTACAAAACTGAATTTCCTGGTATGTGGCATTTTCGGTCCTTGGTGGAGTCAGGACGCATTGACCTGTTGCGTAGATGAGTCAAAAAGCGCTATACTAGAAATATATGAGCACTACAGTTTTTAAACGTACCAAAATTTTGGCGACGGTCGGTCCTGCGACGATGAGCCAAGAAAAAGTCAGCCAGATCATGGAGGCCGGCGTGAACGGCTTTCGTATCAACTTTAGTCACGGGGATTATCCAGATCGTCTGGAACAGATCGCATGGATTCGCCAGGCGAGCCGCGAGCAGGGAAAGCCAGTGGCTATTTTACAGGACCTCCAGGGGCCGAAAATTCGCCTCGGTATTTTGAAGGATAATATGCTGACGGTCAAGGCCGGCGACATGCTTGTGCTGGATTCATCAATCCAGGAGCATGACGGTAGTTTCAACTTGCCAGTACAGTACAACCTTGCCGAAAAGATGCAGGTCGGCGAGCCACTCTATATGTTCGATGGCAAGGTGAAGTCGGTAGTGCGGGAGATTGTCGGTCCAACCGCTATCAAAGTGGAGGTGCTGAACGATGGTTTCTTGATGAGTCGCAAGGGTCTCAATCTGCCCGATACTGATTTTGGTGGCGATATTTTGACGCCAAAGGATATCGCGGACATTGAGTGGGCGGCCAAGCAAGATTTCGACTACGTGGCGCTGAGCTTCGTGCAGACCGAGGACGATATCATCGACCTGCGAGCACGACTGACGGCTCTTGGGTCTGATGCCTATATCATCGCAAAGATCGAGACCAAATCTGCCATCTCTGATGAGCACCTGGAGGAAATTGTCAAGGTGAGCGATGGTGTGATGGTGGCGCGCGGCGACCTGGCGGTTGAAGCAGGGGCGGAGATTGTGCCAGTGATGCAGCGGCGGATTATCGCGCTGTGCCGCAAGCACTCAAAGCTCAGTATCGTGGCGACACAGATGATGGGCAGCATGGTCGACAATCCAGAGCCGAGCCGCGCTGAGGTGAGTGATGTAGCGAATGCTGTTATCCAGGGTGCTGACGTGGTGATGTTGTCTGATGAGACGGCAAATGGAAAATATCCTATCGAGACAGTGCAGGCGATGCGTAAAACCATCATGTATACTCAGGAGCACAGCGAGGTGATCGCGGTGGAGCGCGGTGAGCAGCGCCGTAAGCAAGACGCGCTGTTGAGCTACGCTGCCGCTCAATTGGCGAAAGAAGTTGGTGCCCGGGCCATTGTCGCTGAGACTCACACTGGTGCGACCGCGGTGAACGTCGGTGCGCTCAGGCCGAATATGCCGATCATTAGCGTGACTGATAGCGAGAAGACAGCGCAGAAATTGGCGCTGAGCTATGCGACGCGATCCTATGTTCGTCCAAGTGGTCTCGGCTCGGCGAATAAGCTCGCCGAAGAGCTAAAAGCGGATGGCTACTTTGGCGACGATCCAGTCACGTTGGTGCTGGTGAGCGGCCATCAGCCTGGCCGACAGGGCAAGACGGACAACATTCAAGTTCGAACGATGGAATAGGAGCAGGCAAGGGTGGGCAAATTTTTCAAAGCATCGATGCATGATGTCAATCTGTGTGGCCGAACCGTGCTGGTACGGGTTGATTATAATGTGCCGCTGACCGGGAGGGGGAAGATATCGGATGATTTGCGCATTCGAGCTTCCCTGCCCACCCTGCTCTATCTGCAGGAACAACGTTGTAAAATTGTCATCATTAGTCATTTGGGCAGACCCAAGGGGCGCGATGCGCAATATAGCCTAGCGGTGGTAGCGGAACATCTCGCAAAATTACTGCATCATCCAGTTCGTTTTGTTGACGACTGTGTCGGCGATAAAGTCCGTCAAGCGGTGCGGGCGGCGACACCAGGCGATATCGTATTGCTAGAAAATCTGCGCTTCTACGCCGAGGAGGAGGCAGATGACATGACGTTTGCCCGTGCTGTCGTGAAGGCGACTGGCGCGGACTACTTTATCCAGGATGGGTTTGCGGTAACACATCGGGCGCATGCAAGCACCCGCGCCATTGCGCTGTGCCTGCCGGGCCTAGCGGGCGATTTGCTCGTGCGCGAATATGAGGCGCTGACGAAAGTAATGATGCGGCCGAAGCGACCGCTGGTGGCTATCGTCGGTGGGGCAAAAATTGCTGATAAAATCGAGTTGATCGAGCGACTGATCGACAGGGCTGATACCATCCTCATCGGTGGCGCTATGGCTAATACCTTTTTGGCGTATCGCGGACACGAGATGGGTGCAAGCAAGCGAGAGAGTGACCAGTGGGCGGTCCTAGCGCGCATCTATGAGAGAGCCGAGGCGAAGGTTGGCGCGGATCGGGTCGATGATTTTTTGGTGTTGCCGCGTGACGTTGCAGTGGCAAGCTCCCCCGAGTCGGATGAGCCGCGTCGTGAAGTGACGGTAGATAGCCTGGCCGCTGATGATATGGCGCTTGATATTGGGACGCGGACGATTGAGCAGTTTACTGCGGTGATCCGTGAGGCGCACACTGTGCTATGGAATGGGCCACTGGGCTTCACTGAGCAGGAGCGTTTCGCTATCGGTTCAGCGCGAGTCGCCATGGCCATAGCGCAGCATCCGAAGCTCACTTCTGTCATCGGTGGCGGCGACACGGCTGACTTTATTTTGAAATGGGATGGCAATGATGGCGCGAATTTTACGCACGTATCGACTGGTGGTGGCGCGAGTCTGGAGCTGATGAGTGGAAAAAAACTACCCGGAATCGAAAGTTTACTAGACGCATATGGCGTAAGGTGATACACTAAGCATAAGCGTTATGAAAAAACGACTCATTGTTGGTAACTGGAAAATGAACCTCAACATGCATGAGGCGAGTTTGTATATGTACAAGCTGATGGATATGCTGCCATCACATCGTGATGTCGAGACTGTTGTAGCTCCGACAACACTAACGCTACAGAGTTTAAGTCTCCAGATCAATCGCCGGGTGGTGAAGCTAGCAGCTCAGAATTGCTACTGGCGTGACCACGGCTCATATACGGGCGAAGTACCAGCGGCTCATTTGCGCGGTATCGCGGAGTATGTATTGGTTGGGCACTCGGAGCGCCGTCATGTATTTCATGAGGGCGAGAAGGATATTCGCCTTAAGGTACAGGCGGCAGTACGAAATCATATCGTGCCGATTCTCTGTATCGGCGAGACTGCTCATGAGCGTTCGCTCGGCGAAACAACAGTGGTGCTTCAAGATCAGCTGACGAGCGGCTTGGCGAATATAACGGCCGAGGAGCTCGGATCCATCGTTGTCGCTTATGAGCCGGTGTGGGCTATCGGCACCGGTGAAAGTGCACGCCCAAGTGATGTTCAGGAGGCGGCTAAGGTGATACGAGGGCAATTGTCTCACCTATTTGGTCGTAAGCATGCTGAAACCGTCCGGGTACTGTACGGTGGTAGTGTGACGATTGATAATGCGGCAGAGTACCTCGCGGTAAAAGGCGTTGATGGTCTACTGGTGGGCGGTGCAAGTCTGGACGGGCATCAATTTACGGAAATTGTTAAAAAGGCACATAAGGGATAAGGGAGGGGCTTATGTCGGATATAGATTTTGAGGAGTTGGATCGAGCGGTTAATTCACTCATGGAAAAGCGCGGCGAGAAGATGGCTGCAAAGGAAGAGCCAGCAACGCCTGCTGCGCCGCCATCGGCGCCCGTGGACTCGACAGCCCCTGCGGCGGTCCCGGCAGAGCCCGTGACGCCAGCGCCAGCACCGACGGTAGTAGCAGATGATCAGACGGTATCAAATTCTAGCGCCCCCGAGCCAGTCGCGCCAGTTGCCACTGAGCCAGTTGTGCCTCCTGTAGAGGTGGTGCATGATACGACGGCGCCTGCCGAAGCCTCGACGGTTCCTGCTGCAGTCACTGACGCCACTGCGGTCGTAGCGCCAGCAGAGCCCGTGACGCCAGCGCCAGTGGAGATGCCCGCTACTAGCCCCGCACCAGTGAGCGAACCTGCGCCAGCCGCAGCGGCGTCAGGCTTTCCAACCGAGGCGCCAGCCGCAGAACCAGAGACAGCTACCGAGAAGGAGCCGGTAGGAGCTGATGTATCACCCGCTCCCGGTGAAGCAGTAGAGACGCCAACCCCAGAGACGGCCTCTCCGGCGCCGACTATTAGCAAGAAGCCAACCGGTCGTTTTATGGATGTTGTCCATCCGTCATCCGATATGAAGACACAGCGCCCAGCGGTGTCGCGCACCGCAACGATTCAGCCGCTCAGCTCAGGCTATATGGCGCCAAGCGGCGCAGTTGGCGGGCAGCAGTCGGTCAATGATGCGAGCAATGGGGAGGAGATATCCGCTGGTAGTATGCCTGCTGATGATGTTACTACACCGCCTAGTGGGGAGCAAGAACCGGTGCGCAGGCGTCCAGCTCGATTGGTGATAGAGCCAGATCCGGCGCATGTTGCTGAGGGGCTGACAGAGGAGAATTTATCGCTTGATGTAAAAGACCTGCCAGATTATGAGTCGATAGCTGGTGAAGCAGAGGGGGCAACCGATAGCGAGTTTGTTGAAGAGGGATTGAAGCTAGACGACTTCCCTGTCGACTCATTCGACGAGGCAGCTTTTGCGGCAGAGATGAGTGAGAGTAGTCTTGAGATGCCAGCTGCGGAGGCGGCATCGGCGCAGGACACAGATGAGTCAGCCAATACGGCCATGGCTGCCGAGACGACGTCGCTGGCACCCGAGGCTGTTGCTCATGAGGTTGCGGAGAGCGAAAAGCCAGCCGAGCCTGAGGCGAGGGAGGAAGAGGTCACTCTATCGACGGAGCCGAGCTTGCCGGAGGAGCCGCCAGTTGCAGTCGAGTCAGCTGATGCTGGGGTGGCTGATACTTCAGCGGCGACCGATGTTGACATAGCAACCCCGCCAAAGCGTCCGCTGGAACCAGAACTTGACGCGGAGCTGCTTGCTATAGAGGCGACTGAGACGGTGGCGCCGCTGCCCCCAGCTGATACTGCAAAGCCAGAGACGGGTGATGTACCGCAACAGTACCAGGCGGCTGATGATATCGCCCCGCAGCCCGAACCAATGTTTGATGCTGCGGCCAGTCAGCCGGCTGCCGAAGAATTAGAACACAAAGAGAAGAAATCTTCTGGTTGGGGCGTATTCTTTCTGATCATTCTTTGCGCCTTGGTCGGCGTAGCAGGTGGTGTCGCAGCACATTTTTTCTTGCTACAATAAGTACGTGACTATCCTTGATGAGCTAAATCCCGAACAGCGACGCGCCGTTGAACATGAGACCGGCCCGCTGCTCATTTTGGCTGGTGCGGGCAGCGGCAAGACAAAAACGTTAACGCACCGTATCGCGTATCTCATCAGCGAGCACAAGGTCTGGCCGAGCCGTATCTTAGCGGTGACGTTTACAAATAAGGCAGCGCGTGAAATGCGCCAACGCCTGGCCCTGTTATTGGATGAGGATGCTGATGATCGGCGCTTTATGCCATGGATGGGGACATTTCACAGCATTTGTGTACGGCTACTCAGGATGGATGGCCGAGCACTCGGGCTGGAGCCGAATTTTGTTATTTACGATGAGGATGATCGTCTCGGGCTGATCAAGCAAGCCATGAAGGCGCGTGGTCTGACCGACCGCGATATCAAGCCGCGGGCGGTGGCGAGTGCTATTTCGCATGCCAAAAATGATTTGCTCTTGCCTGACGACTACGCGGCATCAGCGCTTAGTCCGAGCAAGCAGCGCATTGCTGAGTTGTACGCTGATTATCAGCGGGCTATGCAGACGGCCCAGGCGCTTGATTTTGACGATCTGCTCCTCAAGACCGTTGAGCTGTTGCGCACTCAGCCTGATGTTCGTCGTAAGTGGCAGCAGCAATTCGAGCACATCCTCATCGACGAGTATCAGGATACCAATGCCGTGCAGTACGCGCTCATCAAGTTGCTCATCGGCCCAGCGCGTAACTTGTGTGTGGTGGGTGATGATGCCCAGTCAATTTACAGTTTTCGTGGCGCGGACTATACCAACATTTTGAACTTTGAGCGCGACTTTCCTGGCGCTCAGGTGATAAAGCTAGAGCAAAATTATCGTTCGACTGGTGCTATTTTGCGTCTGGCGAACAGCTTGATTCAGCATAACACCAATCGCACTGACAAGCAGCTGTGGACGGAGCTAGGCGATGGTATCGCGCCGCAGCTCTGGCAAGTCTACAGTGACGCCGAGGAGGGTTTGGCGGTGGCGCAAGAAATTGCCCAACAGGCGAGCATGGGCCGGGCTTATAATGATATGGCTGTGCTGTACCGTACTAATGCCCAGAGCTACGCCATCGAGCGGGCGCTGCGCCAGGCGTATATTCCATATAAAATTGTCGGCGGGCTGCGCTTTTTGGATCGAGCGGTAGTGAAGGATGTGTTGGCATATCTTCGCCTGCTATATCAGCCGCATGATCGAGTCAGCTTTACGCGCATCGTCAATCTTCCTAAGCGTGGCATCGGTGCGGTGAGCGTCGCGAAGTTTTTGGCCTGGCAAGAGCAAAGCGGGCGAGATATCGTTCAGGCGTTGGCGCGGGCGGATGAAGCAGAGGGGCTAACGCCGCGCGCTCGAACGCCACTGCGAAGTTTGGGGGAATTGTTGCAAGAATTACAACAAGAATTGGACGGTGCGCCGGCTGACGTCCTGCAGGCCATCATCGACCGCACGGGCTACGGTGAGATGATCAATGACGGGGGCGTTCAGGCAGAGGATAAACAGGAAAACCTGGCGGTCTTGTTGACTGAGGCCAAAGCCTACGCTGATGTGCCGACCTTTCTCGAGGAAATGGCGCTGATGTCGGCGACGGATGCTGAAGTGGACCAGCAGGTGACGCTCATGACGCTGCATGCTGCGAAGGGACTGGAGTTTCCAGTGGTCTTTATGGTCGGTCTCGAGGAGGGTATCTTGCCGCACGCTCGGGTGTTTGAGAGTGGCAAGGCCGAGGATATCGAGGAAGAGCGGCGGCTTTGCTATGTCGGGATCACGCGCGCTCGTGAGGTGTTGTTTGTGAGCTGTGCGAGCTCTCGGGCGCAGTTTGGGCAAATTGGCTACAACCTCCCTTCTCGCTTTTTGGACGAAATGGGCCTGCTCGCAGGTGGCCTAGATAAGCCAGCCAGCTACAACCCAGAGCCGACATTCTTTCCTGATGAGCTGGGGCTCGAGGTGGGCGACCGGGTGCGCAGTGCCAAGTTCGGCAGCGGGGAGATTATCGACAGTGAAGGACTGGGCGTGACGGTGCGCTTTGACAACGGGCAGATAAAAAAGCTCAATGTCGAGTTCGCGCGATTGGAAAAGATTTGATATAATGGTGCATTGAATAGTTATGAGACACTACCACCACCTTCGCTCATGCTTTGTGCTCCTCGGCGTCATGATCGCCGGTGGTGTTGGGATGTATAGTACAGGCATCGCCCAGGCTCAGGCTGATGACATAGAGGGCCGGCGTGACATGCGGCTTGTGCGACTCTATGACCGTGGCGTGGAACGAACAGTGGTAACGCGAGCCAAAACGGTACGCGAGGCGCTGGAGGCGGCAAAAATCACGGTGGACGGCCGACATGATGTAGTGGAGCCGCAGCTGGATACCCCGCTCACTGAGGCGCAGTACCGAGTGAGTGTGTCGCGAGCGCGACTGGTGACGGTCATCGATGGTGAGCGCCGGAGCCGAGTGGTAACAGCTGCGAAAACACCAGCACTTATCGCCCAGGCGGCTGGCGTCACACTGCATGATGGTGACACTGCTGAAGTGGCTGTGTCACACGATTTGTTAGTGAACGGTACTGGGCTCGTATTGCAGGTGCGACGAGCACCGTATCGCTCGGTGGTGGTTGAGGAGCCGATCGCATTTGCGGTAGAGACGACCAAGGACGAGAAGCTCGAGGTGGGAAAGAAAGAGATTACGCGACCGGGTAAGCCTGGTCTGCGCCGCATCACCTATCATGTCGCTATGCAGCAGGGACGTGAAGTGAGCCGACAGGAGGTGTCGAATGTTATTGTCACGCCACCCGAAGCGCAGCATGAGCGTGTTGGTACGAAGCCGAGCGCTATGCTCTATACAGGCGGTGGTAACAAGGACCAATGGCTCGCTGCATCACAGATCCCGCGCGACCAATGGGGGTATGCTGAATGGCTGGTGCAAAAAGAAAGTGGCTGGAACCCGAATGCGCGCAACCGTTCAAGTGGAGCCTGCGGCCTAGCTCAGGCATTGCCCTGTAGTAAAGTGCCTGGCAACCCGCACGATCCAGTCAATTCATTGAACTGGATGCACGGCTATGTGATGCGCCGCTATGGCTCGTGGGCAAATGCCGTCCAGCACAGCAAAACCAAGGGCTGGTACTAGTAAATATAAGCGAAATATGATACAATAGTGGCATGGGTGTGCGCCTGATCGCTACGGCTATGCGTCGATATGTCTTTGTCGGCGTCCTGCTGGCTGTGGCGGTCGTTGGTGCGACACAGCTGCCTGTGCATGCGGACGATAATGATCCGATCAGCGACCGTGAACGACTGGTGACAATTCACGATCATGGACAGAAGCGTACGGTTGTCACGAAGGCGCGGACAGTACGCCAAGTGCTTCGTAGTTTGGATATTCCTGTTGACGAAGCGCGCGATGTCGTTGAGCCGCATATCGACATGGCGCTATCGGGCGCTAAGTACGAAGTGAATATCTTTCGGGCGCGGTCTGTGACGGTTGTCGATGCGGGTCGTCGAGTGCGCGTTGTGACTGCGGAACAGACGCCAGTGCGTATCGCCAAGGCAGCGGGCGTAACGCTGTATGCTGAGGATACGGTTGTGCTGAGTTCCAGCCATAATTTGCTGCTTGATGGCGTCGGTATGATAATGAATATTGAGCGTGCGCCGCAGCGCACGGTGACTGAAGAGGTGGAGATCGATTTTCCAGTGGAGCAGGTACGGGACAGCACGAAGCCGATTGGATTTAAAGAGATTACCACGCGCGGCGAGAAGGGTATCCGCAAGGTGACCTATCATGTCGAGGCGCGTCAGGGCGTCGAGGTGGCGCGCCGCGAGGTTGCCAGTGAGGTTGTCAAGCAGCCGTCTCGTCAGGTTGAAACGGTTGGTACCAAGCCGCGTAACCCTCTTACCAAGTCGCGTGGCGCTCATGTTTTCACCGACTCGAAGGGGGTGGCGCACCGCGAGACATATTATGACCTGCCGATGAATATCGTGATGAAAGCTTGTGGTGGCGGGAGCTACACGGTGCGTGCTGACGGCGCGAAGGTAGACAAGGATGGTTATATTTTAGTGGCGGCCCACCTCGGTAACTATCCACGCTGTTCGGTCGTCGAGACCAGTATGGGGCCGGGCAAGGTGTATGATACGGGTGGCTTTGCGAAAGTGCATCCGCACGCCTTCGATCTGGCAGCCGACTGGACGAATGGAGATGGGCGCTGATGCGATCGGCGGAGGTAGCGCGTCCAGTACGAAAGGGGCCGAAGAAGGAGCTGGGTCAGCATTGGCTGAGAGACCCAGAAATTTTAGCAGAAATTGCTGATGCGGCGGAATTGACGGCGGATGATACGGTGCTGGAAATTGGGCCGGGGCTGGGAACGCTGACCAGTCGACTGCTGGCGCGGGCTGGGCAGGTGACGGCGGTGGAGTTTGACGGGGATTTGGCGCGCAAGTTACCGGGGCAGTTTCCGGGGAAGAACTTGACGGTGGTGAACGAGGATATTTTGCGCTTTGACCTCGGCGCGTTGCCGGCGGGCTACAAAGTGGTAGCGAATGTGCCGTATTACATCACTAGTAAAATTGTTGAGAAATTGATGACGGCTGCCAACAAGCCGAGCCTGGCGGTGCTGTTGGTGCAAAAAGAGGTGGCGGAGCGGATCGCGGCCGGTCCCGGCGAGATGAGTATTTTGGCGGTGGCCACCCAGGTGTACGCTGAGGCGGAGCTGGACGTTGACGTCCCGCGCCAGTTTTTCACGCCACCGCCAAAGGTGGACTCACAGGTGGTGGTGCTGCGCACGCGTGACGAGCCGTTGGTCCGCCCTGAGGATGAAAAAGACTTTTTCCGCGTCGTGAAGGCGGGTTTTGCCGCGAAGCGAAAGAAGCTGCGCAGTTCGATTGCGGCGGGACTGGCGCTGAGTAAGTCTGAGGCCGAGGAGTTGCTGCGCCGAGCGGATATTGACCCTGAGCAGCGCGCCGAAGACCTCAGTATCGACGACTGGCGACGGCTGATGCGGGAGTGGCGCGAGCGATGATCGCCACCGACCAGCCGACTTGCTTTGACAACAGTCTCCTTGTCGCGATGTCGTCGCGGAGTGATGGCACCATGCTTGACCGGGCGCGTGGCATGCATCATCCAGAGGTGGTCGCGAATCGCCAGGACTTTTGTCAGCAGGCGGGTATTGATTATAACGATGTGGTATTTATGAATATCGTGTACGCGCCGGGGCGGCGGTATGACTGCCTGGCGGAGGTCGACTGCGGGGCGACGACGAGTTATACGCCAGATGTGGTGGCGGATGGGTTATTCACGCAGCAGCGCGGGGTGGCGCTGATGCTGACAGAGGCGGACTGCATAGCGACCGTCATGTATGACCCAGTGATGGGCTACCTAGCATTGCTGCACCTGGGGCGGCACTCGACGGTGGCGGGGTTGATGCAGCGGGCAATTGATTGGTTCGCATGGGCCGGGTCGCGCCCAGAAGACATCGTCGTTTGGATGAGCCCCAGTGCCCAGGCGGAGACCTACGTGATGCAGTATTTTGATCAGACGGACGAACCAGCGTGGCGAGACTTTTGCCGCCGGTCGCCGGAGGGGATTCATCTGGATATGCAGGGGTATAATGCGGCCATCTGTCAGCGCGCCGGCATTCCGGCTGCGAATATCCACCGTTCGCCTATCAACACCATGACCAACCCGGACTATTTTTCGCACGCCCGCGGCGATATATCGGAGCGGACGGCGGTGGTGGCGATGATGCGGTAAAGCTGCTATAATTTCCCCATGACCAAACAACACGCCTATATCACGACCGCTATTCCCTATGTCAATGGAGTGCCACATATCGGCCACGCGCTGGACTACATGCTGGCGGATGTGTGGGCGCGGTCCATGCGCCAGCAGGGCAAGGAAGTGCGTTTTCAGACGGGCGTGGATGAGCATGGTAATAAAATTGCGGCCAAAGCAGCCGATAACAATCTCACGCCACAGGCCTATGTTGACCAGACACATGTCAATTTCAAGCAGCTCATCAGCGAGCTGAATATCTCGGCGACTGACTTTGTTCGCACCACGGACCTGCATCACAAGGCGGCGGTGCAGTATATTTGGCAGAAGCTGGCGGCCGCCGGGCTCATCTACAAAGGTAGCTATGAGGGCTGGTATTGCCAAGGCTGCGAAAATTTTGTCACTGACAAAGAAGCTGCGGAAAATAATGGCATTTGTCAGGATCACCAAACACCATACCAGCGCCTGAGCGAGGAAAACTACTATTTTAAAGCCAGCGCTTTTTCGGAGCAAATCCGCCAAGCCATCGAGTCAAATAAACTCAAAATTGTGCCAGAGTTCCGCAAAAAAGAATTCCTCGAGCTCATCAAAGACGGTCTGCAGGACGTGTCGGTGTCGCGACCGCGTAAAAATCTCAGCTGGGGCGTGCCGGTGCCGGGCGATGATACGCAGGTGATGTATGTCTGGCTGGATGCGCTGAGTAATTACCTCACGGTCATCGGCTACCCTGACCGCGCTGAGGAATGGCAAAGTTATTGGCCGGCTAACATTCAGGTCATCGGTAAGGATATTTTGCGCTTTCACGCTGGCATTTGGCCAGCTATGCTGCTGGCACTTGATCTGCCGCTGCCAAAGATGCTGTTGGTGCATGGTCACGTCAATGTCGGCGGCGTGAAAATGTCAAAGAGCCTCGGTAATGGTGTCGGGCCGAGCGACATCATCCCGCACTACGGCGTTGACGCCTTTCGGTATTATTTCCTGCGCCACGTGCCAACTCAAGACGACGGTGACTTTACGTGGGAGAAATTTGAAGCAGCGTATAACGGCGAGCTAGGTAATGACTTAGGCAACTTGGTGCAGCGCGTGGCGAAGATGGTGCAGAGCTACCAAGCGGGCGTCATCGGCGATGCACCGCAAGCCGAGCACGACATGGGGCCGTACCGCCAGGACATGGAGGCGCTGGAATTTGATAAGGCGCTGGACGAGGTGTGGCATATCGTGCGGTCGCTGAACCAGTACATCGAACATGTCAAGCCATGGCAGGTGGCCAAGCAGCGTGATAAGGATCCTGAAGCGGAGGCCCATCTGGGCGAAATCTTAGCGCAGGCCTGCGGCACGCTGTTGCAAGTCTCTGATATGCTGCGCCCGTTCTTGCCGGATACTGCCGAGAAGATTCACGGTATGTTCGCGAGTGGTGTGGTGCCAGCCGACATTACGCCGCTCTTTCCACGGCTCTATATCCATACGCCAGATCCGCGAGCGCCGAAAGCAGAAAAGGCGGCGTAGATGGACGGGCTAGGGCTGATCGACAGTCATTGCCACCTGCATGACAGTGAATTTTACCCTGAGGCTAAGAGTCGCGAGGCGGCCTGTCAGCGGGCTGTCGCTCAAGATATCGGTATGATCGTGGTGGGCACGGACGAGCGCAGTTCTGCTGAGGCGGTGGCATTTGCCGAGGCGCACGAATATGTGTGGGCGGCCGTCGGTGTGCATCCCCACGATGCCAAGGCCGGTTGGGCGCAGATTGAGGCCCTGCTGAAGGCTGGTAGTTCGAAGGTGGTCGCGGTAGGCGAAATTGGCCTGGATTATTTTTATAACAATAGTCCCCGCGATGTACAAATCCAGGCACTGGAGGCGCAGCTGCAGCTGGCAGTTGACTATAACTTACCGGTGAGCTTTCATGTGCGCGATGCATTCGACGACTTTTGGCCAGTTCTCGACAATTTCCACGGCGTGTACGGTGTACTGCATAGTTTTACCGACACCCAGGCAAATCTAGAGAAGGGGTTTGAACGCGGACTATATGTCGGGCTGAACGGCATCAGCACCTTTACGCGTGACTCGAGTCAGCAGGAGTTGTACCGCACGATTCCGCTCGAAAAAATACTCCTCGAAACCGACGCTCCCTTCTTGACACCGAAGCCGTTTCGTGGTAAGATGAATGAGCCAGGGTATGTGGAGTTGGTTGCCAAGTTTTGGGCTCAGGAACGCCAGATGGCGCTCAGTGAGCTAAAAACAGCGGTGACGAACAATACCCGCATACTGTTCGGGCTGTAAAGTGGAGTGATGATGAATAGTTCGAATGAAGTGAATCCAGGAGTAGTGCGGGCGCGTGAAGAGGCGCTTCGTTTAGCAAGTCAAGAGGCGCCGGCTTTTGTGACTAACATGGAGACGACTAATGTGGACGAGCCTCGCCTGTCGGAGCGTGCAGTCGGCCAAGAAGGAATGCGACTTTTCGAAGCGAGTCGGATTGTTGACACTACTGAGGCTGTACGGTTAGCTCGGCAGGTGGGTGAGCTTATCGCTGATTACCGCACTGCACATCAGGCGCATGAGGCGTTGGTGCCAGTGACGATACGACATGATGTCACGTTAGGAGCGTAGAAGCTCCATGGGCGTGATACTAAAAAAAGCTCTGAAACTCGTCTTCGCGGACGACGTCTCGAAGCCACTGTTAAAACTACCCAAGCGTACACGACCACTGAAAAAACTAACTGAACGTGAACTCATTCAGCTCGAAAGTGAAATCGGTGCAACTATCTTCGGTGATAAGCCGGCTCACGTGACGCACCGCGCGTTTTTTAACCTGGACAAGGACACGTGGATTTGGCATGAAGAGGTGCTTGGTAAGGATGGCAAGCGTCAGGAGTTGACGACGCGCTACGAGGTGCAAGAACAGGGAATTTTGAAGATTCAGCCGAACTATCAATACAGCTATCTCGAGGGCGAAGAGCTGCGCAATTTCGTGCTGGCAGTGAACGAATATCACGAGCGCGTGGCGCGCCAGCTATACCATCGCGATCCGCGGACAGGGCGTCCCGTCTGATATAATAAAGAGGTGAAAACGGATTTGTGTTATCTTGATCATGCGGCGGCCACTCCGGTCGATCCGCTGGTGTTAGCGGCGATGCAGCCGTATTTCACGGAGCAGTTTTTCAACCCGTCAAGCCCCTATGCGCCCAGTGTCGCTATCAAACGACAGTACCGTGATGCCAAGGCGCGTATCGCGCGGGTGCTGGGCGTCGGTGCCGATGAGTTGGTGATGACAGCTGGCGCTACTGAGTCGGTCAATTTGGCCTTTCAAGCGGCGGCTGATGGTCAGTGCTTGGTGAGTGGTATCGAACATGCGTCGGTGCTGGCAGCAGCAGCGCGGTATCGTGCGCCGGTGATCGTTGCGCCAGACCATAAAGGCCGCATCACCCCCGAAGCGGTGCAGGCGGCGTTAACTCCTGAAGTGAGCTTTCTCTCAATCGCGCTGGTCAACCACGAACTGGGTATTATTCAGCCCATTGGAGAAATCGCCCGCGTGGTGCAGGCGGAGCGTCAGCGTCGCCAGGCGGCAAGAGAGACCACGCCGATCGTATTTCACACTGATGCATCACAGGCCGGTGCGCTGCTGGACGTCAAAGTGAAGCGCCTGGGTGTTGATTTGCTCACTATGAGTGCCGCCAAAGTCTACGGACCAAAGCAGGTAGGGCTACTCTGGGTGCGGCCAGGGGTGCGCCTGACGCCGACCATTCTCGGTGGTGGTCAAGAAGCAGGACTGCGCAGTGGCACCGAAAATGTAGCAGGTGTGGTCGGTTTTGCGGAGGCGCTGGAGTTGGCAGCGCGGCGGCGCAGTGGTGAAGTGGCGCGGCTGCGAGGTCTGCGCGATCAGTTGCTGGGGCAGCTCACGGACGCGTTTCCGGAGATGATCGTTTCGACTGATCAGAAAAAATCCCTGGTAAGCTTTCTGAACCTATCCTTCCCGGGGCTGGACGCTGAGCGCCTCATTTTTCTCTTGGAGCAGCAGGGGGTGTTGGTGGCGACGGGCAGTGCTTGCGCAGCAAACGCGGGGACACGCTCGCATGTCCTCTTGGCCATCGGGCTGGATGAGGCAGCGGTCGACGGCAGCCTGCGACTCACTTTGGGGCGGCTGAGTAATGAGGAAAATGTGGCGCGCGCGGCGAAAGCGATTATCCAGGCGGTGCGTCAGGAACAGGAGCGAGTACGATGATCAAGGAATTGATAGGGCTCTTACTCGTCGGCATTATTGTGGTTCTGGGACTTAGTCTTTATTTGTCGCCAAATGATATTCACCCCTGTGCAACACCAGGGGCAGATTCGTGCCAACAGGCTGGTGCTATCGTGGTGATCAGCGGTGGTGACACTGAAGCGCGGACGGCGGAAGCGGTGCGACTATATCATGATGGCTGGGCACCGCTGTTGGTGGTGTCAGGTGCGGCGGCCGACAAGTCGGGTCGCTCAAATGCTGCGGCTATGCGCTCGCAGGCAGTGCAGGCAGGAGTGCCAGCGGAGGCGATCATCATGGATGAAAAGTCGGAAACAACCAAACAAAATGCAGCTGAAGTTAGTGCGGTGCTCGGTGCTCGACAGGTGCGTGACATTATCCTAGTCACCAGCGGCTATCATATGCGAAGGGCCCAGCTAGAATTTGCAGCACAGTTACCAGGTGTGAAGGTACGGGCACATCCCGTCGCGAGCGACAAACACTGGGGGCCGATGTGGTGGGCGACGCCGTGGGGCTGGTGGTTGGCGCTGGGTGAATTGGTGAAAATTGGACTGTTTGCTGTCGGAGGGTCGCGCTAATGGCTCGGGTATGGGTCGGTATGTCGGGCGGCGTGGACTCCAGCGTGGCAGCGGCGCTGCTGGTCGAGCAGGGGCACGATGTCACGGGCATCTATATGAAAAACTGGGCGCAGGATCTACCCGGCATGCACTGCGCGTGGGCGGATGATGTGGCGGACGCCAAGCGCGTGGCAGTCGGGCTCGGGATTGATTTTCGGGTGATCGATTTTCAGGCGGAATATAAGCACCATGTGGTGGACTATATGGTGCGTGAATATCAAGCGGGCCGGACGCCAAATCCCGATGTGATGTGTAATCAAGAGGTGAAATTCGGACTGTTTTGGCAGGCGGCATTGCAGGCTGGGGCGGATTTTGTGGCGACGGGGCATTATGCGCGGGTGAAACATGTCGATGGTGCGAGCGGTAGCTCTGAAAAAAATCTGGGCAACTTTACGTGGGACCCGGATTCTTTTTCGGAGCTACCCGAGCAAGTATCTGCGCTCCTGCTACGCGCGCGTGATGACAACAAAGACCAAACCTACTTTTTGTATCGGGTGAGTGGTGAGGCGCTCAGGCGGACACTGTTTCCGCTGGGTGATTATACCAAGGATGAGGTACGGCAGCTGGCGAAAGATCGCGGTCTGTGGACGGCAGACAAAAAAGAGTCCATGGGGATTTGTTTTGTTGGTCAGGTCGGCATTCGCGAGTTTTTGAGTGAGTATGTCGAGACGCAGCCGGGCGATATCATTGACACGCAGACGGGCAAAGTCATCGGTCGGCATGATGGCGCGATTTTCTATACACTAGGTCAGCGGCATGGGCTGAATGTTGGTGGCGGCCTGCCGTATTATGTGGTCGGTAAAGACATGGCGAAGAACGAAGTGTATGTGTCGCGCTCGCTGGATGATGAGAATTTGTGGCGTACTGACATTACACTTATGGACGAGCACTGGGTAAACCAACCGCCAGCTGATGGCGCAAAAGTTCAGGTGCGGCTGCGCCACCGCGGGGCGCTCGTAGACGCTAGATATAGCGCCGGCACGCTACAGTTAGCGTCTCCAGAGCGTGCTATTAGTCCAGGGCAGTCGGCCGTTGTCTATGACGGTGAGGTATGCTTGGGCGGCGGGATTGTCAAAACAGATTGACGCGTGCCCCAAAATAGTGTACACTGGTACGGAGTAAGAAATTAACTAACGAGTTTAAGAAGGAAGAAAAACTACATGCTCGCAATTCGTTTGCAACGCTTGGGCCGCAAGGGCTATCCAGTCTACCGCCTCGCTGTGCAGGAAGCACATCGCCACCCATCAAGTGGCCGCGTGGTGGCATATGTCGGTTCATACAACCCACACACCAAGGAAGCTAACATTCAGGCGGAACTCGCACAGAAGTACCTGGACAATGGTGCTCAGCCAACGCCTCGGGTCGTCAAGCTCCTGAAAGAAGCTGGCGTCAAGATGCCGAAGTGGGTCAAAGAGCCAACTACTGACAAGAAAAAGGCGCTGCGCAACCCAGAGAAGCTGCGCAAGAATCAGCCAAAGGAAGAGCCGGCGGCTGAAGAAGCAGCCGAAGCCTAGGCGCATCGATACGAAAGACGAAAAAACACCGCAACAATGCGGTGTTTTCTTGTTGTAGTCTTGAACCGTGAGCGGTATAATAACAGATAATATATAACAAATGAAACATAGGGGATAGGGACTAATATGAAAATGGTAATGGCCAAGAGGTATGTCTCGGCAATGGCAGTAGCAGCATTGGTGTTGGGGGCTGGCACAGTGTACACGGTGACGACAATGTACCAAGGAGGTCAGGCGGTGTACGCCTATACATCGGCGGAAAACGCCCAGGATCCGGCGACGGCGCAGGACGATTATGTCGTGACTATTCCTGACGCTAATCTCCGCAAGGCGCTCAACAAGGTGATCGCGACGGCGACAGGTGCGCCTCGCACTGACACGCAGGCTATTACTGCTGGCGAGATGCGTACCGTCACCGGTGCGACAGCCGATTTTAATGAGACTGGCGCCCAGAATTTCCTGTCGCGTAGCGGTATCAAAAACCTGGAGGGTATTCAGTTTTTGACAAACGCCGAGACGATCAACCTGGGGGTGAATCTGCTCTCTGACGAGAATGCGCTGCGGCCACTCTCAAGCCTGACAAAACTCAAGCGACTCAACCTCTTTCATGCCTTTCGTACCGGCGACCCAGCCTTTACTCCGCCAGTGAATATCCTAGCGCCGATCAAAGACCTGCCAGCATTGGAGGCGCTCCACCTCAATACAAACAAACTTACTCCTGAGCACCTCGTTGTGCTGAAAGATACGCCGAAGCTCAAGACGTTATTGATCGCCGGCAATAATATACTGAATCTGAACGACATGTTTAAGGATGGTGGTTTTGCGACCCTTGATCAAACATCGACCTTTTCGTCACAAAAGCACGAGATCACGTTGGCAAAAGACCAGGCAGTATTTGCCAATCCAGTGCGCGACTACAACGGTGCTATCGTGCCTATCACCGAAACAGCAACGGTCAAGAACGTTGACGCTGGAGGTCAGCCAAGTCAGGCGGGTGGTCATATCAAGCTGGTTGATACCTATGACAAGGATAAAGTAGATATCCGCTGGTCAACACCGCCAGTTGATTCGGCACGCTTTGGTGCACAAACTTTCTCGGGCACCATCACGGTCAACTATGATCTGCCAGCACGCGATACAGAGGCGCCAATCTTTAGTCCAGAACAACCCGCCAAAATCGTCTCACGCAAGGGTGTGGCGCTGAACCTGAACGACGTCACCGCCCAGGACAACCAGGGTGGCTCGGGGATTGCGCCAGGCGGCGTCACTCACAACGCGGCAGCTATCAACCTTGACCCAAATAGCCCAGCCAAGGGCAACTACGAGCTGACCTATTCGGTGCGGGATAATGCTGGCAACCAGGCAACCGTCAAGCGTTCCATTGAAATCACTGATGCGGATGCGTTGCAGCAGAAAGTCGACAGTGTTGGCGGTAACTTCCTCGACGGCTATACGCTTGATACTAAGAATGCTGTGGTGGCAGCGCAGCGTCACGCTGAAGGCATCATTGCGGCAAACGGCAGCACCCAGGATCAGATCAACGAAGCGCTGCGCGACCTTGAGCGTGCGATCAGGGATTTGCGTGCCAACCGCCGCCCTATTGAGCAAGCAACCAGCCAGTACAACCGCGAGCCAGAGTATGTACAGCACGATCCAGCCGTGTCTGCCGCTTTGCAGCAGGCAAACGACATCTACAATCTGCCAACCCCTGGCCCAACACCAGCTCAGGTGAAGCAGGCTGCTGACGGCCTGATTCAAGCGATGGAAAACGCTAAGCAAGCCGAAGCGGATCGTCAAACTGCTGCCCGTGAGGCCTTCGACAAGGCTGAGCAGGACAAGACCGCCAGCGCCATCGCTGATGCTAAGAACAAGATTGCAGCCCTGAAGGACGCTGGCACTCGCCAGACGATGGAGACTGAGCTTGCCTCGATCGAGCGTGACTACAACAACGCCAAACAGGAACTTGAAGATATCATCGCTCGGGCCGAAGATCCAAAGACCACCGAAAACGCCAACGATGCCACCAAGCGGGCACTGGCAGATCAGGTGCGACTGGCGAAGGCGTTGCTGGCGGGTGATCCATCACAAGCAGACCTTCAGAATATGAAGAGCAATGTTGAGCAGAAGATCAATGAGCTACGCCCAGACACCGCGGCACTTGAGGCAGTCATTAACTCGGTGCCGAATGAATCGGCATTTGTACAACAAGACGCTGAAGTAGTAAAGAAGCTCGCCACTGCGAACGACATCAAGAACAACCCAGCAGCTACGGTGCAGCAAATCGCTACTGCGAAGTCAGAACTCGAAAAAGCAATTGCTGATGCTCGTGCGGTAGAAGCGGAGCAGCAGGCGGAGGCACAGCGCCAGGCAGAGGCGGAAGCAGCCGTGGTTGCAGCGGAGGCTGCTAAAACACCAGATACCTTCGCGGCAGCACAGGCGAAGATTGATGCAGTGAAGACAGATGCCGTTAAACAGCAACTGCAGGATCGCTTGAATACAGTGAAGCAGGCATATCAAGCAAAGAAAGATGAGCTCAAGGCTTTGATCGACAGAGCGAAACTACCAGAGACGGTAGACGGTATGACAAAGGCGACAGTGGATGCACTGAGCGATGAGCTTACGAGGGCGGAGGCGACGAACCAGCTGGCGAATGCGCCACAAAGTGCCATCGAAACGGCTATTCGCGACCTGCAGTCAGCACTTGATGGGCTGCAAACCGATAAGGCACCGCTGGCTGCTGCGGAAGACCTTCATAACGATCAGCCAGATTACATTAAGGCAAATCCAACCGTGGCGGCTGCCTTCCGCAAGGCCCAGGGTACTCGTGCTATGCCAAATCCACCAGTGAAGCAAGTGCGCGACGATGCAAAGGCTCTGGAAGATGCTATTTTGGCGGCCGCACAGACAGAGCTGAATGCACAGCAGTCGGCAGCGACTGCCCTGCAGCAGGCGACAGATAAGCTGAATGCACAATTAGCGCCAGATGAGATGCCTGCCATCGATGTCGCTGCCCTGGAGGCGCAGGTCGCAGCGGTGCAGGACCCAGCACGTAAGATGGCGCTACAGACTGAACTTGACGCGCTAAAGGCAAAGATCGCGGTGCGCCAAAAGCAGGTTGATGATTACAAGCAAAGCGAGGAGGGTAAGCGCGCTGAAGCTGAGCGTAAGGCTCGCGAGGAGGCTGAGCGTCAAGCGCGTGAAGCAACTGAGCGAAATGCTCGCGCCAAAGCAGAACAGCTCGCTGACACCGGTGCGCCACTGGTTGCGCCAGTCGCTGGAGGTCTCGGTGCCATGCTCGCCGGTGCCTGGGCACTGATCCGGCGCAAACGGCAGTAGTCCTTTCGTTACCGCCATGAACAAGTCCGCCCGGGGCAGTCCTCGGGCGGACTGTCGCTACCAGGGGTGGTGTGGTATAATTGCCCATATGAATGCTCAAGATATCCGTAACGCCTATTTGCAATTTTATAAGGAACGCGGTCACGCCGTAGTGCGGCGCGCGCCGCTGGTGCTGACGGGCGACCCGACCACGCTGTTCACCGGCTCAGGGATGCAGCCGATGATCTCTTATCTTTTGGGTGAAGCGACCCACCCTGAAGGTAATCGCATCGCTGACAGCCAGACGTGCCTCAGGGCGCAGGACATTGACGACATTGGTGACAATCGCCACACTACCTTTTTTGAAATGCTGGGTAACTGGAGTATGGGCGATTATTTCAAAGAGCAGCAAATCCGCTGGATGTGGGAGTTTCTCTCAGAGGTCGTCGAGCTGGATATGAGCCGGGTGTATGTCACCTGCTATATCGGTGATGAGCGCTATAACATCCCGAAAGACACCGAAGCGGCGGCGGTCTGGGCGGAGCTGTACGAAAAGGCGGGCTTGAGCCACGGGCAGGCGGATATCGGCTCGGAAGAAAATGGCTACGCCCGCGGTATTCATGACGGAGAGCGGATTTTCTACTACGATGGCAGCAAAAACTGGTGGAGCCGCAATGGCGGGCCAGAAACCACGCCGATCGGCGATCCGTGTGGGCCGGACAGCGAAATGTTCTATGATTTTGGTACGCCACACGACCCTGCGTATGGCGAGCATTGTCATCCGAACTGTGACTGCGGTCGCTTTATGGAAATTGGCAATAACGTCTTTATGGCCTATAAAAAAGTGGCTGACGGTGTGTTTGAGCCGCTGGAGAAGCCAAACATCGACCACGGTTCAGGCCTGGAGCGCATCGCGGCGGCCAAGCTGGGTGACCCTGATGTCTTTAAAATTAGCCTAATGTGGCCGATCATTGAGAAGCTACAGGAACTGAGCGGCAAAAAGTATGAGGACAATCGAGAGAGTATGCGTGTCATCGCCGACCATTTGCGCGCGGCGACTTTCCTGGCGGTGGACGGCTGTACGCCAAGCAACAAGGAGCAGGGCTATGTGATGCGCCGACTCCTCAGGCGAGCGATTCGCTTCGCGCATGAGTTGGGTATTAAGGAAGAATTTTTTGAGGCTGTCGTGCCGGTGATCGCCGACCTGTACGCGGCGGATTTCCCAGAGGTGGCCGAGCAGCGCGACGCGATTATTATTACGCTGATGAAGGAGGAAAAAGCCTTTGCCCGTACACTCCTCAAGGGCACCAAGCATTTGATGAGTTTTGTAGCTGATGGACTAACGGGGCGGGAAATTTTCACCATGCATGACACCTACGGGTTTCCGTATGAGCTGAGCGTGGAAATTGCGAGGCGCCATCATATTCAAATTGCTCGTGACTGGAAGGACGAGTTTGATCGCTTGATGGAGGAGCAGCGAAAACGCTCACAAACCGCCGCCAAAGGCACCTTCAAAGGCGGGCTGGAAGGCCAGACCATGGCACACCGTCGCCTCCACACGGCGAATCACCTGATGTACGCGGCGCTGCGCCGGGTCCTGGGCGAGCACGTTATGCAGCGCGGCAGTAACATCACGGCGGAGCGCCTGCGCTTTGATTTTAATCACGACAGTAAGGTGACGCGCGAGCAATTGGATGAAGTGGAGCGCCTCGTGAACGACTGGATTGAGGCGGATTTGCCAGTGAGCTACACTGAATATCCAACCGATGAAGCCTTCAAAATGGGCGCGGTCGGCGCCTTTGGTGACCGCTACGGCGATACCGTCAAAGTCTACCAGATGGGCGAAGGCGACCAGCGCGCTAGCTTCGAAATCTGTGGCGGTCCGCATGTTGATCACACGGGGCAGCTCGCGCAGGACGACGATGGCACGCCGAACGGCAAGCGCTTCAAGATCACCAAAGAAGAGGCGTCATCAGCTGGGGTCCGACGAGTCAAGGCTGTGTTGCAGTAGCGTAGGCTCGATTTAGAAGATTCAGGAAGGCGATGCAAATCGTTGCGTAATCTCGTGCAGACCTAATATCGCCGCTAGATGGATAGTACGAAATGCTGCTGTCTGACAGCTCACTTATACATTGATGGCGCAGGGCGTTTTGGGCGAAAGTGAGGGTACTGCAAGTTGGTGCCGCGCGAGTGAATGCTGTTTCACGGTTAGTTTCATCCGGGCTTGGAATGGCAAATTGTACCGTATCAATTCCGAATTGTTCGACAAATAACGGTGTCGTTTCGTGTGCCTGGATAAAGTGCTCGATGCTCGACTGGTATGGCGTCTCGTGGTGTTTGATGTACGAGACAAACGCTTCCTGTTCGTCATGAAAGACGGCGGCTTGAATATCCTGCGCAGCGCCATTGATATTACCCAGTCCCTGTAGCGCACAGCCCACCTTATCCCAGTCATTATTAGTCGCGCTCATGGTGGACATCATGGTTTGCATAATCGTATCATCAAGCTGGCCTCGTCGTGAATCATCGTGAAGCGCGAGCGTTGTCAGGAAATAAGTGAATTCAGAGGGGGTGAACGCCAGAGAATGTCGAGCGGGTGCATCACCGCGTAGCTGTACATGGTTGGCTTCGTGCTCTGCAGTAAAGCGTTGGCCGTTAAGGATGAGGGACCCAGAGAAGAGGCGTTGCTTGGTGGTTTGATTATCGGTGACAATAGGAAGACAGGCAACGCTCAAATCACAGTCACTGACAGTGACGACGTGACTACCGACCACGTCACGAAATGCCATAACTCGGTCAGGGTTGCCATCAAAGCACGGCATAAAGTCTGCCACCTCACAGGCAATCGGATAGTTGGGGTCTTGGTGCCATACCGTTACCTGCCGTACGCGGTGGGTCTCAAAGAAGTCTCGAAAGGTATCGTCCAGTGCAAGGTCTGCGACGGTGTTCATCGCGTCAGCACGTTCATACCATGAGTCTGGCGGGGGTGTGGTGTGCTCTGACATAGTATTTCCATTATACCATACATTATCAAATTAGTCAAATATTTGCCCAAAAGCCATAAGAGCTATATACTATTACTATGGCTTTTCATAACTTGTTTAAGAAAACTGATGCCAGCGAGGGTGAATATCTCGTCGGGCTAGATATCGGTACGGAATATATAAAGGCGCTCATCGCTGAAGTGAAAGGTGATGATATCGAGATCATTGGTGTAGGACGGGCGCAGCAAAGCTTGGGCGATATGCACCAAGGGGCTATCGCCGATATTGCCGCAGTGGTGGCGAATTGTGAAAAGGCGCTGACCGAGGCGGAGGACAAATCTGGCGTGCAGGCTAAGCGTGTCGTTATCGGTATCGCTGGTGAGCTGGTGAAGGGTGTAACGAACACCATCCGCTATCGTCGTCCACAGCCAGACAAGCCACTGGACGTCGCTGAGGTAGAATTTATCATCGAGAAAGTACAGGAGCGGGCCCAGGGACGGGCACAGGCGCAAATCGGCCTGGAGACAGGTAACGATGATGTCGAGGTGAAGTTGGTAAACTCGGCCTTGGTCAGTATCCACATCGATGGCTACAAGGTGTCAAACCCCATCGGCTTCCAAGGGAAAGACGTGGCGGTGCAGATTTACACTGCCTTTGCTCCTATGGTGCATATCGGGGCGTTAGAGAAGGTGGCTGACGAGCTGGCGCTGGAACTGATCGCGGTGGCAGCCGAGCCATTCGCAGTGAGCCGGAGCGTTCTGGGGACGGATTCTAATTCTAATTTTACCGCGATCCTCGCCGATGTCGGTGGCGGCACGACAGATATCGCGGTGGTGAATGATGGTGGCGTCGAGGGAACGAAGATGTTTGGCATCGGTGGTCGGAGCTTTACGCGGATGATCGCGAGTGATCTGGATCTTGGCTATAAGGAGGCGGAGAAACTAAAGTTAAATATTGAGCACGAACATCTAAAGCCGACAGTCAAGAAAAAGCTTGACGAGGCTATCGACAAGACGCTCGAGGTGTGGCTAGCAGGTGTCGAGCTGGCGCTGAGCGAGTTTGATAGTGTTGACCATTTGCCGCATCGTATTCTACTGTGTGGCGGCGGTGCTAGTCTGCAGCGCCTGGTGGATGCCCTGGCTGAGGAGCCATGGCACAAGGAGCTGCCCTTTACGAAGAAGCCGGTCGTTCAGCACATTAAACCAACTGATGTTATCGGTATCACTGACACAACGGGTGATGTGGTTGACCATACCTTTATCACGGCGATGGGGCTGCTCAGGGTCGGATATGATACAATGATAAGTAATCAAGACGCTCATGGCTTGATGGATAAAGTTAATCGATTATTAAAGATATAAATGAACAAAGACGTACTATATATTGATGTAGAAGATGATATCACCGCGATAGTTGGTAAGGTGAAGGCATCGAGTGAGCGCATTATCGCGTTGGTGCCGCCAAAGCGAGTTGGTGTGCTGCAGAGTGCGGTGAGTATGCGCCTCTTGGCGCGGACCGCGGAGCAGGCCGGAAAGCGTATTGTGCTTATTACAAGTGACCAGATCTTGGCCGGTCTCGCTGCTTCGGCAAAGATCCCTGTCGCAAAGACGCTGCAGAGTAAGCCGGAGATCGCGGATATTCCAGCGCTGAAGATTGACGATGAAAGCGATGTTATTGACGGCCGGGAACTACCCATCGCCATGCACGAGAAAGAGAAGGCCGAAAATGCCGCTGTGGATGCGGTCGTGGCAGAAGATAAGGCTAATGAGCCGCCGAAGTCGAAGAAGGCCAGCCTGGCCGACAAAAAGAACGCGCCGAAGGTGCCGAACTTTAATGTGTTTCGCAAGAAGTTTGTATTCATAGGCGCTGGAGCGTTGCTGCTCATCGGTTTTTTGGTGTGGGCCATTTGGTTTGCGCCACGGGCCACTGTCGTTATCGCGGCGAAAACGACCACGGAAACGGTGGACAAGCAGGCAACCTTGAAGCAGAATGCTGCAACTGATCCGAAAACTAGTATCGTGAAGACCCTGCGCCAAGAGCAGAAAGCTGAGCTGTCCGTAGAGTTTGCGGCGACGGGTAAAAAGAAGGTTGGTGAGCGGGCGAAAGGGAGACTGCGGCTTGCAACTGATTCAATTCAGCTCCTTGATAAGACGGTTCCGGCTGGCACCACAGTCCGGACTAGTTCAGGCATCGCCTTTACGACCGATAGTGCAGTCACCTTTAGCCGGACGAATAACACTGGTGCGGTTGTCTCGGTGACGGCAAGCGATATTGGCGCTGAGTACAATGGTGAAACGGGCAGTGTCTCTGGGTTACCGGCAAATGTCAGTGGTTCATTGGTCGGTGCAACCTCTGGTGGCTCAAGTCGTGAGGTGACCGTTGTCTCGGCTAATGACCTCAAGAAGGCGACGGAGCAGTTGAATGGCAAAAAAGATGACGCTCTGCAGGATAAGCTCGCGCAGTCGTTTGGTAGCTCAGCGGTTTTCATCAAGGAGAGCTATAAAGAAGATCGCTCCGCCCCAGCGCCAAGTGTCGCTGTGGATACTGAGGCATCAGGAAATGTTGTTCTAAAAACAACGGTGACGGCGTCAGCTTTGGCTGTCGATAAGACCGACCTGAGCGCCTTCATTAAGGATGCGGTGGAGAAGCAGTTGGAGGGCAAGCAGTCGCAGAAGATTTACAAAGACGGCACCGACGATGTGAAATTTACTCAGTTCGTGATGACTGGCGACGGTACGGCGACGGTTCGCATCACAGCGAATGCGACGGTCGGACCATCGATTGATGAGGCGAAAGTGAAGGAGCAGGTGCAGGGCAAGACATTCGGTGATGTACAGTCACAACTAGAGGCCATCAATGGTGTCGATAATGTCGATGTACAATTCTGGCCGTTTTGGGTGCGGACAATACCAAATGACGCGACACGCATCAGTGTTGAATTCAAGCTGCATGAGCGCTAAGAATTACCTTGCCCTGGATGTTGGCGAAAAGCGCATCGGTCTCGCCATGGCGGACTCACAGGTGCGTATCGCTGTGCCGTTTGGCTGGATTGAGCAAGGAGAGGCGGTGATGAAGGAGCTAGCGGAAATCATGCTGCGGCACGACATATCGACCGTCGTGGTGGGCTACCCGCGCAACCAGTCAGGTGAGCCAACTCGTCAAACAGAGTATGTTGTTCAGTTCGTGCAGCGCATGAGCCAGCTCGACCTTGATACCGACGTCGTGTATCAAGATGAATCACTCACCAGCGTTCAGGCGGAGCAGCGCCTCGGCAGCCAGGTGAAGGATAAGGGCGAGATCGATGCTGAGGCGGCGAGTATTATTTTGCAAGATTATTTGGAGGGACGATAATGGATGGATTTCGACGACCACGCACCGCGCGACCGGCGCCACATATGGCAGGGCAGCAGCCAACGCAGCAATCTCGACCGGCGCAGCCGACACCAGCGCCTCGTGAGCAGCCCTTATCGGCGCCAGTAGCGCCAGCCGCGCAGTCTCCGGTGGAGCAGCCTATGGAGACCGTATCACTACCGCCAGTGCGCCGCAGAAAAAAATGGCCATGGGTATTACTAGCGCTGATGTCGTTGATCATCGGTGTGGCGGTCGGTGCTTTCTGGTGGTACCAGGGGCAGTTACGTCCAGTTTCAGATGATACCAAAAAGCAGTCGTTCGTTATCACTGATGGAGACTCGGTGGCGACCATCGCCAGGAAGCTCAAGGACGCCAAGCTCATCCGCAGCGACCTCGCCTTCCAGATCTATGTGCGCCTGCACGGCAAGAATAAGCTGCAGGCAGGGAGCTGTCGACTCGCACCATCGCAGACGATGGCTGAGATGCTTGATAAAATGACGGCTGGCTGTCGTGACTTCAAGACCATCACTTTTTACCCTGGTGGCACTCTGGAGCCTTCTCGTCACAAAGCGTCTCGCTCCAAGGATAACATTGACAAGTCAAGCGCCCGCTATGTTCTAAAGCAGGCGGGCTATAGCGATAAAGATATCGATGAGGCGTTTCAGGCGACGTACGAAAGCCCGCTTTTTGCTGGCAAGCCGGCTGATGCCTCGCTCGAGGGGTATATCTTTGGCGAGACCTATCACGTGGCGGCTGATGCCAGCGCCAAAGAAGTGCTGGAGACAGTGTTCGCACACATGTATCAAGTAGTGCAGCGCCATGGCCTAGAGGAGAAGTTTAAGCAGCGGGGCTTGACTCTGTATCAGGGTATCATCCTGGCATCTATCGTCGAGCGGGAATTAACATGCGAGGATAAGCCGACCCCAGAGCGCAAAGAGCGCTGCTACCAGTATCAGCGCGGTATTGCTCAGGTGTTCTTGAAGCGTCACGCAACGAATATGCAGCTCGGCTCAGATATCACGGCGGTATACGCAGCTGATCATAAGGGAATTGAAATTCCGAAAAATGACACAAAGACGCTGGTAGAAATTGATTCGCCGTACAATACGCGTAAGCATGCTGGTCTGACTCCAACGCCTATCGCTGCGCCTGGTGAGCTTGCCCTCAAGGCAGTTGCGATGCCAACCGACACAGATCACCTCTTCTTCTTGGCGGGCGATGATGGGCTGATCTACTTTGCGCGGACTGACGAAGAGCACCAGGCAAACATTCGGCAGCACTGCCAGGTATTATGCAAGATAATTTAGACGGTTACCTACAGGGGTGGGCTGCGTATAAGCATTGACATAAAAATACTGGCTTGGTACAATAGATAGTGAGCCCATGAGTGGCTGTACCTCGCGAGAGTTACAAGCGCTGATGAGCCCTACCAAAACTGTCGCTACGGATGCGGAAAACTAATTTTTTAGCGTAATATCAACTAATATTAGGTCGACGATGCATCCCGTTCTTTTGCGAGAAGAAAGACAAAGTATGGTAGTGAGTAACGGTGGTAACATCGATACGGGAGAACGATTATTCGTAATCAATCAACAATCCGCAAGGAAAAAAGGGCCAAGTTACGTTCAGTAGCAGCGTACAGTGGCGTGTTTTTATTAGTTATTTCATTTTTGACACTCAGCTACCAAACCGGTGGTGTGGCCTCACAGCCGGGCGCCGTCTCGGCGTCGCAGCCAGTGGCGGTGGCACATAGTCAGGCGCAGGAGGCAACAAAGATCTCCGTGGATCAGCTCACAGCCTCAAATGCAGTGGCGAGCCTGGCGGAGACGGTGAATTTGCCGGCAGCCGGTGACCTGCGCGAGGCGACGGCAACGCTTTCTATCAAGAAAGAGCTGGCTCAGGGCGACGCTGAGGTTATCTCAAAGCCGCAAATCATCCAGCCAGAGGTGACGGCGCAGCGCGGTATTCGCTCGCATGTCGCACAGCAGGGCGAGAGCCTCGAGACGATCGCCAAGAGGTATAAGCTTTCGACACAGACCCTTCGCTGGGCAAATAATATGACCTCGGACGCTGTCGAAGTGGGCCGAACCATACTGGTGCCATCAGTCGATGGTGTACTCTATACAGTGAAGGATGGCGATACGGTGCAGAAACTGGCTGAAAAGTATAAGGCCAGCACCGAGCGCATCGTGCTGACGAATGACCTGACGGGGGCTGATCAGGCCTTGGCGAAGGACAGTAGGCTACTTATCCCAGGCGGTGAGCTGCCAGAAAATGAACGCCCTGGCTACGTCGCGCCGCGCACCTATACACGAGGCGGCGCGCGTGGTTATACGGGTGGCTATGCCTATGGCTCGATGGGTGGATCTATCATTAGTGTGCAATATGGTTATCGAGGCCCGACGGCGGGCAACCGCTATGCGGCAGGCAACTGTACCTGGTACGCATTTGAGCGGCGCGCCGAGTTGGGTAGGCATATTGGTGGACTGTGGGGTAATGCGACCTCATGGGCCAATAGTGCGCGCGCTCATGGATTCGTCGTAAACAAGACACCAGCACCGGGTGCTATTATCCAGACCTCGGCTGGCGGTGGTGGTTATGGTCACGTTGGTATCGTAGAGCGCATAGAGGGTGATCAGATGATTATCAGTGATATGAACTATGCCGGATATAATAAGGTGACTTGGCGTAAGATTCCACTCAGCCAAGCGGGGAGCTTTAACTACATCCACTAAAAACACTAAGGTGAGTACAGAGAACGCCCCTGGGGAACCGGGGGTGTTTTTGGTATAATGAAACTATGTTTGTTGATATTGCGAAGGTATTTGTAAAGGCTGGCAAGGGCGGCAATGGCGCGGTCAGCTTTCGGCATGAGAAATATGTCGATAAGGGCGGCCCTGATGGTGGCGATGGCGGCCGGGGTGGCGACGTGGTGTTTCGCGCCACCAAAGATTTGAACACCCTGCTGAATTTCCGCTATAAACCAGAGCTGACAGCTCAGAACGGCGGTGATGGCGCTAAGCGTGACAAGCGCGGTAAGAGTGGTGAGGCGCTGGTGGTGAAAGTGCCGATGGGGACAGTGGTGAAGCGTGATGGCGCGGTGGTGGCCGATCTGACTGAGGATGGACAGGAAGCAGTGGTGGCGCGCGGCGGTGATGGTGGCTTTGGCAACGCCCATTTCAAGTCGAGTACGCGCCAGGCGCCGCGCATGGCGGAGCTGGGTGAGGCGGGCGATGAATTTGAGGCGGAGTTGGAGCTGAAGCTATTGGCTGATGTTGGTTTGGTGGGCTTTCCGAACGCCGGTAAATCAACCTTCCTGAGTGTGGTGTCAAATGCCCGGCCAGAGATTGCTAATTATGAATTTACCACTTTGACACCAAATCTCGGTGTGGCGGATGTGGACGATGGTAGCTTGCTGATCGCCGATATTCCGGGGTTGATAGAAGGGGCGTCAGAAGGGCGGGGCCTGGGCGATCAGTTCCTGCGCCATGTGGAACGTACGGCGGTGCTACTGCATATGATCGATGCGTATAGTGACGACCCAGCGGCGAAATACCAGACCATTCGGCGCGAGTTGGAGAAGTATTCGGCGGAGTTGGCGACGCGTCCAGAGGTTGTGGTGCTGACCAAGTGCGAAGGGCTCGATGATGAGATTGTCGCGATGCAGGCGACTGCCTTGCAGCAGGTGGCTGGCGGTGCGCAGGTGTTGGCGATCTCCTCGCAGACACATCAGAATATCAAGGAGCTACTACGGCTGCTGCGCCGCGAAGTTGAGGCGTGGCGGGCGCGCGAGGCAGAGGTGGCCGAAGAGTCGGGTGATGATCTGCCAGTGATCTCCCTTGGCTCAGAACAATTGGCGGATGCCTGGACGGTGGAACGTTTGGCAGATGAAACGGATGAGACAGGGCAGGAAGTCGCCGTGTTCGCGGTGCGTGGCGCGAAAATTGAGAAGTTTGCTCGCCGCACTAATTTTGATCAGTATGAGGCTGTCAACCGCTTGCGCGACATTATGAAAAAGATGGGGATCACTCACGAACTTATCCGCCAAGGCGCGGCTGGTGAGAGCGTGGTGCGGATCGGTGAGAGTGAATTGACACTAGTGGAGCAGTAAGCTTATCCACAGCCAACATATCGCACACCGTAGTACTTGCAAAAAGAAATGCGACAAGGTACAATAGTCCCAAAGCGTAAGCTTCATTTTAGAAACATACATAATAGATCATGAGGGGGGATTCATGAAGTTATCGAAGCAGCAAACTATAAGGAGGGGCCTGGCGGTCGGCGTGTTATCTATCGCAGCGGTGGTCGGTGTCGCATCAACCTTGATGCAACCGCGTGTTGCCAAGGCGGATGCCATTAATAACACCGACTTTGTGTTTACGGTTGACTCAACCAAGCCCGGTTCGGCAAATAATCAATTCGTCATTCCAGTTGTTGGCGGTAGTAACTACAACTATACTGTTGACTGTGATAATGATGGTAATCCAGAAGCAACCGGCCAGACCGGCAGCTATACGTGTAACTTTGCTGCTCCGGGGACACATACCATTCGTATAGGCGGCACCTTCCCGCACTTTCAGGTAAAGGCTGGTGGTGATCAGCTAAAGATGCTATGGATTGACCAGTGGGGTACACAAAAGTGGACGAGCTTTGAAGAGGCATTTTCTGGTGCAGAAAATATGGACGTGCGGGCAACTGATACGCCAGACCTGTCAGATACTAGAAGCTTGCAGGATATGTTTAGGAGCAATTATGCCCTAAAGGGTGAGGCGGCAAACTGGGACTGGAACACCTCAACCATTCAGAGTATGGGCAATATGTTCATGAGCGCCAGTCAATTTGATCAGAATATTGGTTCGTGGAATACCGGTAATTTGACTCACGCAGGCCACATGTTTACTGATGCGACTGCCTTTAATAATGCTGGCGACCCATCAATCGCCAACTGGGATTTGTCAAGGATTCAGTACGCTGACAGTATGTTTGAGCGTGCAACAAGCTTTAACCAGCCGATTGGTAAGTGGAATATGACAAGCGCCACGCACATGAAGCACATGCTTTCAGGCGCAACATCGTTTAACCAATCATTGGCGGATTGGCACCTGGCATCACTTGTCGACATCCCAGGCGACCAGTGGTCGGGCGGTGCGAACATGCTGGATAATAGCGGTATCTCGATGGAGAACTACGACGCAACCTTGATCGCATGGAACAACCAGGTACTAAAGTCGCCAACCACGCTTGGTTCCGCCGGCCTTAAGTACTGTTTGGCGAACAATGCTCACATCGTCATGACCCGCGGTGTCGGTGATGGCGGGCATGGCTGGACCATTAATGGCGACGCAAAGGACTGCCCGACTCACACCGTTGCATTTGATAGTCAGGCTGGATCCTTTGTGCCAGATCAGACGGTAGCCTATGGTGATAAGATCTTAGAGCCAGCGGCACCATTCCGTGATGGCTATACCTTTGATGGCTGGTACGCTGATGCTGGCTATGCCAATCGGTGGGATTTTGCGACTGGAACGATGCCAAACGCAGGCTTCATCCTGTATGCAAAATGGACCGCAACTCCAGCAACAACCCCAACGCCGCCTGCTCCAACTCCAGCTCCAGCACCAGCGCCTGCTCCGGCGCCAGTGCCAGGCACCCCTGAGGCAGCGCCTGCTGCACAGGCACAAGGTTTGGCTGACACCGGTGAGGGTATTTTGCCGCTAGTTGCTGGTGCGCTCCTAGTGACTGCCGCTGGCGTTGCACTGATCGTGCGCCAAAAGCGGGGATAGGCTTTGCGCTGAAAAGCTCCAGATCTTACAAACTGGCTCGTGTGCTATACTTGGTACATGAGCCAGTTTTTCTTTTATGACCTGGAAACAAGTGGACTGAGTGCTCGGCGAGATAGGATTATGCAGTTTGCCGGGCAGCGGACAGACATGAATCTGCATCCTATCGGCGAGCCATATAATATCTTGGTGCGACTCAGCGACGATACGCTGCCAAGTCCAGGTGCGCTAATGGTGACTGGCATCACGCCGCAGAAGACGGTTGAGGAAGGGTATTCGGAAGCTGAATTTGCTCAGCTGCTTATGGCAGAGGTTTTTACGCCAGGCACCATTGCGGTAGGCTTTAATAATGTGCGATTTGACGATGAATTTGTGCGTCATCTGCTGTGGCGCAATTTTCACGATCCGTATGAATGGTCGTGGAAGGAGGGGCGGAGCCGCTGGGATATTCTCGACGTGGTGCGGATGACGCGGGCGCTGAGGCCGGAGGGTATCTCTTGGCCGGTGGACGAGAAGGGCGAGCCGACCAACCGCTTGGAGCTGATCACCAAGGCGAACGGCATTAGCCATGAGAGCGCTCACGACGCGCTGAGTGATGTGCGGGCGCTGATCGATGTCGCGACGCTGATCAAAAAGCGGCAACCGCAGTTGTTTGAGTATCTGCTACGAATGCGCGACAAAAAAGCAGTGCAGCAGCTGGTCAATCTAGAGGAGAAAAAGCCGTTTGTTTACACTAGTGGACGGTATGACAAAGAGTTTGGCAAAACAACCGTGGCCTTTCCACTGTCTCCAGCGCCGCATGGCAATGTGCTGGTCTATGATTTGAGGCACGATCCGACGCCATTTGTCGCGCTGACCGAACAGGAGCTGAAGGCGCGACTCTTCGCCTCGTGGGAGGAACGCCAGTCGGATGATTTCGTGCCAGTACCAGTGAAGCAGCTGCAGTACAATCGCTGCCCGGCGGTGGCACCGCTCGGAGTGCTCGAGCAGGAAGGCGGCTGGGCGAAGATCGGACTGGACACGGCGATGGTAAAAAAGCATCAGGACGTGTTGCTGGCGCACCCTGATTTTGCGGAGCGGCTGCGGACGGCCTTAGAGGGGCGGCCGGACTATGCACCGTCCACGGAGCCGGAGGGTCAGCTGTATGACGGGTTCGTGCCGGAAGGTGATAGGGTTCGGATCGAGGCGGTGCGCAGCGCTAACGCAAAGGAACTAGCTGATTTTCATCCGGCGTTTCAGGACGAACGCCTGGCGGCATTACTCCTGCATTACAAAGCGCGTAACTTTCCGCAGAGCCTGAGTGATACGGAGCAGATTGCGTGGGAGAGCTGGCGTACGCAGCGCATTGCGGCGCAGGCGCCAGGGTTTATGAAGGAGTTGCAGCAGCTCGCTATGAGTGGCAAGGCCGACCAGTTTATCATCGATGAGTTGTCATTATGGTTTGAGTCGGTGCAGCCAGAACCGATTTAGGTAGGCAGCGCAAGAAAGCGGCGACGTGCAGATTGGCCTGATTTTTTCGCACCGTCAACTGGCGCTACTGCCACCTGCTCCTGTATCACACTGCGACGTTTCTGGGCCTGACGGTAGCGCCGGTCGATAATCTTTTGGTTACGTTCGCCGATAAGCTCCATGCTGTGCCAGAAAAGTGCACTGATTGACTTGGCAAAGATAAAGTAGCCAGGAATGATGCCGAGCCAAAAGGCCATAGCAATGGGCGCGGGCAATATAAGCGGAAGGAATGGCAGCTTGCCGACCGTTACGAAAGAAAAGAGTTCCTCGCGAATCATCACGGCGCCATAAGCCGCGAGAGCGACGATGACGAGAACGATACTGATGCGCATAAGGTGCTTCATGAGACTACTGTAGCAAACAGGGGTAAAATTTGCAATCATAAGCGTTAAATGTTGTAATAATAACATGGCAGCATCCGTGTCATCTGCCGCCTTGACCGCTGCGACTGGAAAAAAACCGCCATATGCGGTATACTATACCGGATATGTCCGAGGTCATTCGAGTCAAAGGTGCCCGTGAGCACAATCTGAAAAATGTCGATGTGGAGATTCCGCGCGATAAGTTGGTGGTGATCACTGGTCTTTCAGGATCAGGCAAATCCAGCCTGGCCTTTGATACGATTTACGCCGAAGGGCAGCGCCGCTATGTCGAGAGCCTGTCGAGTTACGCCCGGCAGTTCCTGGGCATTATGGACAAGCCTGATGTCGATAGTATCGAAGGCCTCAGCCCGGCGATTTCAATTGACCAAAAATCCACCAGCCGCAATCCGCGCTCGACGGTGGCGACGGTGACGGAGATTTATGACTACCTGCGCCTGCTGTTTGCGCGCATCGGCGTGCCACACTGTCCAGTGTGTGGGCGAGAGGTGACGCGGCGCACGGCCGAGGCGATTGTCCAGGAGATCGCGAAGCAGTATGATGGACAGCGGATTTTACTACTAGCGCCAATTGTGAAGAATAAAAAGGGCGAGTTTGCCCACATTCCGGAGCAGTACCGTCGGCTGGGCTATGCGCGGGTGCGGGTGGACGGCGTGGTGTATGCGCTGGATGAATTTCCGGAGCTGCAAAAGAGCTACAAGCACTCCATTGAACTGGTGGTGGACCGCCTGGCGCTGAGTGAGTCGCTGCTGAGTCGCTTGAGCCAGAGCGTGGAGCAGGCGTTGGAGTTGGGCCAGGGCGTGATTGAAGTCTTGAGCGCTGATACCGACGAGCTGAAGACCTTTTCGCAGCGATATGCCTGCGTGGAGCATCCGGAGGAGGATATTCCGGAGCTGGAGCCACGGCTGTTTAGCTTTAATGCGCCACAAGGAGCGTGCGCCAGCTGTACTGGTCTGGGGAGCCGGCTGGAAGTTGATCCGGGGCTGGTGCTGAATGATAATCTGACCATCGCCGAGGGCGCCATTCGCCCCTACAACCGCATCAATGTCGATAATTTCTATATGAAGAAAATCGCTGCGGTGGCTGAGGTACATGGCTTTAGTATGCGCACGCCAGTGGGTGAGCTGAGTGACGAGGCGCGACAGAAAGTGCTCTACGGCACGGGCGACCAGAAATATCGCGTTGAGCTCGGCAGCGGGCGGCATTATGACACGACCTATGAAGGCGTCATTCCGAACCTGGAACGGCGCTGGAAAGAGACCGACAGTGAATTTATGCGTAAGGACATTGAGCGGTTTATGCGGCAGCGCGACTGCTTCGTGTGTAAGGGTGCGCGCCTCAAGCCAGTGGTGCTGGCGGTGACGGTGCATGGGCTGAATATCATGGATGTGTGCGACTTGGGCGTGGCGGACGCGCTGGATTTGTTCGGAAAGAAGCTACAACTCACCGAGCAGGAAATGACCATTGCGCGGCTGATCCTGAAGGAAATTACGGCACGGCTCGGTTTTATGAATAATGTCGGCCTGAGCTATTTGGAGCTCGGTCGGGCGGCTAATACGTTGAGCGGCGGCGAGGCGCAGCGCATTCGCCTGGCGACGCAGATTGGTTCGGGGCTACAAGGCGTGCTGTATGTGCTGGACGAGCCGTCAATTGGTCTGCATCAGCGCGACAATGACCGACTGATTAGCACCTTGCACCGCCTGCGCGATCTGGGCAACACGGTGCTGGTGGTGGAGCATGACGAGGATACGATTCGCCAGAGTGATTATTTGATTGATATGGGGCCGGGCGCTGGTTCGGCGGGCGGCACGGTGGTGGCGCACGGGACGCCAGAACAGGTGGCGGCCAATGCCGAAAGTGTGACGGGGCGCTATTTGTCGGGTGCGGAGAGCATCGCTGTGCCGAAAAAGCGCCGTTCTGTCATGAAGGATCGTCAGCTGGTGGTGCGCGGCGCGCGGGAAAACAACTTGAAGAATATCGATGTCAGGTTTCCGCTGGGCGTGATGACGGTGGTGTCGGGCGTGTCAGGCAGTGGCAAATCGACGCTAGTGAACGACATTGTGGCCAAAGAATTGGCGGCCAGGCTTAACCACTCGACGGAAGTGCCGGGCGAGCATGATCGGATTGACGGCATTAAGCTGCTCGACAAAGCAATTGTCATTGATCAGTCGCCCATCGGTCGTACGCCGCGGTCAAATCCTGCGACGTACACCGGCATCTTCACGCCAATTCGTGAGCTGTTTGCTGGCACGCCCGAGGCCAATGTGCGTGGCTACAAGGCGGGGCGATTTAGCTTTAATGTTAAGGGCGGGCGCTGTGAAAACTGTCAGGGCGACGGTTCAATTAAGATTGAGATGCACTTTTTGCCGGATGTTTATGTGACCTGCGACGAGTGTCACGGCAAGCGCTACAACCGCGAGGCGTTGGAGATTAAATATAAAGGCCGGACGATTGCTGATGTGCTGGAAATGACGGTAGAGCAGGCAGCCGAGTTCTTCGACAGTGTGCCGACCATTGCGCGCAAGCTGCATACGCTGGTTGACGTGGGCTTGGGTTATATTCGCCTCGGCCAGCCAGCCACTACCTTTTCGGGCGGTGAGGCGCAGCGCATCAAGCTAGCGACGGAGCTGTCCAAGCGTTCCACCGGCAAGACGATGTATATTCTGGACGAGCCGACAACAGGCCTTCACTCAGCGGATGTCAAGCGCCTGCTCGGCATTTTGCAGCAGCTGGTGGAAGGCGGCAATACGATGATTATCATCGAGCACAATCTCGACGTCATCAAATCGGCCGACTGGATCATCGATATGGGACCAGAAGGTGGCCAAGGCGGCGGCACGGTCGTCGCCGAGGGTACGCCAGAGCAGGTGGCGACGGCTGATTCGCCGACGGGTGCGTATTTGCGGTCGATGCTATAATGACTATTTCTTACGCCGAAACAGCACTGACAGCTGCTTTTTTATCATGGCGCGGGTGTTTTCTTGTTTTAGGGCGTGGATGATCATCGGCAGGACAGACAGGAAGATGATGATCAGCGCCGCGACTTCGATATTGACGCCTGCCTCGGTCAGCGCCTTACCAGCGAAAAAGCCCAGGTAGGTAAAAATAGCCGCCCAGAGGATACCGCCGATGACATTAAACGCTAAAAAGGTGCGGTAATGCATTTTGCTGGCGCCTGCTACGATGGGTGCGAAGGTGCGGACAATTGGTACAAAGCGCGCCAATACCACCGTCAGTGAACCGTGCTTTTGGTAGAATTTTTCGGCTTGCAAGAGATATTTTTTCTTGAAAAAGCGTGAGTTTTCTCGCTCAAATAGTTTGCGACCAACGCGGTGGCCGAAGGCATAGCCCACTGAGTCGCCAGCGATTGCCGCAATAATCAGCAGCACGACGAACAGATGAATATTAATCGGCAAAATAGCCTGTTGTACCATGTAGCCAGCCGTAAACAGCAGGCTGTCACCGGGGAAAATAAAGCCGAACAACAGGCCAGACTCGGCGAAGACCACGAATAAAATTGCCAGAACGCCGAAACTGGCGATAAAGTGAATAAATGCTTCCATCATACCCACCAAGTATACCACACATTCGCCTCCGCGCACCAAACCTGCTATACTAGAAAAGCAATATCAATTTTACCTCCGAACAGGTATCCAACGAAAGGGAGAAGTATGGGAGATAAAATTACACTAAATGTGCAGGCGCGCGACGTCCACGGTAAGAAGGTGGCGCACCTACGAAAAGAGGGGCTGGTGCCAGGTGTGGTCTACGGCGCAGGTATGGAAGCGGTCAGTGTCCAGGCGGCCGAGGGTGAGGTTGCCAAGGTCGTCCAGGCGGCTGGTAAGCACACCCCAGTGCACTTGACGGGCAATAAGCGGCGCATCGCTATGATCAAGTCAGTCGATCGCCATCCAGCCAAGCACACCATTCGCCACGTCGCCTTTCACGCAGTGCGGGCTGATGAGCCGGTGGTCGCAGAGGTGCCGATTCGCTTGAGTGGCCAGGGAGAGTCTGAGGCTGAGAAGGCAGGTCTGGTCATCTTGCAGGCTATCGAAAAAGTTGAAGTAAAGGCCCTGCCGATGGAGCTGCCAGAGGCGCTGGAAGTGTCAATTCTGGAGCTGAAGGAAGCAGGCGACCGCGTGACTATCGGCGATATTGCGCTGCCGGCTGGTGTTGACTTGGTGGATAATGACGATGGTCGTGAAGGCACCGAGGATGATGACGTCACGGTGCGCGACCTAGTGGTGGCGAGTGTTTACGAGCCAAGCGCCCTACAGGCGGCCAACGAAGCGGCTGCTGGTGATGCTGAATCGGCAGACGCCGAAGACGTACCGGCAGAGCAGGGAGGCGAAGAAGCGCCAAGCGCCGACGCCTAGATTTTCAGGTAATGCAGCGAACCTCTCGCCTATCATGGGCGGGAGGTTTTATGATGGCTCGTCGGTGGTCAAAAAGCCACCCGACTGATGCTGCCACAACTTGGCGTAGTGACCGCCGTGGGCCAGCAGTTCGTCGTGCGTGCCGTCTTCGACGATGCGCCCTTCATCGAGCACCACGATACGATCCATCTTCGCAATCGTACTCAACCTGTGCGCAATCACAATCGCCGTGCGGTCCTTCATCAAGGTCTCGAGTGACTGCTGAATAAGTTTTTCCGACTCCGAATCCAGTGCTGAAGTCGCTTCATCCAGTACTAAAATTGGCGCGTCCTTTAAAATCGCCCGGGCGATGGCAATCCGCTGTCGCTGCCCGCCAGACAATTTAACGCCGCGCTCACCAACCACCGTATCCAGTCCCTGTGGCAGCTTATCGATAAATTCCAAAGCATGCGCCTGCCGGGCGGCGCGTCGAATCTCAGCGTCGGTCGCACGCAGCTTGCCGTACATAATATTATCGCGTAGTGAGCGGTGAAACAGCAGGGGCTCCTGTGGTACATAGGCGATGGCTTCACGCAAACTCCGCTGCGACACGCGCCGCACATCTTGCCCGTCGATCTCCAGCACGCCGCCCGTCACATCATCAAACCGCAGCAGTAGACGCGTCAGTGTCGTTTTTCCAGAACCCGACACACCTACCACGCCGACCTTTTGCCCTGGCTGAATACTCAGACTAAGCTGTTTTAGCACCAGGTCCTGCCCGTCAGGATAGCGATAATCCACTTCCTTCAGGCCAATCGCCCCCCTGGAGACGCGCAGGCGGCGGGCGCGCTTGGTGTCGGTGATGGCATTGTCAGCAAGGAGAATGTCTGTCATTGGCGCCGCCTCCAGGAATATTTTGTCATAGCCATTCACCAGCTCGCCGAGGCTGAAAATTTGCGTGGCAACGCGCTGTAAATATGCCACCACGAAAATCGCCGCCCCAAGATCAATCGCTCCGCGCAGCAACAAATGTGCCATCACCGCAATAGCCGCAATCTGTACCCCTGTCATCAGTAGCAGTCGACCCGATCCTTCCGCCGCCATCAGTCTGAGGTCGCGCTGATAAATATCGCGGTACCGGGCGCTCAGCTTAGCAATCGACGACTGCTCATGTGCCTCGCGCGCAAACGTTTTGACGATTAAATTGTTGCTGATGATATCAGCTGTCGCGCCATTTAGTTCGGCGATGGTTTCTTTGCGCGCCTTACGCAGCGGCGTACGCAACTTGATAGAGAGGCGTACCTGTACGAGGAGCAGCACCAGAATACCTAGAACGATACCGCCCATCAGCGGGCTATGCAGAAAAATCAGCACGATACCGATACCGAAGGCCAGTAGAAAACGCAAAGTCTGAATGACGAAGAGGCTGTGTAGGCTTGTGTAGCCATTGACGAAGTCGAGAAATTTGCCCGTCAGAGCGCCAATTTTCTGCTCAGCAAAAAACGCCTGATCTTTCATGAGAAGCTGCGCTAACGTGTCGTCCACCAGGGATTTTCGTACCCGCGCCTCATGCCAAATGATCGCCTGAAAGCCAATGAAGTTGCCGATAACGCCGACCAACCCAATCGCCGCTGCCAGCCAAAGAAGCTGCGACAAGTGGCCGTGGTCGCCTGTCGCAAATGTTCCGACCGCCAGCGATAGCACATACGGAAGAAGGGAATCAAGTAGGAGTGCGGCCAACGGCACACAGATGGCCGTCAACCAAAAACTGGTGCGGTATGTACGTGTCTGCTGCCAATACAGTCGAACCGTCGCCCTGCTGTTGATGGCTTTAGTCTTCGATAAATCCGCCTGACTGATGTTTCCAGAGCGTGGCATAGGCCCCTTTCTTTTTGAGTAATGCTGCGTGTGTCCCATCTTCGACAATTGTACCATTTTCCATGACGATGATGCGGTCTAGTTTGGCAATGGTACTGAGGCGATGCGCAATCACAATCGCCGTGCGGTCCTTCATCAAAGTCTCGAGTGACTGCTGAATCAACTTTTCCGACTCCGAATCCAGCGCTGAAGTCGCTTCATCCAGCACTAAAATTGGCGCGTCCTTCAAAATCGCCCGCGCTATGGCGATGCGCTGCCGCTGCCCGCCGCTGAGCTTGACGCCGCGCTCACCGACCTCTGTCGCAAAGCCATCTTTCAATCCCATGATAAAATCATACGCACCAGCTTTTTTGGCCGCCGCCTCCACCTCAGCATCCGTCGCCTCAGGTCGTGCATAGGCGATATTTTCCCGTACCGAGCGGTGAAATAGCAGCGGCTCCTGCGGCACGTAGGCGACATGCGAGCGCAGACTGGCCTGTGTTACCTCAGCGATATTCTGCCCATCGATACGAATCGCCCCGCTGTCGATGTCAGCAAAGCGCAGCAGGAGCTTGGTTAGGGTCGTCTTGCCCGAACCAGACGCACCGACCAGCCCGACCTTCTCGCCCGGCTGAATAGTCAAAGAGAAATGGTCGAACAATGTCTTGCCGGCGCCCTCGTCATGCGTGTAGGTTACATTGTCAAGCTCGATTGCACCACGCGGCACGCTCAGCACCGCATCATGCGTGTCGGTCAGTGTCGTCGGCGTCAGCAGGATATCTGTCATCTCGCGCGCATCACCCAAAATGTGGTTGTAGGTGCGCATAATACCATTCATACTCCATAGCTCGCGCACCACCGTACCGGTGTAGGTAATGATGAGATACACCGCCGACACCGAAACGATGTCATGCTGCGCCGCGTATACTGCAAAGGCGATGGCCGCAATTTTAATAGTGGTGTTAATGGTAGCATAGACACTGCTGACCTTTAAAAAGCCGCACATGGTGTTCAGACTGGCGCCGCGCCAGGTGTTCGCCGTGTCGCTAAAACGCTGTTGCTCGGCAGTTTCGGCGCCGGCTGACTTGACCGCCAGGATGTTGGAAATAGCGTCGGCCAATCGTCCACTCAGGGCGTTACTGGCTTTGGCTTCTGCTTCGTTCAATTTCGCCATCGGTTTTGAGCCAAAGTAAACTACTAGCGCAAAGATAACGGCGAACAAGGCCAAAAACAGGGCGTATTGCCACAGCAGGACGGACAGCACGATGATGGAGCCGGTCAGCGAGATGACGAGGGGCAGAATTGACCAAATGATGCTATCCCAAAACCGCTCCACTGCGCCGGTCAATTTGTTGGTCTGGCTGACCAGTGAGCCGCCGAATTTCCCGGAGTGGAAAAACATGGTTTGCTCGGTCAGTTTGGTGAAGCAGCGCACGTAAAGGTCGCGCTGCATGGCGTTTTCGAAGGTCCATGCCAGGTAAATCACCACCCGCCAGCCAATGATTTCCGACCACAGCTGGCTGATACCATAGACCCAGACTAGCGTCCACAGTCGACCAGTGTCATGCAGCTGACCGTGCTGGATCATGTCGAGTAGCTGCGCGATAACCAGCGGCCCGATAAACATGCCGACGGCCAGTGTCAGCGCCGAGAGGATGATGGCGCTATTGCGCCGCCAGCGATAGGGAAGTGATGCCCGCCACAGCAGACGAACGATACTATGTGGTTTTTGTCGGTGTTTGGTAGTCAAAATGCCTCCTTTCTGAAGCGTCAGTGACCACAAAAGGGCAGTGGCCATGAAATAATATCATTGCTATACCAGAGGTTCGCTCGGGCGAACGTGAGAATAGAGGAGCTTGGCTGAAGCGGCGCAAGCTCATAAGTACGCTGTATTATAGCGGGAAAGGGCTGGTTGTGTCAAGGAAATATTGCTTTTTTATAAATTTTGTGATATAATGATAATTATGAATGCATCATCATTTTCTCGCGAATCATTACCAACTTTTAAGGTTAATGAAAGTGGCGAAGCTTTTGAGGTTGACGAAGTACTCACTCGTCTGGCTCGGCGCTTATCTCCGGAGGAGATGACGAGCTCGAATACAGCGAAGATTATCGAAGAGCTTTTTGAGCGTACCCGTGCTTATGTTGACGATAGGGGTAATCAGCTTGGTGTCGGTATGGCCGCGCCGCAACTTGGTGAGGATATGGCGCTAGCGGTCGTATCTATCAAACCGCCAAAAGGAAAAGAGAAGGTCGCAAAACCGCTCGAGATGGTGATGATCAACCCTGAGTATGAGGGCATCGGGGAGCGGCAGCCATCCCTTCTGCCCGATGGCTGCATGAGTAGTAACACTGGTGACCCTGAGACAACTATGTTCGGGCAGACCATGCGCTACGAGAAGATTGAGCTGAGCTGGTATGATAAAACTGGTGAATATCATACTGCTACGTTCTCGGGGATTCAGGCTCAGGTTATACAGCATGAAGTTGACCACCTTTACGGCATCTTGTTTACAGACCGTCTACCAGAAGATCCAGAAGAGCGACGCGGGCGCGTTATATCGCAGCTGGCGCTTCAGGCGATGAAGGCTTAGCGGCGAGTGACAGCTGAAAAAGACAAAAGCGCCTCTGGCTCTACCGAGTCGGTATAGATGATATGCTCGCGTTATTTCACTCTCGCACTCATCCTTTGCTATAATAGTGACTGAACCAACGCATAAAGGAGGGGTATATGAAGGGATATTACGGCAACATTGAGGATTTGACGGTTGCAAATGATGCGTTTCGCAAGGTGCTCTATACAGCAAAGCATTGTCAGTTGGTACTGATGTCATTGCCACTTGGTGGCGAAATTGGCGCTGAGGTGCACCCTGACCATGATCAATTTTTCCGCTTCGAGGCCGGTGAGGGGCAGGTGGTGATCGATGACACTGTCTATGATGTGACTGATGGTGATGCTATCATCGTGCCGGCTGGCGCTAATCACAACGTTATCAACACTGGCGATGAGCCACTGAAGTTCTATACCATCTATGGTCCTGCTCATCACAAAGAGGGAATTGTCCACGCAACGCGCGAAGAGGCAGAGGCTCATGACGAGGACTTCGATGGAGTCACGACCGAGTAAAACGCCAAGTCGTCGCCAGCGCCTGCGCCAGCAAGTGGAGCGGGCGCGGCGACATCGCGGATGGTGGCTGTTTGGGCTGACGAGCGCCATCATTCTCGCTGGCGTGAGCATTTTTTTCTGGGTCAGTCGTCCGCAGACGCCAGTTGTCACTGAGCAGATCGATGAGAAATATTATTTCGCGGATTCGAAATATCAGGGGATTCGCTCAAAGTTTGTGACGCGCCAGTCGAAGGACGAGCGGGTGTCGCTGGAGTATCCGGTGACAGGGCAGTCGAAGATTGACCGAACCATCGCAGCGGCAATAGATAGAGACGACATGAGGTTTCGTCAGGCGGTTCGGCTCGGGTCGCAATTTGGTCAGCCGATGACTGCGACGACCAGCTATCAGGTGACGCATCATGATGATCGCTTTTTGTCCATCACAGTCACGACAAATCAAGACATCCAGGGTGCCCACCCGACACTTATCACGCACTTTTGGACCTTTCGCAAGGCTGATGGTCACGTGATGACGTTACGTGATGTGGCGGGCGGCTCGGATGAGTCGGTGAAGGCACTGCTCGCTGCTGCAAAAGATTCAGTGGTGCGCAGTCTAAAGCAGCGAGATTCGCATGCAGACCTGAACCTTGATGATATCATCACCGAGGAGGCGCTGGGTAATTTTGTCGCTGGCGACCAGCGAACTATGGTATGGCCGTTCGGGCGCGGCGCGGTCCTTGCTTCATCGTATGGCGAGATAACGGTTCGCGTGTCGCTGGCGGAGCTTGCGCCATATCTCCAGAATGAGACGGCGAAAAGCCTTTTTGTCATACCAGATCCGCCGAAACCGCAGCCAAAGCCGCAGCCAGGAGCTGCGTCAGGGCAGCAGGCAGGATGCGCTGGTGGTCACTGTGTGGCTCTGACGTTCGATGACGGTCCCGGTCCGCACACAGGACGACTCCTTGATATGCTGGAGCAGCGGGGTGCTAAGGCGACATTCTATGTGCTGGGTAGCAAGGTCTCGGCACACGCAGGCATATTGCAGCGTATGCAGGCGCAGGGGCACCAGATTGGTAACCACTCGTGGGGGCATGCGGATTTGACGAGGCTGGATGCAGCGGGCATAGCGGCTGAATTGAACCGCACGAATGACGCTATCCGCCAGGTAGTCGGGAAGGCGCCGGCCACGGCACGTCCACCGTACGGTGCGATGAACGCGACGGTGACGGCGCAGCTCAGGCAGGCTGGTCTGTCGTCGGTGCTGTGGTCGGTGGATACGCGCGACTGGGCGGATCGTAATAGCCAGGTGGTGTGTAGCCGTGCGGTGGCGAATGCACGCTCTGGCGCGATCATTTTACTGCATGACATCCATGGTACCTCAGTTGATGCTGTACCGTGCATCGTTGATACATTGAAAAACCAAGGCTACCGATTCGTGACGGTCGATGAATTACTCGGCCCGACGACACAGGGAATGACATACACTAGTCGATAATATGAAAGGGAATATATGACAAAGCAACAGAAAATCATTGGGATTATCATCGGGATAGTGGCGGTTATCGGAGCGGTGACTGCGGTACTGGCGCTGACGTGGCAGCGCTGGCAGGCGCCAAATGAATCTGCGACAGTGCGTGATACGAACAGCCAGCAGGCATCGCCGCAGCAAAACACCACGCAGCCACCTGCCCAGACATCGCAGCCAGCGCCGCAGCCAGGTGCGGCCCGCACGGTCGGCTACTACGGTGATTATACCGACGCACGGGCGGCGGATCGTTCATATGACAAGACGATTTTGTTCTTCCATGCGCCATGGTGCAACGAGTGTCGTGCGTTCGAGCAGGCCATTCAGGCAGGTCCAATCCCGGCTGATGTGCAGATTTTGAAGGTTGATTACGATTCGCGTCAAGATCTCCGCCAAAAATATGGCGTGCGCATCCAAAGTACCTTTGTCGAGCTGGACGATGATGACGATCAGGACAATGACCACGATGTGTGGGTTGGCTATGGCAAAGATAAGTCAGTCGATACAATCTTGAGGAATCTGTAGCGTGGGATTGTTGATCGCATCACTGCTGGCGGGGGTGTTTTCGGTGCTAGCACCGTGTATTTTGCCGCTGCTGCCAGTGATGATCGCCCCGAGTGCACAGAAGGAAAAGCGTAGTGTCTGGTGGCTGCTAGCGGGACTAGGCCTCTCCATCATCATCTTTAGTATTTTGCTCAAATCAACCACGGCACTGCTCGGCGTGCCGGCACACGTCTGGTCAGTGGTGAGTGGCGTGATCATTATTCTGTTTGGCGTGACGCTGGTGGCACCGCAGGCCTGGGATTGGCTGATGCTCAGGACTGGTTTGGCATTGGCGGCCCAAAAGCAATCCGCCGAGGTGTCTGTTAGGCGAGGGCGACTGGGCGACGTGCTGTTCGGCGCGAGTCTTGGCCCGATTTTTAGCGTGTGTAGTCCAACCTACGCACTCATCGTGGCGGTGCTGCTGCCAGCTGATCCGCTGCAAGGTATGCTGTATCTATTGGCGTATGTGATTGGGCTGCTGGGTATGTTGGCATTGGTAGCGGTGCTCGGTCGCCGCGTGGTACGGGCACTGGGCTGGGGGCTCAACCCGCATGGGCTGTTTCGCCGGGTGCTTGGCGTGGTGCTGATCGTACTTGGTGTACTGGTAGTGACAGGGCTTGATAAAGGTCTCAGTAGCTGGCTGGTTGGTCAGGGCTGGTTTGACTGGCAGGTGCAGTTAGAGAATTGGCTGGCGAGGTGACGTTCATATGCAGGAGTATGTCGCGAATTTAGAAAAAGAATTCTCCGGTATAGAGCATGGATTTAAAGAAGAGCAATCGAGAGCACTGCGAGACGCCAACTCAAAGGATGTGGCTTCTCTAAAAAAACTTGCATTTCTTGCGTATCAATCGCGCGTCTATCAGGTCCGCATGTATGGTGTGTTCCTGTTCGGCCACCTATCAAACGATGAAGGTATTTTGACGTACATGCGAGATGAAGTGTCTCAAGATGACAATTGGAGGGTGCAGGAAGTGCTCGCGAAGTCATTTGATGAGTTTTGTAAGAACGTAGGGTATGAGCGGGCATTGCCGGTGATTGATGAGTGGCTGGCTCATGCTAACCCAAACACGCGGCGTGCTGTCGTGGAGGGCCTAAGGATATGGACACGGCGGCCGTATTTTAAGGATAATCCCGATGAGGCTGTGCGAAGAATTGCTCGCCTGAAAAGTGACGCTAGTGACTATGTGCGAAAGTCGGTTGGCAACGCCCTAAGGGATATCAGCAAGCAATTTCCAGAGTTGGTGAAGGGTGAAATAAGCGGCTGGGAGCTTGAAAGTAAAGAGATGCAGCAGGTGTATAATTTGGCGAGTAGGTTTTTGCCTGATACTACGCAAGGTAAATAAAGAAAAGATAATCATTGGGGGCAACATGAAAGACACGCATTTTTTGCGACATCCAGCAATCCACGACGGGACACTGCTTGTTCAGCAGGGAGATACAGTATGTATTGATGAGTCAAAAGGCGAAATGACGAGCGACTCGCTCTTTGCCATTACGAGTATCTCAAAGTTATATACTTACGCGCTGGTGTTTCGACTCATTGATGAGGGGAAGTTGAGGTATGACGCTCGGCTCACTGAATTGCTACCCCAGACTATCACTGGTATTCTGCCGCAAGCTGATGCGGTGACAATTCGCCACCTTGTTGATCAAAATTCTGGCTTTCCAAATTATGAAACCGATCGTCAGCCAGATGGCAGCGTGCTGATGGATGAGGTTTTGCACAGCGATAGGCGGGTGGAGTTTCACGAGTCGCTGGAGATTTTGTCGAAACTGCCAGCTCGGTCGCAACTTGGCGGCGAGAAGGCCTATTATGCCGATGTCAATGCTATGTTGCTCGGAAAGATTGCCGAAGCGGTGACGGGGAAGACTGCCGAGCAGCTACTCAGCGACTGTATTTGCCAGCCACTTGGCCTGAGACACACGCATTGGGCACGTGGGGATGAGGTGATCGCGCCAATACGTAATGGCAAGACGGTAGTTTCGTGTTCGCACTATCTTTCGAGCCAAGTGTATCAGGGTGGCATTGTCGCGACAAATCGGGAGTTGATGCGTTTTACGCGGGCGTTTTTCGGTGGTGAATTATTTGTAAAATCACATATCATGCAGCCAGTCTTTCGACCAATTCAATTTCGACCGTTACGTTACGGTAGTGGCATGATGCAGTTGAAAATTGCAGCACCAGTCGCTCTGTTTTTTGGCGGTATCCGCGAGCTGCGCGGCCATAGCGGTATTACCGGAAGCTTTGCATTCTATGCGCCAGATGTTGACGCTTTTGTGACGGGAACGGTAAATCAGCTGAGGCATCGACCATATCCGATGCTATTTGGCGCACTCAAGCATTGTCGTGCGTCACGTCCGGCTGATCGATAATCGGCAGCGCCTCAACAGGTAAATTCATCGCCTGGGCGAACCGGTCGAGCTGTTGAAATTTGCAGAACTTGATAGGCTGACCGTTGCTATCCATCACGCGGTAGTAATGATCAAACTGCCGCGTTTCGCCCTTAAAACTTTTGGCAGTGGTGGGCTGGTTGATACGCACGATATACCAACTTTCATATTCAGCTAAAATTCGCTTCAATTTTGCATAGTGGTTAAACGCCATACTCATAGTATACTAGAGATAGGAGGGTCTATGTGGCTACAAAAATTATTTTCTAAAAAAGTAAAAGAACAACGCGGACTGAAATGGGCTGTGGCGGGTGCCGTAGTGGCGACTATCGCGGTAAATGCCTATGCAAATATTGCGCGGCTGGGCGGTGCAAATACGGGCGAGATTTCGGCCGCCTATCCAAATTTATTTACGCCAACGGGACTGACATTTAGCATTTGGAGTGTGATTTATGTATTGCTCCTCGGCTATGCGGTGTATCAATTTGCGGCCGTGCGGCGTAAGGCTGGCTCACGGCTGGATGAAGGGTTATTCACGGCGATCAATCCCTGGCTGCTTGTATCGTGTGCGGCGAATATTGGCTGGATGTTCGCCTGGCATTTTCGCCTGATTTGGCTATCGATGTTGTGTATGGTTGTGCTGCTAGTGAGCTTGGTGATGGTAGCACGTACGCTGCACACAGCGTTTGCAAAGCCGACGACAGTGCAGGACTACGTATGGGTACGATTGCCAATTATGGTGTATCTCGGTTGGATTAGCGTGGCAACCATCGCCAATAGTTTTGCGTTGGCGGTATCGCTTGGCTGGAATGGCGTGGGTGCAGGTGCTGGCGGATGGCTGGCGTTCGCGTTGATTGGCGGTGCCTTGATTGGCCTTGTGGCGATGTGGAAGCAGCGTGACGCAGCCTATGGTGCGGTGTTCGTGTGGGCGTACGGCGGTATTTTCATTAAGCACCTGGCAGAGAACGGCTACAATGGTGCGTATCCATCAGCGATTGCACTGCTGGGCGTGTTGGTACCAGTGTTGGCCAGTGCGGTGTTATATGTGTTTGTTGGGCAGTGGCAACTTGATACTGGAAAGGGGCGTCGCTAAGTGCCTCCACTCACCCCTGAAGAAGAGCGTGTGATTGTTCATAAAGGCACGGAGCGGGCGTTTACGGGTGCACTTCTGGATGAGAAGCGGACGGGCGTGTATGTTTGCCGGCAGTGCGGCGCGCCGCTGTATCGCTCGGATGATAAGTTTAGTTCGATGTGCGGCTGGCCGAGTTTTGACGATGAAATTGACGGAGCAGTGACGCGAACGCTGGATGCTGATGGGCGGCGAGTAGAGATCACGTGTGCGGCCTGTGGCGGGCACCTCGGTCATGTGTTTGAAGGCGAGGGCTTAACGCCGAAAAATGTGCGCCATTGCGTGAATTCGGTGTCGCTCCATTTCGTGCCTGATGAGACCACGCAGGAGGCGAGCGATGCGTAGCGTGGTGCTGGGCGGCGGCTGTTTTTGGGGCGTGGAAGAATTGATGCGTACGCGGCCCGGCGTGATCGATACTGAAGTCGGTTACGCGGGTGGCAAAAATAGCAACCCGACGTATGAATTTCATCCTGGGCATGCCGAAGTGGTGAAGATTGAGTACGAGGAGACAGCGACGAGTCTTGATGAGCTGCTCGGCTATTTCTTCCGCATTCATGACCCAACGACCAAAAACCGCCAAGGCAATGATGTTGGCAGCAGTTACCGCTCGATCATTTTTTACGCTAATGACGCTGAGAAGCGGTCCATCGAAAACGTCATCACGGCGGTCGAGGCATCTCGTCAATGGGCTAACTCTATCGTGACTGAAGTTGTACCGCTGGCGCAGTTTTACCCCGCCGAAGAGTACCATCAAGATTATCTGCAAAAGCACCCCGGCGGCTATACGTGTCATTTTGAACGGCCAGCAGTAAAGTAGCCTTCCAGGCGTCCAGTTTCCTAATAATTGTCTCTGAAAACAGAGCAAATATCTACCGAAAAGCAATCTAAATACATCTTTTTGCAATATATAGTTGACATTTTGCCATCAATAGCGTACCATGGGAGGTGAAAGGAGCTATACAATTGTTTGGAAGAAAAGAAAAACAACCCGAGCCAGACAGGCGCCTGAAACTTGCTCGCACTGCAAAAGGCATGAATCAGGCGGAGCTGGCGGATGCGGTTGGCGTGACTCGGCAAACGATTGGGTTAATTGAGCTCGGTCGCTACAACCCGACATTAAAATTATGCCTTGCGATTTGCTGGGCACTTGATACAACCTTAGATGAATTATTTTGGGAGGACGAAGATGAGTAAATCACAAAAACCAGTGCAAGACGAGCGTGTCACCATGGAGGAGAATAAATACCGCAGTGAAGCGTTGCTTCTGATCGAAGTGGTGCTTGTCTTGTCTATCATCACGAAAGAATATATCTTAAAGCTGCCGCTCGAATCATCGACAACCGACTGGATATTGCTGATTCTGGCAGCGGTATATCCATTTGTGCGCGGTCTCTTTTCGGGTGGCGGTGCGGTGGTTCAACATACGCCACAGCGTCGCAGCAAAGTCGTACTTGGTCTCGTAACGGCCTCGGCGGCGGTTGCAGCAATCGTGACATTGCTCAACCTTCGACGCTACGGCGACACCTATCAGGGGTTGCTTGATCCGCACTTGCTCGCGATTTTTGGTATCACATTTGTCTCGATGATGATTTGTAACTCCATCATCTACGGCATCATGCAGCTTGGCTCACGCCGTGTGCAAAAGCGGATCGACCGAGAACTTGGTGACGAATAACATACTCCGTAAAATAACATCGACCGCATACTGAGTGGTCGATGTTATTTTGCTATAATGAAACTATGCAGTGGCTTGCTAATATCAACAAAGATACACTCACTATATTAAGCCGATCGGTTTCGCCCGATGAAGTGAATCGATACCAGCGGCAAACTAGCCTTTCGCCGTGGTCGCTGGGGGTTGATATATCGCAGAAGGACATGGCTATCTTGGCGGCTGCATGGGCGCTGACATTTTTTGGAATTCCTATCTTAGTAACACTGACGCCGTATTGGTATATTTCTGTGATTATGACCGCAGCTTCAATTGTGATTTCGCTCGTGATTTTTTCGCGCGCATACGATCGATCAATTCGGCGCCACATACGCCTGCATGATTTTGCTGCGCAAAACGCCTTGCGCTACGATCCGATTGGGCAGGTCGGCGCGGTTGGTGTCGGCTTGCTATTTGATGTCGGGCATTCGCGGCGGTATCGCGGGGTGCTTTCGTGCGAGCAAGATGGTCAGCGCACGATGGAAATTGGCCGGTATCAATACACCGTTGGCAGCGGTAAGCATCAACAAACCTATACGTGGCGTTATGCAGCAGTGCGGCTGCCACGCAAGGTGCCACACATGGTGCTCGATGCAAAGCAAAATAATGCCAGTTTAATGAATCGCGCGATTTTTAGCAACTTGCCGGTAATTTTACCGAATAGTCAACGCATTACTCTTGAAGGTAATTTTGATGATTATTTTACGCTCTATGGCCCTAAAAAATACGATGTTGATGTGCGTTATGTGCTGACGCCTGATGTAATGGTAGCGCTGATTGATGCATCGTCACATTTTGATGTCGAGCTGGTAGATGATCTGGCGTTTTTCTACACGGTTGATGACGGCAAGACAGACGCAAGGGTGATTGGTGATATGCTCACTGTGCTTGAGGCGGTAGGTCATGAGTTGCACGATCAAACCGATCGTTATGCGGATGGTCGCGTGGACGATGCTTGGCAGAAGAATGTCGTAGCGGAGCAGGGGCGGCGACTGAGATCGTGGAGGTTATGATATTGTATACTGTAAAAAAGGCTATGGAGTATGAGGCCGTGAAGCCCTACACTCCGTGTCAGAATGGCATTACATTGTCTTGCGCCGAAGAGGTATTATATCGGGAGTTTTTGCCACCGTCTCGGCTACGTACCATGGTGCACTGTTTTTGGCTCCTGGAAGCGCATTGTGTTGCAGATCCCTTTATATACACTGTGTTGCCAGATGCGTGTATTGATATAGTGTTTGATATGCGCAGGGTTGAGGCGTATGTCATGACACCAGCGACTACGGCCTGGCAGCTTAATTTGGGTAGGACGTTTTCATATACGGGTATTCGTTTACGACCGGGCGCGTACAGTGGCGACGCGGCAGCGGTAATCGGTATGTCGCGCCAGCTTGATACGGTGGGCGGTTGCTCAATACAAAAAGTAATCGCCAGTCTACGCGGTGCAGATCAAGGCCAGCTGCAGAGCTTTTGCAAACTTACTGATATGATGGTGTGTTGCGGTGAGGTATCATCGCCGCACTGTGTTGTGGAGGCTGTGATTGCAGGATGTATACAGGGAAAAACTATTGCCGATAGTGCAACTGAGATTGGTCTGTCGCCGCGGCACGTGCAGCGTATTGTTCGGCAGCAGACTGGCTTTTCGCCGCGAGATATCGCAAAGATTGTGCGCTTTCAGGCTGGGCTTACGGGCGATTGGCGTGGTCTTTATTGCGATCAGGCGCATTATATTCACAATTTTAAACAGGTGACGCAACAAACTCCCGTGTCGTATCATCGGCGCTATAATGTCTGAAATATACAATACCAAGCTTAGATATATTGGTAAAATGAAACAACTAGCAAAAAATAAGGAGGCGTATGAAAGCGATCTACCCAGTGACGATCACTACTAAACTAGACGAATGTAAACAGTTTTATATGAACCACTTTGGATTTACGGCGGTATTTGAGGCGGACTGGTATGTGCAGCTGCTTCATGAAGCAAGCAAGGTAGAGATTGGATTGATGTTGCCAGGATTAAAAAACCAGCCCACCCAATTTCATGATGAATTTTCTGCCAAAGGCATCATCTATACATTAGAAGTTGATGATGTTGATGCTGAGTATGAACGCCTGAAGGATGCGGGGGTTGATCTCTTTTGTTCACCAGCTACTGAGGAGTGGGGTCAGCGTCATTTTTGTTTGCAGGACCCAAGTGGAGTGGTGATAGATGTAGTTGAGCAGGTGAACTAAGGTATGAAACCATATATCATACATGGCACAGTAGAGTTGTTTCCTCGAGTGGGCGGCTGGCATTATGTGGCCGTGCCGCAGGAGTATTCGCATGAATTGGCTCACCTGGCAGAGCGCGGGCTGGTGGCGGTGCGGGCGACGGTCGGTGAGATTTCGTGGGATACCTCGCTACTGCCGATGGGTGACGGCACGCAGTTTATCGCCCTCCCCGCCAAAGTACGGCAGGCAAACGGGCTGGTGGTCGGTGGCAGTGTAACGGTGTCGTTTATGCCGAGGTGATGCTACGGCAACCTACTAGCTGTCATCGAGCCGCAAATAGTACAAAAAAGGATAGACCAGGCCGGTTGACTGAATATTTAGCGATGCTTATCGCAGGCGATACCGTCATTATCTCTGTCGAGATGCGGTGCATATCCGGGTTGGCCGCGCCGCATATGGCTATAGCCAGCAGCTCGTGCCTCTTTGCAGTTTTTGAAGTGTGGCCCTGAGGCGGCAGGTGGATGTGGGGAGGCGCTGGGTGCCGTGTGGCGCGGCTGAGCATTATATTGTCGCTGGGGTTGTGGTGCGTATTGTCGGGAGGCACGTTGTTGTGCTCGCAAAGCAGCTGCTTCTTCCTCTCGTTTTTGCTGCTCTTCCTGGCGTTTCTTTTCCGCTTCGGCTGCGCGCTTTTCTTGCTCGGCACGCTCCTTTTCTTCCTGCTGGCGCTTTTCGACTTTGACAAGCCGCTCACTAAATTGGGCGCGCTTTTCTTCGGGGAGGTGTTGGATTTCGGTTCGAGCGGTGGCAATTGTTTCATCATTCATGTTCGACTCGGCCTTTTGCAACGCTTCTTCGGTGCGTGCTAACTGCTTTTCGAGTTCTTGCTTGTCGTAGTTGGCTCTTGTCTGTCGCTTAAGGGTGAGTATCTTCTCCACTTGGCGCTTACCGTCAATAGCAAAAATCGTCACCCGGCTATCTCCTTCAGGAATCGACTCAATAGTATGTTCAATGCGCCCTGTGTGATTTTCTCGCTGTTTGATAGGCACGCTTTTATCGCCAATCATTACTTCTGCAAACGAACTAATGCCTCTCAGGTTTGCACTGATTGTCTGGCGATGTGTGTGATAGTCCATGGAAATTTCATCTTTAGCCACCTCAATGACAATTGGTGTATTGCTTCGTTCAAGTGACGACTGGTCATATACCGCTCCGGCATAGCCTACTGTTCCAAGTGCTACGATACTTGCTCCGGTGATAAGTGCGGCTTTCTTGTATTTTTTCGTTGATGATGTGTGTTTTTGGGCGTTGCGAAAATTTAGTAGCTTCATACTGTTAATAAATAAAAGATCCTTTTCAATGAGTATAGCACTTTCTCGCGCAAAGAAAAGAATGGACATTCTGGAGTAGTTGGCGGTGATTTCGTATAATAAAAATTGTGAACTCTGTACTCGAATCCAAACTCAAAACCCTCCCGCGCAGCCCCGGTGTGTATTTTCACAAATCCGCCGATGGTGAGGTGATTTATGTTGGCAAGGCGGCGGTGCTGCGCAATCGGGTGCGGCAGTATTTTCAGGATAGCCGGGCGCGGGATAATAAAACCATGGCCTTGGTGGCAGAGATTGCCGATACGGACTGGATCGAGACGGAGAGTGAGGTTGACGCGTTGTTTCTCGAAAGCGAGATGGTAAAGCGCTACATGCCGCGCTACAATGTGCTGCTGCGTGATGATAAATCGCAGAGTTATGTGCGGATTGATATGAAAAGCGAGTGGCCGGTAGTGAGTGTTACGCGCAACCCGGCGGATGATGGTGCGGAGTATTACGGCCCGTTTTATAACGGCTATGCGCTCAAAAAGGCCCTGCGATATTTACGCAAAATCTTCCCGTATCTGACGCGTGAACGACGGCCAGGGCAGAGTCGGCTGGATGAAGATTTGGGGTTGTCGCCACGGGTAGGTGATGGGCCAGAGGCGTACAAGGCGAACTTGCGAAAACTCATTAGTTACATCAAAGGTAATCGCAAAGCCATCGCCGCCGAGCTCGAGCGGGATATGAAAACCGCGGCAGGGCTGCACGACTTTGAAAAGGCGGCGAGTTTACGCAATAAACTGCGTGCCATGCAAGAACTCCAGCGGCGAGTTTGTTTCGGCGATAAGGAGTTTTTGGATATTTCCAAAGATAAGGCGCTGGCGGATATTGCGACGATACTGGGGCTTGGTGCTATCCCGGCTCGCATCGAGGGCTACGATATTTCGCACCAAGGCGGCCAAAATGTCGTCGCCAGCATGGTGGTGTTTACCAACGGCGTGAGTGACCGTGCTGAATATCGCAAATTCAAAGTCAATGAAAAAAACGATGACACCGGCAATATGTATCACGTCATTTTCCGGCGCCTGAGCGAACGCAATCTCAAAAGCTGGGGCATGCCTGATCTTATGCTGATCGATGGCGGCAAAGGGCAGCTAGCGGCAGCCATCAAAGCGCGTGATGAACGTGGACTGAAGATTCCAATTATTAGTATCGCCAAGCGGGAAGAGGAAATTATCATCCATCAGGCTGGCTCAATGGTGACAGTGCCGCACGACATTAAGGACGCCTATATCACTCGCGACGGCGACATCACCATCATCAATCTCCATCCCGGCCAAATTAACGCTGGGTCGCACTCCAAAAACCTCCGCGCCAGCACCCAGGCTTACCGTTACAGCGATATCACTAAACTCTTTCAGCGTATCCGCGATGAATCGCACCGCTTTGCCGTGAGCTATCATACGACACTGAAACGTCAGTCAGCCACGAAAAGTCAGCTCGAGGACATTCCCGGCATCGGCCCCAAAACTCGCGCCAAGCTCATGAAAACGTTCGGCAGCGTGAAAGGTCTTGCTGCCGCTAGCGAGCAGGAGGTCGCCGCGGTGGTGGGTGACTCTCTAGCCAAAAAGATTAAGGTTATGGTATCATCGTAACATGAAACAGACTCGAGGATTTACATTGGTTGAAGTATTGATAGCTATCGTTGTCATCGCCATCCTCGCCGGTATCGGGATGGTTGGGTATGGCGAGTGGCGAAAGGATGTGGTGACGAAGGAGTTGCAGGCAGATCTTCGCTCGGCGTCGGCTGCCATGGAGCAGGAGAAGAATTTTAAAAATGTCTACCCTGCGACCCTCCCTTCTTCGTATAAGAGTAACACGGCCAACATCTCCGTTTATGTGCAAAATGCCGGTGCGGAATTCTGCCTAGAAGCCGCAAGTAGTCAGCCCCCGCTGAAATTCTACATTCACAGCACCGAGCAGAAAATCAAAGACGGTGGCTGTCCGCTGATGCCTGGCACCAGTGGACCAGGGGGTACTCCATAATGCAGGGACGGCAACTTGTAGCGGTGATATTGGTGCGGTGGGTGCTTAACTCACTTGGCTTGTGGGTTGCGGCAACACTTCTCGGTTCAGTCGGTGCAGACCTTGGTACGGCTTCGGCGATTGCTGTGTTTCTGCTTGCTGGTCTGATATTTTCTATCGTTAACTCGGTAGTGAAGCCCATTGTCGTTATCCTGTCACTACCGGCAATATTACTTACGCTCGGACTGTTTACTCTTATCGTGAATGGACTCATGGTATATATCACTCTTGCATTGGTTCCAGAGGTGTCAATGACCTTTGGCGCCTCTATCCTTGCAGGAATCATCATGAGTCTGGTAAACTATATAGTGAGCAACGCGTTTGACGCGGGCGGACTGTATAAGAAGGAGAATTCATGAGTTTAGATACTATTTTGCCGTACATCACGCTGGGTTCTGCTGTGTTGATGATTATCGCTATCCTGTTGCAGCAGCGAGGCGCGAGTCTTGGCGCTGGTTTTGGCTCATCTGGTGAGCTGTTTACGACACGGCGTGGCTTTGATAAAAATCTTTTTGATGTCACTATCTTTTTCGCGGTGGTGTTTGTCCTGTCTATCTTGGCGAGTATGATTCTGCCAAACGCAGGATAGCAAGGAGCGCGTCTTGGACCCCAAAAAGTCACCACCAAAAAAAGGGAAAAAACTGCGCTTTTCAAAGAAGATCGACAAGCAGGCGCGTAAGCTGACCCTGACCACCCTGCGACACGGGCGAAAGTTTATCACTTCCCGCCTTGATCATCTTTCGGGTGTGCGTCGTCATATCTTTGGGTGGATGGCGCTCATCTTTTTACTTATCACCCTCAGTGTCGCTCAGTGGCACGTGTTTCGGTCGGCCTACGTGAAAGATGAGCCAGTGTCGGGTGGCGCCTACTCGGAAGGGGTGACCGGCCCGCTCGAGACGCTCAATCCGCTTTTTGCGCGCTCCAGTGCTGAAAAGTCGGCGGCGAAATTGCTATTTGCGGGCTTGTATGATTATGACGCGACGGGTCATCTGCGTTCTGATCTTGCCGAACGAGTAAAGATCGATGACACGGAAAAAGAATACACAGTGACACTACGAAAGGGGCTCAAGTGGTCTGATGGTGTTGATTTGAACGCTAAGGATGTTGTTTTTACGGTGAATTTGCTAAAGAATAGTCAAACAAAAGCAGAGATCGCAGGTTGGCAGTCGGTATCAGCGCAGCTCGTTGATGATACGACGGTGAAATTCGTTTTGCCGGCGCCGTATGCACCTTTTATGCACGCCTTGACGTTTCCGATTTTACCGCACCATAGCCTGAGTGAAGTGAAGCCATCATCGCTGCGTGAGCATGGCTACAGTAATGCTCCGGTGACCTCTGGGCCGTTTAGTTTACGCCTGCTGCAAAATACGAGTCCGGATGGAACAAGGAAGATTGTGCATATGGCTGCTAATCCACAATATCATCGCGGCAAGGCGAAACTCGATCGCTTCCAGCTGTATGTCTATCCGAACAAAGAGGCAGTTGTTCGCGGGCTGAAGACGAGTGAAATTATGGCGACGCCTGAATTATCATTGAGCGAACGCCCAGATTATATCAAGTCGTCACACACGAGCCGCAGTTATGCGGTGAATAACGGTGTCTATGCGCTGTTCAATACGCAGAGTGAGCTATTGTCTTCCCGAAAGGTACGCCAGGCGCTGGTGCAGTCGATCGATACGGTCGCGTTACGGCAGCGATTGGAATTTTCGACAGGTCAGCTGGATGGACCATTACTGCCAGAGCAAGTCAGTGGTGGTGGGGCGGGTCGCCTGGTGTTTGATGTGGCCGCGGCACGCAGTCTGCTGGATGGTGAGGGCTGGACCGTGCAAGGGGAGCGGCGCAAGAAGGGTGACCAGGATTTGTCCTTGTCTCTCGTGGTGCTAAAGGGTTCGGAGCTTGAAAAGGCAGCACAGGAACTGGCGAAAGCGTGGCGGGAGCATCTGCTTATCAACACCGAAATAAAGATCGTTGACCCGGCAAATGTAGAGCAAAATGTGCTTGCCAGTGTCTTGCAGCCGCGCAGTTTTGACGTGCTGGTGTATGAGTTGGTTATCGGCGGTGATCCTGATGTTTACGCTTATTGGCACTCATCACAGGCGAACCGCAGCGGGCTGAATTTCTCAAATTATAATAGTGCCATCGCTGACGATGCGCTGTCGGGTGGTCGGGCGCGTCGAGCGTCGGCTCAGCGCCAGACCAAGTATCAGGCCTTCGTGCGTCATTGGCAGAGTGATGCACCGGCCTTGGCGCTATATCAGTCGCATATGGACTACATCAGCCTAAGTTCAGCTCAGACAATGTCACCAAAGGCGCAACTCGTCCAGCCAGTCGACCGCTTTGCAGACGTCATATATTGGACCGTGCGGCATAATTCAGTTTACAAAACCCCGTAGCATCAGGTATAATAAGTGCTGTATACAGGCGCGGCGGCTGCGTGAAACGTAAATATGCGTAGACGCGTGGCGCGTGATGCACTGGGTACGCGGGCGTGGCGGAATTGGTAGACGCGCTAGCTTGAGGGGCTAGTGAACCTAGGTTCGTGGAAGTTCAAGTCTTCTCGCTCGCACCACAACAGGACAGGACTGGGAGACTGAGCGCGAAGGCGCTCTTTTTTCTCGTTTTATCCTGGTTTGGTGGAATTTTACAACTCCGCTAGAGCCTTATTTTAGTACAAAACACTAAAAACGGTGAGTTGCGCCGCTGGTTGCAATAATATTACCAGTAAGGTATAGTGGCTCTATGAGTCAACTATCTATAAAAAACAAGTTCATTAGCACTGTTCGTGCCTACCCCCTCGCATCATTCTTTATTCTCGCATATCTTGGGTCGTGGATTGGATGGAGTCCATGGTGGTTGTCGCAGACAGGTGTCGGGCTGCTACCGTATGAACTGCCGCATTCTGCAGTTGCCGGCATCAATCAGCTCGGGCTTATTGCGGGGCCGCTGGTTGCGGTGTTTGTTGTTACTCGCATTGTGAGTGGACGCAAAGGAGTAAAGCAGCTACAAAAGAGCTTTACGCAGCGGCAGGCGCACCCACTGGCATATATTCTTGCGCTGGTGGCAATTCCTCTCGCGATTTGTGCGGCATATTTCCTCTTTGGTGGTGTCGGGATTTCGTCTGACATATCGCCTGCGATTATCGCGACGCTGCTCGTTACATTTGTCGTATATATTGCTGGTGGTCCGATACAAGAAGAGGGCGGCTGGCGAGGTTTTGCTCTTCATCGTTTGCAGCGGCGGTATCACCCGCTAGTTGCGGCGGTTATTCTGGGTGTTGTGCATTGTCTATGGCATGTGCCACTGTTCTTTACTTCCGAATGGGACACAGCACGCAGTGATGTTTCGCAGTTATGGGCGTACCTTGTACTAGTGGTGAGTATGTCGGTCGTGATGTCATGGCTCGTCAACAAGGCACGCGGCAGTGTGTTTCTTGCCATACTCGCACACAATAGCGTCAACTGGTCGCTCTTTGTTGTCGCAACGCTCAGCGGCGTTGCTGTCGCCAATAACTGGCCTGCTGCGCTCGGTCTGACAGTGCTAGCAATCGTGGCGATTGTTGCAACACGTGGGCGACTTGCTTTTGAGCAGAGCAATAAGGCTGACACGCACTCGCAGTAATAAAAAATAGGCTCTAGTGGAGTTGTAAGATTCCATCACACGAGAAACTACCAGAAATGCCACCTGTACGAGGTGGTATTTTCTTTCCCGAGATGTGGCTGGTCCCATGGATCACCAGCGCTACTCATTGAGCGGTCGAGCTGGATATGATGGTGCTCGTGATGAGAACAATGATAATGGCGAGGAGGCTCATGATCAAGATGATGGAGAGTTTCATGAGCATAGTGTAGCATATCTGGTGCAATGAAGGCCGGGCTTTTTCTCTTTGTGCGGTGTATAATAAAGACCATGTCAGCAGCAAAGCGACCAAAAGTATCGTCTCGGGACATCATCTCTGTGTTATGGGAAGTGGCGCTGATTATGTGGCGGATCTCTCCTGGCGCGGTGATTGTCCAGGTCTGTGGTGTGGCTATAGATGCGCTACTCCCGCTCGGAGCAACGTATTTTGCGGCACTTTCGACAACGGGGCTGGCGGAGGTGTATGCTGGTCGCGGTGATACGCAGCAGCTGCTGTTTTATGTCGTGGCGACGGTAGTCTTGGGTATCGTGTCAACTTTTTGGTCTACGGTGCAGTCATATGTTGAGCAGTTGACGCGCTATCGCCTTGAGGCAGCGGTGAGCGATGAGATGTTTGCTCGGCTACATGCGCTGGATTTTTGGCGCTATGATGACCCAGAGACGATATCGATGTTTGAGAAGGCGCGGAGCTTTACGAATTCATTTCAATATCTCTTCTCTCAGCTCACCTCAGTTGTCTCCAGTATTATTTCACTGGCAACGGGCCTGTGGATTTTGGCAGCCGTGAGCTGGTGGCTGGGGTTGATTATGCTAGTGGCAATCATCCCGAGTAGCATCGTACAGGTCAGTCTGTCGCGGCTACAGGTACAGCATTGGCGTGATAATGTCGAAACGCGTCGGCGGGAATACTGGCTTGAGGGAATGATCAGCCGTCCAGCAGCAATTGCCGAGCTGCGGCTCTACGGACTCATACGACATTTATTGGCGGAACGAGGGGCGCTGCGCGACAAGAACCAGCTACGGATGATTGAGTATGAACGATCATTCATGGGGAGGCGGCTCGGGAGCGAGGTAGTCCAGGCGCTTGCTGAGGTGGTCGCTCTCGTCTGGGTAGTGCTGGAGATTGTGGCGCATCGCCAGCCGATTGGTCAATTCGTGCTGGTGCAGCAGATGGTGTCGCGCGTCATGTCGGGCGTCAGTTCACTCACTGGCATATATAATTCGATTGACGAAGATCTAGCAAATATGGCGGAGTATAAGTATTTTATGTCGCTGCCGACTATGAAGACGGAGGCGACAAGTTCGATAACGCTGCGCCAAAAAATCACGGTAGAGCGAGTGAGCTTTACCTATCACGGGATGGAGACACCAGTGCTAAAGGAGGTTTCGCTTGATATAGCGCGCGGCCAACATGTGGCGATTGTCGGTGAAAATGGCGCTGGCAAAACGACGCTTATTAAATTGCTTACCGGTTTATATGCGCCAACTTCGGGAGCGATTTTGATCGATGGCAAGTGCCTCCGTCCGCGTCATGCGGCCAGCTGGCATCGCGACATAGCAGTGCTGGGGCAGGATTTTCTGCGCTACGATTTTGCGACGGCGGCTGACAATGTCTGGTATGGCGATGTATCACTGCCTAAGGATGAGGAGCGGATGGCGTGGGCGCTGGAGCAGGCTGAGGCGGCTGATTTTGTCAGCAAGTTACCGCAGGGTGGTGGCACCTATGTGGACAAGTGGATGGAGGTAGATGGCGTGAAGGGCGTCGATCTGTCGGGCGGGCAGTGGCAGCGACTAGCTTTGGCGCGCAATTTTTATCGCGACGCCTCGGTCATCATCCTGGATGAACCCACCAGTGCCATCGACGCGGCGGCGGAAGCCCGCATTTTTCAGCATCTGTTTCATCAGAAAGAAAAGACCATCATCACCGTCAGTCATCGGCTCAGTACGGTGAAGAAAGCAGATAGGATTTTCGTGATGGCAGGTGGTAAGATTATCGAACAGGGAACGTATCAGGAGTTGGTCGCGGCGCGCGGCGCATTTTACGAAATGTTCAAAGCGCAGATGTAATCTGGTATAATGTAGCCATGGCGCCGTGGCCGAGTGGTTAGGCGGAGCTCTGCAAAAGCTTAGACACCGGTTCGAGTCCGGTCGGTGCCTCCACTATGACACAAAGCGCCCCTCGGGGCGTTTTTCTGTGTCACGTAGCGTCGCTTTTAGCCATCCATACTGTCGAGCGGTGCGCCGCTTGTGGCAATTCGCGCAGAGAATACGGCACCGTGCTATCTCATTAAGGATATCAGACCACTGGCGTCCGTCGGTTATGCCTTTGGCGATGCCAAATCGCTTACTTGATGGGTCTATGTGGTCGAATTCAAGAACGCACGGGTCGGATTCGCCGCACACGATGCAGGATTTACCTCTAAGATATTCCCATAGTTTCAATGTTAATTCCCGCTTGATGCGGGCGCGACGTTTTCTCGCGCGTTGACGATACTGCTCGGCGTATTTTTGGTAATGAGCAGCAGCGTAGCGGGCGCGGTGCTCCTTATAACAGGATTTGCACTGCGCATGGCGCTTGCCAGCGGCACGATTTTTCATAAAGAAATCTTCTTCATCTTTGATGGTGCCACATTTTGAGCATTGCTTCATAGCGTAAGTATAACAAATTTTATTTATGTTTGCAGACCGAAAAAGTGGCTGCCTAGATGCGACGGGAATATGGGTGTCGGGGGCTTATGCCCTTGCCAGAAGTTTAATCATCTCCGGAAAATCCGGCCCGATAAAATGATGCTGATCGGTAAAAATATGCACCTGAGCGGTCGGCAGATCGGCCTGGAATTTCGCTAATTCCGCAAATGGCACGACCGGGTCGTCCTGGCTGTGATAGAGATGGATTTCAGTGGCGCTTTGCTCCAGCCCAGCCGCGCTATCCAGGCGAAAACTGCCATAATCATGCTCCGGCGCGTTATAGCCGCCTGCCACCAAATGGAGCTGGCGCACGGGGCGAGCCAGCGGCCACTCATGTAAATATTTTGCTAAAAACATGGCACCGAGACTATGGCCGATCAACCGCACATCGTCGCCAAAAAACGGCACCATTTTTTCAAACCAAATGGCCCACTCGTCAAACTGGGCATTGGCGCTGTTGGGCATAGTCGGCAGTAGCACCTCGGCGTCCGGAAATGCCGCGACGATGGCTTCGCTCCAGCGCCGTTTCGGCAGTAGCCGCTGATAATCCAGCTCCCGCGCCCTGAGGTCCGCCAGGTACGCTTCATGACTTTGAAAACTATCGCCACCGTGAATCAGTACAATTTGCTTCATATCTATAGTATACTATGAACAGGCGCGGGCGGCGGCTGCGTGAAACGCAAATAGGCGTAGCTGTGGCGCGTCTCGTGGTCATTATAAGCGCGAGTGGCGGAATAGGTAGACGCGAGGGACTTAAAATCCCTTGGCCAAAAGCCGTGCGGGTTCGATTCCCGCCTTGCGCACCAGAGATTATGGCGGGCGTCTTGCTGTATCCCAAAGACGCCTATGCTATAATAAACAGCAGAAGTAACGTTTGGTAAGGAGAGAAAATATCTATGAGCCCAACAATTATCACTTTGATCGTCATTGGCGCCATTATCGCCGTTGTGGTGATGTTCGTCATCGGGACGTATAACAAGCTGGTGAGCCTGCGCAACCGCGTCGAAGAAGCATGGAGTGACATTACCGTGCAGCTGAAGCGCCGTACTGATTTGATTCCAAACTTGGTCAATTCAGTCAAGGGTTACGCTAAGCACGAAAAAGAAGTGTTTGAGAAGGTGACGGAAGCGCGCGCTGCCATCATGGACGCAAAGGGCGTCAAAGATACTGCCGAAGCAGAAAATATGCTGGAGGGTGCACTGAAGAGCCTGTTTGCGGTGGCTGAGGCCTACCCAGACCTGAAGGCGAACCAGAATTTCTTGCAGTTGCAGCAGGAGCTGGTCGACACTGAAGACAAGATTCAGGCATCTCGCCGCTTCTACAACGGCGGTGTGCGTGACTTTAACACTAAGATTCAGACCTTCCCATCGAACATCGTCGCTGGTATGTTTAGCTTCCAAGTTCGCGAATTCTTCGAGGTTGAAGACCGCGCTGCGGTGGAAAATCCAGTCGAAGTATCATTCTAGGAAACGACTAAAAATAACGCCGTTCGCCTGTTATGGGTGGGCGGCGTTTGCTATAATAGACCTATGTACAGTGCAATTTCTCAGAACAAGCGCAACACACTGCTGATCATGGCGGTGTTTGTGGCTATCATCGGTGTGATGGGACTTTTGGCGAGTCTTTATTTTACAGGTGAATATTATGTGTCGATCGTTATCGTGGTGTGTGCCATACTGTATGCGGCCCTGCAATATTTTATCGCCGGAAAGCTAGCCATGGCCATGACGGGCGCGCGCGAAATTGAAAAACAGCACGCGCCTGAGTTGTGGCGGGTGGTGGAAAATTTGGCGATTACCGCTGGTATGCCGATGCCAAAAGTCTACCTCATTGACGACCCGGCGCCGAATGCTTTTGCCACGGGCCGTGATCCGCAGCATGCTATCGTCGGAGCAACGACGGGGCTGCTCGACATCATGAGCAAGCGCGAACTTGAGGCGGTGATGGCGCATGAGATGAGTCACGTGCGCAATTATGACATTCGAGTCAGTATGATCGCCTTTGGGCTGGTGAGTGCCATTGGTCTGTTGGCTGACGTGGTGCTGCGGATGATGTTTTTCGGCGGGGATAATCGAGACCGCAATGTCCACCCAGCGGTGTATGTCATCGGCATCGTTATTGTTATTTTGGCGCCGATTTTGGCGACCATTGTCCAGCTGGCGGTGAGTCGTCAGCGTGAGTACTTAGCTGATGCCACGGGTGCGCTGCTGACGCGCGACAGCGAGGGTCTGGCGTCGGCGCTGGAGAAGTTGCAGACCTATGGTCGACCGCTGCAGAAACAAAGCACTTCGACGGCAAATCTGTTCATGAACAACCCGCTGGAGCCAAGCTTTTTCGCCAAACTGTTTAGCACGCACCCGCCGCTGGAAGATCGCATCGCTCGGCTGCGTCAGAATGCGACAAAAATGTAATGACGCGCAAAAAACCGCAGACGACAAGGGGATCTTGGTGGCAGCGCATGAATGCTCGCCGTCGGGCGTTTATGGCGCGTCGGCCGCATCGCAGTTTTCGCTTAACGCGGCGGCGTGATTATAGACGCTCTTTGGAGATGCCAGGATATATCGCATTAACGCGACAGACAGTTATTCTTTTATGGCGGCATCGTCAGCTGTTCGTGAAGCTGGCACTTATCTATGCTTTGGCGGTTTTTCTGTTAGCAGGCGTCATGTCGCAGCAAACATATGAGCAGCTGAAGACCGCAGTGAGCGAACTTGACGCTGAGCATGCACTGGGATCGGTGACAACCGTACTGGCGCTCTTTGCGGGTGTAGCGAGCAACCAGTTCACGGGGGGCGCAGCGCCAGGTGTTGCAAATATATCGCAGCAGGTTATCGCAGCGCTCGTGGGGTTGTATATTTGGTTGACGGCCATTTGGTTACTGCGCGCAGTGCTCGGCAAAAAGCAGGTGATGGTGCGTGATGGACTTTATAACGCCGGTGCGCCGGCTGTAGCTTTAGTAATTTTATTCGCCGTGCTACTCCTGCAGCTCTTGCCGGCAGGGATGGCTATCGTGACCTATGGGGCAGTAGATGCTTCTGGATTGCTACGGCAGACCGCTGTGCTCATGCTGGCAGGCGGCGCGGCGGCGCTCATCGTGACGTTGTCAGTATACTGGATGACAAGTACGATTTTCGCCATGGCTATCGTGACGCTGCCAGGGATGTATCCGTTCGAGGCGCTGCGGCTGGCGTCAGATATCGTCCTAGGGAGGCGGATTCGTATATTGTTGCGACTGCTGTGGATGCTTGTACTGCTGGCCATCGTGTGGGCGGTGGTGCTTATACCGATGATCGTTCTTGACGGGGTGATCAAGGGCGCATTACCGGTATTGCAATGGGTGCCATTTGTGCCACTGACGGCACTGTTGCTTGCGACAGGCTCGCTTATCTTTGCGGCGAGCTATACCTACCTGTTTTACCGAAAGGTGGTCAATGATGACAGCGCCCCAGCATGATGCGGCGCGGGCGGCTGAGCTGCGTCAGTTGCTGAACGGCTACAGCTACGAATACCACGTCCTGGACGCACCGAGTGTGAGCGACGCAGTGTATGATAGTTTGTTTGGCGAATTGAAGCAATTGGAAGCGGCATACCCGGAGCTCGTGACGGCGGATAGCCCGACGCAGCGAGTGGGTCATGCCCTGAAGGGTGGCTTTGCTAAGGTTCCGCATGCCACGCGCATGCTCAGTCTGAACGATGTGTTTAGCGCCGAGGAAGTGGCAGCCTGGGCGGCGCGCATGGAGAAATTATTGCCTGGCGAGCGACTAGAGTTTTTTGCCGATGTGAAGATGGACGGCTTGGCGTGTTCATTGGTCTATGAAGACGGTGTGCTGGCGCGGGCGGTAACGCGTGGTGATAGTTTCGTGGGCGAGGATGTGACGAGCAATGTGCGGACGATCAAAAATGTGCCGCTGCGGCTGCGCGAGGCGGCTGGCTTTGAGCAATTTGTGCGTGGGCGGACGGAAATTCGCGGCGAAATCGTCATGCTAAAAGATGACTTTGCTGCCCTGAATGCCAAACAGCGTGCGGCTGGTGAGGCGGAGTTTAAAAATCCGCGCAACCTAGCGGCCGGGACGGTTCGCCAGCTGGATCCAGCGGTAGCGGCGGCGCGGCCATTGACCTTTATAGCATACGACCTGCTGCGGGATGAGCCGGGCGATGTGCCGACGCACGACGCAGCTTATCAGGCGCTGACGGCGCTGGGCGTGCGGCGCAATGCCCAGGCGCAGCGATTGGCGTCGGTGCAGGAGGTGATGGCGTTTATTCACCGGTGGGATGAGGCGCGTCATGACTTGCCGTTTTCAACTGACGGGCTAGTGGTGAAGCTAAACGACCGTGCGCAATTTGCTAAACTCGGCGTGGTTGGTAAGCAGCCGCGCGCTGCCATTGCCTACAAATATGCCGCCGAACAGGCCACGACCATCGTGCGCGATATCGTCATTTCCATTGGCCGGACGGGTGCAGCCACGCCGGTGGCGGTATTTGACCCAGTTGTTGTCGCGGGCACAACAGTGCAGCATGCCAGCTTGCATAACGCAGACGAAATTGCCCGGCTGGATGTACGGCGGGGTGATACGGTAGTGATTTTTAAGGCGGGCGATATTATTCCGCAGGTGGAGCGCGTTGTGACGGAGCTGCGGCCTGACGGTGTGGAGGCGATTGACTACCTCGCCGAGCTGACGCGCCAGTACCCGGAGCTCACATTTGTGCGGCCCGAAGGCGAGGCGGTCTATCGCGTCAAAGGCGCCAGTGGTCCACTCATTCTCAAGCGGGCCTTACAGCATTTTGCGTCCAAGGGTGCGCTGGACATCGATGGCTTGGGTGAGAAAAATGTCGAGGCGTTGGTGGAGGCCAGGCTGGTGCGTGACATGGCGGACATCTACCTGTTGGAAAAAGCGCAGTTGCTCCAGTTGGAGCGGTTCGCGGATATTTCAGCCCAAAAACTCATTGATGCGATTATTGCCAAAAAACAGCCGCCGCTAGAGAAGTTTCTGTTTGGCCTGGGGATTCGCCATGTTGGCGCGCAGACGGCGATTGACCTGGCGAATCATTTTCAGAATCTGGAGGCGCTACAAAACGCGACTATGGACCAGTTGCGGGCGGTCGATGGCGTGGGTGAGATCGTTGCCGAGTCTATCGTGGCGTGGTTTGCGGATGAGGACAATCTGGCGCTGCTGGAGAAATTCGCAAGCATTGGCGTGACGCCGCAGTTCGAGCAAAAATCGGGCACCCTGCAGGGGCAAAGCTTCGTCATCACCGGCACCCTGCAGTCGATGGGTCGCGACGCAGCGGCTGACAAAATCCGCTCGCTTGGCGGCACCTTCCAAACCAGCGTTGGCAAGGACACGACCTATCTGGTGGCCGGTGGCAAGGTAGGCGCCAGCAAGCTCGCCAAAGCCGAAAAATACGGCACGAAAGTTATCACCGAGCAGGAGCTGCTGGAGCTGTTGTCGTGATCCGTTTTTGAGTACCATGATTTGGCAGATGACAGTCGGTGGGTAGCGCTCTTTCGCGCGCAACCAGAAAAATATCGTGAAGAAAGCGAGGAGATATGACAGAACGAGGCATTTACCAACACACTAAAACGGGCAAGCGCTACGAACTCGTTGACGTGACGGTGGATGGCACATCTCAGCCGCGCTTTCAAAAAATGGATGTGTCCGGTGAGCTGCCACTGTTCATCACGGGCAATCAACACAAGGCGGAGTATCTCTCGCGGCTGCTCGATATCCCGCTGCAGCACCGAAAACTGTCGCTTGATGAAATCCAGTCGACCAGCCTGGAAGAAATTGTCGAGCATAAGGTCCGCCAGGCATATGCCGTCGCCAAACGGCCTGTTTTAGTCGAAGATGTAGCGCTGAGTTTTGAGGCGTTAGGCGGTTTGCCCGGTCCGTTTATCAAGTTCTTTGTCGAAGCGCCGAATGGCCTGGAAAACCTGTGTCGTATGCTAGACGGATTTGACGATCGGACAGCGACGGCATCGTGTGTGTTTGGCTACTACGATGGTCAAACAGTAGAATTGCTACGCAGTGATCTACGCGGAACAATTGCTGATCATCCACGCGGCGAAGGTGGTTTTGGCTGGGATAAAATTTTCTGCCCAGAAGGGTACGATGGTAAAACTCGTGCCGAACTAACGCCCGAAGAAGATGCCGCCACCTATCCTACGATCAAGCCGATCGCCAAACTTCGTGCCTTTTTGCAAAGTCGCGTATAATAAAACTATGACGCAACGCATCACATTCGTAACAGGCAATCCGCGCAAGGTCGAAGAGGCCGCCGCGGTGCTGTCTGGGTATGGCATAGAAGTTGAACAATTGACACTTGCAATTGACGAAATTCAGCATCACGACCCGCGAAAGATTACCGAAGCAAAAGCCCGCGCAGCATACCAGGCGGCAGGACGGCCCGTAGTGGTCGCCGACAGTAGCTGGGATATTCCAGCGCTTGGTGGTTTTCCAGGCGGCTACATGAAGGATATCACTGCATGGTTTCGCCCAGAGGATTTTCTGGCGCTGATGCGCGACAAAGCCGACCGGCGGGTGATCCTGCATGAAGTCGTAGCCTACTGCGACGGCGGGGAAGTGAGCTGTTTTGTGCTGCATCAGGCGGGCAAATTTGTTGATTCACCGCGGGGCGATGGAGATAATTCACTGAATGCTGTTGTGTCAATGGACGGCAGCCAAGGACTTACTATAGCTGAGGCATTTGACAAGCGTGACAAAGAAAACACAGCCCCTCGTGGTAATTATGGGCACTGGCATCAACTCGGGCAGTGGCTCGCTGCGCGCCGCTAGCTACAAAACTGCATGGTGATGTAGTACCAGCCACCCTTTGCAGTGATGCCGATGCCGGTTCGAGTATATGCACCCAGTATATTCGTCAGGTGCGGTCCGGAATTTTTCCATAACAAGAAGGCGTCACGGCTGGTCGCGCCCGAATTGTGCTGCTGGATGTTTTCTGCGCCAGCACCGCAGTTCGGCGTATGTCGTTTGAGCCGCGCCAGGCCGCCCTCGTGCGACATGGCATTGATGCTGGCCATATAATTTGACTGTTCCTTTGCGCTCGTGAATATGGTGCCGACACCGCGTAGGCCACCACGGCCGCGCGCTGCTCGCTCTGCGTTTACTAGCTCGATGATTTCATAGACATCTGGCGGACCAACGTCGTATTTGCTTGGTGTGGGAGGGGCCGGCGGTGGGGTTGGCCGCGGCGCAGGTGTTGGAGTGGGTGCTGGTTTCGGTGCAGGAGCTGGGCGTGCTGGTTGGGGTCTAGGCTTTGGTGCAGGCGTTGACTTTGGTGGGGTCGCGGGCTGAGGTGCGTCTTGCCTCGGCGCGTCAGGTTTCGGTGCACTTTCTGGAGTGGCGGTGTGACGAGGCGGCGCTGCTGGCTGCGCGTCCTTTGATGCTTGACTACGAGGGGATGACGGTTGAGAGGGTGTTGTTTGTTTTGACAGGGCAGCGACTCCGATAACAATTGTCAGGAGGATGATGCTCGCCGCAATGATAAGAACGCGGTGTTTCATATCAGCATCATACCATAAGCGTGATATTTCTGCAAAACACTTGTGTTTTTATGAAAAATAGCGCATACTGAAGGCACGAGCTGGTACGCATAGGGGCGTTTCCTATGCTGCCATCCAAAACAAACACAAAGAAAATGCCCCGGGTGGGCGCGTAGCAGCTCTTTCATGTTGATATGGCGATGGCGCCTTGCATGGCGCTTATGGTATGATAAAACTATGTTTAAAAAATCATTTGAAAAGAAGATGATACGCTATGTGCGCGAGTTTTTCGCGCACCACCCAGAGGTGAAGTTGATAGCAGTGACAGGGAGCGCCGGCAAGATGAGTGCCAAGACTGCCATTGCAACCGTCCTGGCGAAGCAATACGGAGTGGCTATGCATGAGGCCGAACCGATGTCGCACATGCAGACCCTGCTGCAGATCATGGGGGTGCGCTATCCGAAGGATAAGCCAGAGCTGAAATGGGGCTGGTGGTTGAGGGGCAAGCTGCTGCGGGCGGTGAAAAAGCGTGCGCGCGCCGAGCACCCCGAGGCACAGATTATTATCCAAGAGTTTAGTCCGCAAAGCATCGGTTTTCATACTTGGTTCCAGTCGGTGGTGACACCCGATATTACTGTCGTAACATCGGTGACGACAGGGCGCATGCATGTCGAACATAGTATCGAGGAGGTAGCGCATGAGATGATCACTCTGGCGAACAATTCTCGCTTTGCCCTGATCAACCGTGACGATATCGATGATCGCTTCGCTGCGTTTTTAACCAATCCTCAGATGACCACTTATGGCACAAGTCCGATCGCGGAGTACCATTTTCTCTCAGACCAGTTCCAGCTCGAAGAGGGGCATACCGGTAAAGTGATCGGTCCTGAGTATTCAGAGGGCATTTCGGTGCAGCTCCATCTTCTGGGTGAGCATAATCTTCGTCCGGCAGTGGCGGCTGCCTGTGTTGCTGCGAAGTTGGGGATGAAAAAAGAGATAATCGCCACGGCGCTTGACGAGCTGATGCCGCTACCGGGTCGTATGCAACTTTTGCGCGGTGCAGACCGGACCGTGCTTATCGATGATAGCTATAGTTCATCGCCGCTCACGGCGCTTTCGGCACTCCAAACGCTCTATAGTCTAGAGGTGCCGCAGCGCATCGCCGTGCTCGGTAATATGAATGGCCTCAGAGAAACGGCGCCGCAGGGTCATGCTGAACTTGGCTCATACTGCTCACCAGACGAATTAGACTGGGTGGTGACTGTCGGTGAGATGGCGAACAAATGGCTGGCGCCAGCTGCTCGCCAACGTGGCTGCCAGGTGAAAGAGTGTCGTGATGCACTGGAGGCTGGTGGCTTCGTACGGGAAAAATTGCACGCCGGTGGCGTGGCGCTTTTTAAAGGCTCGAGCGGTGGTGTGTGGCTCGAAGAAGCCATCAAGGTCAATCTCCGCAGTCTTGACGACGAAAAAAAGCTTGTCCGCCAAGATCGGGAATGGTTGAAGAAAAAGAGTGATTTTTTCTCACGCTTTCGTGATTGATATGTGATATCATAAATGGTAATAGCTAACTAAAGGGGGAGACATGGATGACAGTAGTCAACAGTCAGCGCCAGTAAGGTCACCGAAGAAGACGAAGGCTTCAGCGACTCAGGCGCAGAGCGGCAATCAGCCACCGATTATGAATTCGGTTGAGGCTCCGAAGAAGAAAAAGAAGAAGCTGATCATCGGGATCGTGTCTGGCGTTATCGCACTTGCGCTCCTTGTTACAGCGGTATTGCTCTACTTCCTCTGGTGGCAGCACCCACAAAAGATGGTCAATGACGCCATGATGGGTGCCGCACGTATGACGAAGGCGCGAGTCAACGGCAAAGTAACCATGAAAATTGCCAACCAGGCGAAGCTCGAGCTTGATATCGCATCAAATGCAGCTGATTCTAAGACAAAAGCTGACATCAACGCAAAGATTACCGTTGGCCAGCTGTCCCGTGACTTTAAGGCAAAGCTATCGATGGTCACTGACGACAAAATGAACGTCTATCTTAAGTTCGAGGACTTCAAGGAATTGGTCAAGGGTATCGTGGACACGGTCTATGATATGCAGCTGCGCTCACAGGGTGCTTATGGTCTCATAGATCGAGCTGAAGCTGAAGTGCAAAAGCGCCGCATGCTGGCTGAGATGGAGCCAAAGCTGCAGCAGATCGAGGGTAAGTGGCTGAAGGTATCGCCTGAGACGATGGTCGCTGAGGGTTCTCATGGTGCAACGAATAAGTGCGCGGAAGAATTATCAGTGATGCTGCGTGATGACAAGCAGGCTCGTGAAGAGGCTATCGATGCCTACAAAAAGCATAGTTTCTTGATGGTTGATACCGACGCCAAGGTCGAGCCTCGTAATGGTGCGCCGGGCTTTGAGATCGACCTGAGCCTAAATGGCGAGTCGGCGCGCCGCGCTAAAGAATTTGCCATGGCACTGAAAGATACCAAAATCGGCAAGAAAATGACCGAGTGTTACGGCGAAAATACTTTCAACTCTTCGTCAAGCAGTACTTCACGCGGTTCAGGCAAAGTAGCTTTGCGTGTATGGGTAGATAGTTGGTCACATCAGCTCAGGGCACTGTCGTTAAAGGCTGATGATGCGATGCAGGACATGCATTTTGACCTCACTATGGATATTGAGGGTGACAAGAGCGATGCCATCGACGTGCCGACTGATACAGCAGACTTCAAGAAGACTTTCGAAGAAGTCTTCGGGCAATCATTGCCACTGGGCGATGGTGACACCGAGTTTGACTTTGAGGGCGAATCGATCTAACGAGCAGCGTTTGCTGAGCCGAAAGCCCCATCTTTTCACGGATGGGGCTTTCCATGTATAATGACCGATATGAAGCGCTACAATCCAACCGAAATCGAACAGAAATGGCAAGCCCAGTGGGAGGCTGACGGCACCTATGTCACTGACCTAGCGGACACTACTCACCCGAAGTATTATAGCCTCAGTATGTTGCCAGGCATCACCGGTGCCGGCATTCACATCGGTCACGGACGCACTTTCCAGTTTGCTGACATCAAGGCACGGTTCAAGCGCCAGCAGGGTTATAATACCTACCACCCGATTGGCTGGGACAGCTTTGGCTTGCCGGTAGAAAATTACGCCATCAAGGTCGGTAAGACGCCGCGGGTAGCGCACGATGAAGCCAAGGCACATTTTATCGCGCAGCTGAAGCGCCTCGGCTTTAGCTACGATTGGACGAAAGAAATTTCTACCGCTGATCCGGAATATTACAAATGGACGCAGTGGATTTTCACCCAGCTCTACAAGCACGATTTAGCGTACCAGAAGGAGCAGCCGCAGTGGTGGTGCGACACCGACAACACCGTGCTAGCCAATGAGCAAGTTGAGGGCGGTAAGTGTTGGCGCTGTGGTAACCCGGTCTCCAAGCGCAACCTCAAGCAGTGGTTTTTCCGCATCACCGCTTATGCCGATGAGATTTTGGAGGCGACCGATGCGCTGGATTGGACCGAAATGGTGAAGACCATGCAGAAAAATTGGATCGGCCGCTCGCAGGGTGCGGCGGTGGAATTTGCCGTCAAGGACAGCAGCGATATCATCACAGTCTTTACTACGCGTCCCGACACCTTGTTCGGCGCCAGTTACATTGCCCTGGCGCCGGAGCATCCATTGGTCACGAAACTGACCAGCAGCGATGCCCGCGCCAAGGTTGAATCCTATGTCGCCCAGGCCGCCGCCAAATCCGATGTCGAGCGACAAGAAAACAAGGACAAATCTGGCGTCTTTACCGGCAGCTATGCTATCAATCCCGTCAACGGTCAGAAATTGCCAATTTGGGTGGCGGACTATGTGCTGAGCGGCTACGGCACCGGTGCGGTGATGGCGGTGCCAGCCCATGATGAGCGCGACCGTGAGTTTGCCGAGAAGTTTGACCTGCCAGTGGTGCGCGTCATCGATACGCCAGAAACCTCGGACGATACCGGCTGCTACACTGGCGAGGGTGAGCTGGTCAATTCTGGTCGCTTTGACGGCATGCGTTCAGAAGAAGCCCGCGAAGAAATTGTTGCGTGGCTGGAGCAGCAGGGAACGGGCCGGTCGGAAACGACCTATAAAATGCGCGACTGGCTGATTTCGCGCCAGCGCTACTGGGGCGCGCCAATTCCGATCGTTCATGTTGAGGGACATGCGCCGATCGCCGTGGCGGATGAGTGCTTGCCGGTGATTTTGCCAGAAGTGGAGAATTTCAAACCAACCGGTGGCAATACCTCGGTCCTGGCGCAGGTTGACGACTGGGTGCGGGTATGGGTGAACACCAAAACTGGTCAGACCGCGCCGATCACCGAACCAAAACCTGAGGGTGACGCCTGGGTAGAGGGCCGGCGCGAAACCGACACACTGGACGGCTATGCCTGCTCCAGCTGGTATTTCCTGCGCTACCTTGACCCACATAATGACAAACAGGCCTGGGATCCTGAACTCATCAAGCATTGGGCGCCGGTCGATTATTACAACGGCGCTGACCACGCCGTGGCGCACCTATTGTACAGCCGTTTTTGGATGCGCTTTTTCTATACGCTCGGCCTGGTGCCAACGCCTGAGCCGTTCAAGCGCATGATGTACAACGCCTACATCATGGCGCCAGACGGGCAAAAAATGTCTAAGTCTAAGGGCAATGTCATCGACCCAATGGAGATCATGGATAGCGGCTATGGCGCGGACTCCCTGCGTGTCTATGAAATGTTCATCGCGCCGTATGACATGGATGCGCCGTGGGACACGCGCGGCGTGCCAGGCACCTACCGCTTTTTGAACCGGGTGTGGAATGTGGTGCAGGAGTTTGTGGAGGCGACCGCAATCACCTCCGAATCCGAAGACTCGTCATCGGCTTCTGAGCTCCTTCGTCTCACACACGCCACCATCAAAAAAGTCACTCGTGATATTGAGGATGAAAAGTTCAACACGGCCGTGGCGGCCATGATGGAGATGGTGAATGGCTTATATAAACTCAAAGAAGCGCACGGCTTTGCGGCGACTGACACTTGGCGCTTTGCCCTAGAAAGCCTGCTGCAAATCCTAGCGCCATTTGCGCCGCACATCACCGAAGAACTGTGGCATGAACTGGGCCACGCTGACAGCATCCATGTCGATCACTGGCCGACTTGGGACGAGCAGTACTTGACACTTGACACTATGACCATCATCGTGCAGGTGAACGGCAAACTCCGCGCTAAATTAGAACTGCCGGCCGACGCCGACCAGGCGGCCGTCGAAGCCGCTGCCCTGGCCGATGAACACGTCCGAAGCTTCCTCGGCGAAAAAACACCTGCCAAGGTCATTTACGTCCCTGGCAGGTTGGTGAATATCGTCGTATAGACTCCGCTAATTATCCTTGAATACAGTCATTTCGGCAATGTGGACATCAAGTGACGTAAGAGGCAGGCAGGCAACCTTGCCGAGCCCGTTCATGGAGCAGCCAAACTTCGTGCCATCTGGGGCTTCGCTGATAGGCTTGACGGCATTGATGCACAATGATTCATCAAGCGAGCGAAACGGCCCGAGCTTGTTTTTTGACTCTTCAAAAATTTCGCAGAGGTTAGGTAGAGGCTTTTTGCTATTAGCGGTCACTACGGCTGAAGCAACAACTCGGTTACGCTCTTCCTCATCAAAGCCCTCGGCGGTAGTTTGAAGAAAATGCACTGTGGCGGCGAGGGCGCCGAGTGTCATCACCGCTCCGACGACCCTCTCCCATGGCTTTGTGCTCGACTCGACTCCTCCTTCAGGGATATGCTCGATATGCGACGGCAGTTTACGTTTTGTCATGATACTTCATTATTCCTTCCTGGGCCCTGCGCGAGCTGACGTGAGCGCGACCCACCATATCTATATATTAACACAACCAGCATAAAAAGTCAATATCCTGCCGTGGATTTTGGCGCCAAGCCCCTTGAGAAATAAAGCAAAAAACGTTATAATGAATCCCAAGTGTTAGTATAAACCGAACAAAGGAGACAGATTCTATGGCACAACCAAAGAAACAGAGCAGTCCTCGCAAGACTGGCCTGCGCCGCAGCCACCTGGTGTTGAAGTTGGCGCGTCGCGTGAATGCAACTTCGCCAGTGAAGGCAAAGACGACGAAGCGCGAAACTGGTAAAACGAAATAATAATACGGACAGGGACGCTTTTTTATGGCTTCAAACCGTCATCTAGGACGAATCATCGCGCTGCAGACGCTGTATGAGTGTGAATTCCGTCAGGAAGTGGGCGATGACGACGTCGATCAGTCCGCTGTTGTGGCACGCAACCTCGAAAAATACCAGTCATCAGTTGATGATGTTGATTTTGTGAAGCGACTGGTGAGCGGTGTGTTGGCGCATGTAGCGGAAATTGACGCGGCGCTGCGGCCGCTGGCACCAGAATGGCCGCTGGAGCAGATTGCGCGGATTGACCGTTCGGTGCTGCGCCTCGGGCTGTATGAATTGGTATTCGCTGAGGAAAAGGTGCCGCCAAAGGTGGTCATCAACGAAGCAGTGGAGCTGGCGAAAGCGTTCGGTTCGGATAACTCAGGGAAATTTGTGAATGGCGTGCTCGGTACGGCATATCGCACCCTGGTGGAGGATGCCGACAATGAAGACAGGCAGCTTTGATCATATAAAGAAATATTTTGGCGGTAAGCGAAAGCCGTCTATTCAGGAGATTGTTCGTGAACCCACCGCTGGTGGCGTGGTGTTTCGCCGCAATGACAGCGGCGAGGTCGAATTCTTACTCTACCAAGACGCTCGTGACCGCTGGACGATCCCAAAGGGACATATCGAAGAAGGTGAGTCGGCCCAGGTGACTGCCAAGCGGGAGATCGCTGAAGAAACTGGTCTGAAAAATACCGAAGTGCACGGCTGGTTGGGGAAGGTGAATTTTCGCTATCGCCGAGTAGACAAGTTGGTTTTGATGAGCACGCAGGTATACCTCGTAAAGGCACTTGACCCGCATGAAAAACTGCAAAAGGAAGAGTGGATGAATGGCCTGAAGTGGTTTACTTTCCATGAGGCACTTGATGAGATAGAGTACGAAGATATCGGTAAGCTGATCTTGCTCGCGATGAAGCGTATCCGTCAGGAGCAGCTGTAGTGAGTGGGATGAACGTGACGCCGTATCAGGACTTTGCTCGTGAGCGACTGGGGTTGGTATTTCATAATATCGACCTGCTCGTGACGGCGCTGACCCACCGTAGCTACGTGAACGAGCATCGTAAGTCAGTCAGTGAGCATAACGAGCGGTTAGAGTTTCTGGGCGATGCGGTGCTGGAGCTGGTAGTGACAGAATACCTCTACGCAACTTTCTCGGAGCCGGAGGGTATCTTGACAAGTTGGCGGGCGGCACTGGTGCGCACTGAGAGTATCGGTGCGGCAGGTGATGCGCTAGGCTATGGACCGCTCATCCGCATGTCGAAAGGTGAGAAAAATGGCTCTGAGCGGGCTCGGTTACAGATTTTGGCCAATGCATTTGAGGCGGTGATCGGTGCGATATATTTGGAGCATGGCTATGAGGCGGCAAAGACCTTTATTCATCAGCATATTATCATCAAGCTGGATGACATCCTGGCTTCAGGCAGCTGGCGCGACCCTAAGTCTCACTTGCAGGAGTTGTCGCAGCGCATTGATAATCAGACACCAGTCTATAAGGTCCTCAGTGAGGAGGGGCCTGATCATGATAAGGTGTTCACGCTCGGGGTGTTTGTCGGTGAAACGCTGATGGGCCGCGGCACTGGCCCATCCAAGCAACTCGCGCAGCAAGAAGCAGCCCGGCGGGCCATCGCACGCTACCAGGCTGCCGAAGCCTCGCGGGGATAATTTTGCGTCTGATAAATCGCTCGTGCTATAATGAACGTACAGCATAATTCCAAGGAGGGGCAGTATGTCAACGATAGATCAGCAATTTGTAGAATATGTGGTAAAAGCACTGGTTGGGCATCCTGGTGATGTGGTGGTCGAGCGGCTTATCGACGAGAAGGGCGTATTACTGACGTTAACGGTCAATCCAGAGGACCTGGGTCGCGTGATCGGTAAGCGTGGCGGAACGGCACAGAGTCTGCGAACTTTGCTGCGTGCCCTGGGTACCAAGAATGATGCGCGCTACAATCTTAAGATTGTGAATAATGATGGCTTTACGGCCTCACAGGAGCAGAGTGGACGGGACGATGACGGCGTCGCTGTGGATAACTCAACAGATGAGGCTGTGGAAAGTGCGTCGTCATATGCAGAAAACGCTCGAAAAGAGCTTGCAGATTTGGATGACCTTGATATATAATAAGACTCAGTTCAAGCACAAACCTTTTGCCTGAACGCTCTATGCGAGCAATGGGAAACCATTGAGAGCCTTATTTGTGCTAAAAAACCGCCCTTGGTATTTCCGGGCGGTTTTTTGGTGAGCTATGAACTAAAGTTGTATGGGTTTCTGGTTTGCACCTGGCCATTGTCGTAGTCAAACTGATAGGATGCCGCGTCTTGATACTCACTCAACCCATACCCTGGTGGCGACACCCCAGGAGTGGACTCGGTCGCATCGTAGTCCACGACATCTGGCTCCTCAAGGCCGTTTACTTCATACCATGATAGGTCGTAACTTTCCCCTCCAGAGATTTCTCCACTCACGTACTACTCCTTTTCGTATTATCACTACCTCTTTTAATTATACCACACATAGACAAAATAGTCAATGATTGCTATACTGTAACAGATGAGAATGTTTCAAGTAATTACGCTGTTTCCAGAGATGCTCACTGGGGTGTTTGAGCAGTCCATGATGTGGAAGGCACAAAAAGATGGTATCGTGAGCCTGAAGGCGGTAGATCTCAGGCAGTTCGGGCTGGGGCCGCGGCGCCAGGTGGATGATACGCCGTATGGCGGTGGCGACGGGATGCTGTTGATGATCGAGCCACTATGGCAGGCGGTGCAGTACGCCAAAGAGCAGGACCCAGGAGCGAAGGTGGTGCTGATGACGCCGCGCGGGCAGCGTTGGCGGCAACCCCTGGCGCAGGAATATGCCACCGAGAGCCATGGCTATATATTCATTTGTGGACGTTATGAGGGTGTGGATGAGCGGATCATGGCACTGGTGGACCTGGAGCTCAGCCTAGGCGATTTCGTGCTGACGGGCGGGGAATTGCCGGCTATGACTATTATTGATTCAATTGTGCGACTGATGCCAGGGGTGCTGGGCGGCGAGACGTCAGCGGAAATTGAAAGTTTCTCTGATGGCCAGACGCTGGAATTTCCGCAGTACACCAGGCCAGAGGAGTTTCAGGGGATGCGCGTGCCAGAGGTGTTGCTGAG
>JAUNOS010000002.1:62276-105452 GCA_030537075.1 Candidatus Saccharimonadota bacterium | reverse complement strand
CGTATCGCCCAGTGGCGCCAAGAGCAGTCAGAGATGCTTACCAAACGAAACACCCCTTAAAAAGGGGTGTTTACTTGTTGTGGTGGATGTCGTAGAGCGAAAGAAACTGATTTGGTGTTTGTTTTTGTTACGTTCGCTTGATGTTACTGTAACGGGTTTTTGAAAAAAGCGCAAGTATTTTTGTAAAAAAGACAACATGCTTGAGCTTTCGCGGTGAGGTGCTATACTAAGGATATGACGAAAAAAGCGAGTAGGAACCCAGCGCAGAAGCGTGTGCGGCAGTCAGCATCGTGGACGACCCTGCAGGTAATTCGCCTGATTTTAGCGGGCTATGTACTGGTGTTGGTTCTGGCGCAGTTGTTTAGTTTTGATAAGTTTCCTGGACTGCTGAGTTCGGTGGGGGTGGGCGCGGCGGCGACCGCGGCAGCTATCGTGCTGGTAGTCGCTGAAGTGGGTGCGCTGCCACTCCTCCTGGGGATGGAGGTGCCGAGATGGGTGCGGCGCGCTAGTATCATCAGCGGCGTAGTGGCGCTGCTTCTCATGACCGCGCTGGAAGTGATGGCGGCGCAGCATGGTGCGACGATGCTCTTTGGGGCGACCTTTGACTTGCCGGGTGGCAGCTGGTCGCTGGTGTTTCTGGCTGGTATCTGGATACTAGCGGTGTGGGCGAGTGGTGTTGGACAAGCAACTCGTAGGCGCTAACGGCTGAGAGAAATTGCTGAAAGCGAATGTCTGGATCGCCGTGGCTTGGCCAGGTAGCATGACCCAGCCAGAAGCCGATGAGCGTCAAGCAGTGCGATGGGTTTATGAGATGCTGATAGGCACTCACATCGTGACCACTTTTATGTAGGTCGATGAGTAGACTCGTGATATCGGATCCTGGCTCTCCCAGGTCAGTCCAGCTCCAGTCAACGATCTTGATACCATGTTTAGGGTGCCAAGCGATGTTTGATTGGCGAATGTCGTGATGACAAAGCACAAGTGAAGGGCTTGGTTGGCGCTGCAGGTGTTCATGCCTGAGGAGGGGGAGGAGTCGCATCAGCTCTTCCGCGGCCTGCTGAGCGGAAGGATGCAGTTTGCTAGCAAAGAGCGGCAGCTTCTCTTTCAAAAGGGCGATGCGTGACGGGTCAAGCGATTGCCATCCTTCGCGCCACATACTATGGAGCGCCGGCTCTATGGGAAAAGTATCAGCGGGTGGTGGGATATGCGCGAGGTGGTCGAATGCCTCAATAGCGTCTTTTAGATACCTATCAAGCGATACCGAGTGAGCGTACCACTGCCATCCTTGTGCTGGTGAGAGCGTTTCCATAGCGAGCAGGCGGCGGTCGCGACAAAATACAGACTGAGATGGGATGCTGGTAAAGTTGTAGTGTCGCAAGTGAGATAGCATGACAGCTTCCTTTGCGAGATATTCCTGGCAGCGCTGAGATTTGACGGGATCGGTATAGGCGGCAGGGTCGTGCTGTTTGACGAAGACGGTCGACTCGTCCTTAGTAGCGATAGCTTTATGATACCGCATGTGACCTCCCTCGATGGGCTGGTAATGATCGGCTTCGGTGGCAACTGACAAAAGGTGCTGATTCTCCAGATAATCAAGGGTGCGGGCAAGGATGCCATCGTGAGAGGCATAGAGTGGCGGCAGATCATCAAGTGGCATCCACTGGGCGTCCAGTGCGTCATCTTGGGCGGTTGGCGACTGGGTATCATGGACGAGAAACAGATAAGCGCTCGTCTCAATCCACGCCGTCTCGTCATTGCGAGGGTCGTCGACAAGGCCGCGGTAGATGAGAAGCCCAGTATCATCTTGAGCGAGATTGACACAAGTTTCTTCTGCAATCTCACGAACCGCAGCCGCGCGAGGGGTCTCGCCTTCGTCGATAAATCCCCCAGGAAGTGCCCACTCACCGGTGCGGCGACGGATAAGCAGGACGCGGCGACTTGTTGGGTTGATGACGATGCCATCCGCGGTGTAGTTCGCGCCGTCAAACCAGAGTGCTCGCTCGGGGCAGGAAAGGTACTCTGTCATTATGCCACCAGCTGCTTGACTGCGCACCGACCAAGCACCTCTGCCACGCGCTGCTGATATTGTTCGATTTTTTCTGCTGGGCCAGTATGCTTCCCTTCGACATCGCTCAATTTGACGGTCGGCACGCCATTTACCTCGACTGCCTTCATCACGAAATTATTTGGCGTCACACCAAGGTCATTCGTCAGTGTGGTGCCCCAGCCAAAGGTGACATTGATGCGACCTTTGAAGTAGTCGGCGAGGTCGATGATGGCGTCGATATCCAGTCCGTCACTAAACACGATAGTCTTCTCTCGTGGGTTGATGCCCTGCCGTTCGTAGAAGGCGATTGCACGATCGCCAAACTCTTTAGGGTCACCAGAGTCATGCCGCAAGGCACGCCATTCTCGGGCCTGATCGGGCGTCATGTCGGCAAAGAAGAAGTCGGTCGTGAAAGTGTCGGTCAGAGCCGTTGAAAGGTCGCCGCGATACATTTCCTGCCAGTCGCGCAGTACGCGGCTATGGCCGTCGAGCGGGTTTTCATTCTGCTGATCTGCCAGGGCGCTATAGACCATCGGCAATTCATGCGCAAAGGTACCGATGGGCGGCAGGTTCAGTTGATGTGCAAGATACACATTTGATGTACCGATAAAATTATCTGGTAGTTCATGGGCTAGACGTTCGATCACGTGTTTATGCCACTCATAGCTAAATCGCCGGCGCGTACCAAAGTCAGAGATACTGATATCAGGGCGCTCTTTGAGTCGAGCGATCTTTTCACTAAGACGGCGGTCTCCCTCGGCATATAACTCATCGAGCGAACTCCCTCTAGCGGCTAGTTTTTGCTGAAAATACAGCTCGTTTACCTCGCTCATTACCACCGTCTCCCAAAACGTTACGAGTGGCCAGGGCCCGGTCGTGCGCACCGCCAGATCACCCCGCTCATCGTATGACACTTCAACTGGTGGCAGCGGCTGGTCGCATAAGAAGTCAAGATAGTCAGGTGAAAATTGTGCATCGCCATCTTGATTCTGCAGTCCGGCCAAGTAGGCGATCTCCTCTGGCTGCCAGCCACGCTGCAGCTCGGCAAGTCGCTCCGTTAGGAGCTCGGGCGTAACAAATTCCGACAATAGGCGAGGGGAGCGGTTACGTAATTCGAACGTTACGTCAGCATCTGGATAGTGCTCGTACTCCAGTTGAGCCATGGTAGCCTTGTAATAATCCAGCCCTTGCGAGAGATGGGTGCTCTTTTTCATGACTGGCCTCCTGTTATCATAGTGATCGCTTCGCCGCTGGTGAGAATCCGCACGCCGCTCTCTTTCATCGCAGCGAGTGCTACTGCCTCATCGTCAGGGCGCAGGTTAACTGCTCGCACCGCATCACGTAGCAGGTAGGTAGCGACCCGTTCGTCATTTGCAAAGTACTGGGCAATGTCGCAGGCAGTTGCCTTGACGCAATAATCTGTCGCTAATCCGCCCAGAAAGACACGCACCTTTTTCTGCGTCTCTGTCGGCTGGAGTAGGGTTTCTAGCGTACGGCCATCATCTGTCTGGCCCTCCCAGGCAGAGTAGCCGTCTGTTTGGCCAGTACCTTTATTGATAATAATATCGCCTGTCGTCACTCGTAAGTTGCTATGAAAGCGGGCGCCGTCAGTCTCGGCCACGCAGTGCACCGGCCACGCGGCAAAGTGTGGTGTGTCGACCGGATGCCAGTCGCGAGTAAAGATGACGTCGCCTTGCTGTTGGCGCACTACATCAGCGACGGCGTTCAGTGGGGCGATGACCTGCTCGCCATCATTCACTGCGAGACTCCCGGTAATAAAATCGTTTTGAACGTCAATGCCGACGAGGATGTTTCGTTCCGTTGGTCTGAGGTGATTCATAGAAGCTCCCTTCGTTATTAGTGTATAAATTACACTTTCTATGTTCACTATAGCGCACAGTTAGTGTTATGTCAACACTTTTTGCACCATGCTATACTAAATCGTATGAGTATGCGGTTTATCTTGTTTCCGGGGCGTCATCATATTATCACTGAATTCCAGGTGCAATATCTCTCAGACTTGGCGGCTTCGCTGAGCGCACAGCATGGTGAACCAGTGGCGGTCGTGTGGGCTATTACTTCGGCAAATCACACGGGGACGCGCCGTAACCCCCTGAGCGGCATGAGGCGCCTTGGCATGGTCGAATATGCAGCCGCCAGCATGCCCTACGAAAGTTATGTGTGTACCATCGATAATATGCGGTCAAAGCCAGATTTTGCCCATTTTTTAATCGAGGAAATTCGCCTAAAGAGCCATGGGGCAGTGGAGATGACGCCAGAAAACACGACAGTGGCATGTTCAACGCCTGCGGTTATCGCCATGTATCGTGCGCTGGGGTTTGCTATCGCGCCAGTCGAGCTGGATGAGCAGACTGGACGAACGATTGCGCTGCGACCGTGGGACATCGTCGAAAAGATTTTGCGCGCGGGTGCGAGCTGGGAGGAGGATGACGAGACGGCCGCACTGGTGTATCCAGCGTGTTGGGTGTATTATCAACGGTATCGACTTGGGCAGCGGGTACTGGATGTGTACGCTGACCCGCTGATTGACTCGGAAGAAGGTGATATTACTCAGACACGGGACTATGCAACCTATCGCCAGGCATTCGAAGAGAACGCCTGGCGAAAAGTCGCTGAGTTCGCGGATGCTGTGCAACCGGGAAATATTCTCGATATCGGTTGTGCGACGGGTCAGACTATTAAACTACTGAGCGAAAGACCTGAGTTATTCGAGTCTGATTTTTATGGCGTCGAAGTGGCGCATCCGTTGTTTCAAGTATGTCAGCAGCGCCGTAGTGCCGGTGAGTTCGGTGATGCAAACGTTTATTTTTACCAGCGTAATATCATGCAGAGCACATTGCTGCCAAACGACTATTTCCAGACTATTATCACCATGGCGCTGACTCATGAGGTTGAGTCGTATATGGGGCGTTCGGCGCTGGATGAATTGATGAAAAAAATATACGACATGCTGGCGCTGGGTGGGGTGTATATCAACTACGACGTGGTCGGACCAGAGGGTAGTGATGATGAGGTGTATGTACGGTTTCGCCAGGATGACGGGTCGGATAAGCCAGGGATAGCCGGGCTATCAACTGACGGGAGGTTCCGGCGGTTTGTTGATGATTTTCGGCGTGAAGAAGGCGAAGCGGTGTCGGTGCGCCAGCAGGTGGTTGATGGTGTACGCTACGAAGTGATGAGCCGTGCGACGCTGTGCGAGTTTTTGGCGAAGAAGGATTATGTGGATAGTTGGCAGAGCGAGATGCACGAACGGTTTTGTTTTTTCACCCATCGGCAATGGGTGGCCTATCTGGAGCGTGCTGGCTTCACTGTTTTGCCGTCCAGCCGCGCCATCACCAATCCTTGGCTTATCGAGCATCGGTTCGCGCCAGCTGCGGAGGTATACCAGCGGCGAGGCGGACAGCTTGTTCGCGACTTGTCAGCGCCACACACGAACACACTGCTTATCGCACAGAAGCCACTGGACGCGAAAGCGCACGCTTAGAATTTCACGGCGAGGGAGGTGATGGCGGTGTCGCGGAACGTGTAGAGGCGCGCGGGGCGGTGCGCTCCTTCTGTCCATAGCTCTGGCGTCTCATCGATCATGTCTAGACTAAGGAATTTTTTGCGAAAATTGCGCTTATCAAAGGTGTGACCAAAGACGGCTTCGTAGACTGTCTGCAGCTGAGTCAGGGTGAAGCGCTCGGCGAGAAATGCCGATGCGATATTTGTGTACGTCAATTTGGCAGCGAGGCGCTCGCGGGCGTAAGCGATGATGGTCGCGTGGTCGTAGGCAAGCTCTGGCAGTGAATCAACGGGAAAAAATTGCACGACAGCATCTGCTCGGTGTGGCAGCTCGATGTGATGACTTGCGCCGAGGTAGGTAACCGATACTGCGTGACCGCGCGGATCGCGATCAACCGTATCAAAGGTGTATAGCTGCTCAAGGTGCTGTAGGGCGTGAATATCGACACCAGTTTTTTGCGCCACGATGCGTCCTAGCGCCTCGGTCGTAGTCTCACCCTTGGCATTGTAGCCGCCAGGCAGCGCCCATTGCCCCTTGAACGGCTCACGCGCTCGCCGTAAGAGCATGACTTCAAGTACACCCTCGGCCACGCGAAACATAACAGCATCAACTGTGAGCGTGGGTGGAAGGTAGGGTGTCGTGTATGTCATACAATTATCATACGCTGAAATAGTGACTTTGCCAATGTCATCTTTTGCCCAGCGCCTGTTTATCTCTGGAAGGGCGCGGGCATGGCACGCTTATGCTGCGTCGCGTCATAACGGGCTTCTAGCTTCTTGGCAAGCAGTGGGTCGATATCTTTACCCTCCAGGTAGTCGTCAATCACCTGATACGACACACCGAGCTCCTGCTCATCGCTTCGCCCAGGGCACGTATCAAGCAGGTCTGCGGTCGGCGGCTTGGTCATGAAAAGTGTCGGTGCACCAAGAGCCTCGAGAAGCATGCGCCCCTGTCGCTTGGTGAGTCCGGCGAGCGGCTGCAGGTCAACGCCGCCGTCACCATACTTGGTGAAAAGCCAGTCAGCGACTCAGCGGCATGGTCAGTGCCCAGGACGAGCAGGCGATGCTCAGCTGCAACGGCGTACTGGGCGATCATACGCGCCCTGGCCTTGATATTCCCTTTATTAAAGTCACTGACAGTGAGTGCATTGCCTGCTTCGAGTGCTGCAACCATGGCATCAACACTCGGTTTGATATCGATATCATGGACGACATCTGGCTGAATGACATCGATGGCTCGTTCGGCGTCCGCCCGGTCGCGCTGCTCACCATAAGGAAGGAGGAGCGCATGAAAGGTGGAGGTGTATCCCAGGCCGCGCCGCTGCTTGACCGCACGCTGGGCAAGGATGCCAGCTAGAAGGGAATCCTGTCCTCCTGAGATGCCGAGGGCAAAGCCCTGCATGCCGGATGTATCCAGGTAATTGATGAGAAAATTGACCCGCTGCTTTATCTCGTCCTCTGGTCGAATATCACGCTGAACCCCAAGCTCCTTGATAATGTCTCGTTGTCGTTGTCGCATGCTTACTCCTTTCATCATATGATTGAGGCTATTGTAGCGGATTGTTAGTGTAAAGTAAACAATAACTTGGCGACACCGGCGCGATAAAGAAAAAAGATTGACAAAAGTCAATCTCATTTCTTGGCTGGGGATGAGGGATTCGAACCCCCGATCATGGGACCAGAACCCACTGCCTTACCGCTTGGCTAATCCCCAACGCATGAACCATTGTACTACGGCGCGGCAGAAAAAGCAAGGTTGCAGTTTCAGACGTGGGCGGTATAATGAAAAGTATGAACGAGTCGCTTGTCATCCGTATCCTTGCTGATGGGCTGGTGGTGCCTGTGGCGCTCATCGGTATTTATGCGCTGCTGCGTTTCGTGCCGCGGGGTCAAAAGTTCTCGGTATATGCGAAAGTGCTGATGGCGGGGCTAACCGCGTTTATGATGGCGAAGATCATCGGGCTACTGTATCAGCCGAGCGGCCTGAGGCCTTTCGAGATGCAGGGGGTGGATGCGGGGGCGTCTTTTCTGAATAACCCTGGTTTTCCTTCCGACCATGCACTGTTTGTCATGGCCATCACTTTGGCGGTGTGGTTCGGCACGCGCCACAAGCGGTGGGCGCTCATCTGCCTGGTGCTGAGTCTTCTGGTGGCGATAGGGAGGGTTGTCGCGCTGGTGCATACGCCGCTGGATGTAGTGGGTGGACTGCTGATCGCCTGTGTTGGTGTGGTATGGTATCTTCCATTCGCGAAGCATAAGAATCATGTTAAATAAACCATTTGTAATTTTTGCAACTTTACGGTAAAATTTGTACATGACGTTATTTTCAACAGTATTTAAAGAACGGCCATCAAAGTATCTGTTTCACATCAATGAGGCGGTTTTCTGGCGTATCTGTCTGGCGGGTGCGCTCAGCGGGCTCGCCATATGGCTGATCGCAGCGGCGCTGGATGCGTTCGTGCTAGGGCAGATTTTATGCGGTAGTAGCGGAGCAGATACAGATATTTGCGTGAACACAGTGCGCACGAGTAGCTACCTCGCACTGGTGCTGGTCGGGGTGATGATGGTGCCTATCATGGCGCTTCATCGCGTGCGTCGTCCGCTATTAGTTGTGATCGCAGCGACAATTGCCCTGTGGGGTGTGGCCGGTATGTGGACGGGTGGTCCGTGGGTATTGTCACTCATCCTGACTGTCGTTGCATCGATGTTTGTGTATGCGACAGTGGTGTGGATCAATCGTATCCGCGGTAATGTTGCCGCCATCGTTTTTCTGGCACTGTTCGTCCTCTTGACGCGCCTTGTGATCGGCCTTTAGGGTCTGTTACAATTGAAAGATGGAACTGCTTATCGTTATTCTTATCATTATCACCGTGGTGCTCGGCGCCATGCTGTTTATCGTGCTGTCGCGCTTGACGGAAATGAAGCACAATTCGTCGGTGGACTACCTAAAAACCGATGTGGTGGAGCTGGGGCGGACTATTGCTCGGCTGAGCGAGTCGGTGAATGACAAGCTGGAGCGCAGCAACACCCAGGTGCAAAGTTCGGTGCAGAAGCAGTTGTCTGAAAGTGCTAAGTTGGTGGCGGATGTGACGCAGCGCCTGGCGAAACTAGATGAAACCAATCGTCGGGTGGTCGATGTGGCAGATGAGCTGAAGACGCTGCAAAATGTCCTATCAAACCCCAAACAGCGCGGGGTTTTTGGCGAATTTTACCTAGAGTCGGTGCTGGATAATGTGCTGCCAGCGACCCAGTACCAGATGCAGTATCGGTTTCAGGATGGGGAGATCGTTGATGCGGCAATTTTTCTGGACAAGGGGCAGATTCTACCCGTGGACAGTAAATTTAGCCTGGAAAATTACAACCGCATGGTGAACGCCAAGGGCAAAACAGAGCGCGAGGCGCTGCTGGCGCGAGTCAAGGCTGACCTGAAGGGGCGCATCGACGAAACCGCCAAGTACATTCGGCCGCGCGAACACACCATGGATTTTGCTTTCATGTTCATCCCGTCAGAATCGCTGTACTACGACTTGTTGATCAACAATGTCGGGGCGGGCGGTAGTTCGCGCGATCTCATCGAGTATGCCTTTCGTGACAAACGAGTCATCATCGTCAGTCCGACCAGTTTCTTGGCATACCTCCAGACGGTGCTGCAGGGGCTGCGTAGCCTGCAGATCGAGGAGCAGGCCAAGGACATTCAGGTGCGGGTCGGCCAGCTCGGTGTGCATATCAAAAAGTTTGATGAGCTGATGGGTAAGCTCGGCAAGAGTCTGGGGACGACCGTGGGGCATTATAATAATTCGTACAAAGAGCTGGCGAAAATTGACAAGGACGTGGTGAAAATTTCTGGCGGCGAGCAGCAGACGGATCCGCTGCTGCTGGACAAGCCGATGCAGGACGAATAGCCGTACTGGCGAATAGTAAAATCCCCCGTCAGGACGCGGGGGATTTTTGGTAAGCACTGGCGTCGATTACGCTTCGAGCTTGTTGCGGTAATTGACCAGCAGGAACAAATTACCACCGAGCGCCGCACCGACAAGCGTCGCCAGGATAACTTCCAGGCTCAGGCGAGTGTAAGCCTTTTCACCCTCGCGGAATGGCATGCCTTGGTTACGTAGTTGCGAGTCGGTTTTTTCAGTAACTGCCATCGCAACAGCTGGGTTCAGGGTAGCGCCACCCACATAGACTTCTCGAGGATACATGCGCTCGCCCGGCTTCTTTTCCGTCGTGAGCTGCTCGAGGTTGGCGGTTTGCTCCTTTTCCTGCTTCAGGACAGCGGCGCTTTGGATGGTAGGGTAGAGTGTGCTGGTGGCGATCAGGCCAACAGTAAGCGCGCTACCGATAGCGACTGCCTTGCCAGTAGGCTTCAGGTCAGTGCGTGAAATTGCGGCACCGATGCCAAACATGAAGATCGCCATACCGATGAGCTCAAGCGCGAAGATGCTCCATGAGAAGTCAAGGAAGTGGTCGAAGTGAACCACAAAATTGCCCATAGACAGGGTGCTGATCAGAACAACCGCTGCCATGGCGCCAAGGAACTGTGCTGCCCAGTAGAATGGTACGAGAACAGTTTGTAACTTGCGCATTGACCACAGACCGAAAGTGACAGCTGGGTTGACATGAGCGCCGGATACGCCACCGATAAACAGGACGAGCGCCATCAGTGTCAGGCCGACGTATAGCGGTGTCATGCCAAGGCTCGTAAAGAGTGCAACCAGCGTCAGAATAAAGGTGCCGAGTATCTCAGCGATCACGATATTCACCAGGTTGGTTGGAAGTTTGGTATTAACTCGTGCTGGCGACGCGATAGGAGCTGATGCCGTCTGTGATTTGGTGGTTACGCGCGTTGTCGTTGTTTTCGTTGCAGTGGCTGTCGTCTTCTTACGCGGAGTTGACGCAGCACTTGCGGCCTTTTTCGTTGTCTTCTTTGTGGCCATAGTCCCTCCTTTATGTACTATTCATTTTATTATAACACGTCTGATATAATGGACCACATGGGATTATTTGTAAATCAACAAGACAGGCGAAGTGAGCTCCAGGAACGTATCGCGGCGGAGCTGCGGGAAAAAACGAAGAACAGCCACTTGCGTGAGGATGCGGCGATGGATGGCGTGGAAGATGTTCGCTACCTCGAGGGAACGAAGCAAACGACAACGCTGGCGTGGGCATGGATTGTCATCGTGATCATGGCGGCGGTAGTCGTGGCGTTATTTTTGATGCAGGGGCGGTGAGATGGAGCGATTAGCGGAAGTCAAAGAGATATTACTGGCGCGAGTGGCCCAGGCCGATGAGCCGCGCAGCGTGCTGCGGGCGACGGAGCTGCGCGAGCTATACGGCATCATTCCGACATTGCCGGCCGAGGAGCGCGCGGCGTTTGGCCAGGCGGTGAATACGGTGAAAGTGGCTGTCGAGCAGGCAGTGGCAGCGCGCGAGGAAGAGTTGGCGCGGGTGGATTTGCCACCAATCGATGTGACGGCGCCAATGGATATCAATGCCGAAATTCCAGAGCTGCTACCAAGCGACCAGGGGACGATCCACCCGCTGATGCGCGAAATTGAGCGGATCTCTGACATCTTTAATCGCATGGGCTATGTGGTGGAAGAATCGCGTGAAATGGACGACCAGTTCCATATGTTTGAGAGTCTGAATTTCCCCAAAGGCCACCCGGCGCGTGATGATTATGACACCTTCATGACCGAAGAGACCGACGCGCAGGGCGACCGCTTGATTGCCCCAGCACATACTAGCACTATGCAAAATCGTGTGCTCAAAAAATATGCGGCGAACTTGGCGAAAGGCGAGGCAATTGCCGCCATTGTGCCAGACCGTGTGTTTCGCAACGAGGATTTAGACGCTCGGCACGAACACACCTTCTATCAAATCGAGGGTGTTTATGTGGCTAAGGGTGTAAATGTCGGCAATTTGATTGCCACCCTGCAAGAGTTTTTGCAAGAATATTACGGCCAAAAATTAGAGGTGCGGGTAAACCCGTTCTACTTTCCATTCACCGAACCAAGCTTTGAGTTTGCCCTGAGCTGTCCGTTCTGCGAAGGCAAAAACCCAGATTGTAAAGTGTGCTCGGGTGAAGGCTGGATCGAGCTACTTGGTTGCGGTATGATCCACCCGAACGTGCTGCGTGCCGCCGACATCGACCCAGCAGAATACACCGGCTTTGCCTTTGGCTGCGGCATCGACCGCCTGGTGATGATGAAATACGGCATCGAGGACGTGCGGCATTTTGAAAGCGGCAAGTTGGACTTTTTGGGACAGTTTTAATACGATTATCGGCGACTGAAGCGTGCACTTATAACTAACGAAGGAGAAGTAATGAATCATATCACTATTCGCACCGATAATTCGCCTGCAGGGATTGCTCGGATTGAGGAGTTGTGGAACGCGGTGATGTCGGGTCAGATCCCGCTACTTACTCAGGCGGCAGCTGGCGAGTTTCCAATAGCACGGTATTCTCGCTATGAAAATGGTATGGACGGTGCGTATGATTTGACTATTTTGCTTGCCAGTGTGGTGCGCATTAAGCAACTTGAAGATGAGGCGGTTCGAGGAATATTTCGGCGATATGAGGCTAGCGGTAGGAATGTGGCGACTTGTGTAGCCGAGGCGTGGCAGCATGTCTGGCGCGATGAAAAAGCTGGCATATTGCAGCGGGCGTATACGCAAGATTTTGAAGTGAGTACGCCGGCGGAATATACGGCCGATGGCGTGGCGAGGTGCACTCTTTATATCGCTGTTCAGAAAGAGAAGCGGTCCGTAGAGAGGAGGGATACATGAACACACAGCAATTTGACGCACTTATCATCGGCTTTGGTAAGGCGGGTAAGACGCTGGCGGTGGCGCTGGCGAATGCGGGCAAAAAGGTAGCGCTGGTGGAGCGGTCGCCAAAGATGTATGGCGGCACCTGCATCAATATTGCGTGCATCCCCACCAAGGTGCTGGTGAATGCGGCCGAGCATCACCAAAGTTTTGATGAAGCCATGGCACACAAGGCGGCGGTGGTAACGCGGCTGAATGACAAGAATTATCATATGCTGGCGGATCGTGAAACGGTCAGCGTGATCGAAGGTGAGGCGTCGTTTGTGGATGCGCATACCGTGAAGGTTGCGGCGGGCGATGATGAGCTGCTGCTTACTGCACAGCAGCTATTTATTAACACCGGAGCGGAATCGATTATCCCGGATATTCCGGGTGTGGATCATCCGCTGGTGTATACGAGTACGGAACTGCTTGAGCGGCGGGAGCAGCCGCAGCGTCTGGTCGTCATCGGCGGCGGCTATATTGGGCTGGAATTTGCCTCGACCTACGCTAAATTAGGCACCGAGGTGGTGATTCTTGAGAAGGGCGATGCGCTGTTGGCGCGCGAAGACCCGGCGATTGCCGCAGCGGCAACGGAAGCGCTGCAGGCACAGGGTATAAAAATCGTGTTCGGGGCTGATGTGGCGGCAATTGAGGGTGACGAGACGCTCGCACGGGTGATCGAGCGAACGCGTGAGATGTTTTATGGTTGCGATGCCGTGCTACTGGCCACTGGCCGCCGCCCGGCAACGGTGAGCTTGAATTTGTCAGCCGCCGGCGTGGCGACGGACGAGCGCGGGGCGATCGTGGTTGATGAAACACTCCGCACCAGTCAGCCGCATATTTGGGCGATGGGCGACGTGACCGGCGGGCCGCAATTTACCTATGCGTCGCTGGATGATTTTCGGATCGTGAAAAGCCAGCTGCTGGGTGATGGCTCGTATACTCGTGCCGAGCAAAAAACCTTGCCCTATGCTGTCTTTATGCAAACGCCGCTAGCTCGGGTGGGTATGACGGAGGCTGAGGCGAGAGCAGCGGGGCGTGACATTATCGTGAAAGAACTGCCCGCCATGGCGATTCCGCGCCTACATGTTGACAACACCACCACAGGCTTGCTGCGTGCGGTGATCGATGCGAACACCGAGCGAATTTTAGGCGCCAGCTTGCTGTGTCGCAACTCGCCAGAAGTTATCAATATCATCAAAACCGTGATGGATAACGACTTACCGTACACCGTGCTGCGTGACCAAATTTTTACCCACCCAACAGTGAGCGAAGCGTTGAATGATTTATTTGCGTAAAGGAGGAATATGAACCGCACTATTTTTGACGATATCGTAGAAGGCAAGATGAAATCCTGGAAGGTCTGGGAGGACGAGAAGTTTCTGGCGTTTTTGACGCCGTTTCCGAACACGCCGGGCTTTACGGTGGTGATTCCGAAGGTAAATCCGGGTGATTATGTGTTTGCGATCGATGATGAGCTGTACGGCGAGTTTATGCGGGCGGCGCGTACCGTCGCCAAGCTCCTCGAAAAAGCGTTTGACACGCCGCGAGTGGCCCTGGTGTTTGAAGGGACGGGCGTAGCGCATGTCCATGCCAAGCTTATCCCGCTGCACGGCGAGCTGGCCGGTCGGACTGATGTCTGGAGTGAAAACGCCGAGTTTAATGAAACGTACAAGGGCTGGCTGACGACAGCCGAGGGTCCGAAAATGGACGATGCGCGGCTGGATGAGATTCAGGCGAAGATTGTGGCGGCATAAATGAGGTAGTCATATGTCAACACGAGAGCTACTGCTTGCATTTTTTGAGGCGGAAAATCAGCGAGACTGGGCGCAGTATCGCCAATTTCTGCACCCTGAGGTTACATGGTGGCTATACGGCGATAATGAGAAAATAATACAAGGAATCAAGGGTTATTTGGAGACGATACAGCGGGCATATCAAGGCGTTGAGGTGCAATTTCGCTGCGAGCATATGTTCACGTCGCGTGACGGCCGACGCATCGTCAGTTACTTGGTCGATGACGAAGGCAAACGTTCAGTTGATATTTTTGAATTTAAAGATGGGCTGATATATAAAGAGTACGAATTTCTACTGCAGTGAAAGTAGCGCTGTGAGGGCGGTATTGACCATTATCGTGATATAATAAAAAGACAAGAAAAGGAGGAGTAAGGACTATGATTAGTATTGTAACGGGGAGCGCACGCCCAAATAACGTGAGCGAAGCACTAGCGAACGAAGTATTGCGCGTGTGTCAGGACGCTGGCGTCGAAGCACAGGTTGTTAATCTGCGTGAGCTAGATCTGCCATTTGTTAATTCACCAATGCCACCAAGTAGCCCTGATTTTACCATCACCGATGAAAAGGTGCAGCAGTGGCATGACGCAGTGAGTGCAAGCGACGGGATGATTTTCTTGACGCCAACCTATAACTATCAGCCAAGTGCAGTGCTGAAGAATGCGATTGACTGGCTGTATACGCCATGGGCCGAGAAGCCAGTGGCGGTGATTGGCTACAGTTGGGGTGAAGATAAGGCAAGTGAGCCGCTGCTTGAAACATTGTTGAAGCAGGTTAACGCGTCAGTTGCAGCCGAATCGGTTCACTTGCGTTTTACCGCAGACATCGCACCAGATGGATCACTGCTTGACGCTGCTCGGTTTGATGAATCGGTAGTGCCACTGGTGAAAGCACTGTAGACATCGCGATTCTTTGATAGGACAAGCAACCGTCTCGTATGATAGAGGCGGTTGTTTTGCTATACTGGTGAGATGGATTATACGATGAAACAATTTTACGCCGTCCTGGCGAATAATTTAGTGAGCAATGTCACCAATGGCTACCTCTGGTTTGCCTTGACGTTTTGGGTGTATCTGGCGACGCAGTCGGTGTTGGTAACTGGCCTGCTGGGTGGTGCCTATATGCTGCTGGCGTCGTTTGCGTCGCTCGTGTTTGGGGCATTTGTTGATCGGCATTATAAAAAATCAGTTATGCTGCTGGCAAATGTGGTGGCAAGTGCTGCGTTTAGCGTGGGTGGCCTGGTGTATTGGCTGGGGCTGCGTGGTGAATCAGCCAGCGCGAGCGACCCTGTCCTATGGCTGTTCGGTGTGCTGATACTCATCGGTGCGGTCATCGGCAATATGCGTAATGTTGCGCTCAGTACCACAGTGACATTGATGGTGCCAGCGGCCGAGCGCGATAAGGCGAATGGGCTGGTTGGTGCAGTGAATGGGGTTGGATTTATCGTGACGTCGGTGGTAAGCGGGCTGTCGATCGGGTTGCTCGGCATGGGCTGGACGTTGGTGATCGCGACCGTATTGATGCTGCTGGCAACGCTGCATATGTGGCGGCTGGATATTCCCGAAAAGGAAATTGCGCACGACCCAGAACTGGCAAACAAGCTGATCGACATCAAGGGTGGCTGGGCGGCCATCGTGGCAGTGCCGGGGCTGCTTGGGTTGGTGATTTTTGCGGTGTTCAATAATCTCATCGGCGGGGCGTACATGGCACTGCTCGACCCGTATGGCTTGACGCTATTTTCGGTGGAGCAATGGGGCATCGTGTTTGGGCTGAGCGGGACGGGCTTTGTGATCGGCGGGCTGCTGGCGGGGAAATTTGGCCTAGGGAAGCGGCCGCTTCGGACACTGCTGCTGGTCAATTTGATCGTTGCCGTCATCGGCATGATGTTTACCGTTCGCGAAGCTGGTTGGCTGCTGGTGGTTGGTGCGTGGTTGTACATGGTTTGCGTGCCATTTGCTGAAGCAGCCGAACAGACGGTATTGCAAAAAGTCGTGCCGTTCAAAAAGCAAGGGCGAGTCTTTGGCCTGGCAGGTGCGTTAGAGTCTGCCACTGCACCAATCACCGCGTTTCTCATCGCGCCGCTGGCTGAATTCTTCATCATCCCGGCCTTTCGCGATCCCGACATGCAGGCCCAGTGGAGCTGGCTGATCGGCACGGGGCAAATGCGTGGCGTGGCGGTGGTGTTTTTGCTGGCAGGCGCACTGCTCATCGGGCTGGTGCTGGTAGCATTTCGCTCGCGTTCGTATCGGCTGCTCGCTGAGTCTTATCAGTCAAGGCGTTCCTAGTCCGCGGCTCTCGCTCTCATCTGATAAAAATGCTATACTAAAAACATATGAAGGTAAGCTTAGATATTGTACAACAGCTGGTTGGATTTGAATTGCCGGCGGTCGATGAGCTCGTCGAGCGGGTGAATGCACGATTGGGCGGCGTCGAGGCGGTGATTGACCTGGGGCAAAAATACCAAGGTGCGCGTATCGTGCGGGTGGTGGAGTGCGCCAAACATCCAGATGCTGACCGCCTGACGGTGACGAAAATTGATGATGGCGGCGTCGTGCCAGACATGCCGCGGGATGAAAACGGTCTGGTGCAGGTGGTGTGTGGTGCGCCAAATGTGCATGCCGATATGTGGGCGATTTGGCTACCGCCAAAGAGCGTGGTGCCGGCCAGTGTCGACGAGGGCGAGCCGTTTGTCCTGGACGCGCGGCCGCTGCGCGGTGTGCTGAGCCAGGGGATGTTGGCGGCGGCGGATGAGTTGGCCATCGGCAGCGACCATGATGGCATCGTGGAAATCACCGAGCGGGATATGCCGCAGGGGCAGACGCTGAGCGCTGGTGCTGACTTTGCCAAGGTGTTTGGGCTGAAGGGTCATGTGCTCGAGATTGAAAATAAGATGTTCACCCACCGACCAGACTGCCTTGGGCAACTCGGCGTGGCGCGGGAGATGGCGGGGATTTTCGGCCAAGCGTTTACCAGCCCGGACTGGTACAATGTTATCCAGGAATTTGCTGACGCTTCGGGGCTGGAGCTTCAGGCGTTCAATGACGACACCGCACTGGTGCCGAGCCTGCGCTTTGTGGCGCTAGACAGCGTAACAGTCGGCCCGAGCCCGCTCTGGCTACAGTGCCAGCTGGTGGCCATGGGCGGTAAGCCGATCAACAACATCGTTGACGCCACGAACTACCTGATGCTGATGACGGCGCAGCCGACGCACGCCTATGATTATGACAAGCTGCGCGGGCAGACCATCGGCGCGCGCCTGGCGCGGGCAGGCGAAACGGTGCGGCTACTGAACGGCAAGAACTATGAGCTGACAAGCGACGACATCGTTATCGCAGACGCTGAGGGCGTCATCGGCCTGGCGGGCGTGATGGGCGGCAGCGACACTGAGGTGTCGGCTGAGACGACGCGTGTGGTGCTGGAGTGCGGCACTTTCGACATGTATGCAGTGCGTAAAACAGCCATGCGTCATGGGATTTTTACCGATGCTTTGGCGCGCTTTAACAAGGGGCAGTCACCGCTGCAGACCAGTCCAGTTCTCGGGCAATTGATGCAGCTGGTCGGCGGCAGGCAGGCTAGCCCAGTCTTTTCCAGCGGCAGCGATGCGATGCCGAGCGTACTGACTGACGGCCTGCGCCGCACTCGCGGCATGACAGTACCGCCGGGATTTGTGGCGGAGCGGCTGGGGCAGAACCTGAGCGACGCCGACATGCAGACGCTGCTACGCAATGTGGAATTTTTAGCAGAAGATGCCAGCGAATATGGCGAGGCGGGGCTGATGGTGTTCGTGCCGTTTTGGCGGCAAGATATCGCACTGCCGGAAGACATCGTCGAAGAAGTTGGTCGGCTGCACGGCTTTGACCAATTGCCGCGTGAACTGCCGCGCCGCGCCGCCCAGCCTGCGCCGAAAAACTCGCGCCGTCAGCTGAAGCAGGCGGTCCGCGACAGTCTGTCTCGCACTGGTGCAAATGAAGTATTGACCTACAGTTTCGTGCACGAGCAGCTCATACAAAAAGCCGAGCAAGATGTGTCGCAGGCCTACAAATTGTCCAATGCGCTCAGCCCAGATCTACAATATTACCGCCTGACGGTGCTGCCAAGTTTGCTCGACAAAGTTCATATGAATATCAAGGCGGGGCATGATGAGTTCGCTCTGTTCGAGATGGGGAAGGGACATATTAAGATGCACGGCCTAGGCGAGGACGGCTTGCCAGAAGCCAGCCAATTTACTGATCTGGTCTATGCGGCGAAGAAACCGGGACGTGGCGCACCGTTTTACCGCGTGCGGCGACTGGTTGAGCAGCTGGGTCGCGACCTGGGCTGCGAACTGCGCTTTAAGCCAATTGAACAGGCGCTGGACTTTCCAGTGACCGCGCCATTTGACCAAGCTCGCAGCGCCCTTGTCGAAACAGCTGACGGGCAGTTTATCGGCATGGTTGGCGAGCTAAAGCAATCGGTCATCAAGCAGTTTAAATTGCCGTCGTATGTTGCTGCAGCGACGCTCGACACGGCCGGCCTGGAGAAGGTCTACACCACGCGGCGCAGCTCGTATCAGCCATTGAGCCGCTATCCATCAACCTCGCGCGACCTGTCGCTCAAAGTTGACACGGCGGTGTCGTATGCGGCCATAGCTGATGTCATCACCGAGGCGCTGCAGGCTCAGAATGACCTCACTGTGCGTCTCACGCCGGTCGCCATCTATCAGCCAGCGGACGATTCATCGACGAAGACCGTCACCTTCCGCCTGACATTTGTTTCGCATGACAAGACGCTCACAGACGCCGACATCACGCCGCTCATGCAGCGCATCGTCGCTCAAGTAAATGAAACGCACGGAGCGGTCGAAGCCTGATGAAGCCGCTCCTTACAACACTGGGCTATGCGCGGGGTATGGTGAAATATTACATCGGAGTGAGCCTTAGCTCCATCTTGGTGGCATTAACCGGCATCGCTATTCCATTTGTGATCGCCCGCGCAACCACGTTGATGGTTGACGTCGTCGAAGGGAAATCGGTCGGCATCGAGCAGGCGCTTTTGCTGGCGGCGTTGCTACTCGTGTTTGACGCTGCTAACACGCTGATTCGCAACCTTGGTGGCTACTGGGGCGACGTCATGGCAACGCGCCTTAAGGCGCAGCTATCGACAGGCTATTATCACCATTTGCTCAGTCTGCCGCAGAGCTATTTTGACGGTGAATTGACAGGTACGATCATCAACCGGCTCAATCGCGCCATCACCGAAATGACGAACTTCCTCAATATGTTCGCCAACAATTTTTTCCAGTTGCTGCTCACGACCTTCATCACCATCGGTATCGTGCTGGCTTACAGCTGGGAATTGGCGCTACTGGTGATCATCATGTATCCGCTCTTTTTGTGGCTGACGATGCTTACCAGCAAAAAATGGCAGGCCTTTCAGACACGCAAAAACCACGAAACTGACATGGCGAGCGGTCGCTTTGCTGAGGTGGTATCGCAGATTAAGGTGGTCAAAAGCTACGTGCGCGAGAGCCTGGAATATCGGCATTTCACCAAACGCTATCGCAAGACAATTTCAGTCACGCGCAAACAGTCACGCTACTGGCATACCATGGACGTGGTGCGCGGTGTGGTGCTGAGCGTTATTTTCTTCCTGATTTTTGCCTACATTTTTGTGCAGACAGCGGAGCGGCGTTTTTCAGTTGGTGATATGGTGCTGTTGATCACCCTCATTAATAACCTCCGCATGCCGCTGTTTAATATGAGCTTTATCGTTGATCACTTCCAAAAAGCCCTGGCGGGTAGCAAGGATTTTGTGGTTGCTATGGAGCGACGGCCTGACATCGAAGATGCGCCGGACGCTATGCCGTTGGTGGTCGAAAAGGGGGAGATTAGCTTTGAAGATGTCTCGTTCCACTATGCCAGCGTGCCGCATCATCCCGTTCTCAGAGATATTTCATTTACCATCGAGCCGGGCGAGCATGTGGCGCTGGTTGGTGAGTCGGGTGGCGGCAAAACTACCATTACCAACCTCCTGATGCGCCTCTACGATGCCGAGGGAGGTACGATCACCATCGATGGTACGCCGATCACCAGCGTAACCCAGTATAGCCTGCGCCAACATATCGCGACAGTGTTCCAGGAGCCGGCGCTCTTTTCGGGTACGATTCGTGAAAACATTGCCTATGGCAAGGTTGATGCCAGCGAAAAGGAGATTATGGCCGCCGCCAAAGCCGCCAATGCTGATGAGTTCATCCGGCAGCTCGACAATGGCTATGATACGCAGATCGGCGAGCGCGGATTGCGCCTGAGCGGTGGGCAAAAACAGCGTATCGCGATCGCTCGAGCTATTCTCAAAGATGCGCCAATTTTGGTGCTCGATGAGGCGACCAGCAGCCTGGACAATAAGAGTGAACATTTGGTGCAGCAGGCACTGGATCGGCTGATGAAGGGGCGCACCACGCTCATCATCGCCCATCGCCTGAGTACTATCGCGGCGGTTGACCGCATCATCACGCTCAAAGATGGCCGCGTTGATGAAATTGGCACGCCAAAAGCGCTGGCAAAAACTGACGGTATTTACGCCCGCCTCCTGAAGTTGCAGACGATGACGGGTGATGAGTTGAAAGAGAAGCTTGCGGTGTACGACATTGCTGCTGAAGGCAAAAAGTGATATACTGACCAGAGTAAGAAAAGGAGGAATGATGGCGACAACACGTGGTCAACGACTGGGGATTTGGATTATTACGGGAGTGCTCGCAGTGGGTACCATCGGCGGGTTTATCGCCATGATGGTGCAGCCGGGTAATGACGCACGCGACCAGGCCGAGCTGAAGCAGGCGCAAGAGGATTATCAGAAAAAGATTACCGAATATCAGAATAAGCTGGCGCAGCAAGCAAGTGAATTAAGTGGTCGCTATCACGGCACGTTTGCTCCGCACGCAGCGCGTGTTGCGGCGTTTGACGCGGCAGCGGTGACCGAGCTCGCTACTGAAGATATCGTCGTAGGTGAGGGCGCCGAGGTGAAGGATGATACGAAACTGGCGGTGTACTATGTCGGCTGGAATCCAAAGGGTGAGATCTTTGACCAGTCCATCGAAAATGATACGCTGAAAGCGCCTTTCACGGTCGATGGCCCAGCAAAGGAGTCGGTGATCCAGGGGTGGAAAGAGGGTCTTGTCGGCATGAAAATCGGTGGCGTGCGCGAACTGACTATTCCAGCGGCGAAGGCATATGGTGAGCAGGGCAAGGGTGAAAAGATCCCAGCAAACACACCGCTAAAATTTGTCGTTATGGCGGTTGAGGCACCGGCTGATATTCCGCAGCCAGAAGTGCCAGAAGCCATAAAAACGTACTATAAGCGACTAGGAGTGGGCGCATAATGAGTACGACGACAGAAACAAAAGAAGTTGTCATCGTCGGAGCGGGGCCGAGCGCCCTGACGGCAGCGATTTATCTGACCCGCGAGGATGTGCAGACGACGCTGTATGAGCGCGGAGTAGTTGGCGGCATGGCGGCTATCACTGACCAGATTGATAATTATCCAGGGTTTGCCGAGGGCGTGACCGGCATGAAGTTAGCGAGTGAACTCCAGCAGCAAGCCGAGCGCTTTGGCGCGGACATTCAGTACGGTGATGTGTCGGCGCTGCGCCGGGTTGATGATGAGCTGGAGCTCGTGGTTGATGGCGCGCCGGTCCGTGCGAAGGCGGTGCTTCTGGCGACTGGCTCAAACCATCGCAAACTTGGCGTGCCAGGAGAAGACGAGCTGTATGGCCGCGGCGTCCACTACTGCGCAACATGCGATGGTGCGTTTTATCGCGAGAAGCGGCTCATCGTGGTGGGCGGCGGTAACTCGGCGGTCCAAGAGGCCATCTTTCTGACGCGCTACGCCACGCACATCGATCTATTGGTGCGCAGCCAGCTTCGTGCCAGTGATGTTCTGCAAAAAGAATTGCAGAAATATGTGGACGAGGGAAAAATTACCGTCCACTTAGGCGCGACCACTGATGAAATTCTCATCAAAGACGGCACCTTCTACGGTGTACGGTCTACGCAGGATGGGCAGCAGCAGGAGCTCACGGCGGACGGCATCTTCGTGTTTATCGGGCTTATTCCGAACACTCAGTTCCTGACTGGCTCTGAGGTTGAGCTTGACCCGGCGGGGCATATCGTGACGGATCAGCATCTATGCACGGCCATCCCGGGTGTTTTCGCCTCAGGTGATGTCCGTTCAGGTGCGACCATGCAGATCGCCTCAGCCGTCGGTGAGGGTGCGGTTGCGGCACTGCAGATTCGTGAATATTTGCAAGAAAAGGCCAGAAAGGAGTAAGAAGATGGCAGATTTCAATCAAGTACTAACCCCGGGCAATTACCAAGACGGCGAACTCACCGTTGTCGTGGAAATCCCGACTGGCTCGAGTCATAAAATCGAATGGGACCGCAAAGTCGGCGTGATGCGCCTCGACCGCGTGGAGCCAGCTGTGTTCGCTAAGCCGACAAACTACGGCTTTATCCCGCAGACCCTAGATGAGGACGGCGACGAGCTGGATGTGTTACTCATCACCGACGAACCACTGCCGACCGGCGTGGTGGTGACGGCGCGCATTTTGGGCGTGATGAAGTTCGTGGATGACGGCGAGGTGGACGATAAGATTATCGCGGTACCGAGCGATGACCGCCACACCGGCAATGCGCTGCAGTCGCTCGAGGACATTCCAGCGCAGCTCCTGAAGCAAATTGAGCATCATTTTACCCACTACAAGGATTTGAAAAAACCAGGCTCGACAGTCGTCAAGGAATTTGCTGGCATCGACGAAGCCAAGCAAGTTATCGCTGAATCAATCGAGCGGTGGAACCAGCAGGCGTAGCGCATTTACGCCTCACGAGCTCAGCCCTGTGCCTTATACCACGCGCATGGGGCTATTTTTTCTTCTTCGCTTTTTTGCCGCCGATGAATGACGAAACACGGCTCGTAAGTCCAGTCAGCTGCTGTATGATGCCGCCCTGTCGGGCCAGCTGCTGGCGCAATTTTTCCTTGGCATGAGACGTAACGACCAGGTCGCGCCAGTCGGGCTTTGGCTTGGCTGTTTTGCTGGTGAGTATCTCGATGGTGTCACCGTGCTGCAGACGATAATCAAATGGCCTCATCACACCATTTACCTTAAAGCCGCTGGCTCGCGCCGCGATGTCAGAGTGGATACGATAGGCGTAGTCGAGTGGAAACGCGCCATGCGGCAAATCGTAAATATCTCCCTTTGGCGAGTAGATAAAGATACGGTCGGCAAATAGGGTGAGGCGAAACTTTTTCGAGTCAAAGGCCTTGCCGGCGCGCGCCTTGGCGGCAGCCTCCTGTAGATCACGGATCCAGGCAAGGTCAGCTGGCAGCGCAGCAATTTTACCCGTCCGGTAGGCGTCGGTCATCTTCTGCTCATTATAATGAAAACTGGCCGCCAGCCCGCGCTCAGCGTAGTCATGCATGTCCTGGGTGCGGATTTGCAGCTCGACAATTTGCCCCGTCGGCGTCTGCACTGTCGTATGCAGGCTTTGATAGCCATTTTCTTTCGGCGTCGCCACGTAGTCCTTGATCCGCTCGTACAGTGGCTGATACATCTCATGCAGCACACCGAGCACCAGATACGCCGTCGGGATATCATCCACCACGATACGCAGCGCGATCAGATCATAAATTTTATCAATATCACCCACGCGGTCGAGCTTCTTAAACAGGCTATACACGCTCTTAACGCGCCCCTCGACATGAAAGACGAGGCCCTCCTGGCGCAGGCGCGCTTCGATTTCGCGGCGCACTTTATCGAGTTTGCGCTGACTCTTTTTAAGGCGGCTATTCATCAGTGTTTTAGTGCGAAAAAACGCTTTCGGCATCAGGTATTGAAAGCTCAATTCCTCCAGCTGCACTCGAGCCCGCCCCATGTTAAGCCGATCAGCCAGCGGCGCAAACACCTCGATGGTTTCTCGGGCAATTTTTTTCTGCTTCTCTGGCGGCATATGCTGCAGGGTGCGCATATTGTGTAGCCGATCTGCCAATTTGATGATGATCACCCGGATATCTTCACCCACCGCGATCATGAGCTTCGCGAGATTGTCCTTCGTATTTGGCAGGTAACTCTTCAGGTCCCGCATTCCCGCGCGGGCCTGGGACACCTTCGTCACGCCGTCCACGAGAAATGCCACATCGCGCCCGAACAGGCTTTCCAATTCCTCCAGCGTGGCATCGGTATCCTCCAGCGTGTCATGGAGCACTCCCGCGATCACCGTATCGATATCCATGCCCCACTCGACGAGAATCCCCGCCACACTCAAAGGGTGGGTGATGTACGGCTCGCCACTTCGGCGTTTTTGCCCCGTATGTTTTTGTGTCGCGATATCGATGGCGCTCGCCAGCTCAAGGAGCTCAGTATCTTCGTAGTAGGGCTCTGCTAGCTGGAGCAATTCCTCGCGCTTCATAGCTTTATTATACCTTATCCTGGCGCGCTGCCTGTAGTATAATAGAAAAAAGTGCTAATGCTAAACCAGAACGGGAGGGATTATGGCAGTAACAAAAGTAGCAATCAATGGCTTTGGCCGCATCGGTCGCAGCGCCTTTAAAATCGCGTGGGAACGGAGTGATCTCGACATCGTGGCGATCAACGACTTGACGGATACGCGCACTCTGGCGTATCTGCTGAAGCACGACAGCAACTACGGCGATTATGCTCGTGATGTGTCATACACCGACACCGCACTCGTAGTTGACGGCAAAGAAATCAAAGTACTGGCAGAAAAAGACCCCAGCCTGCTGCCATGGCGGGATATGCAGATCGATGTCGTCATCGAATCAACTGGCCTTTTCACTGATAAGGACGGGGCGGGCAAGCACCTGACTGCTGGCGCTAAGCGCGTGGTCATCTCAGGTCCGACCAAATCTGACGGCGTGGACACCATCGTCCTCGGTGCCAACGATAGCAAGGTGAAAGACGCCACACCTATCGTCTCCAACGCCAGCTGCACCACGAACTCACTTGGTGTCGTCATGGCCATCCTGGACGCAGAATTTGGCGTCGAAAAATCCATGCTCACCACCATCCACAGCTACACCGCCAGCCAGCGCCTACAGGACGCGCCGGCCAAGGATCTGCGCGAGGGTCGCAACGCCGCTGAAAACATGGTGCCGACCACCACGGGCGCGGCCATCGCCGTGACGAAGACCTTGCCGCAGCTGACGGGCAAGTTCGATGGCCTCAGTGTGCGCGTGCCGACCCCAGTGGTCAGCCTGAGCGACGTGACGGCACTACTGCGCCGCGACGTCACCGTGGACGAGATCAACGCTGCCTTCAAAAAAGCTGCCGCGGATGATTTCTACCAGGGCATCCTTGGCGTATCCGAAGAGCCGCTGGTGAGCCGTGATTTCATCGGCAATTCACACTCCGGCATCGTCGACCTGCCACTCACCAAGGTGGTCGACGGCAATCTCGTAAAAATCATGGTCTGGTACGACAACGAATGGGGCTACTCCAACCGCCTGGTCGAGCTGGTGGCGGACGTCGGGCATTATCTGCAGCGCGCCTAGGTCGTAGTGACAGTTCCTCGAAAAGGAAAAACCCCGCATCATGGTTGATGCGGGGACGCCGGGCTTTCCGGCGGTTTCGCAGAATATTTAGTAGTGCGCCTCTGCTGGCGCGGGGCACCTCACTCACCTTGCCGAAATATCTTCAGCAAGGCCAGGACCAGGGCGACAGCCAGCAGGATGAGGCCCATGATGGCCTCGCCTATCCAGACGACGTCCGGCAGCGCCCTCAGGGGTGCTATCAGCCAGCTGAGGCTGTGCGCCTCAGTCGGAAGCTCGAGGCTTCCTAGCCACCAGCTCCCCGTACCTCCCAGAAGCAGGACGCATCCTGCTCCGGTTAGAATCCAGGCGGGGATGTTCCGTCGCATCCCCTCGATGGCCATGACGCTCATGATAACCATCATAAGCAGGATAGCCAGGAATCCGATGGTGATGGTGGACATAGCCACTCCTTCCGTTGTCCATGAGGTGCGGCCGTTCCGCGCCTCAAGCCCAGTGGCGTATCTGACGCCACGAGCGAAGCACGGTTTGACAAATTGCGATAAATCTGTCAAAAAGGCTGATATATATATATCATACTGAACGAAAAAAGTCAATACTTTCGCCCCATTTCACCGCCTTCCTTGCAAATTCCCCTCATCCCGCTTATACTAAACACATGAAGATTTATTTGGGTTCGGATCATCGTGGGTTTCATCTGAAAGAGCAGGTGTTCGCCTACTTGGTAAAAAATGGCTATGACGTCGAGGACGTCGGTGGCAAGGAGCTAAACCCAGATGATGATTTTCCACAATTCGCTCAGGCGGCAGCGCTGCGCGTTATCGGTGATACGAGTGACGACCCGCGGGCGATTCTGCTTTGTGGTGGCGGCCAGGGGATGTGCATGGCAGCTAACCGTTTTCGGGGTATTCGCGCCAGCCTCATATGGGACGCCTACGAAGCGAAAATGACGCGAAATGATAATAACTCCAATGTCCTCTGTCTGCCAGCACGGGTGCTGGAGGATAATGAAGCGGCCTGGAAGGGCATCATCGAAACCTGGCTGAATACACCATATGCTAATGCCGCACGATTTAACCGGCGCAATGCGCAACTGGATGAGCTGGCATGAGCGCTATTATCGCACCAGCAGTGCTCGCCGAGAGCGCTGAGCAGTACAAGGAGCAGGTGGAGCGCATCACTGGCTTTGCCGAACGGGTACATATCGACCTAACTGACGGTGAGTTTGCGCCCAGCTTTACCGTGGGCGTGTCCGAACTGTGGGCGCCGGCGGGCTGGACGATCGATATTCATCTCATGGCGCACAAGCTCGACGAATACGTACCGAAGCTCATCGCGCTGCGTCCGCACCTTATCATCGTGCATGCCGAGGCCGAGGCCGATGTCTTACGGGCGCTACGCGATATCAAGCAGGCGGGCATCATGGCCGGCCTGGCGCTGCTGCGACCGACGGTGCCACGGACGGTTGAGGCGCTCATCAAAGAGGCAGAACATGTCCTTATTTTTAGTGGTGAGCTCGGTAAGTTTGGCGGCTCGGCGAGCTTGATGCAGCTGGAGAAGATTCGCCTTATCAAGACTATCAACCCAAATGTCGAAATTGGCTGGGATGGCGGCGTCATGGTGGACAATGCCTATAGCCTGGTGCAGGGCGGCGTCAATGTGCTGAACGTTGGCGGTGCCATCCAAAAATCCAGCGATCCGCACGCTGCCTTTAGTCAGCTGCAGCAAGAAATTACCAAGACGGGTGTCCTGGGGTAAGGACGACGCATGGGTGGTCTGACGATACCTCAACTCGAGCGTGTGGCGCTGGAAGTGCGCCGCGCGATTATTCGTCAGCTCCAGGTGGCGGGAAGTGGTCATGCGGCAGGTCCACTTGGCTTTACGGAGGTGATGACAGCGCTTTACTTTCACGTGATGCGGATCGATGCAGAGCAGCCAGATTGGCCGGAGCGTGATCTTTTGGTGATGAGTAATGGTCACTATGCACCGCTGCTCTACGCTGTGATGGCGGCGCGTGGCTTTTTCCCGTCGAGTGAACTCGGCACCTTGCGGCGTCTGGGCTCGCGTCTGCAGGGGCATCCGGAGCGGACCATGCTACCAGGTCTAGAGACAACCAGCGGGCCGCTCGGCTCGGGCCTCAGCCAGGCAGTTGGCATGGCGTATCATTTGCACCATTTGGAGCCGTCACCGCATCGTTTCGTGTATTGCACGCTGGGTGATGGGGAATTGAACGAGGGAAACATTTGGGAGGCAGCGATGTCGGCCGCCAAATATCAATTAGGCCAATTGATTGCCATCGTTGACCGAAATAATATCCAGATTGGCGGTCAGACGGAGGATGTGATGCCGCTGGAGGATCTGCGCGATAAATGGGAAAGCTTTGGCTGGCATGTGCAGGAGGTTGATGGGCATAATATGCAGAGTATCATCGAGGCGACCAGTATGGCGCGCTCCATCACCTCGCGACCAAGCGTTATCATCGCCCATACCATCCCGGGTCGCGGTGTTGATTTTATGGAGTATGACCATACGTGGCATGGCAAGGCGCCAAGTGCCGAGGATGCTGAGCGAGCACTCGCGCAACTGGAGGTGTACGGATGAGTCTTTTGCGGGATGACTGGCAGGAGCCGATGCACGAGGCGATGCGCGTTGGGTTCGGTCGTGGGCTAGTGGATGTGGCGCGACGAGACAGGCGCGTGGTTGCACTGAGTGCTGACCTCATGGAAAGTGTCGGGTTCGGTGAATTTGCTCGCGAGGTCGGTCGCCCGCGCTGTATCGAGGTTGGTGTCGCAGAACAGCATCTGGTGACCATGGCCTCGGGTTTAGCTGCCATGGGCGCGGTGCCGTTCGCCGCTAGCTACGCTGCGTTTAGTCCAGGTCGCAACTGGGAGCAGATTCGCACAACCATCTGTCTTAATAATCAGCCGGTCAAACTCGTAGGCTCGCACGCTGGGCTGAATGTCGGACCCGATGGTGCGACTCATCAAATGCTGGAAGATATCGCACTGATGCGGGCTCTGCCAAACATGGTCGTGTTGGCACCCGGCGATGCGACGGAGGCGGCTTTGTTTGCGGCGCTGATGGCTCTTGACGAGCGCCCGAATTATATTCGTCTCCCGCGCGAGAAGACGCCGGTATTTTTGGCGCATGATGGACTTGATATCGGGAAGGGCTATACGCTGCGCGAGGGAGGCGATGTGGCGCTCCTCGGGACAGGAACGATGAGCTACCAGCTACTGATGGCAGCGGAGCAGTTGGCGGCTGAGGGCATCCAGGCAGAAGTCGTGCATCTACCGACCATCAAGCCACTGGACGAGGCTGCAGTGCTCGCTGCAGCTCAGAAATGCGGTCAAGTGGTGACGGCTGAAGAGGCGCAAGTGGCGGGAGGATTTGGTTCGGCGGTGGCGGAGCTCTTGAGTGAGCGTCGCCCCTTGCCGGTACTGCGTCTCGGGGTGCGCGATGCGTTCGGCGAGAGTGGTCAAATGCAGGAGCTATGGCAAAAACATGGCCTTGATGTCATGTCGCTTGCTGCTCTGATCCGCCAATTCCTTTCGCGCTAGCTCTTTTCAGATGTGCTCGTTACTGGTATACTAAGCATAAGTAAGAAGGGGGCATATGGGACTGACCATTTCAGAAATTCGGCACAACACCACACGGGCGCGGCACCTCATGCAGCGCACGAGGGCGCAACATTTCGCGGTGGGCGCGTTTAATATCGACAATCAAGAAACCTTGATAGCAGTGGCCAGGGCAGCGCAAAAACTGCAGTCACCGGTGCTGGTCGAAGTCTCAGACGGTGAAGTAAAGGCCATGGGGCTGGAAAATGTGCGCGACCTGGTGGATAACTACAAAGCCGAGTATGGTATCGAGATGTATCTGAACCTCGACCATGCACCGACGGTCGAGGGTTGCAAGCGGGCCATTGACGCTGGCTATGAATTCATCCACATCGACATCTCGCAGGCGAACCATGATGCCAGCGATGAAGAAATTATCGCCAAGACTCGTGAAGTGGTCGAATATGCCAAGTTCACTGGCGCATTGGTAGAGTCGGAGCCGCACTATTTCGGCGGCAGTTCAAATGTCCACAAAGAAGCGATTGATTATGAAGAGATCAAAAAAACCTTCTCCACACCAGAGGGCGCAGCGGCTTTCGTCGAGGCAACTGGCATCGATACTTTCGCAGCGGCGGTCGGCAACTTGCACGGCAAGTATCCGGTGCCGAAGGTTCTTGATCTCGAGTTATTGCAGGCAGTGCGCGATGCGATTCATTGTCAGATTAGCCTACATGGCGGGTCGGGTACGCCGCTGCACTACTTCGGTGATGCTGCCAAGATTGGCGTCAGTAAAATTAATATCAATTCTGACATGCGCTACGCCTTCCGAACGACACTGGAGAAAGTCCTGCGCGAAAACCCAGACGAATACGCCATCGTCAAGCTGATGCCGCCCGTCTATGAAGCAGTCCAGGCGGTGGTCGAAGAAAAGATCATGGCCTTCGGATCGAGCCGGAGGGCGGTAGTCTAGTGGCGCGGGTTATCACCGTCGGCGCTGGGGTGCAGGATGTCTTTTTGAGTCACTCCGATGCACTGCGCCCTGTGTGCGAAAGCCCCGAGCATTGCTTCGCGAAACTGGAGCTCGGTGCAAAAGCCGATGTCAATCAAATTCATTTTTCAACCGGTGGCGGTGCTACAAATGCCGCGGTGACCTTTACTCGCCAAGGCCACGACGCGAGCTTCATGGGGGTGCTAGGGCGTGATCCAGCAGCACAGGCAGTGCTGGATGACCTTGACGCAGAGGGTGTCGATACGCGTCTGGTGTCATTTTCTGACACCTATAACACAGGCTATTCGGTGCTCCTCTTGGCGCCAAATGGCGAGCGCACCATTCTGACCTATCGCGGCGCATCAACGCACTACCATCCGGCTGATTTCACACTGAAAGATGCGCAGGCCGACTGGCTGTATGTCTCGACGCTTGCTGGTCAGATGACGATTCTTGACAAGCTCTTTCGTGAAGCCAAAGAACGCGGTATGAAAATCTGCTTTAACCCAGGCAAAAAAGAACTTGCTCAGCGCGACCAGCTCATCGGTCTTCTAGAAGATGTTGATGTCTTGTCAGTAAATAAACAAGAAATGCAGCAACTGGTGGAGGGGAGCGAGCTTGAGGAGCTCGTGCGCGCAGGGTCGCGCCTGGTGCCAGTAGTGTTGCTTACGGATGGCGTGAACGGCTCCATGGCAACTGATGGCAAGACGATCGTGCGAGCAGGGATGTATAGCAGCAAGGAAAGTGTTGATCGAACGGGTGCGGGCGATGCCTTCGCCAGTGGATTTTTAAGCCACTGGATGCAGGGTGCGGGGCTGGCCGACGCAGTGTGCTTCGCCAGCGCAAATGCCAGCGCAGTCGTCGATCAGATCGGTGCAAAAACAGGTATTTTACGGCAGGGAGTGGTGCTCCACGCTATGCCGTTACACGAAAAGGAGTACTAGCTATGGCAAAAAATCTCGAAAAGCTACTTGGTGAATCGTTACAGACGCGCATCGCGCTCCATGAGCTGCAGCGGATGGCTGGCGACGATAGCGACGTGCGGCTGATCGCTGATATTTTAGCGCGTGGTCATTCCATCATCCGTGCGCTGGGGTTTGATCCGAGCGATACGACCGCACCAGAGGTTTACCAGGCGCTGATGGCACTGGCCCCACGTATCGAGCAAGTTGCCTGGGCGAAGGCATCCGAGTGGGTGCTCATGGACTTTGATGGGCAAGTCATTTCATTTCATCCCATCGATATCATTGAGAATTATCACCACCAGTTGCCGCTGGGTCAACATAAGACATACCAGGGGCGCCGAGGGCTTGGCTATGAGATCACTCGCCGCTACACCGAACACCCTGCAACGCATAATGAAACAGTCGAGCGGGTCGTCTGTCAGGGTGGCATTTGCTATACGGAGCGCGCCCAGGCGCTATTACATCCACTGCACGGTCTTCCAGTAGCCCCACCAGCTTTTTCGCGCCCATCAATTCCTCAGGCGCAGCAGATGGCCCAGCAGAAGCAAAACATCGCTTTCTCGCGGCCAGCCAAAAAAGTGAAGGTCAGCAAAAAAGCTACCAAACGCACCAAGTCCGCAAAGTCGACAAAACGCCGCCGCGCTTCAGCCAAAGACTAGTGGTTGCAGTAGGTAGTATTGCCCTGGACGATCTGCATGATTTCGTCGAGGTTTTCGGTCATCATGTAGATGTGTTCGTCGCCGTCAGAAATCAGTCCTCGTTCACAAAGCATATTTTCCCTTGCGAATTCATCCCACTTTGTCCAAAACTTTTTATCAAACAGAATAATTGGCGCACGGTTAATCTTGCTGGTTTGGGTTAGCGTTAGAATCTCCGCCAGCTCGTCCATGGTGCCAAAGCCGCCCGGGAAGTATACATAGGCGTCCGCCATCATGGTCATGACGATTTTACGCGGTGCAAAGTGTGAAAAGGTGAATGCATCAGTCGTATAGGGGTTAGGGTCTTGTTCAAAGGGCAGGTGGATATTAAACCCGATCGAATCGCCGCCGGCTTCCTTGGCGCCGCGGTTAGCCGCTTCCATGATGCCAGGGCCGCCGCCGGTCACTACAGCGTAACCGGCCTTGGCCAGGCGACCAGCTAGTTCGCGAGCTTTTTGGTAGTATTCGCTGGTTTCGGGCGTGCGCGCCGAGCCAAAAATAGTCACGGTGCGGTGGTATTTGCGAAGCACCTCGTATCCGGCGTGAATTTCATCATCCACATTGCCGAGGCGGAACATGGCAGCTTGTAGCTGGAGCTGTCGAGGAATACAGGTGGTCTGGTCATTCATAGATTGGATTGTCCTTTTTGTTTTGTCACAATATCTCCTTTCATTATAGCACAAGCGGTTCGTATATGTCAAGTTACCCAGAGGTGCTACAATAGAAAGGTGAATCAATTCCGTCTATCGTCACAGTACCAGCCCACCGGTGATCAGCCGCGGGCAATTGCTCAGCTGGTAGATGGGCTGGAGCAAGGCGAACGCGAGCAGACGTTGCTGGGCGTGACGGGGTCGGGCAAAAGCGTCGTTGGTGAGTCGCCTGTGCTGATGCGTCGCGAAGGTGTTTCTGAGGCGACGACGATCGGCACATACATCGATGAACTGATGGAGCAGCGTCAGGCAGAGATTGAGCATGTTGGCGACAGCGAGGTGTTGAATCTTGCGGCCAACGAGGCGCTGGAAACGATGTCATTTGACCCTCGAACGGGACAGACGGCATGGCGAAGGGTTCGGCAGTTATCTCGGCACTGGGCGCCGCAAACGATGACAATTGAAACAGCATGTGGTCGAACAGTGACTGCGACGATGGATCATAATTTTTACACGATGCGCGATGGTCGACTGCAATGTGTGGCGGGCGATGCTTTGCGAGAGGGTGATTATGTACCATTGCCGCGGATGGCAAAAGCAGGCGATGACGAACTGGCGGCGATCGATATAACACCTACGCTCCTGGCATCGCGCCATGAGTATTATGCCCAAGTGACGCTGAGTGATAAGCAGAAAGCGCAACTTGAGGCAGCTGGTGTTAGTCGTCAGAAGATATGGCGCGTCGTTCATGAGGGCGAACGGCTCAGTCTGTCTGATGTGATGCGCGCAGGCCTGGTGACGGATCATATGACGGTGGTGGGCTATAACGGGAAGGCGGCACTGCCACTGCGCCTCCCGGTGACGGATGACCTACTGAGGCTGATCGGCTACTACATCGCCGAAGGTTGCCATACTGATAGCTACATCACGCTATCAACGGGGAGTGTCGATGTTGCTCAGGCGCTGGAGGCAGCGGTGAGTAGTCTGGGGTTATCAGCGCGGCAGCGGCCAGATTCATATGATTATCAAGTGAATCATGTCGGGCTGAGCGACGTGCTACTGGCGTGGTGCGGTCGCTTGTCGTCTGGGAAGCATGTTCCTGGGTGGTGGCCGCAGTTGTCGCGGCGACAGCTCGGGGTGTTGCTCGGGGCATATTTTGACGGCGATGGGAGTGTGGAGCAGCGAGCGCTGACGATGACAACGGTCAGCGACCGTCTGGCTTCTGACTTGCAGTATATTGGTGATTGGCTCGGGGTGTCACTGCGGCGACATGCCAGAACTGTGAAGTATGGTGCTGAGCAGCGAACCGCCTACGTGGTGTCGGCGAGTGGGGCTGAGCGTCTCAAGTTGGCGGCCATTCTGGAGCTGCAAGTGGCGCATAAACGGCGTGCTGTGGAGCAGGTACGAAACGCAGCGGCGGCTCTAAATACCAACGTTGATATCGTGCCGCTCTATGGCGCTGACTTTCGAACCTTTCGGCGAGGCTATCAGCTCAGCCAGCAGAGTATTGCTGATATGGCGGGGGTGAACCGGTCGCTGATTTCGATGATTGAAAAAGGAGTGCGGCGGCCCTCGCGGGATGTAATGTCTCGACTGCTGCGGGCGATGGATGACCGAGGCTATGAGGTGGCGGAGTGGCGGTATCTGACGGAGCTACGATGGGGCAAGATCGCGACGATTTCTCTTGAGAAAAAACAGCAGCGCGTCTATGACTTTTCGGTGGCAGGCAATGAAACATTCTTAGCGGGTAGCGGCGGTATATTCGTACATAACACGTTTACCATGGCAAATATTATTGCCCAAGCTAATGTGCCGACGCTGGTGCTGGCGCATAACAAGACCTTGGCGGCGCAGCTATTTGCCGAGTTCAAGGAGTTTTTCCCGGACAATGAAGTGCATTATTTTGTTAGTTATTTTGATTATTATCAGCCGGAAGCTTACATTGCCAGTAGCGACACCTACATTGAGAAAGATTCGAAAATTAATGATGAGATTGATCGGCTGCGGCACGCGGCGACTTCGGCACTGCTCACCCGGCGCGACGTTATCATCGTGGCCAGTGTCAGCTGTATTTATGGCATCGGTTCGCCGGACACCTATGCTGACATGGCGCTGACGGTGAGGCGCGGCGAGCGGCGAGTCCAGGATAAGTTTGTGCGGCTGCTGACCGACATCCAGTACAAGCGCAATGACATTGATTTTGCACGCGGTACCTTCCGGGTGCGCGGCGACGTGGTGGATATTTACCCAGCGGGGCAGGACCAGGCGGTGCGGGTAGAGTTTTTTGGCGATGAGGTAGACCGCATCACTAAAATTGACGCGCTGACGGGCGAAATTTTAGATGAGCCTGAGAGCGTGACGATCTTCCCGTCCAGTCACTACGCCACGCCGCGTGAGCGGATTGAGCGGGCTATCCTCGGCATTGAACAGGAGTTTGCCGAGCGCCTCCAGTGGTTTGAGGCGCATGATAAGCACCTGGAGGCGCAGCGCCTCGCTCAGCGCACCAAGTACGACCTGGAAATGCTACGCGAAACGGGCTTTGTGAAGGGGATTGAAAACTATTCGCGTTACCTAACCGACCGCGAGCCAGGCGAGCAGCCAGCGACCCTCATCGACTATTTTCCGGACGATTGGCTGCTGCTGGTCGATGAGTCGCACATGACGCTGCCGCAGGTGCGCGCTATGTATAACGGCGACCGGGCGCGCAAGGAAGTGCTGGTGGAGCATGGCTTTCGGCTGCCGAGCGCGCTGGATAACCGACCTCTCAGGTTTGATGAATTTGAAAAGCATATCAATCAAGCGATTTATGTCTCGGCCACGCCGGGTGACTATGAGATCGCCCATTCGCCAAAGCCAGCCGAGCAGCTGATTCGTCCAACGGGATTGCTTGATCCACCGATTGAAGTGCGTCCAACCGATGGCCAGGTGGACGATTTGATGGAAGAAATTCGCCGGGCGGTCGCCCACGGTCACCGTGTGCTAGTGACGACCCTCACCAAGCGCATGGCGGAAGATCTCAGCACCTACCTCAGCGATAACGGTGTCAAGACGGCGTATCTGCATAGCGAAATTGACACCCTGGAGCGCGGCGATATCCTGAAAGAGCTACGCCTCGGCACCTACGACGTGCTCGTTGGCATCAACCTGCTGCGCGAAGGACTAGATCTACCCGAAGTCAGCCTGGTGGCTATCATGGACGCTGACAAAGAAGGCTTCTTGCGTTCCGAAAGTGCCTTGATTCAGACCATTGGCCGGGCTGCTCGCCACGCGGAGGGCCGAGTGCTGATGTATGGCGACACGGTGACCGACAGTATGCGACGCGCTATCGACGAGACCAATCGCCGCCGGGCCGTCCAGCAGGCGTACAATGAAAAGCACGGCATCACGCCGCAAACAATTCAGAAGAAAATTGACGATGGCCTGCGTTCCATCATCCCGCAAAAAGAATCAGACAAAAAGCCGAAACTTGACCTGAAGAAAATTCCGAAAGATGAATACGGTGCGCTCATTAAGGAGCTGACCGGGCAGATGGAGCTACACAGCGCTAACCTGGAATTTGAAAAAGCTGCCGAGCTGCGGGATATTATTGCAGACATCCGCGGGATGATGTAGAATAAGCTTAATACTAGGGGAGGAAAAGGTATGTCTCAGAAAAAAGCTATCGACAACAACCTAACAGACGTGGCGCCACCTATGCCGCAGCAGAGCATGGGCTATGAGCAAGTGCAGTATCAGACGCCAGTGCAACTCGCGAAGGGTAAGTCGAAGTGGCTGACCTTTGAATATGTGATGGCTATGGTTGCGGCAGTGTTCTCTGCCATGCTGCTAATACAGGTAATCGCGGCCCTGTTCGGTGGCTGGGTGACGATTTCCGGCGTGAGTTCATCACTCCTGACGCAGAATATTGGCGGCGTGCTGGCAAGCCTACTGCCACTCAGTGTGACAACCGGAGGAACAGGCGTCATCTTGGCGGCGGTGCTGGCTGGGGTGTTCGGCCTAGTGGCTTTGGTGCTCTTCGGCCGGGTATCGCGTGCAGTGCCAGAGCGTCCTGGTTTTACCAAGACCACTGAGTACAAGTTGACAACCTATGGCGCACTGGGCGTGCTGGCTCTGGTCGCGCTTGTGTTGGTGGCGAAGTTGGTTACGGTGCTCATTAGCTCGCTCTTGTTTATCGGTGTCAATAACGCTGGTTCGGTGTACTCTTCACTGTATCTGCTCGAGTTTATTCCGCACCTTATTAGCCTCGCTATCGTTGGTATGTCACTGTACTGCGTGGCAAAGATTGCACTGGGGCGCAATCTTTCGAAGGTGTTGTCATGGACACTTATCATCGCTGCGATTATCACTCTGACAGCGACAGCTATCACGGTGGCGGTGAAGGCGCACGATACGCCGACCATCCGCAGCAAATCAACCACGACGACAGATTATCTGAAGGATTTTAGGTTCGACCGTGACTAGCAGACAGCAGAACAAAAATGGTGGGTTTGTTCTGCCTACCGTCGTCATATCAAGTGTGATGCTTTTGATGATCCTGTTAGCGGGCTTGCAGCTCGCTAACTCGGTTTCAAATGCATTGATGGAGCAGTATTATAATCAGTTAGCGCGTGAAGCGGCTGAGGCTGGTGCCATCAGGATGAACGAGTGTGTCAATCAGGGATATGATAATGCTACGCAAGTTGGTGATGTGCGGCCGGGAACTGATTGTAGGGGTAATGGAACGCCAACGTACATTTATGCTACAAATCAACTTCGCTCAACGTTTAGCGGTAAATACACCTCAAACACTAACCCACGTCGCGTTGACACCATAGGGAAAGTGGAGCTGCTCCGTAAATCTAACGGCGCAGTGTATAAGACGTATACCTATAGTTCTCGGCAGCAGGGCTCACAAATTGAAGACCCGCGAGGGACGCGAGCAAGTAAGCGCTCGTGGCATTTCGGTATCGGAGCAAAGCTTGACTTCGGCGTGAGCGGATCGTCGCTGCCGGTTGGTTCGCAAGTGTCGGGGGCTCAAGTGAATACGCCCACTGAATCACCAGAGGGGGTAACGACTATTTCTGACAGGAACGGTCAGCTTTTGTTCTACTCCGATGGACGTACCATTTGGACGGGAAACTACTCCGTTCTCCCATCACTACCTGGTGCGAGAAATGGCAATAGCCATCCACGCTGCGGGTACGATGTACTGGTTGAGCCCGCGGGCGACCCCGCGCAGGCACTCTGTGGCTCAAAAACAGCCACGCAAGCAGTGGTCGCCTTTCCGTTAAACAAAGAAAATACTCTTTTTGCCGTTGTCCACAATACAGCAAGTACTGGATATAGAAACGTTGGGCCAGGCGGCACGTATAAAGTAGCTGCGGGTCGGCTTTATCTATCCGTAATAGACATGAAACACTCGGGTTATCCAAACGGTGTCATTGTCAGTAAAAATGCACAGGTAGGCGATGGCTCGCTTCAGTCATCTTTCTACTCTGCAGAAGGCCTTGCTGCGCGCTCAAATGCCGCAGGGGACGGCGCAGTTGTATATACCTATCGAGTAAATTCTCCTGGTCAATCAGCGCGAGTTTATGCGATACCAGTATATTCGAGAGATAACGGCCAGACTATTGAGTACCAGGATGCGCCAGCGACATTTGATATACCAGATGCATTTAAGCCAAGTTGCACTGGTGACGGTAGTAATGGTTTTGGTTCTATTAACTTCAATAAAGAAAAAACCAGAATGATCGTGTTTATGGGCGGTTCAGACTGTCCGAGCGATAAGACAAAGCAGGGCGGTACATTGCATCTTTTTGATATTTCTGGCGGAGACCTTTCGATGGTCCATCTTGCGAGCTGGAGACCGGGGGTGCTTGATCCGCGCGATGGGGCGTATGGGTATTCTGCAGATTTCTCGCCGAGCGGCAACTATGTGTATGTTTCAAAAATATACACTGGCGAATTGTTCCGTTATGATGTGTCAAGCGGCAACGAAGTGCAAATAAAGCAGAGCGAGCGATTTATCGGCTATACAGCATGTGATTACTATTGGGAGCGCGGTGGGTTCCCAAATCCATGCTCACGAAACCCTGATTTTACCCCAAGAAGTAGAGAGCTTGGCCACTTTAATGCGGCGACCGGTCGGTATCGTTACGAGGACTGGAGGGGGTGGCCTGCAAACGGTGGCGGGCAGGTGCTGCGCGGTCCGGATGATCGCATGTACGTGGCTGACCGCGGGGCACAGCATGTGAGCGTGGTGATGAACCCTGATGCGCCAAACCAAGGGTGGAATACCAATGATACAGCGACAGCTTCTGCGGTTGGCTTTAGATATGGTCATGTGAAGCTGAATGGCGGCGTAAGCATGTTCGGCCTGCCACAAATGATCACTCTCTACTCACCGCGGCTGATTAGCTACTAGTCTCCTGCAGACTGGTGTATAATACGTACATGACAACGATTTCTACGAGTGACATTCAGCACTTGGCGAGTTTGAGTAGTTTGGCTTTGGCCGACGAGGAAGTGGACGGACTGCGTCAGGATCTAGAAAACATTATCGGCTACATCGAGCAGTTGGGTGAGCTCGATACCAGCGGCGTCGAGCCGACTTATCAAGTGACCGACCTGCAGAATGTGTGGCGCGAGGACGAGGTGCGTCCGGGGGTGAGCCGCGAGGCGCTGCTGGAACTCGCCCCAGAACAAGCCAACCATCAAGTGAAAGTGCCGCAGGTGCTATAGATGAGCCAGATCGCTGATTTTGTAGGAAACAGTGCCGTCGAGAACGTCCAGGCGGCATTAAACCGGGCGCGTGAGGTCGAGGACTATCATGCGCTGCTCAGCCTCACCGAAGAGCGGGCGCTGGAGTGCGCGGCCAAAGTTGATGCAGGGGAGATCACTGGGCGACTAGCCGGTGTGCCGTTCGTAGTGAAGGATAATTTCCTGGCGTTTGGTGCGCCGTCAACTGCTGCCTCAAAGATGTTAGAGCAGTTTGAGACGCCGCTGCAGGCCACGGCAGTGGAGAAATTGGAAGCAGAAGGCGCTATTTGCATCGGCAAGGCAAATCTGGACGCCTTTGCCCACGGCGGCTCGACGGAAAATTCCGCCTTTGGGCCGACCAAGAATGCGGTGGATCAGGCACGAGTGGCGGGCGGTTCGTCTGGTGGTTCGGCGGTGGTGACGGCGCTTGACGTGGTGCCATTTGCGCTGGGCACAGACACCGGTGGTTCGATTCGTCAGCCCGCTAGCTTTAACGGTGTGGTCGGCGTCAAGCCAACTTACGGCGCAGTCAGTCGCTACGGCGTGGTGGCTATGGCCTCCAGCACTGATACCATCGGTTGTTTTGCGACGACTGCGGACGACGCCAACCTCGTCATGGAAATCATGGCGGGGCGTGATGACAAAGATATGACGACGCTGCCTGACTTTTGGCAGAACGCGCCGAGCCTAACGAAGAAAAAAGTGGGCCTGGTGCGCCAGTGCATGACCGAAGGCGTCGACGCTGAAGTGCGCGCCCGAACGCTGGAGTACGCCGACAAGCTGCGCTCCCTTGGCTATGAGGTTGAAGAGGTTGATCTGGACATGATGCGTTACGCACTGGCGATGTACTACATTATCGTACCGGCCGAGGTCTCATCGAACTTGGCGCGCTATGATGGTATTCGCTACGGCCACCGCGCCGAGGGCGTAAAAACGCTCGCCGAGCTGTATGGGCGCAGCCGCGACGAAGGGTTTGTGACGGAAAATAAACGCCGCATCATGATCGGTAGTTTTGTGTTGTCCAGCGGCTTCTTTGATGCCTACTACATGCAGGCGCAAAAGGCGCGCACGCTGCTCATCGATGAATTCAAGAAATTGTTTGCGACCTATGATTTACTCCTGACACCGACCGCGCCGACGCCAGCCTTTCGCCTGGGTGAAAATACGGCCGATCCTATCCAGATGTATCTGTCTGACATCATGACGGTGCCGGCAAGCTTGGCGGGGCTGCCTGCTATGTCGGTGCCAGCTGGCGTGACAGCTGAGAGGTTGCCGGTGGGTGTACAGCTGATCGGTGATTATCAGACGGATAAGGCGCTGCTGGATGTGGCGGCCGCCGTGGAGGCACTCTAATGGATTGGCTACTCATTGCACTGGTGGTGGCGGCGCTGGTCATCGGCGGGCTGCTGATGATTTTCATCCAGCTAGCGTCAAAACGGGCTGCTAAACTTGACAAGGAAATGTACCGCAAGGTGTGGCGGGCGATTTGTCACGGCGCGGACATGAAGCAGCCGGACAGTCTGCAGATGGCCATCATCAAGGCGGATAAATTGCTCGACAAAGCCATGCGCGACAGTGGCGTGGCGGGCCAGACCATGGGCGATCGGCTCAAGGCGCGCCGCGGGCTGTGGAGTAACGAAGATGCCGTGTGGTCAGCGCATAAGTTGCGCAACCAAGTGGCGCACGAAGCGCAGGTGACGGTCACTCCGCAGACGTTCAAGCGGGCCATGGCGGGATTTGAGGCAGGATTAAAAGATTTGGGGGCTTTGTAAATGAGTGTCTATGATGAATATGAAATGACGATCGGTATCGAGTGCCATGTGCAGCTGGCGACGAAGACGAAGTTGTTCAGTCCAGCGGACAATGACGCGCGCGATGCTGAGCCAAACGAAAAAACGCATGAGATTGACTTTGGCCTGCCAGGGATGCTACCAGTACTGAACCGTCACGCTGTGGAGCTAGCGGTGCGGGCGGGCAAGGCCTTGAACGCGCCGATAGCGAAGGTGAGCCGGTTTGACCGTAAGCATTATTTTTATCCAGACCTGCCAAAGGGCTACCAGACCAGTCAGATGTACCAGCCGATTATTCAGGCTGGGTATGTTGATGCGCCGCTAGAGGACGGCACCATCAAGCGGGTGCGGATTCATCATGCGCACATGGAAGAGGATGCTGGCAAGTTGACGCACCATGATGGCTACTCGCTCGTAGACCTAAACCGCGCTGGTACGCCGCTGATCGAAATTGTCTCTGAGCCTGACATGCATTCGGCGGAGGAAGCGAAGGCGTATGCGTCGGAGCTGCACAAATTGATGGTTTATGCGGGCGTGACGCACGGCGACCTGTACCACGGCAATATGCGCTTTGACGTCAATATCAGCGTGGCCAAAAAAGGCGCGACAGAGCTCGGCAAGCGCTGCGAGGTGAAAAACCTTAACTCATTCCGCAGTGTGGAGCGCGCCGCCGAGTATGAGTTTAAGCGCCAGGTTGACATCATCGAGCGCGGCGAAACAGTGGTGCAGGAAACGCGCGGCTGGCTGGATGATAGGCAGATAACGACCAGTCAGCGCTCCAAAGAAGACGCGCAGGACTATCGCTACATGCCCGACGCTGACATTCCGCCGATTGTGCTGACGGACGAGGAAATCGCGCAGATACAGGCCAGTGTGCCGACACTACCGAGTGAATATCGGGCGCACTGGGCAGGGCTGGGGCTTGATAGCTCGGTGATCAACACGGTGCTGGCGCATCAGGAAGTTGCCGTCTTGATGGACGCTATTTACGGACTGTCCGAGCATAACGAGCAGGCGGTGCTGGATGATCTGGAAGTTGACCGGGCGACGTACGACAAGCTCGTGCGGCGGATTTTTAACCTGTTTGCGTCGACGCCGGATGAAGCGATTGACTTTACGAAGGTCGCGGAGGGCTATGTCGGTCCGCGCTGCCTGACCAAGCTGGCGCTGCTGGCGGAAAAGGGGACGATTAGCTCAAATGGCGCGAAAGAGATTTTCGTCGAGCTGTTTACGGGCGCGTATGATCCGCTTTATCCAGAGAAGATCGCCAAGGAGCGCGGGCTGCTGCAGGTCTCTGACGAATCAGCTATCGCGGCCATCGTCGATGAAGTGATGAACGACCCGGCCTCGGCGGCATCTATCGCCGACATTAAAGCCGGCAAGGACAAAGCCATCGGCTTCTTGGTCGGTCAAGTGATGAAAAAATCCAAGGGGCAGGCCAATCCAGCCCTGGCGCAAAAATTAATTCGCGAAAGGTTATAGTCATGAATAAACCAACCAAAGCCATCATTGCCGCCGCTGGGTTCGGCACACGGTTCTTGCCGCAGACCAAGGCCATGCCGAAAGAGATGATGCCGCTGATCGATAAGCCGATCATCCAGTATGTGGTGGAGGAGCTGGTCGAAGCAGGCATCAAGGATATTATCATCGTCGGAAGTGCTAATAAGCGCGCTATCGAGGATCACTTCGATACGCCAAACGAAGAGCTGCTGGCAAATTTGCGTGCTGGCGGCGAGAAAAAGCAGCCGCTGATCGAGCTGGTGCAAAAACTTTCGGAGATGGCGAACTTTGTCTATATTCGTCAGAAAGGCCCGTATGGCAATGCGACGCCGTTGACCTCTGCTGCACATCTCATCGGCAAGGATGAGTCGGTGATTTACACCTTCGCGGACGATTTTATCGCGGCCAGCCCGAGTCGTTTTCATCAGATGATCAACGCCTCGCTGAAGCATGACGGCGCGGTATTGTCATGTAAGAAAATTATCGATGACACCGAGTTCGACCGCTATGGCGTGGTGAACGGCGAGCAGATCGCGGATGGGGTGATCAAGATGAGCAATATCGTCGAAAAGCCAG
>JAUNOS010000002.1:0-62266 GCA_030537075.1 Candidatus Saccharimonadota bacterium | reverse complement strand
CCAGGCAAGGCCAATGCGCCGAGCGACCTGGCGAGCGTCAGTAGCTACTTGCTGCCGGGCGAGTTTTTCGCCTACCTGGAGGAGGCGAAGCAGCGCTTTGACGGGCACGGCGAGTTCACCATTCAGCCTATCATGCAGCGGATGATCGACGATGGCCATGCGTTTTATGGCGTGGAGATCACCAATGGTACGTATTATGATACTGGCGACAAATTGGAATACCTCAAAACGGTCATTGACTTTGGGCTGCGTGATCCGCAATTTGGGCAAGACCTGCGCCGTCATTTAGAGGGGCGACTTGGCAATGGTAGCTGACCGTACGACTACAAAAAAATCTTCAGTGGGCAGTGTAGTAAAAAAAGCTTCCAGGACGGTGGCAGAAAAAGTGCAACGCGACAACGAAATTGGCGCGCGCAAGGCACTGCTGGAAGAATTGTTTAATGATTTTCACCGTTCACGCCGCCAGGTCTATATGATGAATTTTTGGCGCGGCCTGTTTTTCGGTTTTGGTTCGGTCCTGGGCGCGACGGTGCTCATCGCGCTGGTGGTGTGGATATTGGGGCAGGTCGTCGACTTTTTCCCAGCGCTGGCTGACTTTATCAATCACCTCACCGACACCATGCAACGCCGCCGTTAACGTGCTATACTAAGAGTAATGAGTGCGGTAGGGAAAAGCGACGGAGGGACGTCGGCGGTGTTAAAGCCGTCTGATTATGTGCATCTGCACAATCACACGCACCACTCACTGCTGGACGGTTTGACGAAAATCCCGGACATGGTCGCGAAGGTGAAGGAGCTGGGCATGGAGGCCTGCGCCATCACCGACCACGGTACTATGTCTGGTGCCATCGAATTTTATAAAGCAGCGCACGACGCCGGTATCAAACCTATCATCGGCATCGAAACCTACGTGGCGGCGCGCACCCGTCATGACCGCGACCCGGCTAAGGACAAGATGCGCTATCACTTGACGCTGCTGGCCATGAACCACCAGGGCTATCAAAACCTGATGAAGCTCAGCACGGTGGCGAACCTGGAAGGCGTGTATTATAAGCCACGCATCGACCATGACCTACTGGAAGAGTACAACGAAGGCATTATTTGTATGTCGGGCTGTATGGGTGGCGAGCTGGGTGAGAATTTGCGTAATGACGACTATGACAAGGCGCGGGAAATTGCGCAGTGGTATAAATCGATTTTTGGCGATCGTTACTATCTGGAGCTGCAAGATCACGGTCATCCCGAGGCACGCAGTCACTGGGATTTGCAGAAAAAGGTGAATGACTATCTGGAGCAATTGAGCGAAGAGCTGGATATTCCATGCGTGGTGACCAGCGACGGGCATTATCTGAGCCATGAAGATCAAGAGGCGCACGAAATTTTGCTCTGTGTCGGCACGGGCGCGTATCTTTCGGACGAAAAGCGGATGAGTCTGAAGGACTTCGAGCTGCATTTGACCGAACCTGAAGATATCATCTCGCGCTGGTCAAAAACTAATCCCAGCGCCATCGCTAACACCAAAGTCATCGCTGATCGCTGCAGCCTGGAGATCAAGCTGGGCGATATTCTCATCCCGAAATTCCCCACGCCCAATGGCGAGAGTGAAAAGGAATATCTGGATCACCTGGTGTATAGCGGCATGGCAGCGCGCTATGCGGGGATGGCGCTGGAGGACGCCAAAAAACTGCCGAATGATGAGCTGCGCGCGATGCTAACCGAGGAGCAGCTGGAGCGCCTGGATATGGAATTTGGCGTGCTGGACAAGATGGGATATAACGGCTACTTTCTCATCGTCCAGGACTTTATCAACTGGGGTAAGTCTCAGGGGATTATCTTTGGGCCGGGACGTGGTTCGGCGGCTGGCTCCATCATCGCCTATGCGCTGAACATCACCGACCTCGACCCGCTGCATTATGACCTGCTGTTTGAGCGCTTCCTCAATCCCGACCGTATTTCCATGCCCGACATCGACATCGACATTCAGGATACGCGGCGCGGCGAAGTGATCGAATATTGCGCCAATAAATACGGTCATGAGCGGGTGGCGAATATCTGTACCTTTGGCACCATGGCCGCTCGTGCAGCAGTGCGCGATGTGGCGCGAGTGCTGCAGGTGCCATATGGTGACGCCGACCGGATGGCGAAGCTGATTCCGCCACCTGTTCAGGGTCGTCATGTGCCGATCAAGAAGTCGCTCGAGGAAGACCCCGATCTCAAAAAAGAGTACGAAACCAATCCGATATCAAAAACGGTGTATGATTTCGCCTCGCGCCTGGAAGGGACGATTCGCTCACACGGTGTGCACGCTGCCGGTGTGGTGATCGCGCCGGATGATTTGGTGAAATACGTGCCGCTGGAAATGGCGCAAAAAGGTGTGGTAGCAACGCAGTATCCGATGGGGCCAGTGGAAGAACTGGGTCTCCTGAAGATGGACTTTTTGGGGCTTTCCAACCTTTCCATCATCAACAACGCCCTGCGTATTATCCGCAAAGTGTACAAAACCAACATTGACCTTTCCAGTTTGCCGCTTGACGACGAAGAGACCTATAAACTCTTTCAGCGTGGTGACACTACCGGCGTGTTCCAGCTGGAATCGGCTGGCATGAAACGCTACCTGCGTGAGCTCAAGCCAAGCGTCTTTGAAGATATCATCGCGATGGTGGCGTTATATCGCCCGGGGCCGATGCAGTTTATCGACTCCTTCATCAAGCGTAAACACGGCGAGGAGGAAATTACCTACCTGCATCCCGGCATGGAAAACTCGCTGAAAAACACTTACGGCATTTTGGTGTACCAAGAGCAGTTTATGCAGATTTCGAAAGAGTGGTGCGGCTTTACCGGCGGCCAGGCGGACACCTTGCGTAAGGCGGTGGGTAAAAAGAAAATTGACCTCATGCAGAAGGTGAAGCCAGAGTTTGTCGAAGGTGCCATCAAGGTTGGCGGCGCCACCAGGGAAGTCGCCGAGCAGTTTTGGGATGCGCTGGAAGAGTTCGCGAATTATTGTTTCAACAAGAGTCATGCGGCGTGTTACGGCCTGATCGCCTATTGGACGGCGTACCTGAAGGCACATTATCCCGACGCCTTTATGGCGGCACTGATGACCAGCGACCAAGACGATACCGAGCGTCTGGCTATCGAAATGACGGAGTGTAAGCATATGGGCATTTCGGTACTCAGTCCTGATGTCAATGAATCGTTCGTGGAATTTGCCGTGGTGCCAGGCGAGAATAAAATTCGTTTTGGCATGGCGGCGGTGAAGGGTGTGGGCGTTGGTGCGGTTGAGGAGCTGCTGCGGGCCCGTGAAGAGGGTAAATTCACCAGTATTGAAGATTTTGCCAAGCGTGTTTCGACCAGTAAATTCAACCGCAAAGCCTGGGAATCGCTGATTAAATGTGGTGCGTTTGATAGCTTCGGTGATCGATCTGATCTACTATTTAGTCTCGACACTATCACTGCCTTCGCCCAAAAAACCCAAAAAGAAGCCGCCAGCGGACAGACTGATTTGTTTGGGCTGCTGGGCGATGAAGCGTCCAGCGTCCAGCCGACCATGCAGCTCTTGCCATCGCCAAATAAGCACACCGACAAAGAGCGACTGATGTGGGAACGCGAGCTGATGGGATTGTATATTTCGGCACATCCGCTGGATGGCTACGCCACCTACCTGGAGGAGCAAGCCCAGCCGCTCAGTCAACTGGTGCCCGAATATGACAGTCGCGTCATGACAGTGGGCGGCATCATCACCACGGTGCGTACCATCCTCACGAAATCTGGCAGCAAAATGGCCTTTGTGGGGTTGGAAGATAAATTTGGTGAAGGCGAAGTCATCGTCTTTCCGAGTCTGTACGAGCAAGTCGGTGCCCAGCTAGTGCAGGACGCCGTCATCCGCGTGACAGGTAAAAATTCCGCCCGCGACCGCGATGGCAACCTGGGCTCAGAAAGCAAAATGATCGCCGACAGCATCGAAGTTATTTCCGACGACGATATCAAAACCTACGAATCGACCGGCCGCAAAATGGACGCGCCCAAAGTCAGCAGTGCGTACAAAAAAGAAAAACGCGCTGCATATCAAGCGCAGAGGACGGGCAGTGCGCCTCGCTCGGCTCGGTCGTCGGCTACCACTTCGACGCACCAGGCGCCGCGTCCAGTCCCGGCCCCAGATGTTCCATCATCACGCCTTTTCTTGCAAGTCAAAGACCCGAACGACCATGATAAATTGGTGGCACTAAAAGCACTCTGCGGCGAGTGGGTCGGCGCAACTGATGTGGTATTAGTGTTGGGTGATGCAGAGAAATCAGCAATGAAGCTTCCCTTCAAGGTTGACGCGAGCGGTGATCTCCTCGACGGACTACGAGCGGTGCTGGGTGATGAGTGCGTCAAATTACACTAAGACTCGTGTGGTCGCTTAGCCGCCCGGTAGCGATAGGCGTGAATGACGCGGCGGCGGATGGGTCGAGCGATAACGTTGCCGACCGACGCGCCCATGGCGACCACTAGACCGATCATCACCGCACGTGCTAACACCGCCAGAGCCATCATGAATTCAGGATCGCCCGGCGGATTGGCGACGACTCCCATCAGGCCGTTGTAAAGCGAGAGGCCCGGTACGAGCGGGACGATACCAGCAGCGATGATGGCCATCGACGGAAAACGCGACAAGCGCGACACAAATACCGCTGTCACGCCAATAGCCGCCGCGGCCATGCCGCTCGCAATGACGATGCCGAACTCATCCATCAGCATGCGCGATACCCACCAGCCGAACATTGCTGCGAGGCCGGATATTATCATGCCGAACAGCCGTGCATGATTGCCGGCGGCGAAACCAGCGGCGATAAGGAGTGCGCCGACGTACTGAAGTGATGCTTCGGTGAGCGTGAGGCGGTCCGGTGTTGTCGGAAAGCTAATGCCTGAGCGCTGGATGATATATAGGCCGATCAATACTCCGACAACGATACCGCCGGTCATCATCCCGACACGCAGTAGCCGCGCACCCGCGGTCACATAGAATTCGTCGATAGCATCCTGAAATGCCCCAACGATAAGCAGCCCCGCAACAAGCAGGATAATCCCAGAAATAACCAGCAGTGTAGTGTTAATACCGAGCCCTAATTGAACATTAAGCCACTCGACAAAACCAGTCGCGAGAGTGATACAAAGCGCGACTGCTATCTGTGCATAGAACAATGACACGCCGATCTTCCATAGCCAGCGAAGCACTCCCGTAGCGAGGATGCCCATAACAAAGGCCAGTATACACATCAGGGGTGAGCCGCCAAATAAAATGACCGCACCCATAGAGACGAGGCCACTTGAGCCATAGGTGATCCAACGCGGATGGCGTCGTGGCGATGCGATGATGACTTCAAGTTGCTGTTCGGCTTCCTCAAGCGGCAGATGAGTATTACGGATCAAGAGTGCAAGCTGTTGAAGATCTTGGATCATGTGATAATTAGCGTCCTTTAGGGCGATAGTACGCATTAACGTTAAGGGCTCTTTGTCAATGCCGCGATCTTGAGATACAGTTATTAGTGTCGAGCTAATATCGACATGAACACGTCGTTTGCAGTAGGTGTCAGTGATGCCGCGTGCCATATGCACGACGTCACTGGCGGCCACGCCCATCGCTAGCAGTTCGCTACCGATAGCCATGGTAAGGCGAAGTGCTCGCATATTTGGCGTCAGACTCTCATCAAGCTTATTGAGCGGATGGATGGGTTCCTGAGCAGGCAAGATGGATATGGTCGCCAGCGCTTGCTTCAAGAAATCTGGTACATGCGGTTTTTTGTGTCGTTTCATGTGTTTAGTGTAGCGCTCGGGCGGTAAAAAGAAAAGAGTGTTTTATGTGTCCTAATCCACGCGCCTAAGCACCACGCCCGTGCGCGCTGGGAGATAGATGCGCAGCATATGTCCTTCGAGCTCTGGCTGGGTGAAAAAGCGTTGGTCGGGGCTGATGCGGCCATGTCCGCCGAACTCGGGCGCGTCGCTGTCGAGCACGATGCGGTAGGAGCCAGGCTCTGCCAGAACGGGGAAGTTGCCGTAGGAATTGTCTGGCGACAGATTACACGCAAAGAGCAGATCGCCACGCTGAAAGGTGGCCGTGCCGTCCTGGTTATTTGTCTGAACATGACGTAGGTCGTGGCTATCAAGGTCTGGTAGCAGCCGCATCAGGGCTCGGTCAAATTCGCCCAGCCACTGGTATTTCAAAAAGCCGTTGTCCACCAGGCTCCATTGACGCCGAGCGTGGTGAAATGACCAAGCATTTCCCTCGCGCGGAAAATCAATCCACTCCGGATGCCCAAACTCATTGCCCATAAAATTCAAATATCCGCCGCCGTGCAGTCCAGCTGTCAACAGCCGGATCAGCTTGTGCAGCGCCACGCCGCGCTCCGCCCTCGGGTCAGGGTCGGCCTTGTCCATGTGCTGATACATCGCCGCGTCCATCAGCCGAAAGGCCAGCGTTTTGTCGCCGACCAACGCTTGATCGTGACTCTCAGCGTAATTGATAACACGCTCTTCAGGGCGATGCGAACTCAGCGTATGAACCAGCTCGCCTAAGTCCCAGTCCTCATCGCGCCGCTCCTTGAGCGTCTTGATCCACAAGTCTGGTGCCCCCATGTTCAGTCGATAATCAAAGCCGATGCCGCCCTGATCCGCCGGCAGGCACAGTCCCGGCAGGCCGCTCATTTCCTCGGCGATGGTGATGGCGTCAGGCCGCACCGCGTGAATCACTTGGTTGGCCAGGCGCAGGTAGGCCAGGGCATCCGCGTCAACATCGTCGCCAAAATAATTCGTGTACGAGGTGAAAGACTTGCCGAGGCCATGATGCCGATAGATCATACTGGTCACGCCATCAAACCGGAAGCCGTCGATGTGATATTCATCCAGCCACCAGCGGCAATTACTGGTCAAAAAATGCGCTACCTCCGGCCGAGCGTAATCAAACAGCCGCGAATCCCACGCCGGATGGTCGCCCCGGCAGTACTGCGTCAGGGTACCATCAAACCGGCTCAGCCCCTCGGCTTCATTTTTCACCGTGTGCGAATGCACCAGGTCGATGATGACGCGCAAGCCCAGCCCATGCGCCGTGTCCACCAGCCGCTTGAAATCATCGGGTGTGCCAAAGCGCGAACTAACGGCAAAAAAATTGCTGACGTGATAGCCGAAACTGCCGTAATATGGATGCTCGGCGATGGCCATCAGCTGTACGGTGTTATAGCCAGCCTGCTTGATACGCGGCAGTACCTCAGTGCGAAAATAATCAAAACTGGCCACTTCGGGCGCCTCGCTGCTCATGCCGACATGTGCTTCGTAAATCAGCGGTGTGTCAGGTGCGGGTGGCGCGGCGTGCTGCCAGGCGTATGGCTCGTCTGGCGCCCACACTGCCGCCGCAAACCCGACGCCATCCGTTTCTTGCACGACGTAGGTTGCATAGGACGGCAGCCGCCAGCCGCTGCCACCACCGCGCCAATGAACGCGCAGTTTATAGTGCTGCCCATGGCGGAGTGCCTCGGGCGGCAGCTGCAGCTCCCATTCGCCACGTGCGCCTGGACGCAAGGTATATTCCTCGCGCTCCTGCCAATTTGAAAACTCGCCGACCAGCACCACGCGCGTCGCGTTCGGCGCCCACTCCCGAAACGTCCAGCCCTTTGTCGTCCGGTGCAGCCCAAAATGATGAAACCCTAGCGCAAACTTGGCCGGCGACACATCGCCGAGCAGCCGCGCCACCTTTCGCTGCAGTGCCGCCTCGCGGGATGCCAATGCCTTGGCATGTGGCGCCAACCATGGGTCGCGTTTTAGCAGCTCACTCATGCTTCTAATTATAGCGCACCATAAGCATCATGACCACGGGATCGCGCTGATTATGCTATAATCAAACAGATTATGCAGCGACCTTTCTTTTTCCACATCACCTCTCGCCTGGACGGCACGCTGGCGCGCACTGGCGTCATCCATACGCCGCATGGCGACATTCAGACCCCGGCCTTTATCGTGGTTGGCACCAAAGCCAATGTCAAAGCCATGGTGCCAGAAATGGTCAAAGGTGTCGGCGCTCAGGCCGTACTGGCAAATGCCTACCATTTGTACTTGCAGCCGGGTCATGAGCTCATCGAAAAAGCCGGTTACCTGGGGAAATTTATGCACTGGGACGGCCCGACCTTCACCGACAGCGGCGGGTTTCAGGTGCTGTCACTCGGTTCGGGCTTCAAAAAAGTGCTCGCCATGAGTACTGATGTCGACGAGGAAATTGCCATCGCGAAAAAGTCATCACGCCACGCGTGGGTTGACGAAAATGGCGTCATGTTCAAGTCGCACCTGGATGGTTCCTACCACAAATTCACACCTGAGCTTTCCATGCAAATTCAAGCCGGCATCGGTGCCGACATCACCTTTGCGTTTGATGAATTGACGTCACTCATCGACCCGTATGAGTATCAAGTCGAGGCGTTGGCGCGCACCCACCGCTGGGCTGAACGTTCACTCGCCGAGGTCAAACGCCTGCGCGCCGCACGACCCGACAAGCCATATCAGGCGCTGTTCGGCGTTCTGCAGGGCGCGAATTACGAAGATTTACGCAAAGAGACGGCGCACTTCCTTGGCAGTATGGACTTTGACGGCTATGGTATCGGCGGGGCGTTAGAAAAAGAAACCATGGCGCAAACTATTCAGTGGGTGAATGAGATTTTGCCAGAAGACAGACCGCGGCACCTGCTCGGTATTTCTGAGCCAGATGACATTTTCGCTGCCATTGAGCAGGGGATTGACACGTTCGACTGTGTCAGCCCGACGCGCGTGGCGCGTAATGGCGCTGCCTACACGCCATATGGCCGCGTTAACGTTCGTGGGCGCAAATACCGCGAACAATTCAGCCCAATTATGGAGGACTGCGATTGCTACACCTGCCAGCACTACACGGCGGCGTACCTCTGTCATCTGCTGCATGCCCGCGAGTCTCTGGCTGGCACGCTACTGTCGATCCATAACGAACGCTTTATCGTCAAGTTGGTCGATGACATCCGCGCCCACCTACAGGACGGCACCTTCTATGCCTTCCGAGATGATTTCCTTGCGAAATATTACAAAACCCGCTATAATTAAACCCATACGCCGTGGAGCCTTTTTAAGGGTACGCCCGCGTGACAATATAATTAAATAAAGGAGAACTTCTACAAATGGCAGATGCATTTGACCGAAGCAAACCGCACGTTAACGTCGGTACTATGGGCCACGTTGACCACGGTAAGACCACGCTGACCGCAGCAATTACGGCAGTGTTGGCAAAGCGCCTTCCAAGCGCAGTTAACAAGCCAGTTGCGTACGACCAGATCGACAACGCACCAGAGGAGAAGGCTCGTGGTATTACCATCGCGTCATCTCACCAGGAATACGAATCACCAACTCGCCACTACGCGCACGTTGACATGCCAGGTCACGCCGACTACGTCAAGAACATGATCACCGGTGCGGCTCAGGTTGACGGTGCAGTGTTGGTTATCGCCGCAACTGACGGTCCAATGCCACAGACTCGCGAGCACGTGCTGCTGGCAAAGCAGGTTGGTGTGCCGAAGCTGGTTGTCTTCTTGAACAAGATGGACATGGCTGACGAGGAAATGGTTGAGCTGATCGAGGAAGAAGTTCGCGAACTGCTTGAGAAGAACGGCTTCGACAAGGACGCGCCAATCATCAAGGGTTCAGCTTTGAAGGCCCTCGAAGGCGACGAAAAGTACGAAGACGCTATCATGGAACTGGTTGAGGCTATGGACAGCTACATCCCAGAGCCAGTCCGCGACATGGACAAGCCATTCATTATGCCAATCGAAGACGTCTTCTCAATCAAGGGTCGTGGTACCGTTGCGACCGGTCGTATCGAGCAGGGTGTCGTGAAGATCAACGACGAAGTTGAAATCGTCGGTATCCGCCCAACCCAGAAGTCTGTGGTGACTGGTATCGAAGCATTTAAGAAGCAGCTTGACCAGGGTCAGGCTGGTGACAACGCTGGTGTCTTGCTGCGCGGTATCGAGCGCACCGACATTGAGCGCGGTCAGGTGCTGTGTAAGCCAGGTACGATTACTCCACACACCGAGTTCGAAGCTGAAGTGTACATCCTGAAGAAGGAAGAAGGCGGTCGCCACACTCCATTCTCAAAGGGTTACAAGCCACAGTTCTACTTCCGCACCACTGACGTGACGGGTGAAGTTGAGCTGCCAGCTGACAAGGAAATGGTGATGCCAGGCGACACCGTTACCTTTAAGGTGAAGCTGCTCGCCCCAATCGCTATGGAGCAGGGTCTGAACTTCGCTATCCGCGAAGGCGGCCGCACCGTTGGTGCTGGTGTGATCACCAAGATCAACAAGTAGTCTCGCGCATCGCGAGTGACTGCAGAATATCCCCGTCTATATGGCGGGGATATTCGTATGATCCCTTAATGCTTACGAGTGTCTTGCGCCTCTGTAAAAGGCGTCGCTTCATGAGATAGCCGCATGGCAGCTTTGCCAAAATCAGCGAGCCGAAAGTGAGTCAAGGGTGGATGGCTGATATCGTACCGGTAGGGCTTCTCTTCGTGGACTCCGGCGATAACCGCTAGTTCGCCAAGTGCTGCTGAATTAAAGTAGTGCGTCGAAGGGCGGAGCGGCACGCACTGCTCATATATCGAAAGCGGGGCCATGACGATATTGCACGGGGCGAGAAAGTGGTGGGGCGCTATCGTACTGCTCGGGGCAGAAACAATACCACTATACATACCATGCTCTGGTGCGTCCTGTATGGGCATGATGCTTGGTTCAAACTCGTCTTTCTGTAAAGCGATAATGTTGTGATCGCCATCATGAATAATCAAGGCGCGCGCCATAAGGGGAAATTTCCGCGGCCCAACACGGTAGGCAGGTCTAGTGACAGCATCAGAAAACATAGCTTCTGCGTCGGTACAGGTATTAAATTGACGATACGGTCGAGGAAGCTGGCTCTTTTCTGGAAGCGACGACAGCACTTCAGCGATTTTACCCCCCCAGGCTGTTTTGGCATTGTTCGTCATGACACGGAGTGTGTCAGGGTGTGGTCGACCATCTTGAAACGGGCGGAGAGAAGTGATGAGCAATCTGATGATGTCTCGCGCCAGTTTCTTTTTATGATAAGCATTGATCGGTTTATGGCGTATGGTATCCTCAAAAGACCGGGGTATATCAGGTAGTAGCGGCTCAAGATCATTAGCAACTTCGTGAAGGTGTACCTGGTGCTTACGTGAAAGAAGTGCCCCGAAGCTGTTTTTTCGGTCATGTAACATAGTAATAATTTATATTATAGCACATTTATGTTAAGAATACAAGGACTGCGCCTCTCATGACTTGACGAATCTGTATCTTAGAGTCATAATAAGAATCACAAAGGAGGATGTATGGAGGGGAATCGTACAGAAAGATATCAAGGTGCTATACGGTGGAAGGCCACCGCAGTGTTTGGTGCGCTCGCAGCAGCGCTGAGTATTAGCGGCTGTCAGAGCGGTGAGGCGATGCCGGATCCGGTGCAAGCTCCGTCGCGTCCGGCAGGTGAGGTGCCAGCGGGGCGACCCGAAGGGCTGGTTGAGACCGGCGGCGTACTTATGCAAGACAACATGGGCGCGCCGTATGCTTGCGTAGATGGTGTGCCATATAAATTTACACTTGTGCCAGAAGTCTATGCTGGCTCTGGCGGTGATGCACAGTCCGAAATGCCTGGATGCGAGGGGAGGGGAACAATCGGTGTGGATTATCGGCTAGATCGTACGCATGAGGGAAATAAATACTATCATGCGTGCGGCGTGACCGGTAAAACAGGCGAAGTGTACGATATCATTGCTATGACTTATGAGAATAATGAGATATGGGGCGTTATGGCAGTAAACCTTGGACTGCCAGATAATCCAGCGCCTGATGCTCGACAGGCTATACGGGATGCATGCGGGGATGAGTATATAAAGGAAGGGTAGTTTGTGGATCAGCAGATATCAGAACCGACTGACAACCAATCGATCGCGCTGCGTCGACTGCTCATTATCGCAGTTATCATCGCCGCGTTTGCCGTGTGGCAAATAGTACGACTCTACGTGCCGCTGGTTTCGCGGCAAAACCCTAAGAGCGAGCACTTGATGGCAGCGCATGCATTGGCCGACAAGCGACAGCGTGCGCTCATCGACGAGGGTCTGGTGATGGGCGGTCCAGTGCGTGAGCTGGATTATAAAACTTGCTACCTGCAGCCATCGATTGGCGGTGGTCCTGTGGCGATGAAAGAGTTGCTTTGTGCGGTTCTCGCGGTGCGTATCTATCGGTCGCCGCTAACGGCTGACTCTCCAGAAGTGCAGGCGGTCCACGCGCGGCTTGCGACTCGGCGGGATCTTGCGCGCAGTTGGCGCGGCATGCTGGCGCGTCGGGGAACTGTATTTCTCGATACCTCAGCGGTGCCGATGGATAGTGCATGGGCGGTGATGCCTGACGGAACTCCTTTGGAGAAGCGTCTCGAGGATAGAGTTTTGTTTTCGCAGCTGCGCATGTATAGCAGTGGTGAGCAAGCGCGAAAGGGGTTGGTGAAGATGCGCGATGTTATCAATGAGCCGCTGGACCCTACGCACGAATCCTACGTCATCGTGGTTTCGCCTCACTCTTATCACGACCAGAGAGTGGGCTGCGCTGAGATCATCGGCTTCCCTCATTGTAGTCAACCACCCCTCGGGGACTATCCACGCTAATTTGACAAACCCCGCCTCTGGCGCTACAGTAGAAAAAGATAATATAGTAACACGATCAGGAGACAAACATGAACAGGCAGAAATTGGTGATCGTCGGTGGCGGCGGTATGGTGGGTGCGACAGCGGCGTATGCGTGTGCGCTGCGGCAAGTGGTCGAGGAGATTGTGCTGATCGATCGCAGTCCCGACCTGGCCTGGGGGCAGGCAGCGGATATCAATGACGCGATGGGGATTGACCGTAGTGTAGAGGTGCGAGCCGGTGACTATAGTGACATCAAGACGGACGATATCGTCGTCATCACAGCTGGTGCACCCCAGGCGCCAGGGCAGACTCGACTCGAACTAGCCGGAGTTAATGCTGCGATCATGCGTGATATTATTCAGAACATCATGCAGCATGGTGCCGAGCCCTACATTGTCGTTGTCAGTAACCCAGTCGATGTCTTGACCTATGTAGCATTGAAAGAGTCTGGCCTACCGAAATCTCGGGTACTGGGTACGGGCACGACGCTGGATACCTCGCGGCTAAAATCGTTGATCGCCGACGGCCTAGATGTCCATAGTGGTCAGGTCGACGCCTACATCTTAGGTGAGCATGGAGACTCATCATTCTCAACCATAGAAACAGCACAAGTCGGCGAGGTGCCGCTGCGCGAGTACCCTGGATTTACGCCAGAGTTGATAGACAATATCGAGGAAAAAATACGGCAGCGTGCCTATCGCGTCATCGAGACAAAGAAATCGACTTATTTTGCCATCGGCTTTGTGGTATCAAAGATCGTGTCAGCGCTGCGCCGGTCATCGCACACCATCTACCCGGTATGCTCGTTGGTTGAGGGTGAGTATGGTCTGCACGATGTGGTCCTTGGGCTACCGTCCACCGTCTCGGCTGATGGGGTGAAAATCCTGTCGGGCTATCCGCTGACGGAGCGCGAAACCGAGGCGCTGCACCGCTCGGCAAGCGTAGTGAAAGAAGCCATCGACAGTCTTGCCTAGCAAAGAAAAAATTGGTATAATCAGCGAGTTATTACTATTATTTGCTCCGAGAACTCGGTCAGCCACGTTAGTGAAGCGAACAGAGGTTACGGGGCCGCACATAAGGAGGAGCCATGGCTCAAGATACAGGTATTAAAATTCGCATTCGCCTCAAGGCGTATGACCATAAAGTGATCGACCAGTCTGCAAAGCAGATTATCGACACCGCGATTCGCACTGGCGCTCAGGTCGCTGGCCCTGTGCCGCTGCCAACTCGCCGCAGCACCTACACGGTGGTAAAGAGTCCGCACGTCTACAAGATGGGCGGTGAGGCATACGAAATGCGTACCCACAAGCGCCTCATCGATATCACCAATGCGACGCCAAAGACCATCGACAGTCTGCAGAACCTCAGCTTGCCAGCTGGTGTTGACGCAGAGATTCGCATGTAGCATCCTCGAGAGCTCAGTTTACCAAATCCCGCTCATTATCGCGAGCGGGATTTGTATTATGGATGACCGCCTGCTATGATAAAAGAACGATACATAAGCATAATACAAGAGAGGGAGATATGAATATAATAAAACGCGGTGCGGTGGTGTGTATGAGTCTGATGGTGGCAGCTGGTGTCGTGGTGGCGGGCGGTCCGCTACAGGTGGCTGCAGTTCCACCTGTGCAACCACGTCACGATGTCATCGGGTTGCAGCAGGATGGCACGCTATACCGCTATGAAAATCACGGCGGGATGGCGCCGCTACGGGGAACTGGTGAGCGCTTTGGTGATAACATGAGCCACTATCCATTACTGCAGTTTGCAGACCTGGATGGCGATGGTCGTGCGGAGGTGATAGCATATCCAAAACTGCACAATGCCAAGGTATACCGCAGCAGCGACCGGTGGGGTGTTCAGACTGACTATCGCAAGGCATTGGAGAGTGACATTCCATATCGCGGCGGCGTGTCGACCTTTGCCAAGCTGAGTTATCACGGGGCTACTCAGGAGGTATATGTCGATAACGGTAAACTATACGCAGCGCCAGTCTTCCATACTTCGGACAAGGACGGTCGTGAGCGCTTCGAACTTGGCCAGGCGCGCCAGATTGGTCATGGGTGGGGCGACTTTACCTCACTGATGGCGGGCGACATCACGGGTGATGGTCTCGATGATATCGTCGGCGTGAAAAAAGACCACTCGCTGTGGCTCTACGAAACCGACGGCGCGTACTGGGCTGGTAAGACAAGTGTCTTTAAGGCGGGTGTTCGTATCGGTACCGGATGGCATATTTTTGACACCATCATGATCGGTGATATCAATGGTGATGGCCGCGCCGATGCTGTTGGTCGGCTTCATAACGGTACCTTACGCTACTATGTCAATACTGGCAATGCCGCATGGCCGTTTGGCGCCGGCTCTCGGCAGATCGGGTCGGGCTTCAATCGATTTAAGGCGATATACCTCGCTGAAGTTGTCAAGGACAAGTAGATGATATAGCCATCACGTGAAACAGCCTCTGGTCAGCGGAGGCTGTTTCTTTGAGCGCGTGATGTGTGCTATGCTGTATATAGCTTATGGCAACACAAAAATCCCGCACCTACGCACGTAACCGCTCCAAGTCCGACGCCCTATTTAACCGTAAGGGTAAGGAGCGCCGCTACGAGACTGACAGTAGCTTTTTTCTTAAGCTTGTGATATTTGTCGTGCTGAGTGCGCTGTGGTTACGCTTGAAAGAGCCACTGACACTTGGTCCGCTGTCAGTGCAGGCGGTGCCGGTAGGACTTCTGGTGGCGCTTGCGCTGGTCCTGAAAATTGAAAAGTATCAGTTCAATCGCAAAATTTGGTACGTCACTCTTATTCTCATGGCAATTCTCACCTCATTCACTCCGGTCGGCGTGATGATTTAGCCGCTAGCGCCCGCTGTCGTCAAGCCGTATAGTGCGATGCCTGCTGCCACGGAGACATTGAATGACTCTTTTTGCCCTTGCATCGGGATCTCGACAGTGTGGTCGCACCACGCTAGCAAGTCCTCCTCGATACCATGGACTTCCTCGCCCAGTAGTAGGGCGCAGGTGGCCGGTGGCGTAAACCCGGGCAGTGGCACACTGTCTGGAGCTTGCTCCAGGGCGATAACGGGCAGCATGGCATGCTCATCGTTATGACATAACCACGCCCGCACGTCCTCCACGTACTCAAACGACACCATGGTCTCCGCACCCAGTGCCGTCTTGTGAATCTGCGCTGTCAGTTTTTCGGCAATGTGCGGCAGTCGCGGATCACGCTGCCCCATAAGCGCCAAATCCGGATACGGCGTATAGCCACTCAGTACGATGCGCCTCACGCCGAACCCCTCGGCCGTACGAAAGATCGCTCCGACATTATGCGTCGAACGAATATTATGCACCAGCAGCGTGATTTCGGGCTTCATTCTCCAATTATACCACTCGCCCTGGCATAAGCTTTTTGGTATAATGTATGAGATGGACGAAGATCGTATTCAGCAGCAACGCCGCGACCAGGACGAGGAGGCGACGCGTAAGCGGGCTGCTATTTTAGGCTTGCAATATCTCGATGCGCGCGAGTTTGAGCAGACGCTTGAGTTGGTGCGTGATGTCTTGACGATCGACGAGATGTACAAGGGGCGCATCGTGCCGCTTCTAGTAAATGAAGCTGACCAGTCGTACCGCTTTGGTATCACCTCTCAGACGCCGCAGTCGTTGGTGTCAAATATGACCCATGAGTATCGCGAAAAAGGACTCACAACACACTTTTTCCTGATCTCTGGCTCTGCGTTTCGGTCGCTGATGCTGCGCTTTGATCCACCCAAAAAGGTGATCTATGACGACATTGAGATTGCCAAAGAAGGCGACAGTGAGACGCTTGAGCAAGTGAGCCAGGTGCTCGCGTCAGTCGGCACTAATGATGTGTTCAATTATCTCATCGACCAAGCCGACCGCCTCGGCGCCTCCGACATTCATATCGAAAATCAGCGTGAATCTATCCGGGTGCGCATGCGGGTTGATGGTGCGCTTCACTCGGTGGCGGAGCTGACACGTGACCGCTACCGCGTCATTATGGCGACACTGGCGTCGCGTGCGAATATCTCGACAGCCGCTCAGGAGCCACAATCCAGCCACATGCAGCAGGAAATTCACCGTGATGGCGCCTCGCACCTCCTGAATCTGCGCGTTGAAGCGGTACCGACGATGTATGGTCAGGACGTTGTGCTACGTCTGTTTAACTTCGACACTGCTATGCTGAACCTTGATCTGCTGAGCATCACGCCAGCAGAACGGGCGCAAATTGATGAGATCATTTCTCATCCGCGAGGGCTGGTGCTGCTGGTCGGTCCGACTGGCTCCGGTAAGTCAACGACGATGTATAGTATCTTGAATGCGCTGAATACGCCAGATCGCAAGATTATCACCCTGGAAGACCCTATCGAAAATGGCATTCCGGGTATCACGCAAATCCCCATTGACACTACTGCCGGACAGCGCTTTGCGGACGGGCTGCGTAGCGTGCTGCGTCTCGACCCCGATGTGGTGATGGTGGGTGAGATTCGCGACGAGGAGACGGCCCGCACAGCCATCCAGGCGTCTATTACTGGACATCTGGTGCTAAGTTCCTTTCATGCCAATTCGACCTCGGCGGCCTTCAGCCGTATCATCGATATGATCGGCCAAAACCCTATCTTCTCTTCGGCGGTGCGGCTCATCATCGCGCAGCGCCTGGTGCGGCGATTGCACGATGAAAGCAAGGAAGAATACGAGCCTGATGAGGCCACCAAGCGCTGGGTACAAGAAGTCCTGGCCGACCTGCCTGAAGGCGTTGAGCACCCTAACCTCGATAATTTCAAGCTGTGGCGGCCTGTGCCAACCGCTGAGGTGCCATTCGGCTACAAGGGGCGCATCCCAGTGATGGAGCAGTTAGTGGTAACGGGGGACATCCAACAGTTCCTGCGTGGCGACGTGACGGACGTAAACACCGAGGCTATCGAGGCGGCGGCGAAAAAAAGCGGCATGGTGACCTTGCTGCAGGCGGGCGTGCTGGCGGCGCTACGCGGCGAGACGACGCTGGAAGAAATCAACCGCGTTATTTGATGGCGCTGGCGACAGCCGGCACCACGCGCTCGTCAAACGGCGACGGAATGACCGTGTCGGTGGTCGGCTCGTCGACCAGTGCGGCCAATGCTTCGGCGGCAGCGATTTTGTGCTGGTCGGTGATTTTTTGCACGCCGTTGTCCAGCGCACCACGGAAGATACCAGGGAAGGCCAGGGAGTTATTCACTTGATTCGGAAAGTCGCTGCGCCCAGTGGCGATGACCGCCACACCCGCCTGGTGCGCTACGTCAGGCATAATTTCTGGCACGGGGTTCGCCAGCGCAAAGACCACGGGATTTTCAGCCATTTTTGCCACCATCTCCGGCGTCAGCAGTCCCGGTTTTGACACGCCGATGAAAATATCAGCATCAGTGATGGCGTCGTCCAGCGAGCCACTGACATCAGTCTTCAGATATGCCTTCAGGGCAGTTTTTTCCGCGTTCAAATCATCACGCGCGTCAGAAATAATCCCGCGGCTGTCCACGGCGTAGATATTGCGCGCGCCGTACAAATGGAGCAGTTTGGCGATGGCCGTACCGGCTGCCCCCGCGCCGATCATGACGATTTTGCTTTCGCTCAGGTCCTTGCCGACCACTTTCATGGCGTTGATCAGCCCCGCCAATACCACCACCGCCGTGCCGTGTTGGTCGTCGTGAAACACCGGGATGTCCAGTTCGGCCTTGAGGCGCTCCTCGATCTCAAAACATTTCGGCGCAGCGATATCCTCCAGGTTGATGGCGCCAAAACTCGGCGCAATGGCCTTCACCGCAGCGATAATCTCCTCTGGTTCGTGCACGTCCAGCACAATCGGCACCGCGTCGACATTAGCAAAGTGCTTGAACAGCAGGCCTTTGCCTTCCATGACCGGCATGGCGGCTTTCGGTCCCAGATCACCCAAGCCCAAAATGGCCGAGCCATCGGAAATGACTGCCACCAGGTTATTGGTCCAGGTGTAGCGCGGCAGTGTCGTCGGGTCGTCAGCGATGGCGCGCGACACGGCGCCAACCCCCGGGCTGTAGTAGGCGCTGAGCTTATCGCGGTCGAGCTCACCAGTGTCGCGCAGCGCGGTGGTGATTTTACCCTTAAATTGTTCGTGTAAGTCGAGTGCTAATTGATCATAATTCATGCGTTTCCCCCTCGCTTTTTATGTAGCGACCTCTTGTCAATCGCTCCTATCTATGCTACAATCTGTACTAATTGTATCACAAAGAGGTTAAGCGAATCGACCGGTGTGGAGCCGCAGGGATACAGCTGCGTGGCCAGCCGAGAGACGATTGCACGAAAAAAGGAACGAAATCATGAGTTTTGAACTGATCAATAAGGTCAACCAAGCCCAGAAAAAGCACGCCGTTGTCGACGTCCGTAGCGGTGACACCGTCCGCGTGTATCAGAAGATCAAGGAAGGCAACAAAGAGCGCGTGCAGATGTTTGAAGGCGTCGTCATCCGCACCGACAACAAGCAGTCGCACACCGCGCGCATCACCGTGCGTAAAATTGCGTCAGGTGTTGGCGTGGAAAAATCATTCTTGCTCCACAGCCCGCTGATTGAAAAAGTGGAAATTGTGCGCCGCGCTAAGGTGCGCCGCAACTTCCTGAGCTTTCTGCGTAAGCGCAGTGGCAAGTCAGCTCGCCTGACCGCCAAGGGCTTTGACCGCGCTGCTGTCAATGAACTACCAGAAGCACCAAAGGCCGAAGAGGCCGAGGCGCCAGCCGAGAACGACGCCGAGAAATAAGCTTGGCTTTTCTGTATATCCCCGGGGCGTCTAGGCTCGGGGATTTTTCTGTCCCGATGGTTTTACGGTACAATAAAACTATGTCAATATTTCATTTCATCTCCATATTCGTGCCAATCATCATCGCAGTAGCCGTGCCGGCGGCCTTGCAGCGTGCGGGGTATGCTGGTGAAGCGCGCTATCGCGGACTGCTTTACGCGGCATGCGGGTTGTTTTTCATCTCGTGGTATTTGCCATCACCGCTCATCGACGGCCAGCACACCAGCTTTACGACGCACCTGGTAGGCGGTGGAGTGTTTACTGGGCTGCTATGGTGGTATCTAAAGTTGAGTTTGCGGTGGCGCGGGCGGTGGCTGCTGGAGGCTTTTTCACTGTTCGCGCTGGTGTCGGCGCTGGGGTGCGTGAATGAATTAGCAGAGCTCGTGATGGTGAAGGCGGGCCTTGCGCGTATCACCTTGACTGATACCAGTTGGGATATCGTGGCGAACACGCTGGGTGCGCTGCTGGTGCATGTGGTGTATGTGGCGGTGACCTACGGGCGGAAAGTGGGCCGGTGATCCTCGGTATTGATGAAGTGGGACGTGGGCCCTGGGCGGGGCCGCTGGTGATGGGCGCGGTGCTATTGGGCGACGTGGCCATCGACGGGCTGAATGACAGTAAGAAATTGACGGCAAAGAAGCGGGAAGTACTCGACGCGATAATTCGCGAGCAAGCAAGTGCATGGGCGCTGGGCTGGGTGTCGGCGCGTGAGCTGGATGAGATTGGTATGAGTGAGGCGCTGCGATTAGCTTGTCGGCGGGCGGTCGAGCAGGTGCAGGTGACGTGTCGGAAGAAAGGTGTTGCGTTCAGTGAGATTATTATTGACGGGACGGTGAATTTTCTGCGGGATACGGCGCTGGAGGGCTATGTGACAACCATGGCGAAGGCGGACGGGCTGATACGTAGCGTGTCGGCGGCGTCCATCATTGCCAAAGTGGCGCGCGACACCTACATGCAGGAGCGGGATGCGGCGTATCCGGGGTATGGATTTGCGAGTAATATGGGCTACGGCACGGCGGCGCACCGGGCGGGGCTGGAACGACTGGGCGCCTGCGCGGAGCATCGGCTGAGTTTTGCGCCGCTGCGGGGGTATGTGTGCAGGACTGGCGCCTCCACCCCACCATCCTCCTCCAGAGTACACTCTTCATTCGCATCTCCACCGGAGATGACTCATGAGCGTTCGGCTGGAACGTCCGCTATTCGCGAACGTTCCACAGCCTCTGTCGGAGGAGGTGAGGCGGAGGCGCCTCCGACCACCCGCGCCATCGGTGACGCCGGTGAGCAGGCGGCGGCGGAGTGGCTGACCGCGCAGGGGCATGAGATCATCGCACGCAACTGGCGCACGCGGTGGTGCGAAATTGATATCGTCTCCCGCCGTGAAAACATTCTATTTTTCACCGAGGTCAAATACCGCAAAAATGCCACGTATGGCGACGGCCTGGCGGCGATTACCGCCAAAAAACAGCAACAAATGCGCTTCGCGGCAGAGTTATTCCTGGCAAAACACCCGCAGTACGGCGGGTATGATATGCAGCTGCTAGCGGCCGACGTCAGCGGTCAGCCGCCGGAGGTGCAGCAGATAACGAGGGTATAATTGCTAAAATATAATTGACAAAACTACAATACAAATGTATAATAATAAATTATGCATGAGATTCCAAGCAGTGAAAGGTGTGCCTCATGTCCGGTGCGGGAAAAGTGCCGGGCAATATTGGCGGTACATGCTGTCGAAACCGTAATAAAGTATGCATCGGGTTTTAATTCCGAAGAAGAGGAAGTGGGGAGGGCTCGAAAGGCCTTAGGTGCTCTAGGGTATGATGAAGAGGGCCGCACTACTAGGGATTCACTTATTGATAGGTTAGGCGATGCGCTACGAGGATGTCAGGGTCCTGTTGAGAGGCACATCCCAAGACGAGTGGTTAGTCTGCACCGTAAATCACTGATGCCAAAGACTGGCGAGGGAGATGAGGTGAGACGGCGCGGGCTGGGTGGTGCCGCTAGGGGGGAGGTAGTGATTCGGGGGAGGAATATCCAGGATGGTGCTACGATTGCAGACTATGATAAGCCTCGGGGCGCTGCTAATCTAAAAGAAGTTGGTGATTATTATCGCGTTATCAACGCTCATACTATATTGGAACCGCTATTTAATAGTAGTCAGCAACAAACACCGCCTGAAAATCAGAACGACTGGAGGGTTATGGGTTACATCATGGATATTTGCCGACAGGCATCTCAAAATAGTAAAAAGAATTAGTAATTTGTAAAGCTTGCCGCAACGGCCGCTCCATCTCGCTCGATAAGCTCCACGCGGGCGGTGATTTCCGTCAGGCCCAGGTCGATGGTGCGGGTCAGGGCGGGTTCGGCGCGTAGCGGCGCGGTGAAGGTAGTGAAATCGTCCAGCTCAGTGCGGGTCAGCAGGGCTGAAGCGGCGTAGCGCAGGAAATCGTCGTAGCTTTTGTCGCCCTTGAAGGTAGTTTCGATCCAGCGCCAATTGTCCTTTAGCCACTGCCAGGTAGCGGCGCGCGAGTCGCGGGTGCGAATGAGGTAGATAAACCAGCGGCTGGCGTCTTGCGGGCGGATGATGGCACTGTCTTGGAGGGCGGCCAGCAGGCGCTGGGTGGTACCTGATGACTGGGTGCTGGTCAGCGCCGAGGCGATGTCGAGCTGCAGATCATTTGACGGTGTGTTCACATATGCTTTGAGCAATTGGTCGATGAGCGCTGGCGTCTCAAAGTGGCGCACCACGGCAGAGAGAATAAGCGAGCGCGTTTCGGCGGATAATTCCTCCAGCGGTGTCTCGTCAAAGCGCCGCTTGGCCTCGCGAAGCGCCGCGTCGTCCTCGCCATACAGCAGCAGCCCGAGCGCCGCGGAGCGCCGTTCGCGGTCGTCGTCGGATTCGCCTTTCTTCTCGTCCCAGCCGAGAAGCTCGACAGTTGGGCGCGCAAAATCAGCCGACAGTTGCTTTAAGCGAGCGCGAGCCGTCTCATCGTCATCGACAAATTTGCGCAGCTCGCCCAGCAGTCCAGCGGCCATGGTATAGACTTTTTCGTTTTCTTCGTGTTTCAGCGACAGCGCCAACGGCAACAGTTCGGCGGAAGATTGCAGTTCAGCGCGTGCCAGCAGCGAGGCGTCTTGCAGCAGGCAAATTTTATCCAGCGTCGGCAGGCCCGCAATTTCCGCTAGCAGCGCCTGCCGGCCGGCTTCGTCATAGCGCGTCACAAAATGCCCGCCCAAGGAGCGATTCAGGCGCAGCGGCTCGGCTGTCGGTACGTTCAGCTCGCGATCGGCCATCAGACTCGGCACTTCCTCACCGCCAAAGAGCGGAATTGGCCACACGGCGTCAGACGCCTGGTGCTCGCCGATGAAAAAGCGCTGCTGGTTGAGCCGCGTGCCCGCCTCCGAGCGCTCCACGCTGACCAGCGGCAGACCCGGCTGCGAAATCCAGGCGTTCATCAACTCCAACACCGGCTGGCCGCTGGCGCGCTCCAACGCTCGCCACAAATCATCGCCAACCGTATTGCCGTACGCAAAGGTTTCAAAATAAGTTTTCAGTCCCGCCCGGAACGCTTCCTCGCCGATCAATCGCCTGGCCATCACCAGCAGCCGCCCACCCTTGGCGTAGACGATGGCTGGATCAAACAGGGTGCTAATCTCATCAGGGTGATTGACATCGACCTGCACCGACTGCACACCGTCCAGACTGTCGCGCCTGAGCGCCGCCGTCACTTCGTGCGTAGCAAATTCCTCCCACATGCGCCACTCCGGATGCAGCGCATCGACGGCCACGTACTCCATCATATTGGCGAAGCTTTCGTTCAGCCAAAGGTCATTCCACCACTGCATGGTCACTAGATTGCCAAACCACTGATGGCTTAGTTCATGGGCGATGACCGTGGCGATAAAACGGCGCGAAGCTTCGGGCGTCAGATGGTCCGCCAGCAGGCAGCTTTCACGGTAGGTGATCAGCCCCCAGTTTTCCATGGCGCCCGATGAAAAGTCTGGCAGCGCCACGTGGTCGGCCTTGGGCAGCGGATAGGGCACGCCAAAATAGTCGTCAAAAAAGTCAATCGAGCGCGTGGCGATATCCAGCGCAAAATCCAGCGTCTCGGGCGCCTGGGCTGGAGTGGCCCAGACATTGACCTCGACGCCCGACTTGGTGCGCGCGGTCTTGTGATGCAGTTCACCGACCACCCACGCCAGCAGGTAGCTGCTCATGCGCGGCGTGGTGTCAAACGTGGTGACGAGCTGGCCGTTTTCCTGGCGCTGCTGGCGCACTGGCATATTGCCCAGCATGGTGAGATTCGGCGCAGTGGTCAGCGTCACGTCAAAGGTGGCTTTGGCGGCCGGCTCGTCGACGCACGGAAAGACTTCGCGGGCGTGGTGCGACTCAAACTGAGTGGCCAGGAGTTCTTTTTTCACGCCGTCATGCTGAAAATAACAGGGGTACATGCCGTGCATAGCGTCGGTGATGGTGCCAGAAAACTCGACCACCACCAGGTGTTCGCCTGTGCTCAAACCCTCGCGCGTCAGGCGTAGTTCATCGTGCTCGCCATGCGAAACCTCAGCTACCTGTCCGTCGATCAGCGCGGAATGAATCGTCAAATCCTTGGCATGGAGCAGCACGGCATCACCAGTCAGCAGGCGCCCGTCAATCGTCACCAGCCCAGAAAATTGCCGTTCGTCCGCCCGGCTCAGATCAAGGCTCAAAGCATAATGCGTTGGTGAAAAGGTGTCGTTGAGTCGTGGAACAGTAGTCATGTATTTAGTATACTATAGCTATGAGAGGGCGATACTTCAGGCGGAGAATCACCACGCTGCTTCTGCTGGTGCTGATGGCCTTGGCGGCGTGGGCGGGGCAGCTGTCGCGGCCGCAGACGGAAGCTTTGCCGAGCGGGGTGGAGCAGCAGTATTTTGGCGGCTCGACGGCCCAGGCGGCACTGGAAACGCTGGAGGTGAAGGGCCGCGCGCCGAAAACGGGGTATTCGCGCAAGCAGTTCGGTGATGGCTGGGGGAAGCTCGGCGGGTGTTCGGTGCGGGAGATTATCTTGGCGCGGGATCTGACGGATAAAAAGCTGGGCGATGGCTGTAAGGTGCTATCTGGCGTGCTGCATGACCCGTACACCGGTCAGCAGGTGGTCTTTCAGCGCGGGCCAGAGAGTTCTAAGCGCGTGCAAATCGATCATGTGGTGGCGCTGAGTGACGCCTGGCAGAAGGGTGCCCAGGGTCTGGGTGAGCTGCAGCGAGTCAGTCTGGCAAATGATCCGCTCAACCTGCTGGCCTCAGAAGGGCAGGCCAATCAAGACAAGGGCGATGGCGATGCTGCCAGCTGGCTGCCGCCGAATAAAGCCTTTCGCTGCCAATACGTGGCGCGCCAAATCGCGGTGAAGCAAAAGTACCACCTCTGGGTGACTGACGCCGAGAAGACCGCTATGCGCGGTGTGTTGGCGCAGTGCGGCAGCTGAGCAGGTTTTTACGCCAAAGAAAAATAGCCCACCGAACAAGCTACGAGCCTGAGTGTGCGAAATACATACTCAAGGCGAACTTGTTCGGTGGGCGGGGGACTCGAGTGGCACGAACTCGAGTCTTTGGCTTGGTCTAGTGCCCGCAACGGGCACATACTACACCAAGCCCAGCGCACCGCTGGCACTTAGGATCGGGATCCATGTCATGCCACCGGGCGACCGGACCCTGACAGACTGGACAATCCCTGAGTTTTTTATCGTGCTTCTTGCACGACCTCTCCTCCTTCTTCTTTGCCATCTTTTCACCTCCTATTCTGGGGGGTCACATCCTCGCCGTCAGCAGTTCGACAGGTGAGATATGGGCGATCTCTTTCGCTAAAAATACTCTCGTGCCGAGTATTTCCAGGGCAAGGCGTATCGGACACCCCGCCAGAGATCGCTCTCGCTCCAAAGAGCTGATATATATATCACTAATCGATCCAAAAGTCAAGATACCCACTCCAGCCGAACCGAGGGAGGCGCGGTACCTATTGACACGTAGCGCCCGCATGTGCTATACTGAAAGTATAGTCCGGCCCCGAAGGGTCGGCGTTTTTCATATCAAGGGGCGAGAGCAGCGGTTCGGACGCCTGAAGCGGGTGAACGCGGACGCTGATTATGCTATAATGTAAGAGATAAGGAGATGATTATGGAAGATTTGAATATCAAGCAGCTGACGTTGGCGCTGCGGACTATCGCTGAAGAGAAGAACCTGCCAGAGGAGACCATTCTGGAGGTTATCGAGCAGGCTATCGCCGCAGCGTGGCGGCGTGATAATGGCGAGCGCGAGCAGTTGGTGCGGGCGCGACTGAATATGAACACCGGCGAGGCTGAAGTGTCAGTTGTCAAGACCGTGGTTGAGGAGGTTGAAAATGACATTAATCAGATTAATCTGGAAGAAGCGAAGGCTCTTGATGCTGGCGCTGCCCTTGATGGGGAGGTTGTTATCTCGACTCATCAGGTCACGTCGTTCGGGCGGGTCGCCGCGCAAACCGCAAAGCAGGTGATTTTGCAGCGGCTGCGTGAGGCAGAACGCGAAGTGGTACTGGCTGAGTTTGAGGATAAGATCGGTACGGTGGTGACCGGAACGGTGCAGCGGGTTGAGCCGCGCGTGGTGCGGATTGAGCTGGGCAAGGCGGTCGGTATCATGCCGCAGTCAGAGCAAATTCCGGGCGAATACTACGGTGTTGGTCGCCGTATCAAGGTGCTGATCAAGGACATCGAGCGCGAGGGTCGCGGGCCGCAGCTGATTTTAAGCCGGGCAAATGAGGCCTTTGTGCAGTATCTGTTCAGCCAGGAAGTGCCAGAGATGGAGACCGGCGCGGTGGAGATTAAGGCAATTGCCCGTGAGGCAGGTCGCCGCACCAAGCTGGCGGTGGCGTCAAGCCTGCCGGGTATCGACCCAGTGGGTACCTTTGTCGGTGGTCATGGAACGCGCGTCCAGGCAGTGATGAATGAAATTGGCGAGCAGGAAAAAGTGGACATCATCCCGCATGAGGAAGATGCGGCAGGCTTTATCGCCAATGCGATGAGCCCAGCTGAGGTGCTGAGCGTGACGGTGGATGAGGCTGAGAAGCGCGCCACGGTGTATGTCAGCGAAGACCAGCAGTCAGTGGCTATCGGCCGTGCGGGACAGAATGTGCGGCTGGCGGGCCGTCTGACAGGGTATGACCTAGACGTCAAGGCGAAGGAAGCGAAGCCAGCAGAGCCACGTCCGCGCAAGAATATCGAAGACAGCTTGATGAGCGCGGTTGAAGAAGCGACTGAGTAGTTATCACATCAGAAAGGAGGCGATATGCCAGAAGATTTTTCTGAGTTGGAATCCCGCCTGACGGAGACGGCGCAGGCCAGTTTAGAGCGCGCCGGCGCGTTGGCACACCGAGCGGGCAGTCCCTATGTCGGGACGGAGCATGTGCTGCTGGGTGTGTTAGCGCAGAACTCATCGCTCGGGGCGAAGATTTTAGCGGACAATGGTGTGACGCTGGATCGGGCCGAATTGGCACTTGATTTAACAGCAAAGCCACTGGTTATCGTGGTGGTGCACAAGGGACTGAATGCTGAGGTACTCGAAATGATGCGCACCGCCTGGCAGTTGGCGCTGGAGTTTGGCCAGGAGCGAATTGGGACAGAGCATATGGTGTACGGTATGCTCCTGCAGCGCGAGGCGCGGGCGACGCGGCTCTTGGTGGATATGAATGTCGATCTGGAACAGCTGCGCGGCAGTCTGGAAGAGGTGTTTGACCGGCAGCAGTATGAAGGTCACCGAGAGACGACAGAGCATACTGCGGCCGAAGGGCGACGAAATGAACTAGCGATACTGGAGAAATTTGGTATCGACCTAACAGATCGAGCACGTGCTGGCATGTTAGATCCAGTGGTGGGGCGTGACACAGAGACCGAGCGGATGATCACGGTGCTAGGGCGGCGCTCGAAAAACAATCCAGCACTCATCGGAGAGCCAGGCGTCGGCAAGACGGCAGTGGTGGAGGGCCTGGCGCAGCGCATCGCGAGTGGTGCGGTGCCAGCGTTCTTGGTCGGCAAGCGTGTGGTGCAACTCGATCTGACTGCGATGGTGGCGGGTACGAAGTTTCGCGGCCAATTTGAAGAGCGGCTGCAGAAGGTGCTGGCTGCGGTACGAAAACATCAGGAGATTATCCTGTTCATCGATGAGCTCCACCTACTGGTGGGTGCCGGATCGGCCGAGGGCTCCATGGACGCGGCGAATGTCTTGAAACCGGCGTTAGCGCGCGGTGAAGTGCGAGTGATCGGCGCGACGACCTTCGATGAGTATCGCAAGTATATCGAGAAAGACGCAGCCTTGGGGCGACGTTTCCAGGCGGTGACCGTGGCAGAGCCTGATGAGGTGACGGCGAGGGCGATGCTGGGCGGTTTGCGGGAGCGACTGGCGGCGCATCATCGAGTGCAGATTTCTGATGAGATGGTGGCGCTCAGCGTAACACTGAGTCAACGCTATGTGACAGAGCGATTTTTGCCGGACAAGGCCATCGATGTGCTGGACGAGGCGGCGGCATTGGTCAATGCAAAGCGGCCGCGTCGACTGAGTCGGCGAGACAAACTAGCGCGGCAGATTAAGCGGCTTGCGGCCAAACTGGATGCAGCGGTGGAAGCGGCGCACTACGAACGAGCCGCGGAGTATAAGACTCGCATGTCGCAGCTCGAGGAGCAGGCGGCGGCATTGAAGGACGATGCCGACGAGAGTCTGAAAGTGAGCGAAGATGATATCCGTCGCGCGGTAGCAATGATGACTGGCGTACCGATGGAGCGCCTCGTGGCGAGCGAGGCAAAGCAGCTTGCCAAGTTAGAACAGCGACTAGCGCGGTCAGTGATGGGTCAGGATGAGGCAATTCACGTGGTTGCGCGGGCGATCCGTCGAGCAAAGGCAGGGCTCGCTCGGGCCTCAGGGCCACTCGGGTCATTTGTCTTTTTGGGGCCAACTGGTGTTGGCAAGACGGAATTGGCGCGTGTGCTGGCTCGCGAGGTCTGCGGTGGCGAGTCGCACTTGATAAAAATTGATATGAGCGAATTTTCTGAGCGGCACACGGCAAGCCGTCTGGTCGGAGCGCCGGCAGGATATGTCGGCTATGAGGATGGCGGTACATTAACGGACAAGGTGCGTCGCCAGCCCTATAGCGTGGTGTTGTTCGATGAGATAGAGAAGGCGCACCCGGATGTGCTGAATCTACTGTTGCAGCTACTGGAGGATGGGCAATTGACTGACGGACAAGGGCGGGTAGTCAGTTTCCGCCAGACTATCGTCATTCTGACCAGTAATGTTGGCGCGGCGCTGCTGGCGCGAAGCGGCGGAACGCTCGGGTTTGGGAGTGAGCAGCCGATGGTGCGCGATGATGCGCAGGTGCGGGTCATGCAGCGAGAGCTGGAGGAGCTGCTCCGTCCAGAGTTACTAGGGCGGTTTGACGCGGTGGTGCACTTTCGGCACTTGACGCGACCGGTGGTGCGAAAGATCGTCGAGGCGCTTGTCAGTGAGCTGCGTGCTTCACTGGAGGTGCAGGGGCTGAAACTGGAGGTGACGCCGAGTGTGAAGCGCCATATCATCGAAGAGGGCTTTGATGAGGAGCGTGGTGCGCGAGCACTGCGACGTACCGTGCAAGAACTTCTGGCGGATCCATTGAGTGACCGTATCATCGCTGGCGTACCCGCAGGCGCTACGTTGGTGGCTGGCATAAAGCAAGGTAAGGTGGTGGTCGATGTCAAAACTACGTAAATTAGTTAGCTTGTGTGTGATGCTGGCCTTGGTGGCGGCGCTCGGTTGGTCATTGTATCATCGCCAGTATCTTCTCGACCAGGTGCGCGTCTGGCAGTATCGGCCAAGTAGCGACGTGGCGCGGCTGGCGGAGCGTGCGCGATTGACGGAGACGGGGAAGTTCTATTTCTATCTGTCGCATCCGCAGCTGGAAGATGCCGCGGCGTTCAACCAAGATTGTCGCCGCGTCGAGCAGGCCAGCCCTATCGTTGGCTGTTTCGTGTCTGGAAAAGACCAGATTCACATTTACAATATCACCGACCCGGCGCTGGACGGTATCAAGGAAGTGACAGCAGCGCACGAGATGTTGCATGTGGTGTGGTCTCGCTTGAGCAGCGATGAGCGGCAGCGCTTGGGGGCGTTACTGGAGACGGCTTATCAGAAACATCAGTCGCCAAAGCTAGCGGAGCGCATGGCATATTATGAGCGGGCGCAGCCAGGGGCGCGGCAGAATGAGCTGCATTCTATATTGGGTACTGAGTTTGCTGATCTTGGGCCGGAACTAGAGGCGCATTATGCTCGGTATTTCACCGATCGCACGGCGGTTTTGCGCCTGCATGAGCAGTACAATCAGACCTTTGTGCGTAACGAGGAGCAGGCAGGGTCGCTGTCGGCAGAATTGGCGGCGCTCAAGCCTGAGATCAATCGTCTGTCCGAGCAGTACCAGCGCGATGTTGCGGCATTTAATGCTAAGGTGACGCGGTTTAACCGTCGTGCCGAGTCGGGTGATTTTTCGTCACAAGCTGATTTTCATGCGCGTCGCCAGGAATTGGCAGCGGAGCGCCAGGCACTGCGGCGGCGCTATGGGCAGATTGATGAAAAGATACGACGATACAACCAAAAAGCAGACCAGCTCAATGCACTGGGTCGGCAAATCCAGCGACTGCAGCAGAGTCTGGACAGTCTAGAAGGGGGGAGATAATGGCAAAAGCACGCAGTCAGTTTATCTGCCAGCAGTGCGCCGCCAGTTTTCCGAAATGGACGGGCAAATGTGAAAACTGCGGTGAATGGAACTCACTCGTCGAACAGGCGCCGGTCGAAACAGGTGCTTCGGTGGTGGCGAGAAGTAGCGGACGTGGCGCGGCACTCAAAGGCGTACGGCTGAGCGAAACAGTGGCCGAAACGGCGGCCGAGCGATTGACAACGGGCATTGACGACCTGGACACAGTGCTGGGCGGTGGTTTTTTGCCGGGCGGCGTGGTGCTGGTGGCGGGCCAGCCTGGCATCGGTAAAAGTACACTGCTGGCGCAGGTGTCGGCGTTTGTGGCGAAAGATCACCGGGTGCTGTACGTTAGCGGCGAGGAATCGGTATCGCAGGTGAAACTCCGCGCCGAGCGGCTGGGTGCAGCGGACGCATCAGGCCTTCGGTTGGCGTCGTCCAGCAGCGCCGAGGATATCGCCGCATCCATTCAGACTGGCCAGTATGAATTGGTGGTGGTCGATTCTATCCAGACGCTGTTGCTGGCGGACATTAGCTCAGCGCCAGGTTCGGTCAGTCAGATCACCAATTCGTCCAACGTCATCATCCGCGCTGCTAAAGCGGCCAACACCGCGGTGATCTTGGTGGGGCATGTCACCAAGGAAGGTGCCATCGCCGGACCAAAGGTGCTGGAGCATTTGGTGGATGTGGTGCTGAATTTTGAGGGCGACCGCTACGGTGGTTTCCGGGTGGTGCGGGCGCAGAAAAATCGCTATGGCTCGACGAATGAGGCGGCAATTTTCGAGATGGACGAGGCGGGGCTGCGCATCGTGGCCAATCCGTCAGCGAGCTTGCTGGCGGAGCGCCAAAACCTGGATGGCTCCATCGTGCTGGCGACCATGGAGGGCGCGCGGCCGCTACTGGTGGAAATTCAAGCGCTGGTTAACTCGACAAATTTCGGCTATCCTAAGCGCGCTGCCAGCGGCTTTGACCTGAATCGCCTGAATCTACTCGTGGCGGTACTGGAAAAACGCACCAAGCTCAGCTTGTCAGACAAAGATATTTATGTTAATGTGGTGGGTGGTTTGAAATTATCCGACCCGGCGGCCGACTTGGCGGTCGCCATGGCTATCGCTAGCGCCAGTGCGGGGCGCAAACTGTCTGACGACGCCGTCGTGTTCGGCGAAGTTGGCCTGGGCGGCGAAGTGCGCTCGGCGACCCAATGGCACGCCCGTATCAAAGAGGCAAAGAAGCTCGGCTTTGGCTACGCGATTGCACCAAAAACTCATAAAGATATATTTGTCCGCGGCGTGAGCGACCTACGCCAAGCGCTGATAGATTATTTACAGTAACATAATAAGCAGAGAAGGAGAGTATAATGAATAGTTACGATAATATATTTTTACCAGTTGACGACATGGCAACCGCCAAACAGTATTATGAAACAATACTTGGATTAACCCTTAAGTTTGATTTTTCGAAAGCGGGCATGGCCGCCTATGCTCCTAGCGGAGAAGAGACAGCAATTATTTTAAAAGATAAGAAGGTATTTCCTGATACTAGGCCAACTATCTGGTTTGAAGTCGATGATGTTCAGGCGCAATATAAGCGCATGTATGATGCGGGTATTACTTTCTTGTCGGAACCCTTTGAGGTGCGAACGGGATATGCGGTCGAATTTGAGGATCCGTTTGGTAATCGCCTCGGCATAACGGATTACTTAAAAAAATCACAATAATAACAGGTATACTATGGATAAAACAATTGAACTTATTATTATCGTCATGCTGCTTGGCATTATGGCGGAAATTTATTTGACTACCAAGCCAAAACGGATGGCGAGTACGGGCGACACGCCAACCATGCTGGTTGACACTTCGGTGTTGATGGATGGCCGGGTGGTAGACCTGGCAAAAACCGGTTTCCTGTTGGGGCAGGTCGTGGTGCCGCGTAGCGTGCTGGGTGAACTGCAGCTATTGGCCGATGGCTCAGACCACGCCAAGCGTGAGCGAGCCCGTTTCGGTATGGACGCCATGAAAGAGCTCAAAGACGTGCTGGGCAAGTCATTTACCCTGCTGGATGATGCGCAGCGCATTCCTGAGGGCGTGGATAACCGCTTGTTGCAGCTGGCGCGGGACACTGGTGCGGCAATCCTAACCATTGATTATAATCTTAACAAGGTGGCGCAGGTCGAAGGGATCCGGATTCTGAATATCAATGAGCTGGCCAAAAGTTTGCGGATGAGCCATTTGCCGGGCGATGAATTAGAGCTGGAGTTGACGCAAAAAGGTCAGGACAGCCACCAGGCGGTCGGTTATCTTTCTGACGGCACCATGGTGGTGGTAGAGCAAGCCAAAAAATTCATCGGCCAGAAAAAACGCATCGAAATTATCCGCAGCCTGCAGACGGACGCTGGCAAGATGATGTTCGCGCGGGTGGTCGAGGCTAAAGAAGCGCCGCAGCAGCCGAGTGCGGTAGCCCCGGCTAAGCAGCGTTCGACAGGTCGGCGTCCGCAGGCGAACAAGCCTGTCGCGCGCCAAGTAAAGCCGCAGCAGCCTGATCAGCCGAGCGCCAAGCAGTCCGCCCAGACTAAGAAGCGCCTGGCGCGCCCGAAAACCTCAGCCCAGCGCGAGGCGGATTTGATACGGTTGGTAGACCAGCAGTAAGGATGTCCTCCCTTGATATGAAAAATAGCCCGGTTCACGGGCTATTTTGTTGGCAAAGGCGCTGCTAGCTTGCCAGTACAAACTGCTTTGAGTCGCTGGAAGTGTAGTAAGCTTTGTCGCGCACGACGACCGAGACGGTGTGGGCGCCCTTGCTGAGGTTGGAGACGCTAAATTCCGTGGAGCCACCACTGCCTGAGAGTGAGACGGTTTTCACAACTGCTCCGTCAACGCTCACTTCGGCTGTTTCGAGGCCGTACTTGCCATTTGAGGCGCTGATCTCAAAGGTTGTCTTGCGTGATGTCCCTTCGACGGAGACAGAGACTCGTGGCTTGGCGTCATCACACTTATGGACATCATCTTCCTCGTCGGTCTTATAGCCATCTGGTGCAGTGTACGAATCCTTGTTCGTGATAGGATCTTTCACTTTTACCACCTCGAGCTCTTCGATGGCGCCAGGTGGCGTACAGCTCGTCGCTTTTTTCTTCGATACTCGGTCAAACTTCATCTTTTCCGTCGTCTGGCCGTGCTTCTTATTCCACCATGACGGATAGAGCTCATTATTCACTCGCTGGATGCCTGCTGGCTGCGTAAACCAGTCGCCAGGCTTCCACTTGCCTTCTTTGGCGTAGACGTCCTTATGGGCAAAGGCAAGGACCTTACGGACAACGGGCATGCCGAGTGATGAGGTACTGGTGCCAATATTGCTGGTGTCAGAGTTACCAAGCCACATCCCCATGGCGAGGGCGGGACTATAGTTCATGATCCATAGATCCTTTGGTTTGGTATCGCGGTCGGTAGTACCGGTTTTAGCAGCAGTTTTGACGCCAGGGACGGTTAGTGCGCCGTAGCCGTGTAGGTTTCGGGATGCGTCGAGGTCACTCAACATGTCGCTGATGATATAAGCAACCTGCGGGTCAGTGATTTGTTTACTTTCGTCCTTCCATTTTTTTAGATTATCACCCTGGCTGTTCGTCACCTCCAGGACAGTCGCACTCGGCTTATGGACACCCATGCGCGCGAAGCTACTGTAGGCATTCACAAGCTCGGTTTGCTTGGTACCGCAGGCACCAATGGCGGCAGACAGGCCGTAGCCGCCAGCGTTTTCTTCCTGCTGGCAGTAGTGGGTGTTGCCCATATCGCGGATAAACTGGATGGTCGGCTGCGTACCAGCGATATACATCGCTTTCACGGCCGGGATATTTCGCGACAGGGCCAGCGAGCGGCGGATGGTAATATTACCTTTGAATTGGCGGTCGTAGTTCTGCAGCTTTGCACCGTAAATCTTATCGATATTCTCATCGCTCAGGATAGAGCCGCTCCCATAGTTCATCTGGTTAGACCCGCGGTTTTCGAACAATTTCGCGTAGTCGAATGCCTTGATGGTTGATCCTGGCTGAATGAAGCCGAGGGCGGCATTGTCTTGGCCGAAGCCTGGATGGCGGAAGTCTCGACTACCCGCCAGCGCTACGATCTGCCCAGTCTGTACATCCTCGATGGTCGCTGCACCGTTACTGATGCCGTTGCGTCCTGGCGTACCACCATCAAAGAAGGCTTTCATCTCGGCCTCCAGTTTCTCCTGGATACGCCAGTCAAGTGTCGTCTTCACCGTTAGGCCGCCGCGGCCTACTGTCGCGTCGCCAAATTCCTTTTTCAGCTGGTCGCGTACCATCAGCACAAAGTGTGGTGCCTTGATGCCTTCGAGGCCGTCGGTTTCTGGCTTTAGATTATCGATGATAGGGTAAGCCTTGGCCTCTTTGGCCTGTTCGGCAGTGATGTAGCCTTGCTCATGCATATAGTCGATGGTGGTGTGCTGGCGGTTTAGTAGCATCTTGCGGCCACCGACATTGTATGGGTTAAAGACGCTCGGGTTTTGTGGGATGGATGCCAGGAGGGCGGCCTCAGCGATGTTCAAATCCTTTACGCTCTTGCCGAAGTAGGTCTGTGCGCCTGACTCAGCGCCGTTGCGGCGACCACCGTAGGAGGATTGATTGATATAGAGTGACAGAATCTGCTCCTTGTTATACATGCGCTCTACTTCGATGGCCAAAATCATTTCCTTGATCTTTCGAGGAATACCACCGATGCCGCGGTTGCTGGCCTCTTCAACAGTGAAGAAGACTTGCTTGACAAGCTGCTGAGTGAGGGTTGAGCCACCTTGCACCTGGCCGCCTGATGCATTCGAGAAAAAGGCGCGCGCCAGGCCGCTCACGCTAATGCCATGATGTTTGTAAAAGTCGCGGTCCTCGATGGCGATGGTCGCCTTTTTCAGATAGTCACTAATCTTGTCCGCTTCGACGGTTAACTGGTAGTTGCCCGAACCTTTATCTTCCCATAGCAGGACGCCATTTCGGTCATAATATTTCGTCACTGTCGTCTGGACGCGCTTTGCGAGCTGCTCTGGACGCAGCTGGTCGAGGTCTTTACGGAAGTAGGCGAAGAGGCCTCCGATGAGAACCAGAAGGAGGAGTACACCGATACCAGCGATCTTTAGGGCCATGATGGCGCCGCGCTTTGAGAACCAGTAGGCAAAGACACGCTTTGGGTGGAGTCGGTAGAAGAAGCGCTTGACAGGGTGCTTCGGGAGGCTTGCTAGGTATTCTGCTTTTTCGCGTGACTGTCTATCTTTTTTTAGCTTGTGCTTATTTGCCAAGTTTGCATAGACGCTCATGCGCTTGGGCGTCGTTTTTCGAACCGGCTCAGCGTTCGCTTTCGAAGCCGGCGCACGCTTCGTGGTAGCTTTCTTCAAGCGGTCAACGTGCTTCTTGATCGTTTCCTTCTTCACAGTATCAATTATAGCATGAGCCCGTTTCGCTTCAATCATAAAATTGGTATACTGAAAGGAAAGAAGGGAGCAGTATGCAGTTATCAGAGGAATTACAGTGGCGAGGGTTTTGGAATCAGACGACGTTTACGGACGACAAGCTGATCGATACGGAGCGGTTCACGCTGTATCTGGGAACCGACCCGTCAGCGGATAGTTTACATGTGGGGCATTTGGCGGTGTACATGATGGTGCGGCATTTTTTGGAGCGCGGTCATCAGGTGTTTTTGCTAGTCGGCGGTGGTACGGGGATGATCGGTGATATGCGCGATACTGAGGAGCGCTCACTGCTGTCATATGAAGAAATTGATCATAACAAGCATGCCCTAAAGGCGCAGGTGTCACGCATTTTTGCTGGGCGCGAATTTACGCTGGTGGATAACGCTGACTGGTTGCGCGGGCTGGAGCTGCTGCCGTTTTTGCGTGATATCGGTAAGAATTTTAATATGGCGGAGTTGACGGGTCGCGAATTTTTCAAAGCGCGTATCAAAAACGGCACGGGACTGAGTTTCGCGGAGTTCACCTACACACTTCTGCAGGGCTATGACTTTTGGCACCTGTTCAAGCACCATGGGGTAAACCTGCAAATTGGCGGGTCTGACCAGTGGGGCAACTTGCTCTCCGGCGTGGAATTAATTCGCAAAAAAGAAGGCGCGGAGGTGTACGCTATGACGGCACCGCTGCTTATCAACAAATCGACTGGGCGTAAATTTGGCAAGTCCGAGGGTGGTGCGGTGTGGCTGGACGAGAACAAAACCAGCGTGTATAAGTTTTATCAATTCTGGCTCAATACGGACGACGAAAGCGCCATCGAATATATGAAGGTCTTTACCATGCTCGACCGCGAGACCATCGAAGCCATCGCCGAAAACCACGCGGTCAATCCTGGCGCGCGCTCGGCGCAGAAAGTCCTGGCGCGTGAAGTGACTGACATCGTCCATGGCGTAGGTCGCCGCGAGTCGGTGGAGCGGGTGACTGAAGTGCTGTTTGGCGGTGGCGAGTTTAGCGACTTGACTGATGATGACCTGGAGGTGCTAGCCCGAGAAATTCCGTGCGTGCCAGTGGGCGTCGGCGTCATCGAGGCGCTGGTGGTGTCCGAAGTCGCCAAGTCTAACGGCGAGGCGCGCCGGCTCATTCAGTCGGGGGCAGTCAGCGTCAACGGCGTGAAAATCGCCGAAGATCAGGTCGTCCAACAGCCAGCATTGATCAAAAAGGGTAAAAATACATTTGTCCTCGTGACGGAAGGAGAAGAATAATGAAAAAAGTTATCAGCTTTGACCTGGACGATACGCTCGCGATCACCAAATCGGCCATCAGCCCACGCATGGCGGCGCAGTTGGCGCGGCTGCTGGAGACGTACGATGTGTGCGTGATTACTGGCGGAACCTTTGAGCAGATTCGCAAGCAGGTGATTGATCGCCTGGAGGTGGCGCCGGAGCTACTGAGTAAATTCCACGCCATGCCGACCTGCGGCACGCGGTATTACCGCTTTAATGCTGCGACGAACGAGTGGGCTATGCAGTATGCTAATGATTTGTCTGACGAACAAAAGGCGCAGATTATGACGGCGCTGGAGGAAACGGCGAAGGAGATGGGCATTTGGTGTGACAATCCAGCGGGCGAGATTATTGAAGACCGCCACAGTCAAATTACCATGTCGGCGCTGGGCCAGCAGGCGACGCCAGAGGATAAATACGCCTGGGCTGAGCAGTACAAGGACATTCGTCCGGTGTATCGCGATAAGGTAGCGGCGAAGCTGCCAGGTCTGGAAGTACGCATCGGCGGCACGACGAGTACTGATATCACGCTGCCAGGGATCGACAAGGCATATGGTATCGGCAAATTGATGGAGCTAAATGGTTGGACGAAGGATGAAGTCCTGTTCTTTGGCGACAAGCTCGAAGAAGGCGGTAATGATTATCCAGTGAAGGCTATGGGTATTGATTCGATCGCGGTTGACGGCTGGGAGGACACCGCCTACGCGCTGGAAGGGATTAATGCTGTTTCGTAGATGAGGTTGACCACCCCGCTCTCTAGTATCAAAGGCGTCGGTCCCAAAACGGCCGAGGCTTTGGTGGCGGCGGGGCTCGACACGGTGGAGGACGCGCTGGGGTTTTTGCCGCGGCGTTATGATGATTATTCGCATGCGGTGCGCATCGCTGATCTGACTCCGGGCAAGGTGGTGATTCGGGCGCGCTGCGAGGCGATTTCGACGCGCATCGTGCGGCGGGGCTTGAAGCTCACCACGGCGACCTTGGCGGATGATTCTGGCAAGGTCAAGGCCATTTGGTTCAATCAGCCGTACCGCGAGGCGCAGCTGGCGAGCGGCGGTGAGTTTTTGTTTTCGGGCGAGTTTGGCCTGAGCCGCAACCAGTATCAGATTAGTAATCCGTCGGTGGAGCAAGCGGGTGACGCACCGACGGACCATCAGCCGACTAGCGCCATCACGCCAGTGTACCGCGCGGTGAAGGGTCTGCGCCCGCGCGCGCTGCATGACCTGATGAAGCAGCTCAGGCCCCTAATGCAATTTTTGCCCGAAACCTTGCCGCCAGAGCTCGTCCAGCGTCAACACCTCGCCTCGCGCGCTGATGCGGTGCGGATGTTGCATCACCCGGCCTCGCAGGACGAGGTGGCACACGGTCGGGAGCGGCTGGCGTTCGAGGAATTATTTGAGATGCTGCTGGCGGCGCAGTACAACAAGCAGGAACAGACGCGGCTGAGTGGCTGGCAGATTCGCTTTGATCAGCCGACGGTGAAGCGCTTTGTCGAGGCCTTGCCGTTCGCACTGACGGGCGCACAGAAGCGCGCGGCGTGGCAGATTTTGCAGGATTTCGAGCGGCCACACCCGATGAACCGGCTGCTGCAGGGCGATGTCGGCTCGGGCAAGACGGTGGTAGCGGGACTAGCGGCTGCCCAGGCAGCCCAGGCAGGATTTCAAACGGCCATTATGGCACCGACGGAAATTTTGGCAGCTCAGCACGCCGAGACGTTGTCGCGGCTCCTCCAGCCGCTGGGTGTCAATGTGGCGCTGCTGACGGGTTCGGTGAAGGGCAAGCCGCGCCAGGCGCTGCTCGAGCAGTTGGCTGTCGGTAAAATTGACGTTATTGTCGGTACTCACGCGCTTATCCAGCAGGGGGTTAATTATCACCGCCTGGGGTTTGCCGTCATCGATGAGCAGCACCGCTTTGGTGTCAAGCAGCGCCAGGCTTTGCTTGATAAGTCTGAGCGCCTGCCACACCTGCTCAGTATGACCGCCACGCCGATTCCGCGCAGTTTGGCACTGACGCTGTACGGTGAACTCGATGTTTCGGTGCTGGACGAGCTGCCTGCTGGTCGCAAGCCTATCGCCACCAAAATCTGGTCACCAACTTCACTGCCAAAACTCTACGAAACCATCGACGCGGAGCTGGCCGCCGGGCGCCAAGCCTACATCATTTGTCCGCTGATCGACGACAACCCCGACAATGACAAAACGTCGGTCGAGGCGGAATTTGCCCATCTGAACAAGTCCGTTTTTCGCCACCGGCGCGTCGGGCTGCTGCACGGCAAATTGAAGCCCGAGGAAAAGGACGCGGTGATGCGGTCGTTTGCCGCTGGTGAACTCGACATCTTGGTCTCGACAACAGTGGTGGAAGTCGGTGTCAATGTGCCGAATGCCACGGTCATGCTCATCAAAAACGCCGATCATTTCGGCCTGAGTCAATTGCATCAGCTGCGCGGCCGTGTTGGTCGAGGCCAGCACCAGAGTTATTGCCACCTGCTGATGACCGGACATGACAAGCCGTCTCAGCGCCTCCGTGAAATTGAACGGTCGCAGGATGGCTTCTATCTGGCAGAAGTTGACCTGAGGCTGCGCGGTCCCGGTGAGATTTACGGCCGGGCCCAGCACGGTGCACTGAACCTCCAAATCGCTACCTTGGCCGACACCAAACTGATCGCCCGAGCCCAAAAAGAAGCCGAGCGCTTTGTACAAACTGACCAAGATCTGCTACAATATAGTCATCTGGCGCGGGCAGTCTCACGCTATCAACGACTGACGACGCTGAATTGACATATGTATTCGGGAACAACCTTTCATAACAAATCTGGGCACCTCATGGGCGTGCATCAGAAAATTGATCGCGTGGCGCGTCGTCACCTGCGGCAATTGCTGCCTGCGTGGTGCACTTTTCCGACCATCAAGCATATTTTGCACTTTGAGGGAAATAACGGCCCCGACGGCGTGAAGCGCAAAAGTCCAGCGGTGGATGAGCCGTGGCACTATATCGACCCGCATGACGCCAAGGACACGGCCCTGCTGGATATGATCGACGAGCATATCGCTAATCTCGCGGCAGCGTTAGCCGCGGACAATCAAGAGCGCGCGGCCTTTGAGGCGGCCTGGATGGCGCACGCTATCACCGACGGACTGACGCCGCCACATCATTATCCACTAGAGGAGAAATTGATGGAGCTGAGGGGCGGCGAGGGGCTAGAGACTCGCACTACCTTTGTCAAAAAAAGTGTCATGCCGGGTGACAACGCACTGGATATGCTGAAAAATAACTGGGAATTCTGGGGCGCTAAGGGCGTGATGACTATGCACTTTGGCTTTGAGATGGGCGTGGCGAGCGTCGTGGCGTACAAGCGCTTTCCTGACGGCCTGCCGGCTGAAGCAGAGCAGGCAGCGGTGAAGCGCCACGGCTTTCGGACGGCCTATCTGGGCCACATTCATCAGGTGGTGGAAATGAAAATGTATGAGGAATTTGCGCGCGATGGCTGGACGACGGCACTGGCGCGGCGCACGAACAAGGAGCTGATGCCGCTCATCATTCGCGCGGTGGTACTGGGCTGGCTGTCGGCTATCTGGCAGGCGGAGCAGCTGCGGGAAAAGGCGGCGGGGCGTGCGCGTTAGGATTATCGCTGGGCAGTACGGCGGGCGCTTTATCCAGACGCCGCCGGGCAGTGCCACTCATCCCATGGGTGAGCGGGTGCGCTCGGCTTTGTTCAATTCATTGGGTGATCTCGTTCAGGGCGCGCGGGTGCTGGACGTTTTTGCCGGCTCGGGCGCGATTGGTCTAGAGGCGCTCAGTCGGGGTGCTCAGTCCGTAACCTTTGTGGAGCGCGACCGCGTGGCGCAGAAAGTGCTGGCAGAAAATATCCGAGAATTGGCCGTCCAAGAACAATCTATTGTAATAAATACAACAGTAGCAAATTGGCTGGAAAGCATGAGCGTAACAGAGGAGTTTGATCTGATTTTTGCCGACCCGCCCTATCACAAGCCGCAGTTTTCCACAATTTCGCGACTTTTTGGACTTCTCAAACCAGGCGGAACTATGCTATTATCACATCCAGGAATAGGTGAGGTGCCAATTCAAAACGGAATTGTTGTGGTGGACAATCGTAGTTATGGGGGAGCGCACCTCACCCGGTTCCGAAAGGAGCAAGAATAGTCAGCAGGATGCTGGCTTTTTATATTGGTATGAAACAGAAAGAGACGCTGCGCCCACATAGACTTCCGCGCTGGACTATCATCGGTGATGTGCTGCTGTGGCCCATCATGTGGCTGACCGCTGGCTGTCGGGCAACTGGCTTTCGGACGGGCGACATTCAGAATACACATCCATGGCACTGCCGACGGGTTGATCCAGGGCTGCTTGATATCGACCAGCTTCTGCGTATCGATAAGCCACACGCCAAAAGTATTCGCCGTATCAAGCCCTTCTTTCATCTGCCCCTGCTCGGTGGCTGGCGCGAATACGTTGTGGTCAAGTCGGACGCGCCGCGCTACTATATCGGCTGGGCAATTCCAGCGAGGGATGGTAGCCAATACCGTATCGCGCAGCTAAACCAACTGCCTCTCATGACACCCGTAAAGATGCTGCGAGCTGGCGACGCGCCGTGGGTGGATTTATTTGCCGTGGATGACCAGGGGCGGCAGCTGCCACTTACCCTAATGGACGAAGGCCAGCTTGGTGACAATCGCCATCCGCACCTATCGCTTTTCTAGTCTAGATATAGCGTTGTAAAAACTACCCTAGCGCTATATGTAGCGGTGGGGTATAGTAGATATACAACCAGCTAATATCAACAAGGGAAAAGGGGGATAAAAATGGCAGGTGTAGAGCGAGCTGGCGTCGCCAGTGCTGAAATGGCAGCAGAGACGCCTCACGTCTTTGACGAAGAGACTCAGGGCGCAGTGCAGGGGGAGTTTGCGAGAATTGACCAGCTCAAGCAGGCGATTGCTGCAATGAGCTATGAAGATTTGAAAGCGTGTGAGCAGCCGAATGTGCTGATACTAGATGAATTCGCAAAGCTACTCATGGAGGTTGAGTTGCGGCGACGGCGCCAGGAGATGCTGGCGGCTGGAGCCTTCAAAGGCTGGGAGCAGCCGGCGCTGCTGGAGGACGCCTAGCCTCCGGGCCGCCCTACACCATCACAAACAACCCGACATGCCCAGGGATGGTGATGGCCTGTCCACGCTGATGAAAATCCACCCACGGGTGCGTCGAGGTGATGATGCGGCCTGGCTCAGGCAGCTCGACATACTGTTCGGCGCTGGCAAAATTGACGATGATGTAGCCGCGCTGGCCTTGATAAGTGCGCTTAAGGCAGATGACAAAGCCATTGCCGCTGCTAGCAACCTCCAGCGAACCATGAGTGATGAGCGGCATGGCTTGGCGGAGTTTCAGGAGGGTTTGGTGCATATTTAGCATCGAGTGGGCGTCAGCCATCTGAGATCGGACATTGACGGTTTGCCGGTTGGCATGTACTGGCAGCCACGGTTCAGTGCGGGAAAAACCCGCGTACATGTCAGCGTTCCACTGCATGGGTGTCCGCTCTAGGTCGCGGCTGTCGACCGTGGTATTGGCGGGACTGAAATTGTCTCGCAGCTGGGTCGCATCCAGCACGCCGTTTTCCATGCCGAGCTCGTCGCCGTAGTAGACCACGCTAATACCAGGCATGAGGAGATTAAGAAAATTGAGTGCCCGCGCCCTGGCATAGTCGAGACGGCTAGCGACGCGCGGCTGGTCGTGATTGCCCAGGCAAAAGAAGGGGAGATTATCGCCCGCTGAACGGTGCAGGTAAGCTGCGATGGCCTGGGCGGTGTCTTCAGCATGCCATGACATATGGCGGTGCTCCATAAAAAAGGCCGAGGCGCGCGGATGCACTGAGATAACTTCGTGATACTGCTGGTAAATATCGCCGAGCTGCTCATCGGGGTAAAATTCAAATACCATCTGGCGGTCGTCGAATTCATCACAGACACTGGCCAGTTCTCGTAGGTAGTCGCGAAAATGTGGCCCGTGTTTGCAGTGATCGTGAATGAATGAGCCGTATTCACTGCTGTTGCAGTCACATTCAGGGTTCGGCGAATCGTCTCCCAGGGCTGGATCTTTCGAGATGCCCCAGATAGCATCGACGCGCATCCCATCGACGCCCAGTTCGAACCAAAAACGCACCACGTCAGTCATAGCGCGGCGCACCTCAGGATTGTCCCAGTTCAGGTCGGGCTGGGTCGGGAGGAATGAATGAAGATAATATTGACCCGTCGCCTCGTCATATTGCCAGGAGCTGCCGCCAGACAGACTGCGCCAGTTGTTTGGCTCTGCATCGTCACGCCCGTCACGCCACGTGTACCAGTCACGCTTTGGATTATCCTGCGAGGAGCGCGACTCGACGAACCACGGATGCTCCTCGGAGGTGTGGCAGGGCACCAGGTCTATCATCACCTTGATGCCGCGGGCGTGCGCCTCGCTAAGCAGCCGCTTGAAATCCTCCAGCGTGCCATAGGCCGGGTCAACATCGCGATAATTCGCCACATCATAGCCAAAGTCAGTCATCGGCGAGGTAAAAAACGGTGATATCCAGATAGCTTCAATTCCGAGGCAGCTCAAATAATCTAACCGCATCGTGATGCCGCTGAGGTCGCCGACGCCATCGTCGTTAGTGTCCTGAAAACTGCGCGGATAAATCTGGTACAGCGAGCCGATGTCGCGCCAACGCTTTGTCATACTTATAAGTATAAGCGAAAAGCGTCAAAAAGGCGAGATGCGTGAAAAAGCCTATGCTTAACTTATTTTCACAACCTTATTGCTATAAATGCACAAAAGATGTATAATCTCAATTATGTACGCCCCTATAACGGCGTGATAGGTGAAAAGTAAGGAGTAAAAAAGAGCAATGAAAGAAAGCAAGGTGCGAGCAATTATTCTTGCGTGCATTGTCATATTTATCGCTTTTTTGGTCGGTACGTCAGTATTGGGCATGTTCATGAGCCCGCAAAATGGCGACCAGAAGCGTGACAGTAAAAAACAGGGAGTGACGGCGGAAAACTCGAAGCGTCCGTCCCATAAGGAGGAGACGAAGCAAGGCAAGGACTCAGAGCAGACTTCTGGCTCGGAGAACGCTGATGTAAAGCAGGAGCAAGAGCTTGTTCTCAATGGTGCACATCGACCAGTTGAGCAAAAAACCGCGCCAACGCGATTGGTTGAGCTGCCAGTGCAGCCCGTCGCACCACAGGTGCCAGCCGCTCCCATAGCCCCTGAGGTGCCTCAAAAGCCAGAAACTCCTGCGCCAGCGCCTCAGATTGCATATACGGTGCGTCATTTGGATCAGCAGGGCGCGGTCATAGCGGCCCAGACGAAGCATGGTGTTTTGGGCGAGCAGGTAACTGTCGTGGCCGATGATTTGTTTGCGAAGGGCTATGAGCGCTTTGACGCAGCAGAAAAATCACTCACCCTCGGCAAGGGCGCAAACGAGGTGAGCTTTAGGTATGGCAAAGCACGTGAATTGATGTCACTCGAAGACTTTGTGAAGCAGGAGGTGAATTATGACTATCCGCTCACATATCGTAATATTGATTTTCGTGGTCGCCAAAAGGACCTGGAAGATTTCGTTATTAAGAAGATTTATCAGGGCGACCGCACGACTGGCGTCTTCTATGGCACGCAGGATCAGGGCGAGCAGGTGCGCCGCACGATGCTCAATGGCTCGCTTCAGGGTGGCTATACACGCTACGCGATCGATATCGTGCCACTGACACCAAAGCACGTTGAGGGTGATAAATACGCCATCGAGATCGACTTGCGCTACTTTGAGGACCTGGACTATATCAAAGAGGGCGAGAAGAAGGTGACTGAATTTTACAACACCTACGCAAAGCTCAATCTAAGCGATATCGAAAAGGCGAAATTGGTGCACGACTGGGTGCTGACCAACATCAAGCTCTTTACCCCGCCAAATAACAGGCCAGAATGGTTCTATAACACAAAGGGCTTGCGCCGCGTTCACTTCCCGGCATCAGCGATGCTGGACGGTGAGGGCGTGTGTCTGACCTACGCTATGACCTATGCTCGCCTCGCAGAGCGCCTCGGGTTGGATGTCCGTGTCGTGCAGGGTTATTTCGGCACTCAAAAGCGTTCTTATGACCGCGCCAAGGAGATGCTGGCTGACCCGGACACAACGACGTATCGTGCTGAGTACTTTAACCACTCGTGGAACCTCGTGAAGGTCGATGGTCAGTGGTATCATGTCGACCCATTCCATGAGATCAATATGCTTGGCACGCTGCCTGATTCACCATATCATTACTTCCTGCGCTCGGATGACTTTATGTCACATAGCCAAGTGACCGTGAAGCATCCACGTTACCCAGCGCGCAAAATGGACGTCTACAAGGCGTGGAATGTAAACCGCATGCATCCAGCACCAGAGTCGCGCAATGAAGAGGCGCATCGCTTGCCAAATCGCCTGCGCTAAGCATCAAAGCCCCACATATACAAAAACTGCTGAGCGAGGATGGCTCAGCAGTTTTTCAAAGGCGTTTATGTGGTGCGGATAGGGAGAGTCGAACTCCCGTCTCAACCTTGGGAAGGTCACATAATAGCCGTTATACGATATCCGCAGACTCCCTTAGTATAACACATCATGGTATACTATGGCTATGCAGGGGCGCATTATAATCGTCATCGCCGCATTACTAATCGCCGCACTCGAAGCGCTGATCAGGGGGCCCGTGGCGTCTCCGCCAGAGCTAAAGCCGCCCGTGATACCACCGCCACGGCTCATCCCCATACCGAAGCCGCCGCCGAGCGACCCGCGATAATGGCTCTGGGAGGTTGTCATTTCGCGCCGTATTTAGTACAATAGTCAGGTAAGCCTTTTTCGCGTGGCTCTTTAGCTCAGTTGGTAGAGCAGAGGCCTGAAGAGCCTTGTGTCCCCAGTTCGAGTCTGGGAGGAGCCACCAAAAGCCTTGCGCCAGCGTGAAAGATTTGCTATACTTTCATCTAGACCACATGCGGGTTTAGCTCAGTTGTTAGAGCGCTTCCTTGCCATGGAAGAGGCCAGGAGTTAGAGTCTCCTAACCCGCACCAAAATGGAATTTTCTGAGATTTGGTCGCCCGACAGGGCGACCGTTTCCGTTTTAGTTCCGAAATGGTGGCAATATACGCCAAAGCTCGAACCTGTTTCGAGCGCAAAAGCTGAGCCGTGCAGGCTTAGCCCCAACGCCTGGCGGGCACAAGCGCCCGCTCGCCCCACCAGCCGGGGGCCCTGCAAAACTCTGTTTTGTGGGGTGGAGATATACCCTTTGAATTATCTTTTTGAAATTTCCCCCGCCGATCTTTTTATTTTTAGTTGAAAAGGGTGTTTGCTGGTGATTCGTTTTGATACTCATAGTAAAGATACTAACAGAAGGTCTACGGGTGAGTAACAGCCTTCAAGGCAACTCATTGATGAGCGTAGTGGCCAACCGCTGTCTAGCGTTTAAATCATACCCCTGCGCAGCAAACCTTTGAGACTGCCTAAAGTCAAATACATTATCTAGTTTACTCGTTACGAGTTGAGCATATCTCATGGGTAATTCACTCAACTCATCTGCTTGATCAGTGACCGACATACCCTGTAGGTCATACAGAAAAAGTCGCATCGTACCATCAGGCATGCAGGCAAAAGATATGCTGTCAGAATTCAGTACGACCCCTGCACTCGCAAGCCTAGCTATATCCTCCTTGATAGCCGACATCCTCTCGCTAATCCTTGAGAAATGCTCGATATCCGACAAAGGTCCTTGCTCCCACGTTCTTGAACCGTCCTTGCCATCAAAAACCTCGAACGGCAAGCCTGAGAACGGAGTCATAAGAAGTCCTTTTCGCGCGTCACCGTTTAACACAATATCTTCTAATGCATAGTCCGGTATAGTCAACAATCCAAGTTCACTTAGCAGCCTTGCGTTATCAGCCTCGCTAGCTACGAGTTCCCACTTCTCGTCCTGTACATTTTTAGGGTCTGTGCGATTTGGTATGGCTAGAGCACACCTCAATCCACTAAGAGAAATGTCGAGAACAGTTTTTGATCCTCCAGCACCAAGAATTCCGAGTACTTCTACTGGACTATCTTTGATTGTAATGCTGAGCATTTCATGGGACACTAGCATATACTTTATATTATATCAATATATAGACTTAAAGTCAATACTTAACAGGGGTGATTCTGCAATAATACCTTAATTTAGTATCAAAACGAATCACCAGCAAACACCCTTTTCAACTAAAAATAAAAAGATCGGCGGGGGAAATTTCAAAAAGATAATTCAAAGGGTATATCTCCACCCCACAAAACAGAGTTTTGCAGGGCCCCCGGCTGGTGGGGCGAGCGGGCGCTTGTGCCCGCCAGGCGTTGGGGCTAAGCCTGCACGGCTCAGCTTTTGCGCTCGAAACAGGTTCGAGCTTTGGCGTATATTGCCACCAAATTAGGACAAGATTGCACGGACGGGCGCGAACCGTCCGTTTTTTGTTTGGGAATTATGGTTTTGCGTAGTAAAGTCTATTTTTTAGGAGAGAATTGCGGTTCGGCACGGCGAAATGTCCGGCCGCTCTCGACTTAGCTGCATAAATGTGGCATAAGCATTAGGACAGTCGTCGTAGGCAAACGGCGAGCACCGCTTGTCGCTGAGGTATTTGAGTTATGTGGAAAGATAAAAGTCGCCTATAGGATATTTGCCAACCTTATTCATATGTGAATTCATGCAGCTTGCCTCACTGGAAAATGGCAGAGATGGCGGGACTGCTGCGTTACGCATCTTCGGCAATACTAAAAATGCTATAATACAGACAGGTATAAGCCACTTAATACAAGCTAGGAAAGAGGATGATGGTAGTGAAAGATATTTGTCCATTCTGTATACCAAATGACATCTTACGGGGTGACATACTGTACGAAGACGATCTTTGGTATTTCGTTAGCGCCGAAGATGGAGAATTGAAGCACGGCGGAATGATTATTACAAAACGCCACATTAAGACGCCGTTTGATATCAATAAAGAAGAGTGGACGAGATTGCATGAGCTACTGCATAGATTCAAGGCATTTATCGACAAATTCGCTCCTGATGGTTACAACCTTGGCTGGAATATTCATCCAGTTGGCGGGCAGAACGTTGATCATGCCCATCTACATCTATTCGGTCGGTTTGCGGACGAACCTTTGGCATACAAGGGGCTGCGCTATGCATTTAAGCAGCCAAATAACAAGCGTGGTGGCGGTGCATAGACAGTACGCAATGATTATTGATTTTCATTACCACCCCCGACTGCTATAATTAACACCATAATGGCACTCGAACAGTTCACCCTGTCTACTATCGCTCGGCTGCGGCTGAAAAATCTCTTTTGGCCGAGCCCTGATGACCCGCAGTTCGTGGCGAAATTGACCCGTCAGCAGGGGCGGCCGGTGCGCGTGCCGAAGTTCGTGGCGCGAAAGCACCAGGTGGCGGTGGAGGATATCGCCGGCTACCCTTGCTTTATCATCACGCCGCACGGCGCCGATACGACCCGGATGATATATTATCTGCATGGCGGGGCCTTTACGCTGCCGATGTCGCGGCCACACTGGTCGCTGGCGTCATATTTGGCGGCGCACACGCAGCAGCCGGTCTGCTTGCCGGCATATCCGCTGGTGCCGCAGTATGATTATCGGGATATTCAGCGCCACATCGTTACGGTGTATCAGGGGGTAATCCGCCAGGTCAAGCCAGAGCGTGTGACGGTAATGGGCGATTCGGCGGGCGGTACGCTCGCACTCGTGCTGCCGCTGCTGGTGTCCGCTCGGCAGCAGCCAGGGCGAGTCATGGCGCTCTCGCCGGCAGTCGACCTCACGATGGAAAATCCGCAAATTGACGATCTGGAGTCGCGCGACCCCTTTCTGCCACTTGCCGCGATTCGTCACTTCATGCCGCGCTATTACACCGACGCCCCTCCGAAGGCGCCGCACATTAGTCCGCTCTATGCAGATTATACAAAGGTGCGAAGCCGCATCTCCCTGATGAATGCCGGCCGCGATTTACTTTCTCCTGATACGGCGCTGCTACATGATAAGCTCACGCAGTTCGGCATTGACCACGACTATCTCTACGAGCCTGAGGCATTTCACGCCTGGCCTATCGCTCCAGCGCCATCAGCGAAGAAGGCGAGGCAGCAGCTTGTTTAGTGGCTACAGGCGACCCCTCGCTGCTAATAAAAAGCGTCAAGTGCCGCGGGACTACCCTTATCATTTCACTGCCCGCCAGCACCGTGCGGTAAGGCAGTTGCTTTATATTCTCAGAATTGATAATATAAAATCATGAAATCAATCGACATTCTTCTCCATCCAGTGCGTATGCGAATTGTGCAGGCGCTGGTTGAGTTGGAGCGGGCGACCACGGCGGAGATTATCGAACACCTGCCAAACACGCCAGCAGCTAGCACTTATCGCCAGGTTTCGAAATTACACGAAGCCGGAATTCTGGTGGTGGTAGATGAGCGGGCAGTGCGCGGTGTGGCGGAGCGAACCTATGCTTTGGACGAAAAATCCGTTCGGATTGATCCGACAGATGCTGCCGCGCTCACGACAGAAAAGATGAAACTATTCTTTCGCTTTTATATGGCAGGGATGACGAATTTGTTTGATGAGTATTTTGAAAGCGAAGAACGTGATTTTGCTCATGACAACGTGGGTTTTTCGCAGACTAGCTTTTGGGCGAATGATGAAGAGATGAGCCAGTTTATCGGTACGGTTGCGGCTGCTACAGAAAAGCTTTGCCGCAATAACGCTGAGGGCCGCAAGCGCTACACCATCGGCACTATGATGGTGCCGGGTAAGTCAAACAAGCGAAAAGGAGGCGTGTGAATAGACCATCAGCTATCATTGAAGCGAAAAATTTGACAGTTGGCTACCGGGCTGATCGACCGGTGCTGCGTGACATATCGTTTCGCTTGCAGCCTGGAATTACGGTGCTGTTTGGGCGCAATGGCGCTGGCAAAACAACGCTGATGCGCACGCTAGTTTCGGTGTTGCCAAGGATAGCGGGTGAGCTGACAATCCGAGCTCAAAGTACTGGTTATTTAGCGCATCGACTAGCGGTGGCCGAAGGGTTGACCGTTCGCCAGAATCTAAATTTTTGGCATAGTATTTACAGTTCATATAGCCCGCATCCGCCGCATAGTGTGGATGAATGTATCGCCGATTTTTCGCTGGCAAAAGTGATCGACAAAAAACTGCAAAAACTCAGTCGCGGGCAGCGGCAACGAGTTGATTTGGCGCGTTTGTTTATGGCGCGACCTGATTTTTTGGTGCTGGATGAGCCGCTGACTGGGCTTGATCCGGTATATGCGGCGGAGATTCGAGATATGCTGATGGCGTGGTCAAAAGAGCGATCGATACTCTACTCGACTCACAATATAGCCGATGCTATCGGCGTGGCTGATCACGCCTTTGTGGTGCATGGCGGACGGCTGACGGAGCTGACGAAAAACGATATCAATGAAGCAAAAATTTTGCAGTTACTGGGGGATGACGATGAATAAATGGTGGCAGCTGACGCGAGCGTTGATTTACCGCGCCTGGATACAGCAAAAAATCACCACCGTGGTGGTAGCGCTTGCGCTTGGCGTGATGATGGGGGTGATGTGTGTGCTTGATGGGGCGGCTGTCGGCACCAAGCAAACGCCACCTGCTGAGATGATAGCGGTCGTCCAAAACGTAGCAGAGTTGCGTGGTGCTGACGGCGAGATAAAAGCACTCAACTCGGTGTTGATCATGCAAATGCCAGCACTGATTGCGCTGCTGGTGGCGGTGGTGGCGACGATGATCTTGCCAGGTGTGGTGGCCGATGACACCGAGGGTAGTGGTCTCGAAGTTATGCTGGCGAGTGGCGTGCCTAGGCGGCAGTTATTTGCGGCGTATTTGGCGGCTGGTGCTGCATTGACGCTGATGGGTTTTGTGGCTCTGCTGCTCGGGTTTATCGGTGCTTTTTTGGCAAGTGTGATGGTCGGCGGGATGAGTTTTAGTGCTCGTTCTGCCTGGTGGATCGGTGTATTTGTGTTTCCTCTAGCGACGGGATTGTGGTCAGCCAGCGCGACCTTGGCAGGCGCTTTGCTGTATCCAGCTGGACTAGAGAGCAAGGCTGGGCTCAACGGCGGTTGGGTGCGCGTGGTTGCTTTATTGCCAGTCATACTGCTGGCAGCGCCACTGGCATTTTACGGCACTCAGCATCCATGGCTGTACTTTGTAGCGGCTGTGATTTCACTGTTGTTGTCGTGGGGTGCGATCAGTGTTGTTAGCCGAGGTTTTCGAACGGCGAAGATTTTGCGCTCGTAGAGCAAGCTCGTGGCTGAGCTCCATGCGCGCTAACTACTTCTTTCCGCCCCTTAGCGCGTCGATCAGCTCGACCGGGAAGAGCATCATAGTCTTCTGGCTCGGCTCGGTCGAGATGCGCTCCAGGGTGTTCAGGGTGCGCAGGTTGATGGCGCCAGGGGTGGTGGCCAGGATTTTGGCGGCTTGGGCCAGGGTTTCGGCAGCGGCTTTTTCACCGTCGGCGTTGATGATGTTGGCGCGGCGCTCGCGCTCAGCCTCGGCTTGCTTGGCCATGGCGCGCTTCATATCGCCCGGCAGTTCGATATTCTGAATCTTGACATTTTCCACATCGATGCCCCATTTGTCGGTCTCAGCGTCGACAATTTGCTTGATTTGCTGCGAAATTTCCTCACGCTTCGCCAGCAGGTCGTCCATGTCAACATTACCGGTTACGTCGCGCAGCGCGGCTTGAGCAAACTGACTCGTCGCATAGATGTAATTTGTCGTTTCCAGCACCGCTTTTGGCGCATTGATAACGCGGAAATACACCACGGCGTCGACGCCCACTGTCACATTATCTTTGGTGATGACCTCTTGCTTTGGTACGTCAATCGGCGTGGAACGGACATCGACCAGGATCATTTGCTGGAAAATTGGTATCACAACGCGCAGCCCCGGCTCACGCACCCCAGTAAATTTACCCAGTGTCAGCACCACGCCGCGCTGATATTGATTGACCACTTTGATGCCGCTTATAACAAACAGTGCTAAAATTACTAATAAGCCGATGACTACTGGCATACAACCTCCTTATATTACTACTAGTATGATAGCACATGGTTGACGGGGAGGGAAACGGCTATTTTGAATAAAAGAAATAAATATGTTATAATAATATCATGAGAGAACGCAGGATTGTGGCGCCAGGCCTTGTGGCTGATTTTGATGACAGACATGAGCGCCTTCAGGATGTTTTTGATATCACAAGCTCGCGAGCAATGATAGGTGCGTGTGGCGGTGCGCCGTTTATCGCAACGGGCTTAGGGCTCGAACAGCTGGGTATGAGCTATGCCAATATGCCGGCTACGCTGGCGATGGGGGGACTTGCTGCGGTATTATATGGTGCTTATAGAGTGGGTGCGCGGCACCTAGCTTTACCCTACATGGAGGCGCGTAAGGAGGCTATACAGGAGGTGATAGCAAGTCTTCCGCCGGTGCAACCTGAAGCAATTCGCCAGGGCGCGCTGGCGATAAATGGATTGCACGAATCTCTTCATGGGCGGAATGCATCACGGAAGTTGACCGAGGAGCCTGCTGAAAATTATGCATTAGTCCGTGCGCTCCATAGGTATGGTAATAGTTGTACTCACGGCAATGTGGTGAACGATACCGCTGCTTGTCTTATCGGCTGGACGGCTGTTGGCGCCCCGAGCTGGGCGCTTGGCACAACCACAAAGCTACAGAAATGGTTTCACGACACCTATCTTGCGCCGATAGATGATCAAGCGATTGACAATAGATCTCTTCGATTTCTGGATGAGCATGCACAGCTTGACGGCGGTATGAGTTGGGAGGACTACTACAGCACTCTCCGCTATAAGCAATTTGCGAGAGCTGCGCTTTTAGTAGCAAAAGGCGAGCGGCTCCTGCAAAAAGCGGCACCACTCACCATGCCAAGGGAGTCGTGTTTCACGCCAGCGCTTGACTGGCAGGGCGCTCAGCAACAGGGTGTACAGTTTCGGCGAGAGCATTAGTGATGAGCTGCTCTACCAGGGCTGCGATAGGTATACCCGCCGCTTCCCATAACTTCGGATACATGCTGATACTGGTAAATCCAGGAATACTATTGATTTCATTCAGAAAAATCTGCCCATCAGGGCACAGGAAAAAGTCAATGCGCGCCATGCCATGGCCGGCTGTCGCCTGGTAGGCAGTGCGAGCGTATGACTGGAGCGTCGCAAGCGTCTCGTCATCGACGTCTGCCGGGATGCGCGTTTGGGAGGCGCTGTCGGCGGCGTATTTATCATCATAGCTATAAAATTCCTCGCCAGGGATAATCTCGCCTGCACCACTGATGGCGACATCCTTGCCGTGTCCGTAGGCCGCGAGCTCAATTTCCCGCGCTGAAACCGCTTGCTCGATAAGAACGGTGTCGTCATAGCGGAGTGCATCATCCAGGGCTGCCGTGAGCTCGGCGGCTGAGCGCACTTTATGCACGCCAACTGACGATCCGGTGCGAGAGGGCTTGACGAAGAGTGTGGTGCCGAGCTGGGACGCGAGCTGCTCGTAGTCGGGATATGCCTGACCCTGCTGATGAATATGCCAGGGGACGACCGGCACGCCAGCTGCTGAGGCGAGCTGCTTCGTCAGCGTTTTATCCATAGTGATAGCCGCCGAGAGAAGGCCAGGGCCGACGCAGGGTAGATGGAGGAGCGCCGCCAGTCCCTGCACCGTGCCGTCTTCGCCACCTTGACCGTGCAAGATCGGAAAAAGCACGGTCGGCTCAAGGCGCTCACTCGGATTGTCAATCTGAAACGCCCTCTGACCGAGCAGCGGATGGAGAGGGCGACGCTGGGCGAGTGTATCCAGGGACGACACCAGCCACCACTGGCCGTGACGGTCGATATAGCCGTAACTGACACGGTGCGGCGTGGACTGCAGCGCCTGGTCGATGGTGCGGGCGGAGCGAAGCGAGATGTCATGCTCGGGTGATTCACCGCCAAAGAGTAGCAAAATATGATGTGTCATACCGATAGTATACCACGACGCAATGTATAATAGACCTATGGACAATCGACAACCACTCGCTGAACGGATGCGCCCCCAGACGCTGGATGATGTCATCGGGCAGGGGCAGTTACTGGCGGATGGCGAGATTCTCAGGCGGATCGTCAGGCAGAAAGAGCCGGTGAGCTTGATTTTGTGGGGGCCGCCCGGCACGGGCAAAACGACCTTGGCGCGTATCATCGCCCGGGAGGTTGAGGCGGAATTCGTCGAGCTTTCAGCGGTAACTAGTGGCAAAAAGGACGTCGAGCGAGTCATCGAACATGCTCGGCAAAATTGGAATTTGGGGCTGCGCACCATTTTGTTTGTGGATGAAATTCACCGCTTTAATAAGGCGCAGCAGGATGCCTTTTTGCCGCATGTGGAGTCAGGGCTCATCACACTCATCGGTGCCACCACCGAAAATCCGAGCTTTGAGGTCATCCCGGCGCTGCTCAGCCGGACGCGGGTGCTGGTGCTTCGTCCGCTCAGTAAAGACGAAATCACCGCCATCCTTAAGCGGGCGCTGAAGACGCTGAATAAGACAAAGCAAGTGGCGCCCAAGGCCCTCGATTACTTGGCGGAAATGTCAGCCGGTGACGCGCGGGTGGCGCTGGGAAATCTGGAATTGGCGCTCAGTTTTGGTGAAAAAGTAACGCCCGAGGTGGTGCGTGCGGCAGCGCAGAAAAAACTGCCCGGCTATGACAAGGCGGGCGACATGCACTACGACGTCATTTCGGCGTTCATCAAGTCGATGCGTGGTTCGGACGTGAGGGCGACGCTGTATTATTTGGCGCGGATGATCGATGCTGGCGAAGACCCCAAGTTTATCGCTCGGCGGATGGTGATTTTTGCTTCAGAAGACATTGGTCTGGCGGGCAATGGCGCCCTCTCTTTAGCGGTGGCGACTTTTGAGGCGGTGGAGCGGGTGGGCCTACCAGAAGCGAATTACAATTTATATCACTGCGCGGTCGCCCTGGCGCGCAGTCCGAAATCACGCGAAACCACCGACCTGATGCACGCGGCTCAAGACCTGGCAAAACAATTTCCGCACAGCCAAGTCCCGCTGCATCTACGCAACGCGCCGACTAGGCTCATGAAAGACCTGGGTTACGGCAAAGATTATCAATGGAAGGCTGATTTCAAGCACCAAAAAGGCTTTTTACCAGAGGATATCCCGCCCCAGAGTTAAATCTCAAGTTCATCATGCAGCGCCGCATACACGCCATTTGTCCAGCCGAAGCCGTCCTGTAGCGGATATTCGCCGCCACCACCCACGCGTGAGTCGCTCTCGACGTCATATTTTTCGATCATTTTGCCTTGGTCGGCGAACACTTTCTCTGTCGATGCCATCCAGCGCGAACGCACCTCAGCCGCCAGCTCGTCAAACCCATAGCGCTTCAATCCGACATACGCCACCCACTGGAGTGGCGCCCAGCCATTTGGCGCATCCCATTGCTGGCCATTTTCTACCAGGGTAGTGCGCAGCCCGCCAGTGCGCAAAAAGTCCTGCTCCAGCCGCTGGGCGACCGCTGCTGCCTGAGACTCCGTCGCCACGCCGACATAGAGGGGGAAGGTGGCCGCTAGGGTGGCATGAGGCATCAGCTGGCCGGTGCGGAAATTATAATCATAGAAAAATCCCGTCGTCTCATCCCAGAAGTCGCGGCGAATACTTACCGCCCGCGCTTCAGCCACCCGCAGGAATTTCTTTTTGAGCGGCGCCTGCTTCAGGATGCTGTAGCAGTGCGCGATGGTCAGCTCCAGTTCGTACAGCAGGCAGTTCAGGTCAATCGGCACAATGTCAGTCGTCACGATGGTCTCCAGTCGCTGCGAATCCAGGCACCAGCGTGAACTGAAGTCCCAGCCGCTCTCGGCACCCGCTCGCAGATCGAGAAAGACTTTTTGCTTGTTAGCATTTGGGCTGTGCGCCGCCGTTTCGACGTCTTCGCGGCGGCTTTCGGGTCGGGGCGTGGACTTATTGTCATAATAGCGGTTGAGGACCGTACCGTCTGGCATCCGCACCACGCGCGCCACCGCCTGGCGGTCCGTCCCGTCAAGTCGGCGATACCCCTTCATCCAGAAACGATATTCGGCCAGGAGCGACGGAAAATATTCCAGATAGGTCATGCTCGGCAGTCTGCGACGAGGGTTGCGCGCCAGGAGTCGCACCATAGCTGCAAAAAACGGCGGCTGTGAGCGGCTGAGAAAATAGCTCCGATTGCCCGTCGGAATGCACCCAAACCGCTGTATCATGTAGGCATAATTTTTCATCATGCCTTCGATCATATCCCACTTGCCATCCGCCGCCAGTCCCAACATGATAAAGTAGCTATCCCAGTAAAATTGCTCCGAAAAGCGACCTCCCGGCACGATGTAATCATACGGCAGGGCGATAAGCGACCCCTGAGACTTGGTGGCCTGGCGCACCAGTAGCGGCCAGAGCTGCGTCACGTGCTGGCGCGCTGACGAGGCTGGCGTGAGCGCCGCGTGATGTCCAGGCGCCTCGATATCATGAAAATGCTGCCGAATAAATTCCGATAGATTAAATCCTGAGCCATGCCGCTGACGTGCATACTCCTGTAGGATGCGCTGGATACGTCGTTTCGGGATGACATCGACGAATGTCTTGCCATCGGCGAAGACCTGGCGCTCCTGCACCTCATGGAATAATTCGCCCAGCAGTTCATCAGGGCTTTTACGCTTGGCGGGAGTTAGTCGCTGCGCCGTCCGGGCCATCGACCGCTTTACTGACGTCAATGTATCTTTTACCATACTTTTACTATAACCATTTTTGGTGGTATAATCCAGACAAAGCGACTAATAAAGGAGGAATATCAGCTTTATGGCAACAAAAACCACACCCGAAACGACCGAACAGGCAGCACCAGCACCCGTGCAAGCATCGCCACAACCACAGGTACAATACGTCATGATGGAAAAATCCCTCAAGGGCGTCGGCGGCTGGTTGATTTTCTGGATGATCCTGTTCAGCTTTGCTGCTATCTCATACATCAGCGCCTTCTTTGCTGCCATGCTGAATCTGTCAAGCGCCGCCAGCATCATCATGCTGATCTTTGCGCCACTGCTAGCTATCGGCTATGTTGCTTCAGTCGTCACCATGGCCATGGAAAAGCGGATCGGCAAGTTACTCACTTGGGTAACGCTGGGTGTGTCGGCGGTGCATAGTGTGATCGTTCTGATCGTCTCTTATGTCACGAGCTACTCATCATATAGCCGCTACGACTATGGCTACAGCTATAGCCGCACCTCAGATAAGGAGCTTCCGATGCTGATTGCGATGATTTTGATTTCGCTGCTGGTGCATGGCCTGATTGCGCTGTATTTTATCCTGTCGCGCCGTATCAAGGAAACCCTGGTGAAGTAGCAGGGTATGATACAAAAACCGCCTCTGAGTGACTGGGGCGGTTTTTTGATGGCAATTTAGTGGCGCACTGCGACGACTGTCTATTTTTTGGCGCGCTTTCGCTCGTTAGCGTCCAGGTAGCGCTTACGCAGGCGCAGATTTTTTGGCGTCACTTCCAGCAGCTCATCGTCCTCGATAAAGTCAATGCACTGCTCCAGGCTCAGGTCAGTAAACGGCGTCAATTGGACGGTGCCGTCAGAAGACTTGGAGCGCATATTTGTCAGGTGCTTGGCCTTACAGACGTTAATCTCCAAATCTTCCTGGCGATTGTAAATACCGACGATCATCCCGGCGTAGACTTCAGTGCCTGGCCCGACCAGCAGCTCACCGCGTGCCTCGGCGGTTTGCAGGGCGTAGGGCGTGGTGGTGCCCGCCTCAAAGGCGATGAGGACACCATTACGAGTCTGCGGCAACTTTTCGCCCAGCGGTTGGTAGCCGTGCGGCAGGGAATTCATAATGACGGTGCCCTTGGTGGCGGTCAGTAGGTTGTTGCGCAGGCCGATCAGCGCCCGCGTCGGTAAAATATAGGTTAAGCGCACCGCACCAGAAGCGGTGGTTTCTTGGCCGCGCATTTCAGCTCGCCGCGCACCCAGCTCTTGACTAATGGCGCCGACAAACTCCGGCCCAACCTCAACCAGCAATTCTTCGACTGGCTCTTTTTCTACGCCGTCTTCCTGAATAGTCACCACTTGTGGCCGGCCAACCTCAAATTCAAAGCCTTCACGGCGCATGGTCTCGATAAGGACTGACAGGTGCAATTCACCGCGCCCCGAAATGGTAAAGCCGATGCCATTTTCCTCAACGCGCAGCGCCACATTGGTTTCCAGTTCACGCTGCAAACGGTCGCCGATTTGCCGTGACGTGGTGAACTCGCCCTCTTTACCCTTCATCGGGCTGGTGTTTGGCCCCAGGTACATGCTGAGCGTCGGCGCCTCAATGTCGATAGTCGGCAGCGCTTCAGGCGTTTCTTTGTCGGCGATGGTGTCGCCGATGTGCGCCCCAGCGATGCCGACCAGTGCCACGATGTCGCCAGCAAAGGCTTCGCCGAGCTCCTCGCGATTCAGCCCGCGGTAGCCAAAAACCTTTTCCACTCGTGCCGAGCCAGACACCTCGCCGTTTTTCATCAAACTCACCGCCAAGCCACGCTTCACTGAGCCACGCGCCACCCGCCCGATGGCGTATTTCCCCTGGAACGAATCATACTGCAGGCTGGTCACTAACATCTGAAACGCGCCGTCGCTTGTCACGCTCGGTGCTGGAATGTCATTGATGATTGCTTCAAAAATCGGCGTCAGGTCGGCGTCGCTCGCCGGGTCGCTTGGCGTCTCGCGCCAGGCTTTGCCGTCGCGTCCAATGGCGTAATACACCGGGTAGTGCAGCTGTGAATCATCCGTCGCCAGCTCCAAAAATAGGTCGCTCAGCTCATCCTCCACTTCAGCGATGCGGCGCGCTGGCTTGTCAATTTTATTGATCACTACCACTGGCTTCAGCCCCAGCTCCAGCGCCTTTGACAGCACGAATTTGGTCTGTGGCATCGGCCCTTCCTGCGCATCAACGATCAGCAGCACGCCATCTGCCATCTGGAGCGTTCGCTCTACCTCGCCCGAAAAGTCGGCGTGACCCGGCGTGTCGATAATGTTGATTTTGTACTGCTGGCCACCCGGCTGCTGATAAAACACCGAAGTCTGCTTGGCGGTGATGGTGATACCGCGCTCGTGCTCCTGGTCGCCCGAGTCCATGATGAGCTCTTGTGCCATTTCAGCCTGGTTGTCACGAAACGTACGCGACTGCTTCAAAAGCCCATCCACCATGGTCGTCTTGCCGTGGTCAACGTGCGCGATGATAGCGATATTGCGAATATGTGATGCGTCGTTCATAAAAATACGGTCTGATTTGTCAGACCTTCCTTTAAAAATAGTATAGCACAATATGGTGCATTTCCATGCTTGGTATAACAAACATCGCCCCAAAAAGAGCGATATTTCATCAAATGTGGTGGGAAATACAGGGCTCGAACCTGTGACCTCACGAATGTGAATCGTGCGCTCTAGCCAACTGAGCTAATTTCCCATCACCTTCACTATACACCAATCACCGGGTGCCTGCCAAGTAGTGTTCGCGTACTTGCTCATCGGTCAAGGGGGCGCTGTAGACTGACGTGTACTGCATATTGCCAGTAAAATACTTAGGACCATGATATTCGCTGCCATCGGCATGTCGCCAGTATGTCAGCTTGCCGCACCCGACCTTCCAATAGCCACCGCCAGGCATCTGCTCACCAGCGGTCATCGTTGAGTTGGTATCAACACGCACTCCGTCAAGGTATAGTGCTGCGCCGCTTGGCGACATGGTGGCCACGACATGATGCCACTGGCCATCAGCGTAATTAACACCCTCGGGGGACTTAACGAGCTTAATGGCGTTATCATACACGCCAAACACCACGCGACCGTCTTTATCGATATAAATATGCCTGTCACTCTGACCACCGCCATTATAATCCCCGTCATAACGCGAACCAAAGCCCATCAGGCGACCATTACTCTTTTGGGTGGTGCTAAACCACGCTTCAAGGCTGAATGTGTTTGGAGCAGGATCGACTCTTTGGGCGGCCGAGGTGCCGTGGGTGAGGCAGGCGTCCACGCCGTTAAATACTGACAGGCGTCGGTCATCGCGAACGCAGCCTTGCGTGGGTGAGCTGATGCGGGTAGGCGAGGCGTCGGTCGGTGCAGCACGACCATTATTATTGTTGCCAGACAGGTCTGCGACAACCGGGTTGTTTCGATAATCACTATTGAGCGCCCAGGCAAAATACGGACGAGGCTCTGGCTGGATGCGCGAGCGGTTCCAAGTGGCATCTGCGCACTTAAAGTAGGTGCGAGCCCTGGTTTGATTAGTAGGATTATCGATCGTTGCAGTAAAGGCCGCCAGGGAAGACAGCTGCACGGTCAGCAGCACAATCTCAAACAAGATGATAATACCGAGCAGCGTCATATTGCGGCGTCGTTCGCGAGCTAGTCTGAGCCCAGTTATTTCCTCTTCAGGCGGTGGCAGTTTTACCAGCAGTGCCACAAAAAGCGGCAAAAGACACCATAGGAGCGCAAAAAAGACGCCAGTTGGACCTAGCGATGGCCGCGGCACGTACACATAGCGACCTTGTGCGTCGGTCTCGGTGGCGCGGACGATGGTGGTTTGACCGGTGTGTATGCGGTTGCCATCATCGTCGCGAATTGGAAAAATACCTGTATTAACGATATGAAGCTTGACCTCTTTTTCTTGGTGAGTGGCAATACTAAGCATGTCAGCACGCAGCCATGGATTGAGAATCAATGTCGCCAAGATAACGACCAGGGTGCTGCCCACGATACGGATCGGCCAGCGCCAGCGTTCACGCAGTCGTCGCACACAAGAAAGCAGATAGACGATGATCCAGCCGATGAGCAAAATCGGTGCCGCACGCCACACCCAGCCCCAGATAGGCGCAATGACGACCGCTTTGCCTATCACATCACGCTTTGCGACTGGTAGTGCGTCTTCTGTGGCGTTCAAATCACCCTTGGTGGTATAGGTATGATCATCTTGTACCTTGGTTAAGCGGTGGGTGTAGATGCTACCACCGCGATAAAATGAAATAATGTCGTTTTGGGTATATGACTGCTGCGGCTGAGTGACGATGAGTGTACCAACCGGAGCTGTTTCACCCATGCTCGGGGTGGCGATGGTAAAAAAGCGAAAACCGGCCAGGTGCAGCAGGAGCACTGAGCCTAAACTCAGGAGGCTCAGTGCTGCGAGTACCCAAATGCCGGTTTTACTAAACTTCATTGTCCTCTAGTATATCAGATTGTATGACGATGCATTAGGCGCTGAACTGCCAGGTAATTGGCTGTGAGATTTGGCGGCCCTGGAAGTCTGCGGTTAGGTTTGATGGCAAAGCTGCAGTGATCTCGAGGTTCACCGTCTCGTTTGCTGCGATAGCATGGCCGACCACCGCTTTAACGTCCTGAGCGCTGGCTGTCTCAAAGGCTTTTGCGGTGCCAGTCCATACCTGAGTGCCGTTTGCCTTGATGGTCACGGTGAGCTGCTCACACAAGTCGCCAGTACCAGAGACTGAGGCACCAGGTGCGTTTTCAACAGTACAAGTACCGCCGTCAACAGTAAAGCCGTTAGCAGGAATTGAACCCTTGTTGGTGATCTTAATGTTAGTAACAGTACTGCCGCCTGGGGCTAATGCCTGACCGCCGTACTTGTTGATGGTTGCACAGGTCGCGCTGCCGGTACCAGTGGTGGTACAGGTAACTGAATCGTCATGATTCTTTTCTTCCATCACCAGCGTACCGGTTGAGGCGGTGTTAACGCTGTTGGTGATGGTTGCCACGATACCAGCGAACGTTGGCGTCAAGCTAAATGCCACCATCAGTGCCATGATGCCACCGATAACCGCTAGACCAATTCGTTCACGCTTAAAATAATAATTACTTGCTTTACTCACAAGTGTACCCTCCTATTAGCTACACATATAAACTGTGTATGTTATGTTTATGGTTGGCATTATAGCACGTCGACAAGCATAGGCGCAATACATAATCCTAAGAAAAATATGGAGCAAGAAAAAACCCATCAGCAAATCTGATGAGTCTGTCGATAGAAGCTATAGTGGTGCGGATGAAAGGACTTGAACCTTCACGCCGTGAGGCACATGCTCCTAAGGCATGCGTGTCTACCAATTCCACCACATCCGCA
>JAUNOS010000005.1 GCA_030537075.1 Candidatus Saccharimonadota bacterium | reverse complement strand
CGCCTCATCGCCAGCAGCACCATAATCATAAATAGTGTCCTGGCCATCACCAGCACGGAAGACATAAACATCGTCGCCCGCCCCACCAGACAAGTAATCATTCCCCGTGCCCCCGTCAAGAACATCATTGCCTTCATTGCCATTCAGCGAGTCATTACCGTCATCGCCATACAGCGCATCATCCGCTTTTCGGCCCGACAGTGAATCATTACCAGCTAGTCCACGAAATATCACCCGCTCATCATCATACGCATGCATGCTATCATTACCGTCAGTGCCGACCATGTCATGCATCTTCTGATGAATCGTTTCCATACTCCACTCAGTGCCATCTGCAAATACAAACTTTTCAACCCAACTACGAGGCGAGGCAGACATCCCACTATATCCACCATCGCCAAAATACTTTTCAATCGTCAGTACATCATCTGTACCCTTGATAGTGAGCGTGAGGTGTGCACTGTAGTTTCGAACCACCCGATTGACAATAACATCACCCGGATGAATCCCTTCGCCGAATATCACCGTATCAGCACCACCGGTTTCATCAATCGCATCCTGCCCATCGCCGCGATTAAATATATAACTGTCATCACCGCCGCCACCACTGAGCCGGTCATTGCCAGTGCCGCCCGACAAGATGTCATTACCACCCCTGCCGTACAGCGTGTCATCGCCACCCATGCCCCTAAAAACGGTATCATGATCGTCATAAATCGTCATCGTGTCATTGCCGTCAGTGCCGGTCTGATCGTGCAGGATATCATGTAGTGTCTGAGGTGTCCATATCGTGCCATCAGCAAAACTAATCTCATCAATTTTATACCGATCAGTTTCGCTGAAACCGCTATAGCTTCCGGACCCGAAATGGCGCTCAATAATAATTTTATCAGTCACACCCCTAAACGATAGCTCCAGGTGTGCGTCATAGTTCGACTTAAATCGCCGCACTATCACATCGTTTGGCGTGATTCCTTCGCCTAACTTCAGCCTATCAAGTCCGCCATAGTCAGAAATTCGATCAATGCCATCACCGCGATTGAATATATACGTATCATCACCCTTATAGCTGCTAATAGTATCATCACCCCCACCGCCGACAAAGAGGTCATTTCCCTCGCCGCCACTCAAAGTGTCATTTCCCTCGCCGCCATATAATTTATCGTCGCCGTCGCTACCCGTCAAGTAGTCATTACCGCCCAGACCATGATACTCTACCGCTCCCCTGTCATACGGCGAAATATTGTCGTTGCCGTTGGTGCCCACCTGGTGATGCATTTTGTCATATATCGTCTGCTGAGTCCATACGGTGCCATCGGCAAACCGCACCTCTTCGATCATCCGCGACGGAGACGCCTCGTCCCGACCATAGACATTATAGCGCCCAAAGTACTGACTCACTGTTACCTTATCACCGTCGCCCAGCTCCATCTCAAGGTCGTAGTCGTTATGATTATATACCCTCTTCAGCGTAACATCATCTGGGCGAATCCCCTCGCCGAGCTGAATGATATCAAACCCTCCATAGTCATCAATGCGATCCTGTCCATCGCCCTTCTCGAACACATAGGTATCCGCGCCAAATCCGCTCATCGTGTCATTTCCTCTGCCACCGACCAGGAGATTCTTGCCCGTATCACCTGACAACCTATCATCACCATCGCCGCCGTACAAGCGATCATCTCCGCGACCACCCTGCAAGCTGTCATCGCCGCCCTCACCGTAATACGTTACCGAGCGAGAACTTGCCACCGACATTATGTCCCTCTCGTTCGTCCCCCTGACCTCATAGGCGCGGCGTTCAATTTCGTCTAAACTCCATGCCGTACCGTCAGAAAAGACAACTTGCTCTATTTGATGTCGCGGCAGCGGGCTATCTGGCTGATTATACGAATACAGACCAAACTGCCGTTCGATAATGAGCTTGTCGTCCGACCCCTTGATGGTCATTTCGAGCGAGATACCGTTTTGATGCGTGCTGATGGCCCGAAGTGCAACATCCTGGGGTGTAATATCATCGCCAAATCGTACAGTGTCAAATCCACTTTCCTCATGGACAGTATCTATTCCGTCCCCACGGCTGAACACATAGCTATCATCACCCGACTCGCCATATAGAGTGTCTCGACCTGCACCACCAGAAAGCGTATCGTTGCCCTTATTGCCGCGTAGATGGTCATCGCCACCATCACCGTACAGCCAGTCATCCGCAACACCACCATTGATAGTATCATTGCCATCGAAACCATGGTAAGTAAACGACGAATCATCCAGAGCCACCCATGATTCAGACTTGTCAGAACCACTAACGTCATGCGCGCGACGATGAATCTCCACTGCATCCCATGCGGTTCCATCGGCGAAAATAATACTTTCAATTTGATACTGCGGCTTCGCGATATGCGGCGAGTTATGATAGCGCAGACCGCCGTGCTCGTGCACTATGATTTTATCGCCACTTCCCTTAATCGTAATTTCAAGCGCAATTTCACTGCCCTGCAAGTTCACTAGTCTTAGAGCGACATCATCGGGACTGATTCCCGCGCCAAACTGTATAGTATCAGTACCATCCTGCTCGTAAATATCATCCACCCCATCGCCTCGACTGAAGACGTAGGTGTCGTTGCCCCGGCCGCCATAAAGACGCTCGTTACCCTCGCCACCAACCAATATATCATCACCCTCGCGGCCGTAAAGCGTGTCATCGCCAGCATCGCCGTAGAGGAGGTCGTTACGAGTCGATCCATTGAGTGAATCATTGCCCGCGCCAGCCGCCACTACATTGTCTCGATCGACGACGCCACTCATAGATTCATTTGCATCAGTACCGACTAGTGTCGTCAGTGGTGCGGTGTCAATAATCTGTTGGTATTTTATCGACTGCTTAGCGAAATGATCGCGTAGGCCAGCAAATTCTGCCTCTGAAACAAGTCCACGATTGCGCAACACACGAGTCACCTCTGCGAGTAGCTTCTCACCGCCAACTGCATCAGCCTGCAGCTGCTCGTCAAGGTACGCCTGAACACTCGTGACGTCAAGTTTAATTGGTGTTTCGGATTCCAGATTAAACGAATAGTTAAACTTCTTAAAGACCTCCGCCAAGTTTGTCTGCAAAGACAGCATTGTATAGACGCTTTCAGCCAACACGGTGTACGATCGCTCCAAAATTGGCGCTTCGGCTGCTGTAGGAGAACTCGTTGGCGAGTTGCGGTAACTTGTTCCTGTCACTGTCTCAAGCACCGCCAATTTACGCGCATCAAAGTTACTGCCACGACTAGCTGGTTTTACATCTGATACGCCAGCCCAAGCAAATAATATGTCGTGCAGTTTCGTTTGCCGCGACTCAATATTCGTGTCATTCACGAAATCTTGTACCAATTGTTTCAATTTGCCAGATTCATCACGAACCATCGCTTGACGAAGCGAGTAAGTATTACCCATTGGATGTAGCTCTGGCATATCCATAATATCTTCAGGTATCTCAACCGAGTGTGTCATTTGCACGTCTTTTGTATCGCGTTGCAAGAAAAACTCTTTCATCTCGGCAGTCGTACCATCGGCACGAGTGAACGAGCCGACCCGAGCAATTGTGTTGCCATTTTCGTCAACTTGCCCGACGAACGTATGGCTCAAGTTCAGGGATTTAACCCCTGCTTCTTCCAGGGTCATCAACTCATCTGGAGCAGAGAAGCCGTCGCCATCACGGTCTACCCATATTCGCAACTCGGAAAACTTATCATCTTTCGCGTCTATGACTCCGTCACGGTTTGAGTCCAAGGCTGCTAGGGCAGCGAAACCACTCGAGGCGGTCTTGCCATCTTCCAGAATCGTTCTATCGCCAAACAATTCATTACCAGTTTCAATCTGGCCGTTCGCATCTTTATCTAATACAAGTATGCCTGATTTCGCGTCAATCCATCCTGTCTTCTCAGAGAAACCGTTATTGTCAAGGTCATAATATACTCCATGAGATACGGGGATTGTAGTTATGCCGCTGCCGCTTATATCCAGTACGATAGGATCTATTCTGGCTGGCGTACTTCCTGCTTGCTCCAAATGAGACCACATAACATCGCTCAGTTCTTGCCCCAACATAGCGCCATACATCCACCCTATAATACCAGAGATGACTTCCACTCCAATGCCAGCAACAGCGCCCGCAGGACCTAATGCTCCCAGAAATATAGCGACAGGGGCTATAGCTTTCATAGCTAACACTGCAGATCCATACGCTACACTGGTACGCATAACCCAGCTTGACAGTATTCTATCTCCTTTACGGCTATCGCCTAGGTTATAGTAAGCTGCAGCTTCCCCAATGACGTAGGCACCTTCAATAGCCACTATCGCTGCACCAAGAGTTCCTGCCCCTCTGAGAACTTTACCGCCACGCCATGTCTGATATCTACCCAGGTTAACTTCTGCATGAAGACGGACTTGCTTGGTAAAATTACCACTTTGTCCATTTGACACTCTATCTATCAACCTAAGTGTCTTTTCTAGACTTTCTAGCGTAGATGGACTAACTCCACTTACTTTTTCAAGCTGTTTTGCTACTCTAGCGCTTTCTTCTCCTAGTTGTGACAGACTCTTTATATGACTCAGCTCACCAATTTTGGTATAAAAATCTCCCCCTCTAACTGACCCTGAGGGGATGTTCGTATCGGGACTACCTACTTTTAGTATGTTGCCTTTCTTGTCTAGAACTACATCTAAATTGCTAAACTCGCCGTATCTGCTACTTTCTTTTAGTACTTCAACTAGTCCATCTTCAAACGAGTGGTTAGGGTAGTATTCTCGCACTATGGACCTAATTGATTGCGCAGATTGACCATTTACTGTGTCTAGGGTTTTATTATTAATATTTTTAATTACCTCAGGAATTTCTGAATCCATCAGTACTGTACCCTTTTTCCCATCTGTGAGTACTATAGCTTCACCCTGTAGGGTGCTTGCAAACCTTTTTGATACACTATCAACTAAAGTTAGCACTTTTTTACCACTAGGCAATTCGCTGCTGTATTTCGTCACTCTTCCTTGGCTAGAAGTTTCTCCATTATAAGCTCTCTGTGCGGCCTCTTCGTTTCCGATTGTTTCTACGAAAGCGTCCAAAAATGCGTCACTATTAAGCATTTTACCAGCGTCTGTATCAAAAATAGTGAAGTATTTCGAGTTAGGATGCGACAAATCCTGTGCGTATTAAGATCCCCAGTAGGTTTTTGCTGTTCCGTCGTTTGTATAGGAGAAAAACTTACCTCCGAACAGCACCCCCACAGTCTTCCCGTTACCCGGATTATATGACAATTTATTAGCACGTTCATTAAGTCCCTCCATGAACTTAGCGAGACTTTCTTCAGACAAAGACCCATCGCCTCGAGTGGTGTGGGCATTATTTTTACGCCAACTTCTAACATATTGAATAATACTATCTATTGTTTCCATGGCCATATATCCTCTTCTTCCATAAATTCCGGTTCGCATCTTAATTCAAATTTAGGTAATGAGTTTTTATTTGCGGAACGACTCTTTCCGTACGCTTCAAGTGCTTGTCTCAAGTATTTTATAATGGTGTCTTTTTCGTTTTTCAGCTCTACAGGAGCCTTTATTCTGCTGACACAAAAACCAGACCAATCTGTAGATTCTATGCGTATTAGATGACTTCGCCATACCATCAAGGCTACACCTGGCAATCCTTGATCTATAGGAACGCTTACTTTAGCATACAGCACGTCTTTATCTTTATCTTCTACGACATTACGTACCATAAGAGGGCGCCAACCGAGTGTCGTTAGACCATACCTCTTCTGTAAAGTGCTACTTTCTTTTTCTGTTAATTCTCTTTTTACGAACACTATTTACCTCTCATATTTTATCCTTAACTAAAAACAAAACACCACCATTTGCAAAAAGTACATATCTATCAATTTCTTTTCCTATAAAACTCACATCATCCCCTCATTTAAAAAGTTATCAGCTATAATTCAATTATATCAAAGGTTGTCATAAAAGCATAAGTGATATCCAGATGAACCATAAAGGTGTAATATCAAATTATTTGTTTCGCTTATATTCTTAATATTTCCATACCACTTACCTTATTAAACTTTCGTCTATCAAACACTCTGTTTCCATAGAAGTGGGGAATGCCTGTGATTCTAACGACACAACTAATGATGATATTTGTTGTAGTACTTGCTTCTTATGTTTTTTCATAAAATCATGTATGTCATTTCGAACCGTGAATGGTCGGTTTGGTGATGCATAAATAGAGACTACCTTCCAGGTGCGTTTATTAGGATCAAAGTCACGACCGTATTGAACGTGATCGTATTCAATCACAATTTCACGACCATCTAAAATTGCCAAAGCTATATATGGCACGCCGTCCCTTCCGGCCATAAGACCTATTAATTGATATTTTTTACTGTCATCACTAACCATATCTGCGGGCGATATAGGTGATATATCATCGGTGGCGTACTTTGTTTTAAGCGCCTGCGATTCCTCTTCGGTTAGTTCTTTGTACCTGTATGCCATATGCCCCCGCTAGTTACTTAAAATTTTGCAAACTTATTCTTGTTCTATACGACAAGCTAACGTTTATCAATATAGAAAGCAATTGAATGCTGTTCCGTTAATCTTAGCTTTCAAAAAGCGCTACTTGAGTAAGGCTTCGTTAATTTTATGATTCTCGATATGCTATTTTGCTATATCTCTACCGACTTTTTCAAAATCCGTCTTATTTCTAAGATTTATATAGACCCTAAACCCGCAGCTCATTATTATTTATCGTCGCAGCCATACATCCTCCTCTGGCACAAAATCAAATTGGCAGTTCTTATCTATGCATACTTCATATATCTTTTCGGATAAAGGGAATAGGTTTTTATTATCAGTAACAATCGCCTCTTTTAGCATATCTATAATTACGCTCTTTTTGCTCTTATATTCGTTAGGCATGACTAACCTTGTTATGACTGTAGTGGACTTGCTTTCGTCTTTGGCAAAGTCATTATGATACTCAACTCGTATTCGACTACCATTCCATACCAACATATCCTTGCCGGGACCACCGAATGAGATAGGTCTTCCATCAATAAAGTATCCTTGAGCAGCCTGTACGCCGACTAGAAAAGCATTCCTCTCCACATCTTCTATGATTTGATCTGGTGTGGACGGGTATTTTTCGAGATATGTTATATTGTATTTTTTCTGTAAAGCCTCTCCCTCTTGATGGCTTAACTCTCTTATAGTAAAAGGCATGTTCTTCCTTGTAGGATATAGTGCGAATATTTCTAATTTATAAATACGATTATACCAAATGGGATGTAAAAAACATAACTAACATAGCATCTTTTCAGGATCATAATTCACTTCACGTACCGTCCGATTGTACAGCTCGTAAAACCTATCAAGGTAGTTGTATTATACGCAACCCTGTCTGATAATTTGATAAAATCCGTGTAATTTTGACCAGTGTAAGCTCTGTCTCCATTTATCAAAATTACATTGCTGTAAAAATAAGCGCGCGTTCCGCCCTGCGGAGGTTCAAATGACATATTCTCAATCTTAGAGTTAATGTCAATTAGAAGCTTAAGAAGGCTCTGCTCACTTAGTTTGCCCTGGCTATTGAGGGTATGTGCATTCTTAACCCTCCATTGCGACACGAAGTCAATTATACTCTGCGCTGTTTCCATATATCACCCTCGTTACTAAATTCCATCTCAAACTCTTCAACTATATGCTCAGTGCCCATAGCTATATTTGCCACAGGCAACCTTGAATCATGATACGCCAGGAGAGCGTCTTTAATCAGTTTTACTACCTCAAGCTTATAAGATTCTATTATTTTTGGAGCAAGAGCCCAGGTTGCTACTAAGAATATCTTCTTACCTTTATCTATGATATTCTCGTAATAGTTAACCCTTACCGCAGTATCTTTCCATATCAATACACCTACAGCATCAAACCCGTCAAAGTTACGATACCCATCAACTGCCACTCCAAACCCTCCTCTTACAATAGCAAATAATGCACCAGTGTCATCATCGTGCATCAAAGTTGTCGCCATATTTGCTACAGCAGTTTCGTCCCTTCCGGGCCACGGGCTGGAGATTTTATATTTTTTCATGAGATTTTGAGCTTCGTCTTTACTTATTTGTTTGCTTATAAAACCCATACCCCTCCTTGTAACCCCATTTTATAGTGAATATTGTTTAAGTATGATTATACTAAAGGAGCCGCAAAAGCACAGGCAACACTGGATTACTTAAGTAGGACTGATTGGCATAATAAGGCTTGGAACTCAAAAACAGCCCGCTGCTAGAGGCAGGCGAGCTGTTTCGTATCCAGATGGATAATAGATCCTTTGATGGTGACCTCACGGGGAATCGAACCCCGATTGCCAGGATGAAAACCTGGTGTCCTAACCGTTAGACGATGAGGCCATATACAGTCGTTGATTATAGCAGGGCGACGGTCATTTGTCTAGGGTCGCCATCCTATATTGATAAAATATGTGCAACATGGCGCAATTTATTGACTTTTTAATTTCTTTGTGGTATAATGGGAATCATAAGCGATGATGCGAGGTGGAGACCGTATCGTTCGCGTATCATAACGCATAGCAATTATAAGTGAGGAGGAATATTTATGAAGCTCATGCACCGACTGCGATCACTTTCAGCAAGCACCTATGCCCTTGTGGCTATGGTCGCAGCTGTCCTGGTGGTCCCGACTATCATCCTGGCTCAGGGTCCAGCCCGGCCAGTATATAAGACGGCTGATGTGATTCGCCACATCACCTTTAACTCTATTACTAACAATCCGGAGATTGGCGATGAGCGCAATTTCGTCGGCATTCGCGAAAAAGGTACGTCTGGCAAGTGGGTCAACACCCAGCAGGTCACCGAGGGTAAAGAGTATGTCGTGCAATTGTACGTTCACAATAATGCCGCACCATGGCTAAATCTCGTGGCACACGATGTTACCGCGACCTTCACAGTACCGAAGGGCTACGGCACATCACACACCGTCAAGGGTACTCTGAGCGCCAGCAACGCAACACCACGCGTCATCTGGGACGATGCAACCTTTACTGGCACGAAGGAATTTGCACTCGACATCGTTCCTGGCAGCGCTCAGTATCGCACGAAGAAGGGGACATTTACCCTGCCCGACACACTGTTCACCAGTGGCGCCAAACTGGGTTATGACAAGATGGACGGCAATATCTCAGGTTGTTTCGACTATGCCGGCTACCTCACCTTTGTGGTCAAGCCACGCTCGCCAGAGAAGCCAGAAACCCCTCCGACACCTGTCACTCCGCCGACACCAGTCACCCCTAACCCGCCAGCACCAACACCACCCGCTGTGACTGAATTGCCACAGACTGGTATGGCTGACGTGCTTGTCGGCAGCCTGGGCCTGGGCGCAGTTGTCACCGCAGGTGTCGCCTACATCATGAGTCGCCGCCAAGGCTAGTGAGAGACTGACCGCTCCAGATAGACTTCTTTCTTGAGGCGTTCGGTTTCGAGAAACCACCTCCCTCCCTTTTGCGCGAGGGAGGTTTTTGGTATACTGAAACCATGGCAAAGCCGAAGAAAAAACGCACCAAGAAATACTCCGGCATCGACGCTGCCACGCATCGGCCTAGCGTCACTCGTGTGAGTGCAGTCAACCGTTCGCGCCTCGGCCAATGGCTCCACGACCGTCAGCGCATGCTTAAGCTTGCTGGCACTGTGCTTATCATCATCGCAGTGATCATTCTGGTGATTTCTGGTATTATCAGCTTGTTCTAAGACGAGCCTTCTTTTGGTTGGCGCAGTGGCAGGCGAAACCCAAAGACACTGCCCTTATTTTCTACCGAACTAAAGATCATTTCTCCGTCGTGTTCGAGGACTACCTTTTTCGCCAAGAATAGACCGACGCCAGTGCCGTCAGGGCGACGCTTACGGGCGTTTGAACCGCGGAAAAACTTGCTAAACAATCCAGACTGCTCAGCCTCCGGCACGCCGATACCATGATCCTTCACGACAAACTCTACATCCTCTCCCGTCTTCTTCAGCGTCACCGTCACGGTCATCTTTGGCTTCGAATAATAAATCGCATTATCGATCATATTCATCACCACCTGCCTTACCTTGTCCGCATCGATATTTACCACCACGCTCCGGTCAATTTTTGTCACCAGACGAATACCACGCTGCTCGGCCACCACTCGTAGCAACGTCACCTCCTCCTTGATGATATCCCCGAGGTTGACTAGCTGGCGATTGATAGTAAACTTCCCCGTCTGCAGGCGCGAGACATTCAAAAAGTCGTTGATCAGTTGCACCATCCGCTCGCTAGACGAAAATGCCTCGCGCAGCACTGCGCGCTGGGTGGGCGCGAGCTTGCCCATATCGCCCTGGAGTAGCATATCGAGATATCCCTTGATGCTCGTCAGCGGCGTCCGCAGCTGGTGGGAGGCCATGGAGATAAATTCATTCTTCGCCTCATCCAACTTCTGCAGCTGCCGGTTGCTCGCCCGCAGCTCTTTGGTGGCGTCTTCGATGCGCTGCTGAAGTTCATCATTCAGCTTCCGTACTTCCTCCATTGACTGTGCATTTTTAATTGCAACTGCGACCTCGCCGCCAATAAGTCTCATAAGATTGATGTCCCTCATTGAATAATCACCTATCCTTTTATGACCCATAAAAATGCAGCCCAATGTTTGCCCCTGAATAACAAGCGGCACAACAAAACTGACATGAGCTGCCTTTAGCACGTTACGTAAGAGCTCGTCCTCAATCTCCTCAGCGCTCAAAACGCCATTGTCGCATAGTTGTTCGATAAGCTCATGCATGTCAGTCTTCACGAGACGATTGCCACCCACTGCCACCATACTTAGCTCTCCCGTTTCCTCTTTCATTGCGATAATTGCCCTGTCGATCTTTAGGTGCACCACGAGAAAGCGAGTAATGCGCTTCATGAGCAGATCCTTCTCTAGTGTATTCGTCAGAATGGAGCTAAGAGCAGCGAGTAATTCATCGACGCCCTGCTCGTCACGATAAAACAGTCGGTCAGTCCACCTGTCAAAAAAGATTCTCACTGGCTGGAACAGAAAAGCAAGTGCCAGAGCTATGGTCATGCTAAAAAGCCCGGGCTTCAGCTCGTTGAATCCATTTATGCCACCAACCGTCAGCGATACTACATGAGCCACACCGTAGTACACTGCGCCAAGTACCGCCAGAGATAGTGCGTATGCGATAGTTCTTGAGGCGGCTTCCTTAAGGTCAAAGAGTCCGTGGCGGGAAATTGCCACATATGCAATTGGTATAAAGAGCAGCACACCGAGTGGCCCGATCCATATTAGATGGTAAATACCAATGCCCGGGAGTAATAGATTAAAAAACACCCCCACGACACCTGCAAGACTATACGCCGCGAAAAGCAGCTTAAACTGTGAGCGAAATATCTTCTTACGCTCAAGCACGCCCCGTGCCGCCAACACCCCCAGCGCGACAAAGAAGACGATAGCAAAGTACGCACTATACACCGCATATCCTGTCGTTTGCAACACTACTCCATGGTAAGGTTCAATGTAGATCTGTTCTACAAGTAGTGACGGTGCCGCCGAGATGATACTTGCCAATATAGCGCAGCTTGCCCACGACCATACGATAATCGTATGTCGCTTTCGGGCATGACCCATAGTTAAAGCAACTGACAGTGATGATACCGCAACGCAGAGGGCGGCGATATAGTAAGCCTGCGCCGCAACCCGCAACACAAGCTCATTATCCGAAGACAAAAATATCGCGATGCCGAACGACCACACACTAGCGCTCAGCGTCGTGAGGGCTAGGAAGACCAGTGCAGGCAGCTTCGGCTTACTGACAAAAAGCATAACACCAAAGACTGCCGTAATAATACTTGCGATTGTCAACCCAACAACTTCCATATCCACCCTACTTCTCCTCTCCTAGTGTACATCCCCCGACGTATTTCGCAAAGCGTATAGTGCATATACGCCATCATCAGGACAGTATACCTTCGTCTCCCAGGCGCCTAGGCCGGCCTGTTCCATGATTCCAAGCATTTTATCTATCGGTCGCGGTTGAATATGCGGCCACTGGATCACATTCAGGGTAAAACCAAGCTGCGGATGGCTATCGAGCATATTCCCAACTAGCAATGTGCCACCAGGCTTCACTAACTCACTAGCATTCCTGAGGAAAGTGACCGCGCCAGCCATTGTCTGTCGTGTCCGAATCACACGATTGTAGCGATATTGCCAGTCCTCCGGACGTAGGTATTCAAGCAGACCGACAGCATCAACAACATCATATCCTCTCTGCGGTAAGATAACCTTCCTGCGCAGAGCACTTACTGCCACCTCCCGCCAGCCAATCCGCTCTGGGCTCGCGATCCCCTCTGGTCGCAGAATATTCATTTTTCGCGTGCAGACACGGGGCGAAAGCTGTCGCCGCATCGCCTCCTGCCGCACGAGAGCTAAAGCCTCCTTGTCATAATCTACCAGCGTCACCTCTGGCACAAAGCCCCCCATATTGCGAATATCTTCCATTGCATCAAACACGGGTTGAGCCGCCCCACAAGCCAAGCTAGCCCAGCGACTCATCCCTGCGCCATGCAGCGCTTGCTCCGTTACAATATGGCGCATTATTTCACTACGGCTCCGGATTCCTACTGCGTCAGCGAGGTTACGAAAATAGTCGCGCATTCCTTGACTTATCGCATGACCTCCAGGCACCGGCAAATGTGTCATCTCTGGATTATATAATGGCCCAAGGGCCGCCGCCGTAGGCACGAGGTCAAGCCAATAGCTCAAGTCTGGATACATGGAAATAAGCACCTTGAGCGCCGCATCATCACGATTAATCTTTGTACGCTTGCGGGTTATAGCCTCCTCTGGTGATACTTCCGCACCACCATAGCCCATTGCCGTCAGCGCTTCAACCTCACTGCTTACTCTTTCGAAAGCATCATCTCTGTATGGGTCATTCACCGATACGTCGAATATCCGCGCTGCACCCATCCCCTCTCTTTCGTTAATGTTAACTCTAGGGGCTCTATCAATATTTTTTTCGTTATTACGCATAGTATCGTTTACACTATAGCATAAGCTGATACAATAGAAGCATGACCAAGATCGCAATCATAGAAGATGACTCCACTATCAGCCAAATGTACCGCATGAAATTCGAGGCTGACGGCTTCGATGTGCGTATGGCTGGCAATGGCGCCATCGGTGTCGATGTCGTGGAGCGCTTTCGTCCTGACATCATCCTGCTCGATATCCAGATGCCAGAGATGGACGGTGTCGAAGCATTAAAAATCATCCGCTCACACGACTGGGGCAAGACCATCCCTGTCATCGTACTCACGAACCTTGGCGAGGAAGAGGCGCCAGCCGACATGCGCTCACTCGGCATTAGCGGCTATATCGTGAAGGCTAACTTAACACCGCGCCAAGTCGTCGCTCAAGTAAAGTCAGTTGTTGAGACAAAACACACCTAGCCGCACCATCGCCGTACACTAGTGCATCAGTGCATCGCCCTAGCGACGAATCTGCCGCAGGCACGCAGTGATAAGATTGTCGAATAGCGCGGCCACCGTCAGTGGACCAACGCCACCCTTTTCAGGTGTCAGATGAATATCATTCCGCTGGCGATTTGCCTCGGCAACATCACCAACGATCTTACCATTTTCACTCGCCGTCCCCGCATCTACTACCACAGCACCCGGCCGTAGCATACTCGTCGTGATAAGCCCCGGACATCCCGTCGCGCTCACCACCACATCATACTCACGCAGCAGCGCGAGATCATCTCCTACCTCGAACACCGTCACATCCAGCCCCGACGCCCGCCATAGTTTCTCGAGTGGCGCACCCACCAGTCGACCGCGCCCCACCAGTGCGATACGTTTGCCATGAAGCTCAATACCGTGTCCAGCCAGCAGCCAATTGATAGCTATCGGCGTCGCCGCATCAAACCTAGTGCCCGTAGGATTGAGCCCATCAACATCCTTGTCTGGCGCCACAGAAGACAGTATCTCGTCAGTCATCTGGGGATGAGCGAGAGGTAGCTGCACGATAATTCCCTGCACCTCGTCGCGTTCATTCAACCGCTGGACAGCCTGCAGCAACTCGCCTGACGCCACCCGCACGATGTCCACCTCTATCAAAATGTCCGCCCCGTAGCGCTGCTTCAGCCGCATGTAGGTCTCGATAACTGGATTATCCGCGTCTGTCACGATGGCCAGGCGCGGCTGAATACGATGCGCTTGCCTGAGCATACGCACCTGCTTGGCCTGGCGCTCCTTGATAAAGCCCGCCAACTCACTGCCATGGAGTACTTTCATCGCTTTTTATTATACCACGTTCACCCGTTGAGTCTGTGGCTGCAGTGTGGTATAATCTGAAAAGCTTGGCGGATGTAGCTCAGTTGGTTAGAGCGCTGGATTGTGGCTCCGGAGGCCGTGGGTTCGACCCCCATCATTCGCCCCAAGCACCTTGCATTGTGGCTATGCTTTACTTTTTAAGTAATTTGTGCTACAATGAAAGGAGTGATACATACGGGCCAGTAGCTCAGCTGGTTAGAGCACCTGCCTCTTAAGCAGGGTGTCGAGGGTTCGAGCCCCTCCTGGCCCTCCAAAAAAATATCCCGATTTGTTCGGGATATTTTCGTGTCTTGCCTTTTGCACGCGTGAGAGGGCTCAGCCGTAAGGGTTGAAGCGGCGGCCTGGCGGCTCGACAAAGCCAGCCGACGGACGATTGACGCCGGACTGCATGCGTTCAGCATCGCGAGCGGTATCGTTTGGACGACTACGGACGTTGTGAATCTTGTGCTTTTTCTTTGATCGACGTGGCACCCCCAGCTCCATACCGAACTGACGCACATGAGTTCGACTTGCCAGCCGCGACGTTCGGTAGTTCGCCACATGCCGACGGTCAAGATTGCGCTCGCGATGTCGGCGTTCATTAAAACTCACGTGAGTCTGAGCAGTTGCCGACACTTGATCGTCCGCAATGCAGCCACCAAGACGCCGAATCATCGCTCGTGACATGCGCGGTTTTCCTTGTGCATCCATCATTATCCCCCTTGATCATTGCCTGGCGCCCCGAGTAGGATTCGAACCTACGACCTTGAGCTTAGAAGTCTCCTGCTCTATCCAGCTGAGCTATCAGGGCACGCCTATTTTCATTATACCACTAATCTGATACAATAATTAGAGATGCGGGCGTCGTATAATGGCTAATATACCTGCCTTCCAAGCAAGTGATGCGAGTTCGATTCTCGCCGCCCGCACCAAGGAGTGACATTGAAACACTTTATGAAAGAGTATTGGCGGGCAGCACTCATTATCTTTGTTGTGCTTACCCTCTTTTTTATTATCTACTGGTACCGCTACGCCATCTGGCAGCCGAAGCCATCGCCGGGCGAGCTGATGGCGTATCAGATTGTCAATCTCGCCCCTTCGCAGGAAATTACTGACGAACGCTACATTGTCGTCGCAGATGGTTGGCGAACGGGTCATTATGAATATCGCACCAGCTTCAAGGATGGCGCGGTCCTGGCGCAGCGACGCCGACATCCACTACGGGTCCTTGATTGTTCGCAGCGTCAGCCGCATGATGTCTGTCGTTCCATCGTCACCGCAGATGGGACAGCAGTCGAAATTACCACCCGCGCGCGTGACGGCGAAGCGCCACATATCAGCGTTCGTGCCATGAACCGCACAACCGAATTCTATTTCACCATACCGCACGCACAATATCAGGCATATACTGGCATTGATTGGGAGCGGTTCTTTGATGGGATGCGGGCGGCGCCCCGACCATCTATATAAGTAGCGCCACCCCACCGACAAGTGACACGCCCGCAAGGGTATAGGTGGCGAATTGTTCACCCTTTTTGATGGCATACCGCGTCCCGATGTAGCTACCGATACCACCGCCCAGGAGACCGACGGCCGCATGTTGCCATACCACATGATCCTGCGCTGCAAATCCAACGCACAGCACAACCGACTGCACAATGCCAGTTACCCTCCTGAGTGATGTCGCCTCAAGCACAGACAGGCTGAAAAAGCGGATCAGGACGATCGTGAAGAGCAGCGAAAACGCACTGCTTGGCATAATCGACCCGACAATTGCAAGCCCCGCCGCACAAGCACCACCAATCCGATGATGTCGCGGACGAGGCAATGCCCCTCCTGGCTTACGGAATAACAGGGGCAAGGCAACGATAGCAATAACACCCATGCTATAGCGAAATGGCTGCATCGGAATATGCGGTACAAGCCATATACCAAGCAATGAGCCAAACAGCGTCGCCACTAGTAATGCGAGAGTAAGTCTCCCGCCGCGTGCCGTGTAGCAGGCACGACGAAAGGCCGCTGCCGAGCTCATCGACATCCCCGTAGCCATACACGCACCCGTTCCCGCCCCCTGAGCCGGAGTCATACCAATCAGCAGCCAATACGGCGTTGTCACGAATCCTCCACCGCCGCCCGCTGCACCGCTCAATACGCTGGCACATAGCGTCACAAAAAATGTCACAACAAACCCTAGACCATCCATTACAATCCTTTCCTATCGATACTTGTTATGCGTTAAGAGAAATGCCTGAGTAAGACATATAATGCCTCCATTATAGCACTAAAGCCTGAAAAAGTCAAATCTGGTGTAGAGCCTGCCGTCTATGCTACAATAAAACGGTTAAGTTAATTCCAAAAGGGCATCATGGATCCATATTCGTATACTGAACCACCGAAGTATCAGCCGCAGGACATCGAGGACGCGTCTGAATTTTATGAGCATATCAATCGTTCTAATCTCACACATCAGTTGTCAGAGTCGCGACCATATGTCTACTGGACGATGGAAATTTACGACAAGGCCAATGGCATCAAGGGCGGTGGTGGCCTGGGTGTACTAGCGGCAGATACCCGCCGGGTAGCCGAGCAACTGGAAGTGCCGTTCGTAGTGGTGACGCCATTTTACCGTAGCGAGTCACACCAAAAAATTGAAGGGCTGGCGCAGACGGAGTATTCGGAAAATGTCTGCCCACAGGACTATGGCTTTGAGTACATCGACGAGGTGACGGTAAGGTCTGCTGGCTTTCCCGACACCAGCCTGAGTGTGTTCCGTAAGACCTTAGGTTCAACCCAGTTTATCACCATGTCAGAGCCAAACTTTGGACAACTATACGAAGGCGAGGGTTCGGGCGACCACCGCCTCTACCAGGAAGTGGCGCTAGGTTTTGGTGGCTACAAGGCACTGAAGCTCGTCGGTATCAAGCCAGCTGTCATCCAGCTGAATGAAACGGCGACCATCTTTGCGGCGCTGGCACGACTGGATGAATTGTGCAGTAACGGCATGAACCTATACGAAGCCATCGTCTATGTCCGTAAACACACACTCTACACCAACCACACACTACTTCAGGCTGCTGAGCCAGAGTTCCACGCTTCGCAGTTCGAGAAATTGGTACTGCCAAATCTGAAAAGCAATGCGGTGCGCTGCTGGCTAATGGAACAATTCCGCGATGACCGACTGCGTCCAAACCTGCTCGCCATCGAACTCACCGAAGCAAAAAATGGCGTCTCTAAGCTCCATGCACGCGTCGCCAACTTCCGCGACCGAAACAATGACAAAGTAAAGTTCCACGCTGTCACCAACGGTGTCGACCTGGAGACATGGGTGCTGCCGGAGATTTTACAGACCTACCGCAACCGCGGGATTATCGATAAATTCGGGCTGCCGACAGACAGCTATATCGAGCAGCTGGGGCAATTAGACGCCAGCATCATCCGTGCCCTAAAGCGTCGTGGTCGCCAAGAGCTGAACGCCGTGCTGGCCCACCGCAAAGATCAGTACGGTAAGCCAGTGCAAATACCTGAGGATGCTTTCGTATTTGATTTTAAGCGCCGTTTCGCCGACTACAAGCGTCCGTACATGGCCTTTGACTCGCCGGAAACATTGGGGCGCATCCTGGTCGACCACAACGCACACTATATCCTGGCCGGCAAGGTTCATCAGGGCGACGTGACGATGTACCAGCACTTACTGCGCATCCTGCAGTTGGTAGATAATGATCCCGTACTGCGCGAACGTGTCCATTATATCCAAGATTATGATGAAGAGCTGGGGCGCGCACTCGCCATCGGCTCGGACGCTGCCATTAACGTTCCGGTTATCGGTCTAGAGGCCTGTGGAACGTCATGGGAGAAGGATATCGCGAATTTGAAATTACTCATCTCAACCAGCGACGGCGGTGTAGCGGATATCAAGCCAATCGCTTGCCTGGAGGTGAATGGCAACGGCTACGAGGCCGAAGTCTCCTCACTATACGCGAACATGCACAAAGCAGCCCAAATCGTCAAACACGACCACCTACTTGAGCAGCACGTCAGGCGTCAACTGGCAGCCTACTTGCCTATCATCTCAGGTGCACGCATGTTGAAAGATTATCTCAAATTCCTCTTTCCAGCACGCAATGAAAAGCCCCGAACTCAGCAGTCCGAGGCTCCCGAGCCACGCAAAATCACTATTCTGTAATGACGTCGATATCAGCGCCGAGTGAGTTCAGTCGCTCGGCGAGTTCTTCATATCCGCGGTTGATGGAGTACACGTCGCGCAAGATAGACGTACCGGGTGCTGCCAGCATGGCAAGTAGCACAACGACTGATGGACGTAGCGCCGGTGGCGCGACAACATCAGCTGGCTTCCATTTGGTCGGGCCGCTGATGTAGACACGATGCGGGTCGATCATCTCGACCTGAGCGTTTAATTTCGTTAGCTCCGTAAAGTAAATAGCGCGGTTCTCATAGCTCCAGTCATGTACCAGAGTGCGCCCTTCCGCCATGGTGGCGATAAGGCCAAGAAATGGCAAATTATCCATGTTAATCCCTGGGAATGGCAAGGCATGAAGCTTGTCTTTCGGCGCCACCAAACGAGAGTGCTTGAGCGAAATATCAACCAGGCGCGTATGACCATTATTTGCGACGTACTCCTCACTGAGCTCAAACTGTAGCCCCATCCCCGCTAGCGTTGCCAGTTCGATCTCCAGAAACTCAATCGGCGCGCGACGAATCACAAACTCCGAGCCAGTCACCGCCGCTGCAGCGATAAAGCTCATGGCTTCGATGGGGTCTTCGCTCGGAGAGTAGTCAATATTTTTATCGATATGCGTCCGACCGGTGATCTTCAACGTCGTTGTGCCAATGCCCTCGATGGCCACCCCCAGCTTCTGCAGGAAGAAGCAGACGTCCTGCACCATGTAGTTTGGGCTGGCATTACGGATGGTGGTGGTTGATGGCGACATGGCTGCTGCCATCACGACGTTTTCGGTCACCGTATCGCCACGCTCGGTGAGCAAAATGGTGCGATTACCCGTCCGAGGGTCAACTGTCGCATGATAATGGTCCGTCTCAGCATCAACCTGCAAACCAAACGCTGCCAAGCCTGACAGGTGCGGCTCGACAGTGCGCTTCCCGAGGCTACAGCCACCCGCGAACGGTAAACGGAAGTCGTGATACTGATGTAGGAGCGGCCCTAAGAACATGATGACCGTGCGCGTGCGCTTGGCCGCCTCGATATCCATATCCTCGAGGCGCAGGCGAGCCGGTGGCGTAATCTCCAGATCATTCCCCTCGAGCCAGCGCGTCTTCACGCCGATAGAGTTGAGCACCTCGATGATACGATTCACCTCTTCGATACGCGCCACGCTCCTCAGCGTTGTCTTGCCCTTGTTTAGCAGACTGGCGCACAGGAGGCCTACGGCTGCGTTTTTACTTGTCTTGATCTGAATTTCGCCCGAAAGTTTCTTGCCACCATGTACCCTGAAATTGACCTTGCCGGACTGGTTGAGCGTCATGATATTATGACTTAGCACGCCGCTGATACGCGCCAGCATCTCGAGGCTGATGTTTTGACCGCCATTTTCGATGCGGTTGATGGCACTTTGCGAGGTGCCCACCTCTTCGGCGAGCTGCGCTTGGGTCATCCCTTTACGTTGACGATTTTCAGCGATAAGATCGCCGATTTTCTTAAGATATGTGTCCAGTTTCATATGACTAATATATCATGGATGATATATTTTTTGCAAGATGGTATAATAGAGAAAAGGAGTGAAGAGGGATGAATGATACGACAATCGCGGCGCTTATCGCGGCAGAAATAGAGCGGCAACAGCACGGCCTGGAGCTGATACCAAGTGAGAATTATGTTTCCTTGGCTACACTACAGGCACTCGGCAGTGTGTTCACGAATAAGTATTCCGAGGGCTACCCGGGGCGGCGCTACTACGGCGGACAGACGAATACGGACCAAGTGGAGCAGCTGGCGATCGACCGGGCGAAGGAGCTGTTCGGCGCTGATCATGCCAATGTCCAGCCACACTCGGGTGCCCAGGCCAATGAAGCGGTATATTATGCCTGGTGCGAGCCGGGCGATACGATTTTGGCTATGGATTTGGCGCACGGCGGGCATCTGACGCACGGCGCGCCCGTGACACGCAGCGCTCGCGAGTATAACTTCGTGCGTTACGGGTTGAAGGACGCGGCGACGGGCGAGATTGATTATGATGAGCTGCGCCAGCTAGCGCTCAAGCACCGCCCGAAAATCATCCTGGCGGGCTTTTCGGCGTATCCACGGGAGCTGGACTATGCCAAGTTCGCGGAGATTGGACGCGAGGTAGGCGCGCTGCTGATGGCTGACATGTCGCATATCGCTGGGCTGATCGCTGGGGGCGTGGCGGCCAATCCGTTCGACTACGGCTTTCATGTCATCACCACCACGACACATAAGACGCTGCGCGGACCGCGTGGTGGACTCATTCTGTCGAAGGGCGTGGTGTCAAACCCGCTGAAGCGCCCAGAAAAAACGCTGGAAAATATCCCAACGCTCATCGACCGGGCGGTCTTCCCTGGCACCCAAGGCGGGCCACATATGCACACCATTGCCGCCAAGGCGGTCGCCTTCGGCGAGGCGCTGCAGCCGACGTTTGGCGATTATGCGCGGCAGGTTGTCGCTAATGCCCGCGCCATGGCCGAGGAGTTGATGGCGGGTGGACTACAATTAGTCACTGGCGGCACCAGCAATCACCTCATCCTGGCGGACATCCACGATAGCTTCGGCATCAATGGCAAGGAGGCGCAAGAGCGACTGGAGGCCTGCGGCATCACTGCCAATGCCAACGCCATCCCGAACGACACCTTGCCGCCGTTCCGCCCCAGTGGTCTGCGACTGGGCACGCCAGCCATGACGACGCGCGGCATGAAAGAGACTGAAGCGCGGATGATAGCGCGGTGGATAGTGGCTGCGCTGCGGACTGATGATGGGAGTGTGCACGCTGACGTTCGTACAGAAGTCGAGGAGCTGACGAAGGAGTTTCCGCTGCCGTACTAGCCTATGTGCGCCTTTATGGCACAGGCCAGAGTGACTCTGGCGGCCTCTACACACAAAAAATCCCGGGAAAACCCGGGATTTTCTTAGACTATGTTCGAATTATGAACACTTGCCAGTCTGGATAGTCTGCTTACCAGCGCCGTCCGCATCCTTCCAATAAGACACCTTTACGCCAGTGGCTTCTGCCTTATTTGTCGTCGTGGTACCATCCTTGCAGAACACATAGCCATAATGATTCTTGTTAGTATTAGTTGGGTCATTATCATCAGTTGCATCAATCAGAGTCTTATCAAGTCTAATGACCGAGTAGCCCTTCAGGTCATTAGCTACATCTGGCCAGTTGTCCTTATCTGACTGATATGACGCAGCTGCGTTCAGCAGATTGCGTGCGTTGGTTGCACGCTCGTCGTCACGTGCTTTTTGTGTCACGCCGTTGTAGGCGACGATTGAGATTGCTGCCAAGATAGCGATGACAACGATCACGATCAAGAGCTCAACAAGTGTGAAACCCTTAGTTTTGTTTGAAGAAATCATCTCTGATTTGCCCCCTATTTTTATTAATTGTTATTAACAATTTTGATTGTAGCAGAGCAATTTTAAAAACACAAGCATTTTATCCAGCAATATTTATAGACCGCACAAACATGCGCCCCGAAAACTCGATATCACGCCCTGCAACATGACGTCCCGCTGTCAACTCCACCTTTAGCGCATCACCCCCCACCTTCGTCACACTAAGCGCCATGCTTTTCACTGACTGCAGGATTTTTTCCTGATCTCCATTGATCTGCCATACATAATCATCACGAGCACCGCCACAGTTATAATCCGTCCTGCGAATGAGGTTATTCTCTGCCGACACATAATAATTTGTCTCATACTGCAGCGCATCAGAGATAGCTACAGTTGATGTCGTTGACACCGGCGTGCAGTTACTCTTGCGAATCAGCTGGCGACCAGGGCTGAACGGACTGCCGCTTGTCGCGAGATTTGACAAGACAACACGGTCTGAGCTACTCCTCGAGAGCTGCAGACTCAAGCGAACGTCAGCCTCTATGCGGTCAAGCGCAGCAAGAACATCATTTTGCAACTGAGAGCGAGCGGTTGTCACCATCGAAGATCCTGTCGTCCCCACTATGGCAACAACCAGACCGGTCACGATGACGATCACTACCGGAATGATAACCAGCATCTCCACTAGGGTAAAGCCAGCATGGCGACTATGGGACGAGATATGTCGCATGGCGCGTCTCCCCTTGGCTCTGTCCAGAGCCGTACTTGACTGTCGATATCACCCGAACAAGCCCTGATTCCGGCACTTTACAGTACTCAATCCAGCCCTCAATGGGCTGCGGTAGCTCTATAGCACCGGTCAACGGCGTCACGACACGGTGGTCAGCCCCGCCAGCATCACACTGAGGCAAGGAGGTGGTCATCGGATACCGACCGTGCTCCCGCAAATTACCGTAAGCAACATTACTGGCAACTGAAAGGCGTCGGATCTCAACGCTTCGCGCATCAACTGCAAGAAACAACTGATATCCACTTAGCAGAAAGATGCCCGCTATCACCAGTGTGATCATTGTCTCGATGACCGTAAAACCTCGATTCATCGTCGCTTCCCCTCGGCAACTTTCCACTGCCCGCCATCCTCAGTTTCTAAGTGGTACAAAATGATATAACGCCGACATAGCGACTCACGTCCATCGCAATTTGTAGCTGGACCATTATTTGCAAAATAAATATATGCCCCACCTTTCTTACCTGCTGCCATATTATTTTCATAATCCGACGCATAGTGAAAAGCGTCTGCGGTACTATTGATGCTCTTCCCGCCTGCAAGTATACCCTGATAAGCCGGAAGGAAGGCTTCGCCTGCGGCTAACGATGGGCCACGCTTAGCAGCATCGCCGAGTCCGTCAAAAATCTTCTCAAACTGCGCCTGGGTCAGCTTTTCAGGACCCGAGCGCCCAGAGTAATGCGCCGGATATCCACCCGCTGCCTTGAGGAGGGTGCCATCAGCGGCACGAACTTCCTGGGGGTAAATACTCTCAAGGTAGTTTTGGATGGCTTGAATATCCGCCATGCGCTCCTTGTCTCTCGTGTGCGCTTGATAGTTTCGAAAACTCACCACACCCAGCGTCAATAATATCGCCATGATAGCTATCACAATTAACAGCTCAATGACCGTAAAGCCCAACCTCTTCATACTCTCTAATATACTCGGTCGCGAAGCGAAGCGCAAGCGTTATCCGCTAGATTTCCAATGGTTCTTGCTCGATGCGAATATGAAACTTATCATACACCGCCTGGATGATTTCGTCGCGCACTGCAGCCAAGTCCTGGTAGCTCGTGGCTGACTCATTTATCAGCACCAGTGCATTCTTATCATGCACCCGGATACCGCGAAGCTCCCGCCCCTTATAGCCAGCCCTTTCGATGAGCCAGCCAGTCGGCACCTTGCAAGTACCATTTGGCATGTCATAGCACGGCATGTCGGGATAGTCCTCACGCAGCTGCTTCAGCTGCCACGGCTCGATAAGCGAATTCTTGAAAAATGAGCCAGCGTTCGGATGCTTGACTGGGTCAGGTAGCTTATCAAAGCGAATGGCCATCACTGCATCACGGATGACTTGCGGCGTAAAAGTAGTAATGTGACGATCATCAAGGTACTGCTGGAGCCCTGCATAAAACGGTGGTTTCGGCGGGAGGTGGAACAGCTTGAGCGTGATGTTCAAAATACAGTAACGCCCCGCCGCTGACCCACGGAAAATACTGTGACGGTACGAAAACTCACATTGCTGAGCATTGATCTTCACCACTTCGTCACGCAGCGAATCGTATGCCTCTAGCTCCACGAATGTATCCGCTATTTCCTGCCCGTAGGCACCGACATTCTGCACTGGCGCCGCACCAGCCGTCCCCGGGATGGCTGACATCGCCTCGATGCCGCTCAGCCCCAGGTCAACCGTTCGCTTCACGACCTCATCCCACACTTCGCCCGCACCGATTTTGACAACCGCTATAGTGCCGTCGTCGAACACGACATCAAAGCCCTTTAGGTGGTTCAGGAGCACCACGCCGTTATACCCCTCATCATGTGCGATGACGTTACTGCCGCCGCCCAGCACGAACACGGGGAGCTGCTGCGCCTTCGCCGCACGATAGATTTCCCTGACGTCGTCCACCGTTGTCGCTGGCGCCATCATCCTGGCATCGCCGCCAAGTCGCATAGTGGTATATAATTTCAGTGAGATTCCAGTCCGCAATTCCATGGACATAGTATAGCATGTTCTCGAGGATAGCGATGTGATATAATGAAGCGTGGTATGCGCCCGTAGCTCAGCGGATTAGAGTACTTGGCTTCGAACCAAGTGGTCGCACGTTCGAATCGTGCCGGGCGTACCATTTTCCGCCCCGTTAGCTCAACTGGATAGAGCGTTGGTTTCCGGTACCAAAGGTTGCAGGTTCGATTCCTGTGCGGGGTACCATAATGATATTATTGATAATTTGGCAATAAAGTGATCCAATTTCACTATGTCAAATGAGTTAACGCCGAGTTCTCGTGAGCTTTCAGGACGGGAGATACGAAAGTTTGGGATAGACCTGGCGAATCTGAGGAAAGAGCTATCTGCCGACACGAGCTGCTGCTCCTTAGGCGAGATCCACAAGGGAGAGACGGTGGTCACTTTCAGTCCTCTGTATAAGGCCGCAGCGGAAGATCTTGAAGCTCTTGAATATCCTGAGGAAAGCATCAACGAAACCGTATCTCGCCTTGAAGCGACAGCACAGTGCTGGGACTATAAAGGCACTGCTTACTCATACTGCGTCATATCGCCAGATGGCAACGCCTGTGTTTTTTCAGATAAAAAATTGGGGGAAACTTTTGTCAATATTGGCGGCCAGCACCTATCAGAACTCAGCGAAATCGCCGAGTTACAACGTCGTGTCATAGAGCGCACCGATGGCAAGACTGCAGGAAATCACGCCATGGCTGCCATGGGGCGTACAGCTCTATTTGTGGGATTCGCAGGATGTGAAGTGGCATACCGCCTAGCACCTAGCGACCCTACGGGTTATGCCGTCGCCCTACTCATCAGTATGGCGGGTGGCGTCATAGGGAGCATCGGAGATTATGCTGCTAGAAGGGAGCGCTACCGTGAACTCTCCAGTCAGTTTAATAGTTCTATGGAAGGTGTTTTTGCTGACCTAAGGAAAGATTCAGGCACCCTCTGTGTCACTGATATGCCTCATTATCTTCAGTCCGCTCTGCATACACAGCTTAGGGATCATGAAATACTAGCCCCTCAAAATCCGAGGGACTTCTTGATAAGACTGGCACTCGGCGTTGTGGCAGTGCGTAGTCCTGAAAATGATGACCTCTTATACACCCCTCTCTCAAATGAGCTTCTCGGCCACAGTCTCTCAAATCTCCACGAACTGCTAGAGCCGCTTCGCCAGTGCCAGAAGACCGCAGAAGAGCTAGCGGCCGCCAATAAATTTGCCAACCAACGGTCTAGCATGAGCCTCCCGACAAACCAGGAAGGCATTGATCGGCTCGCGAGATTCTATAAAGAGCAATGCGATGGGGTCGCGGCAAAATTTAATGAGTTTGCTGGCAACCTGGCGTCAGGAGTTGCCAAAGAAATAACAGCGAACAGGGCGCGCCTGCTTGAAAAAGCGCTCAAAAGAATAGCTATAACGCCAACATACACATTGGATACATTCAGCGCCCTCCATAACACCGCCTTTACGGCCTGCCTGCAAGAGATGAACAAGCTGACCGAGGATGACATTAATGATATTTGGGGATGGATCAAGAAGGCGTATGCAGCGACCGATGAATTTGCCGAAACTACTAATTATTATCGGGCGTTCTATGAAGAGTTTCGTGGCAGGCTACCGCAGCTCCCTACCCCTGAAAAGTTCGCCAAGGACTACCCAGAGATTGCGACGGGACTGGAGCGGTAGATTTCTACACCCCTGTCGGCGCGTCAAGCGCTGGCGCTTCGCCCACCACTGCCCGGATCTGCTCTGCGGTGATGATGGTGGTACTGCCGGGCGCCACCGTGCCGGCTAGCAGTTGTTTGGCAACGGTATTTTCCACGGCGCGCTGCACCACGCGGCGCATCGGACGTGCACCTAGGCGCGGGTCATAGCCAGCATCCACCAGGAGCTGTTTACCAGCAGGTTCCACGGCGACTTGGATTTTTTGCGGCTCCAGCGTTTTGTTGATGCCGGCCAAGATGAGGTCCACCACCTGCAGCAGTTCGGTCTTTTCCAGCGGACGAAACAGCACGATCTCATCAAAGCGGTTGAGGAATTCGGGGCGAAACAAATTAGCATTGATGAGCTCGTTGATAAAAGTCTGCTCGAACTGCTCCAACTGGTAGCCGCGCTCGATGTATTCGCGGATGCGCTCAGCGCCCGCGTTCGAAGTGGCGATGATGATACAGTCGCGAAAACTGACTTCCCGGTTCTTTTCATCGCGCAAAATACCTTCGTCCAGCAGCTGCAGTAGGGTGGTCAGCACCTGTGGATGGGCTTTTTCAATTTCGTCCAGCAGCACCACCGAAAACGGTCGTTTTTGCACCTGAGCGGTCAGGCTGAGCGGGTCACTGGCGCCATCGGCGATGAGGCGCGCCACGTCTTCGGGACGGACAAATTCGTTCAGATCCAAGCGAATGAGATTGTCCTCACCCGCAAAATACACCTCAGCCAGCGCCTTAGACAGCTCCGTCTTACCCACGCCGGTGGGGCCGAGAAACAGGAAGGTGCCGATGGGCCGGTCGAGGTTGCGCACACCAGCCCGTGCCCGACGGATGGCGTCTGACACCACACTGACGGCGCGCGACTGATTGATCATCCGCTGGTGGATAAGGTTCTCGAGGTTGAGCAATTTTTCCCGCTCGTCAGGCGCGGACGCCGTAGCGATTTTCACCCCCATGGTCTTTTCGACCGCATCGTCGACGGATTGGGCGGTGACGAGTCCGCCACTGGCATGACGCGCCGCCGCCTCAAGAACCGTCAGGGCCCTTCCCGGCATGGCGCGATCCTGCACGTAGCGTTCACCCACTCGATATGCCTCATTGAGCGCCTGCAGCATATATGTCACCTTGTGCTGATGCTCGAATAGCAGCAGCTGGTCGCGCATAATGTGTAGGGTCTCCTCGCGCCCCGGCTCGCGCACCGCCATGACGTTCAGCGCCTGTGCCAGCTGGGTATTACGCTGAGAAATCTGCAGATAGCGCTGCTCGTCCATCGCCATGATCATGCGCAGACGACCCGCCTGTAGCACCGGCAGCAAAAGATTGCTGATGTCCACCGAGCCGACACCCTCTTCGAAGAAAACCTGCGCATTTTCCAGACACAAGATGACATTTTTCGAGGCAAATGCTTCGTTCAGTATCCGCGTCACCAGCGCCTCCAGCTCACCACGACCCGACGCCGCAGAAATGAGAGCTGAGGCATCGAGCAGGAAGACCTGCTGGTACAACAAATGTGATGGCACGTCGCGATGACCATCGATCAGCATCTCTGCGAATGCCGCCACGAGCGTGCTCTTGCCGACGCCATCCGGCCCGACCAGTGCCAGGTTTTGCCGACCGCCGCCTGCAAACAGCTTCATCATCTGTTCGAGCACATCAGTGTGTGCGCCCATCTTGCGAAAAAGCGTACCACCCGACACCTGCTGGCTGAGATTTTGTGCAAATCGACTCAGCAGCGGCGTATAGCCGAACGACCAATCACGCGCGATGCCACCTGTCCGCAGCGGCCGCTCCGACGCCTGTTCGACGAAGGACTTCAGTCGCTCATACCAGCGAATCCCCTCGAGCACATCATCTGGGGCCAGTGCCAGGTGGGCCAGCAGCGCTTCGTGCTCGGGGAATTGCCGCAACACTGCCACTGCCAGCACCGCGCCCGTCACCTTCGGACTCCCTGTCTCGCGCTGGACTGCCAGTGCTTGCGTCCAAAGATCCTCCATGCGCGTCACGTCATCACTCGCGAGATGAGCCAAGAAGTTTGGCGTCAAGCCCAGGCGCACTGCCATGAACTGCCCAGCCCGAGTTTGCGCGATGATGTCCACGACCTGCCGCGGGGTTGGCTGCGCGGTGAGGCGCCCCAGCACATCAGCCGCCAGTACGTCATCCATCGTCTCTGGCCGAGAGGACGTCGGCATGGTCTTTAGCTCAGCCTGCCACCACACGCTGAGCATCACCAGTGGCCCGCTTAGTCCGATGAGCAGCCAGCCAATCGCGCCGTGCTCCAGCAAGATCCACATCCCCAGTGCCACCAGTGCTACTGCCAGCGCTGTCACTAAAACATGCCACACCGCACCAAAACGGACCGTAAAGCGAGCTTTTCGAGCACGCAGACTGTCATACTTCAGCACAGGGCGAATATCTGTCATGGCGCGACTCCCATCTGCCATAATATAAGTCCGATGAGCGGCAAGATTGGTAAAAGCACCCATATCATGATACTCACCAGTGTCCACACGCAGCGCACAACTATCACCACCAATCCACAGATGATGACCATAGAGCGCACGAAAAAGCCGATGACGCGCGAGAACAGCCGGTCAAAGAAGGCCTGGAGCTGGAGGGGTAGCGGACCATTGACTTGGCCGGCAGAAATTTGACGAAAGGGGTTGAACAGTGTGCGAGCCAGCAGTCCGACCGAGAAAAAGTCAGCAGTGCGAAGGATGCCAAGCCCGCTTAGCTTGATATGACGCCATAGCCCAGCACCATACCACCACTGAATCATCCCCACCAAAAACATATCTCTATTGTACCACAAGAGGTGTATAATAAGAGATATGTCTCGACAACTGCTCACAACTTTTATCGGCAAAACCGTCCGTGCTGGCATGCGGCTGCGTGGCGGCGGTTCGGCGCTGCCGGGGCTGGTGGTGGAGAAAATTGACCGCGGCTTTATCGCCCGGACGCTGCGTGATCTGCCGCACGGCGTGGTGGTGATCTCTGGTACCAATGGCAAGACGACGACGACCAAAATCGTGGTGGAGCTGCTGGAAGCGGCGGGACTCAAAGTATTCACGAACCGTACGGGGAGTAATTTTTCCCGCGGCGTGGCAGCAGCACTGCTGGGCGAAGTTGACGGTCGCGGACGGCTTCATGCCGATATCGCGGTGCTGGAGCTGGACGAGGCCTGGGCGGTCAAATTTGTCCAGATGGTACGTCCCCGCTATTCACTGCTCCTGAACGTCATGCGCGACCAGCTGGATCGGTTTGGGGAAATTGACACGGCGGCTGGGTTCCTCGGTAAAATCGCCGAGGCGACGACCGACACGGTGGTGCTGAACCGCGACGATCCGCGGGTGTATCGGCTGCATGAACAGACGCAGGCTGAGGCGCGGTATTTTGGCCTCACCACAGAGCTACTGCAGCTAATGCCGACGGACGACGCCCTGAAGGCTGGCGGCGCAAGCGCCAATGATGCGGTGCCCGCCGACGTGCTGCTGACCCAAGTCGGCGACCAACGGGCCAGTTTTATGCTGGATAGTCAGACGCATGAAGTGTCAGTGAGCTTAAGCGGCGTGTACAATTTGCTGAATGCGGCGGCGGCGCTGAGCCTGGCGTGCGTCATTATGCCTGACACACCTGTGCAGACTTTTCTCACGGCACTCAGCCAGGTGCAGCCCGCCTTTGGTCGGGGCGAGACCATTTACTATCGCGGTGCGCCGATTGACCTACTGCTGGTAAAAAACCCCAGTGGCTTTCGGCTCAGTCTGCTGTCGTTTGCAGGCCGAGACCGCGCCACGATGATTGCCATTAATGACAATTACGCCGACGGGCGCGACATGAGCTGGTTGTGGGATGTGGATTTTACGGCCCTCAAGCACGTGGCGCTAGTCAGCGGGTCGCGGGCGCATGATATGGCGCTGCGCCTGGGCTATGATGAAGTGCCGGTAGGCGCGGTAGAGGAAGAGTTAGCAGCGGCGCTGGATCAATTCCTGGCCGACCAGCCTGAGGCACCAAAACAGATTTTCTGTAGCTACACCGCCATGACGACCTTGCGCAAACTCCTGGCGGCAAAAACAGAGGTGGAGGATATCTCATGACGACGATTCGCATCATTCAGCTGTACCCGCGCGACATGAACTTGTACGGCGATTGGGGCAATGTTTTGGTGCTGAAAAAGCGGCTGGAGTGGCGCGGCTTTGCGGTAGAGATTATTGACCATAATCCAGGCGACGCGACCGACTTTTCGATAGGCGACATCTTTGTCGGTGGCGGCGGGCAAGACTCAGGACAGACGGTCATTCAGGACGATTTGTTAGCGCGCGGCGAGGAATTGCGCCAGCTGGTCACGGGCGGCGCACCAATGCTACTGATCTGCGGCATGTACCAGCTGTTCGGGCGGCGCTTCGTGACAGGTGACGGCACAGAAATTCGCGGCATCGGTGCCCTGCCGGTGGAAACGCGCGCGGGCGAAGAGCGGCTGATCGGTAATATTACGCTGGAAAATGAGCAATTTGGCCGCATGGTCGGCTATGAAAATCACAGCGGCCAGACCTTCTTGGACGAGGGCGTGACGCCGCTGGGACAGGTAGTGCGCGGCGCGGGCAATAACCTGGCTGATGGACACGAAGGCGTGCTGCATCACCACGTCATCGCTACCTATTTGCACGGCCCGCTACTTCCGAAAAACCCGCGCGTCGCTGACTTTTTGATACGCAAGGCGCTGGAGCGAAAGGGACTGGACGCCGAACTAGCGCCGCTGGATATCGACACACTGGCCGAAGAGGCGCAGCGGGTGGCTGCTGAACGCGTACGGTAGTTAAGGCTTAACGAAGACGAGTCGCCCGCGAGAAACTTCCCTGAGCCAAGCTTCTTGTTCCGCACGCGTCGTCGGCTTTAAGGGCTTAAGGACAACAACCTTCTCATGATCAGGCAGGTCGACAGCTTCAATCAAGGAAATTTTTCTCCTCTTAGCCAGAGAAGAAGTCCGATCGACCTGAGAGGACTCGTCACTCACAACCTCACTCCCCAAGGCCTTCTCGCCCAAAGGCCGCTTGCATCGCTCACAGAGAACCTTCCGCTCCCCCAAGACCACTCTCAAGGCTACCCTGCTCAAGAGTCTCTTGCATCGCTCAAGGATGGACCGCCCCCCCCCTCAGGGCGCACCTCGGCTTGTGGTCGTGAATGCTGCTTCTCCATCTTTGGTGTCAGTGTACGACAATATCATTGTATTGTCAATGACGGCAGCCTGATCCAAGATACCGGTTGAGAATAAGCGACAAGCCGGCGCAACAGAGCAAGTAAGCCGACATAGACAAAGGCGAGAGAGCTGAGCGTATTCACCGGCTGTTTTATAATCCCGCCATGTACCGCCTCGCAGAAGCAACCCGGCCCGTGAGTGAGACAGGTTGCTTGGGGCAAGGTATTCCAAAAACCCTCGCCTAAAAGCACCGCAACGACTAACAATAGTAGGCCAGCGCCAGCGGTGATAGTAGCTGCTTGTGCGTAAGGCTTCATTATGGATGAGTATAGCACACTTGAGGCTTTGCGGGGGTGGATAATTCGTTTTATAAACCTCTAGAAATGAGTGAAAAAGTGTGCTATACTACGGTGGTATTGTCACGACTCTTTCGGGGTGTGGCGCAGTTGGCTAGCGCGCGCGGTTTGGGACCGTGAGGTCGAAGGTTCGAGTCCTTTCACCCCGACCAGAAGTGACATCTTAGAACCTCCGTCCTCAGGGCGGAGGTTTCTGATTTGCCATCCCCCCCGGGGGGGAGTATAATGGAGTGGTAATTTCTAAATAGCAAGGAGGCGCTATATGAAGAGGTGCTGCAACGAGATGAAGTCAGGCATGGAGACATGCCCACATAGAGATAGGCAGCAAATGGTTATCTCGATACTCAGAGAGCGAGAAGGGGGGGTGATGTCAATACTTGGGCTACTCGACCATCTCACGAGTGAAGAGGTCGGCTTCTCTGAGGGGCAAGCTATTCAGGCTCTGAATGACGACCCGCCAGCGCAACTTGATATCAACCGCGCCACAGGCTTAGTGCATCTAGTAGAGCCCGACACCACATCATAGCAGCCCGACTTCTACGCATTCACCGGCGCGATCTCCACCGAGCGCACCTCTTTCTTCACTGGCAGATCCTCGCCCGCCTCGAAAGTGTACACCAGGACTTGGCCAAATGGCATTTCGACATGCGCCATGTCAGCCTCTGGGATTTGGTCAAGGTGCTTCATCAAGGCGCGGATGGAATTGCCATGCGCCACCAGGAGAATATTTTCACCTGCCTGGAGACGCGGCAGCACTTCCCTTTCGAAATAGGGAAGGGCGCGCTCGTAAACACCCTTCAGCGTTTCGCCGCCTGGCACTGGGTAATCCCAGCCGCGCCGAATGCCGTTAAACGCTTCCTCGCCGATTTCTTCCTTCACTTCCCACTTATTTTTGCCAGTCAGATCACCATAATCACGCTCATTCAGCGCCTCAGCGCGCGTGGTCGGCAGGCTTTCAATCCCCGCCCCTTCCAGCAGCGCATCCAAGGTCTGGTGCGTGCGCTTCAGGTTCGAGGTGTAGGCCGCGTCAAAAGTAATGTCTTTGAGCAATGCACCCAACCGTACCGTGTCAGCCACACCCTTTTCCGTCAAGCTGACGTCAGTCCAGCCCGTCCACTTACCGAGCAGATTCCATTCGCTTTCGCCATGTCGACTAATTACTAAGATTCCCATGTTTCCTCCTTTATTTTCCCTTGTTACGCTTGGACGATGATGGACGACCGCCTCATGCCGCGATTCATCCCTGTCATCAAGCTGCGTTTCGATATAGCCACCCTCCTGCCCCGACGCCCAGTGGGGAACCACCCAGGCAAAGGTATCGGCTGAGGTGGCAACCTCCTGCCGGCTCACAAAGCGATATTTGACGATCTCTTCCCCATCGATCTGGATGGAGCGCAGGCGCTGATCGCCCAGCCGAACCATGAACACAAATTGATAGGTGGCGCTTGTCGGCGAGTGGCGCGATGCAACAGCATAGAGCCGCAGCTCCTCGGGCGACACCTCCAGCCCAACCTCTTCCTGTAACTCGCGCACCGCCGCCTGCAGCGGTGTTTCGCCCGCGTCAATCATGCCGCCCGGCGTACTCCAATGTGTTTTGTAACTGGCCTTGACGATGAGCGCCTCGCCGGCCTCATTTTCAACAATCACACCGGCACTGGCGACCCGCGCCTCCAGCGTCTTCAGCCACTCTTCACGCGGCAGCCACTCATCTTTCATTACTTCGCGTACTCAATCGCCCGCGTTTCGCGGATGACATTAACCTTGATGGTACCAGGATACTGCATAGTGCTTTCAATTTTGGTGGCGATGTCGCGCGACAATTTGATAGCACTCAGATCGTCAATCTTCTCTGGCCGGACGATCACCCGCACCTCACGGCCCGCTGAGATAGCATAGGCTTTGTCGATGCCGTCAAAGCTGGTGGCGACATTTTCTAGATCGCGCATGCGCTCGGCAAAGTTCTCCGCCGAGATGTTGCGTGCCCCCGGGCGAGCTGCCGACGCCGCATCCACCACCCGGACCACCAGCGCTTCTGGCGTGGTCGCCTCGATGTCGTCATGGTGCGCCTCGATAGCGTGCACGATGCGCTCATCCATGCCGTACTTGCGCGCCAGCTCCGCCCCGATGTGGTGGTGCTTGCCCTCGATCTTATGCGTCACCGCCTTGCCAACATCATGCAGCAGGGTAGCAATTTTCGTGATGCGCACGTCCGCGCCGATCTCCTCCGCGATCATCCCCGCCATCGACGCCATTTCCGTCGAATGCTTGAGCACGTTCTGGCCGTAGCTGGTGCGGAATTTCAGCTCACCCAGCAAGCGCTGCATTTCTTTCGGAATGCCCACCACGCCCGCTTCACGCATGGCGTCTTCGCCGGCCTGCTTGACCTCTTTATCAATCTGCTTCTGCGCCTTCGCTACCACTTCCTCGATGCGACCTGGATGAATGCGCCCGTCCTTCATCAGCATCTCCAAACTCAGGCGCGCCACCTGGCGGCGGATCGGATCAAAGCTACTGAGGATGATCATACCCGGCGTGTCGTCCACCAGAATGTCCACCCCAGTCGCACGCTGCAACGCCTGAATGTTGCGACCTTCTTTGCCGATAATGCGACCCTTCATCTCATCATCAGTCAGTTTCACGGCGGTCACGGTGCGCTCAGCTGTCACTTCGCTGCTCATGCGCTCCATGGCAGTCAGCAAGATAGTCTGGGCGCGCTCCTCAGCGTCATCCATCGCTTCCTGTTGTAATTTTGACACCATACCTGACAGGTCGTTGCGAATGTCGCGCTCGGTCATTTGCATCAGCTTGTCAGCGGCGTCTTTCTTGCTCAGGCCAGCGATTTTCTCCAGCTTTTCCTGCTGGCGCACCCGAATATCGCGAATTTCGCCCTTCAGCTTTTCGACTTCATCTTCCTCGGCGCGCAGCCGCTCAGCCCGCTTATCCAGCTCGTCAATCTTACGGTCCAGCGTCTTTTCGCGGTCCACCAAACGATTTTCCGTCTTTTGCAGCTCCTTGCGGCGCTCCTGCTCGATACGCATGGCTTCATCTTTCGCCTTCAGTACGATGTCGCTGGCCTTGCTTTTCGCGCTGGCCAAATCTTTATCAATCTGCGACTTCGCCTGCGAATGCCGCACCACTTGATATCCATACAATCCGCCCGCGCCTAACGCAGCGCCGACGATTGCACCAATGACAATTCCTGCCATATCCTAACTTTCCTTTCTATGCCCGGTCGCCCCGGGTATTCGCCCCGGGGAACGTATCAACGACCTGCATATGCTCATTTAATCAATTATCAGGCAAGATTCAGTAAAAAGGTTGCCTTAGGTTTATTATACACCGCGGAGCGGTGAACACACAACGGATTACGCACCATCACTCACATCTTCCAGGAGATAGCCATGATATGCGGAGGCGGCACCAGATAAAAGCATCAAGTACCACATCAAATCCCACGCCACCTGCAGCCCATACTGAACAATGATACAGATAGTAATCGCTGGTATAATCATCATGCACTGCGCAAAAGTTCTTTTCGCAAAGGAATATGGCTGACTAAAGACTCGTACCGCCCTGATAGCCTGCTTCACATACACCACCCCGATGATAAGCATGAGGATGCCAAAGACTGGCGCTACTTCAGTGCCGGCGTCATTAAACAATACAGCGATCGGAGCAAAGGCGAGCAGCAACAGTCCGTATAGCAATATCACGATAATAGCGAACATACTCACAAGACGAACTGCCACGTAGGCATAGTGCTTTGTAGAGTGATAAAAATCCGAAACGCTCATACCCCCCAGTGCCCCTATTTGCGTGGCCGCGTAATGTGCGCTTCGCCGCCGTATTCGGGTAGGACGATGTGGTCATTGCCGCCCGCCTCCAGCCGCGTCAGTGCCTGCTGCCCCCAGGCATCGCCCGTTTCGCCGACGATCGGCACACCCAGGCTGTCCGCCAGCGTGTTTGCCACGCTGAGTCCGATACGCAAGCCGGTAAAGCTGCCCGGCCCCTTCATCACGCCGATGCCTGTGAGGTCGTGAAACGTCGCGCCCTGCTCCGCCAGCGTATCGCGCAGGAAAGCCAAAAGTGAACGCGCTAGGGTACGGTCGGCCTGCCACTCGCGGGTCGTCTGCTGTCCATCCCGCACAGTGGTCAAGCGACACACCGGCGTCGCCGTGTCGAGCAGGATGATCACTTGGCGTCCTCCATGCGGCGCAGTAAGCCACGCGCTCTCTCGCCCGTTGGCGTCATTTCGACCTGGCGTTCGTCCTCACTGGTCGCGGTAATTTTCACCACCAAACGGTCGTCTGGCAGCACGTGATCCACCGCGCCCGCCCATTCGACGATGGTAACGTTTTCTGGTCGCGCCATCACTTCCTGGATCTCGTCGCCCATGATACCCGCTTCGCCCAGCCGGTAAAAATCATAATGATGCAGCTCCAGCCCGCCCGGCGCCAAATAGACCCGTGAAATGGTAAAAGTCGGACTTTGCACCGGCTCCGTGATGCCCAGCGCCGCGGCAATGCCTTTGGTTAGCGTGGTCTTGCCCGCACCGACATCACCGATGAGCTCCAGCACTTCGCCGCCCTCCAGGGCCACACCCAGCGCCTCGCCGAGCCACTTCATCTCTGTTTCTGACTGAATAACGCGACCGTTCACCCCTACTCCTCGATACGCTCTGCCGCTGGCTGCGGCGGCTTACGAAATGGATTCTCAAAACTGGCCTGGGGCTGCACTACCGGCTCGGTATGGCGCACCTTCGGCGTCTTGACGATAATAGCCTCGTCGGTCACCTTATCAATTTGCGAACGATGAATCAGTAGCTCGGTGTCACCGAAGCTCTGCAGCAAGGGTCGCCGCACACGGAGCTGCTGGATAACGAAATTGCCTGCCTCCAAAGTGTAGCCGACGACGCGACCGATCTTTTTTCCCTTTTCGTCGAGGATGCGCTTGCCGATGAGCTCAAATTGAAACTCGTACACTTCTTTGATCTTGATGACATCACTCGGCGTGATAAGTTCGTCTACCGAGTCAACGATAATACCCAAAGGGCCAATTTCACGAATATCTGCGATGCGCAGTAGGCTCGGCGACTGGTCGAGCAGCGGACCCGCGAGCTCATAGGCAATGATGGTCAGGCTGCGCGGATCCACTACTGCACGCGCTACCCGAGCCAGCTCCGAGCCAGTCTGCAAGCTCATCACTGGTGCATTATCAAATCGTTCCGCCGAAATAAGCATGGTTATATTATAGCAGCAAGCGAATTACTCAACAAATGGGCTGGTGCGGCCGCCTGGAAATTGTAATTCCCTACTGGTGGTCGTTCGGCTGCCAAAACTGTCTATTTTCTTGATGGTCTCCTGGTCAAAGCGCTGCTGTTGTACAACGCCGTCATCGGCCGCACTTGAGGCGACAAGAAGCCCGTTCAGTAGCAAAAGTGCTGCCGACACACCCGCCACAACAGTAAGCGTGAAGAGAATCACATGATAACGGCGGAAGAATCGACCGAGTATCACACCAAGCTGAGAGATATCTGGTGAATTTTTCATCGTACGTACACCTCCACATCGAGCGCCTGAGCGGTAACACGGTGGCCATCTTGAGCTTTGGTCATGTTTACGCTCGCTATCTGCATACGCGTTAAGTTTTGCTCGATCAAATGGATAAACCTCAAGAGTCCAGCGTAGTCAACCGTCTCATCAAGCTGCACTGATATGCGAACACTCTTGAGCGGGGCCTGAGGGGTGGATGGTGTCGTGGCCTGGCTGCCAGTCGAAGGGGCACTGCTGGATGACGAGCTCGAGCTACTCGACGAGCTCGACGAACTACCGCTTGACCCCTGCGGGAAATTAAATCCAACAATACCAATCCCCGCCTTATTTGCATAGTAAATCAAATCTTCAATGGCCTGATTCTGGTAGGTATAGCTTTTTGATTCGGCAGCGATACGAGCAGCGCGCTCCATGCTGCCACGATATTTATCAAGCTGTGACTCGAGCGAAACAAGATTCTTTACCTTCGCATCAACTCCACGCGCCTCATTCTGTACCTTTGCGACTTCTGATGCGGTCTCAGACAAAAGTGAATAAGAGAAGTAGAAGCCCGCTACCATGCCAGCTAAAATGAGGAGCAGTCCTACATAGAGGAGGATCTGCGTGGCAACTGCTGGCGCCATCTTTTCTTTCTGCACTTTACCCATTCGTAATCTCCTCCGGCGCAATCGTTACGTTCATCTTGATTTGGAAAGGATACGCGGCGTTACCATCCTTGGAACTGGTGACCGCACTAATATTTACATCTTTAAACAGTTTGTTCTTCTCCAATGCCGTCTTCAGTCTCACTGCATCGACATATGAACGACCAGCGGCATCCAGCACCATTGGTTTACCGAATTGCTTCACATCGAGCGTCAACGAATTAAGGATAACTCCCGACGGCAGTGCCTGCGCAATACGAATCGCAAGTCCCGAATAATGAATGTCTTTGCTTAAAATAGATTTGGCGATAGCAAGATTTTTTGAAAAGGTATCATACTTTTCCTGCACGTCGCGGTATTCATCGATCTGTTGCTTGCCACGAGCAATCGCTTCTTCGGCACGGCTTTTCGATTGAGACATGATAAGGTATACTGCACCAATCATAGCCAGCAGCAAAAAAGCTAAAATAAAGGAGACGGTACAGTAGCGCCACAGGAGAACATTCGAGCGACCCGCTGCAATCTCGCGCTTCATCTTTGGGGGCATCAAGTTAATCATGACCAGATATCCTCCGCTTTCGTTAGCGCAAGTCCAGCCGCCGTCATAAAGCGCGGCCGGAGCTGCTTAGCCGGCGGCGCCAGGTTCGCAAAGTCAAGTGACTGCCACGGACTCGCCACGCGAGCAGGCATCTCAAGGTTGTTTGTGAAATACTCGCCAAGACCCGGCACACCACTGCCACTGCCCACGATAAGCACTTGCTCGAGTTTGGCCTCGTTCGGGAAGTTATTTGTGTAGTAGCGGATCATCTTTTCCGTCTCAGTCAAAATACGGGAGATACTTGGCTTTAGCGCACTGATCATCTTCTCCTGTCGCGGACCCGCACTCAACCCATTCAGCACCTTAAACTGATGGGCTGTCTCGAGTGGAATATTCAGCTTTTTGGCAATATCAAGCGTCAGAGTGTTACCTCCGATGTTCAAACCACCTGTCACGCGAATAGCCGAATCCATCACTGCGATGTCAGTCGCTGCTGGCCCGATATCGACGATAACGGTCGGCATTGTACCCTCTTTCGTGCACTCCAGTAGACGCGCCACTGCGTTGATGCTCGGCTCGATCATCGCCACCTCGATACCACACGCCTGCACCACTTCTATCATTTCGTCAATAGCCTTCTGTGGCACTGCGCACATCAGCACCGTCAGATTTTCCTTATCGCGCTTGATAACCTGATAGTCAACATATAGCGAGTCGAGCGGGATCGGCACATACTGCTCCACTTCCAGATTCACCGCCTCTTTGATCTTCTTTTCTTGCTGCACTGGCAGTGAGAACGTGCGCGCATAGGTTTTTGCAGTCGGGATACCAAGGACGACACGGTTGCTGTGCAGTTTGCCAACGATATGTTTTTCAAACATTTCATTGATACGCCCTGTGAGGTACTCAATTTTATCTTCGCTCTCATCCTTCGCCGGATCAAGCTCAATCGTGCCATAGCCGTGCACGATCATCTTGTCCATGTCAACAGACATGACGCGCACACCAGACTTACTGATATCGAGACCGATAATTTGCTTTGGTTTATAAAAGATATTTGACATTCTGTTTTCCCACGCCTATTTCTTTTCACAGTATAGCATAAGCATATCGATATGCAAACTATCCCTTAATTTGGTTTGCCAGACCAGTAATTGGCATCATCACCGCGGCAGCGATAAGACCGACCATGCCGCCCATGAACACGATCATCACCGGCTCAATAGTCGAGCTCAATCCTGCGATAGCCGTATCCACTTCCTCCTCATAAAAGTCTGCAACCTTCACCAGCACCTTATCCGTCTGCCCGGTCTCCTCACCGACCGATAACATCTGGCCGACGATTGGCGGGTACAAATCCTCGCGTTCATTGATAATCTTTGACAAGACTTCTCCGTTCTTGATGCGTTTTGCCGCTTCCATCAGAGAGTCTTCGTAGACTTTGTTACCAACCGCGCGCGCTGTCACCTCCAGCGCCTCGAGAACAGAAACGCCTGCCCCGATCAGTGCCGAGAAGGTTCGAGTAAAGCGCGCCACCGCCACCTTACGGACAATAGTCTTCAAGATCGGAGCCTTCAGCACGAAATGATGAAATTTTACCTTGCCGCGTGGCGTCTTGATATAGCGAATGAGCCCATAGATCGCCCCGACGATAACGGGGATAAGAATATACCAGTACGTCACCATAAACTGGCTCATCCCCATCAGTGCGGTGGTAAGTGCTGGCAGCTCAGCATCTTCTCCCGCAAGGTCTTTAATGGTCTTGCCGATAGCCGGCAACACGAAAATCATCAGCCCGAAAAAAGCGCCGATGGTGATAAAGATCAGCACCATCGGATAGGTCATGGCACTCTTAATCTTCTTCTTCATCGAAGAGTTCTTCTCCTGCTGCAGCGCCAAGCGCTTTAAGATATCATCCAGAATACCTCCGGCCTCACCCGCGCGCACCATGTTGATGTAGACATCGCTAAAGGCCTGCGGATATTTTTCGAGGGCATCAGCAAATGAAATACCCCCCTCGATCTCTTTGGCGACCCCGTGGAGAATATCGCGAAAGTTGGCGCTCTCCGCGTGCTGTGCCATCGCGTTCAGTGAGCGCAATATCGGCACGCCGGCAGAGACCATAGTACTGAGCTGGCGCGTAAAGCCGACAAGCTCCTCGGTAGGAACTCCCTTCTTGCGACCACGACCGATGCTCAAACCTTTCTTTTCATCGCTCGCGTCTTTTAGGTCAACCAGCTTGAGTCCCTGGCCCTGAATGAGCTGCAGCGCAGTCCCGCGGCTCGCCGACTCAAGCTCGCCATTGACAGTCGAGCCATCTTTTTTGATTGCGATATATTTGAATTTTGCCATTGTTTATTGCTCCCTTGTTGCTCTCAATACTTCCTCGGTCGTGGTCACGCCCCGCAGTGCTTTCACAAAGCCATCGAGCTGCATGGTGACCATACCTTCGCTAATTGCCTTCTCCTGAATATCATTACTCGTCGCGTTCGCAGTGATCATTTTCTGAATCGGAATAGAGATGCCGAGCACCTCGTAAATACCGACGCGCCCCTTAAAGCCATTATGCCCGCACTCATCGCACCCTTCAGGGTTCGGACGCCATAGATACTGAATGGTCTGCGGCGTCGAACCAACGGGTGTGTCATTACCAATTTTATCAGCTGCCGCTTGCTGCTCGAGCTCATGAAGACGCGCCATCGACCCCTCTTTCATATTAAACATCTCTGCGATATAGCGTAGTTCCTCGGCGTCTGGCGTATACTGCTGCCGACAGAACATACAAAGCCGCCGCACCAGGCGCTGACCGATGACGGCCTTGACTGTCGAAGCGATCAAAAACGGCTCAATCCCCATATCCAACAAACGTGGCAAACAAGTCGCAGCGTTGTTGGTGTGGAGCGTCGAGAACACCAAGTGCCCCGTCAGCGCCGCCTGGACGCCCAGGTTGGCAGTTTCGCCGTCGCGGATCTCACCGACCATGATGATGTTCGGGTCTTGACGCAGAAGCGCGCGCAGGCCCGAGGCAAAGGTCATGCCGGCCTTGGCGTTGGTCTGCGTTTGATTGACGCCAGGGATTTTATACTCGACCGGGTCTTCGATGGTCGAGATGTTGACGTCTGGCGTATTCAGCTCGGAGAGCACGCTAAATAGCGAGGTGGATTTTCCCGAACCCGTCGGCCCCGTCACCAGGATCATACCGTTTGGCTGCGCCATGGCGTCTTTGAGCGTCCTGAGCGACAAACCCCAATATCCCAGGCTATCCAGCGCCACTGCCTGGTTCGATTCGTTCAGCACGCGCATCACCACCTTCTCACCATCGGTGATGGGGAGGGTCGAGACGCGCATGGCGTATTGCTTTCCTGAGACTTTGATCTTAAACCGTCCGTCCTGTGGCACGCGGCGTTCGTCAATTTTCAGATTTGACAGAATTTTGATACGACTCACCAGCGCACCCTGGACATTGCGCGGCAGCTTATTCACCTCGCGAAGCACACCGTCGATACGGTAGCGCACCTGGACAAATTCCTCGCGCGGCTCGATATGGATGTCGGAGGCGCCAGACTTGATGGCATACTCAAGCAGCAGGTTCACCGTCTGGGCGATCGGCGAGTTTTCGGCAATCTCCTCCTCGGACACCTTCTGATTTTCCGCCTGGGCATCACTCTGGATGGACACCACTTCGTCTAGCTCGTCAGTGATATCGCCACGATAATTTTCCAGACAGCTGAGGATATTATCCTTCGTCGCCAAGAACACCTTGATGTTATAGCCTATCTCCTTCTGAATAAAGTTGAGCGCCTGGACATCATCCGGGTCCTCCATCGCGAGCGAAAAGACACCGTTATCATCGACATCAAACAGCACCACGTTATACTGTCGGGCGATGTGTTCGGGGATCTTTTTCAGCACCTCGTCAGCGATGTCTTTTGGCTCAATCTGCACAAACGGCACATTGATGTACTCGCCGATTTTCTTGCCGAGCTCTATCTCGCTGATAATCTTTTGCTCAACGATGATAGCCTGCAGCGGATGATGCGTTCGCTCCGCCTCCATTTTCAAATCAGCCAGCTGTGACTCAGAAACTACCTCACCCTGGCGCAAAATCTTCTCGATGATACTATCAGAAATGCGCATAATCCTTATGCTTCAGTATAGACCATCATTTTTCAGAATACAATGATTTAGCGATTATCGCCGCTACCAGCCAGCTGCTCTCGGTCGCGACGGCTGGCGAGCTTGGCGTTGTTCAGTTGTGCCACCTCTTCTAGGCTCGAGTCGAGTAGATGGGCCACCGCCGTCACATACCATAGGACGTCACCCAATTCCTTCAATAATTCCTGTCGGTCTGCCTCAGTCACTTCACCCTGCTTGTCGCGAATTAGCTTTTTGAACTTCTCCGCCACTTCACCTGACTCACCGCATAGGCCCAGGACCTGCGCTATCAGCGTCGGTGTGATCTTCCCATAAGCATGCGTCCCTAATAGTGTAGATATGGCTTTTTCAGTATACTCGTCGATTGTCATGCCTTCATTATACCTGCTCGACGACAAACTCTTCAAAAAAGAACGGATCACGAAAAAAGGTTCGCGCCACGATCTGCTCCACAGCAGGAGCCAAACGATACTGCCCCAAGCGATGCGGACGCACCCACATCAGATCGTCATTTAGAGTGATCTCATCAACCTCGGCATAAAACACATGCGCTAAAGTGGTCGACAGCAACTCACCACCCTGCCAGATACGAATATAGCAGTCCCCCGCGTGCTGCGCCTCCAGCCGGTCGATACCAAGTTTTTCGCGCGCCTCGCGCTGGACCGCCGCCTGCACTGATGGATCGTCGATGTGAAGCTTGCCATACGGCAGCGTCCAGGTATCGATGTAGGGTTGTTTGGTACGTTTTTGCAATAACACATCGCCGTCTGCGTTTTGGAGCACTATCATGGTAATAATTTTCGGCTGTGTACGAACGTTGAGCGATTTTAAACTCACCCTATCGACATAGAGCAGGCCTGCCCTGTCGAGACAATACCCCGCATCAGTCTTCTGCACCATCTGACGCTTTTGTAATAATTTTAAGTGGTAGCTGTAGAGATTTGTATCGACCCGAGGTGGTCGCATATCACGAAACCTGGCGTACTGCTGGTGCATCAGTACGCCGATGATGTGTTTTTGGATGTGATGCTCGGGGATGAATTGGTCAACCATATTTGAGTCAAATTATACTTTCTATACGAACTCATAATAGCACGATATAGTAATGATGTGCTACACTAAACGTATCATCATAAGGAGGATAGATGGCCAACGCGACAGAACAAGCGACATGGGGGGGGCGAATATCAACCTAAGCAGCTACTCGATGCATTGCGAGAGGGACCGGTAACAGAAGGCGGCATCAGCCAATCACTCGAGAGGTTTTGCATTAACAACAGCACCATCATAAAAATTGGACGCCTTGCACTGGACGCCGGAACAATAACAGACCAGTTTCGCAATGTTGAAAGAATACCGCGACTATCAGACGGAGAACGTGAATCTGATGTTGAGCATAGTTTTATGCTAGCAATATTAGCGCCAAATATTGCGCAAGAAATCAGGCCAGATCTTGACATAGGCCTTGTTCGCCACTACGGGATGGTGCATGATATGCTGGAACTAAAAACTGGTGACGTTGCGACCTTTAGCGTCTCGCCTGAGGAGCAGGCAGAGAAAGAGCGTCGGGAAAAAGAAGCTCTCGACGAGCTTTGTCAGGAGCTGACCCCGCTCGAAGCGGCAGTGCTGCGAGCTTACGAACGTCAGGATACAGCTGAAGCACGTTTTGTGCGCATGGTTGACAAACTTTTGCCAGCAGCGGTGGACATAACCGGTCAGGGCACTCGCGTCGTTGAGGAGGACTTTGGTATTTCTAACCTAGAAGAGCTGCGCACCTCGCACGATAAGCTAGCGGTGAAATGGCGCAACATGTTCAATAACGAGTTTCCTGAGCTGGAGCAGACCTACGCAGTACTCGCCCACCTCTTCGAAAACAAGTACGAACTTGAGCGTCAAGCACGAGAAGCTCGACTCCCAGAACGTCCACAGCAATTGACTGAGGTGGAGCGTAAATGGCGCATCGATCCAGAAAATATACCCTTTGAGTTAGGCGAGATGCGGTGCGCAGAACTAAAACAGGGCTATCTCGCAACTGGTGGTGATGGGTCGGAAGTGCGCGTCCGCAGCTTTGGGGACGACAAACGTTTTGAGCTGACGATGAAAAGTGACGGTACCATTGTCCGGGGTGAACAAACTATTAAATTAACAAAGGAGGCCTTTGAGGCGCTCTGGCAGCTAACTGACGGAAACCGTGTCGAAAAGACGCGTTACTACATACCATATACGGATGAAAATGGTAGAGAATTGACTATCGAACTTGACATCTACCACGGCCACCTTGAAGGTCTTGCGACAGCGGAGGTGGAATTCAGCGGGCGCGAAGCCGATGCACTAGTAAAAGCAAACACCTTCAATGCGCCAGAATGGTTCGGCGAGGACATTAGCGAGGATAGACGCTTTAAAAACCATTCACTCGCCAACAGAACCGACCTCAACTTCGTCAGTCTGGGCGACTAGCCCGCACACACTGCGTCACCCTGCCCTCGCCCAGCCAGCGCTGTTCGTAGGTAGTGAGCAGTTTGTAGTCATCTGACAACTCCGACTCATGCAGATCAAAGCTGAGTTCGGTGATGCGCCAGCCGCTGGCCACCAGCTGCTCCAGGCTCCAGCAAAAGAACTCCGGGTTGTCATGCTTGATCAGTAGCGAGCCGCTCGAAGTCAACATGCGGGCGTAGCGCGCCAAAAAGGACGGATGGGTCAATCGCCGCCCCGCCGAACGCCGACGCGGAAATGGATCAGAAAAGGTCAGCCACAGATGAGTCAAGGATGCTGACTCCACCAACTCCTCCAGCTGATCCGCCCGCGCCCGCACGAACCACACATTCGTCAGGCCGCGCGCCTCCGCCTCTCGCGCCCCCTTCTGTAGGCGGTCGCCCTTGACGTCCACCGCTAGAAACCGCTGTTCTGGATGGCGCGTCGCCAGCTCGACACTGAACATACCATCACCCGCACCAACCTCCACCGCATCTACCGGTCGCCGAGTCCACTCATCAAATTCAAAACACAGCGGCGAATTATGAAACAAGGCAAATTTATATTTTTTGCGTTTCCTGGTGATGATAAATTCTTTCGGGTCGACAAGCTGCATACATTTTATTATACTAAATTTCATGGCGGATAAGCTTATTCAACAATTTCTCAATACCATCAGCGCCGATGAGTGGCTGGCAGAACGTGGCCTTGGTTGGCTGGTCAGTCAGCGCATGATAGAGACCATTAGCATCGTCATCGGTGCCATCCTCGTCTACTACCTGGGCAAAATGTTCCTCTCCTGGGCAGTGCGCTACGCCATTCGCTCAGCCGCCAAGCATCGCTCATGGCACCGCAAAGATATCGAGAAGCGCGAAACCACGCTCATCAGCCTCATGCAAAGTTTCTGGCGCATCATCACTGTCGGCTATGTGGCCGCTATGGTGGCCAATCGCCTTTTTTACTTCGACCTTTCGCCGCTCTTCGCCAGTGCCGGCATCATCGGCGTGGCGCTCGGTTTCGGCGCACAGTCGCTAGTGAAGGACTTCCTCTCTGGTATTTTCATCATCGCGGAAAATCAGTACCGCGTGGGCGACGTCGTCGATGTCATGGGCGCTATCGGCACCGTGGAACGAGTGGGTACCCGCTCTACGGTGATACGTGATGCCGATGGCAATGTGCACTACATCCCCAATGGCACCATTCAGCATGTCATAAATAAGACTATGGGCTATAGTATGTCGCGCTTTACTCTTCAGCTCGACCCGGCAAATGACATCAATGTCGTAACGGACATCATTAACAAAACCGGTAAGAAATTGGCAAGTGATAAAAACTGGGAGCGAAAAATTATCGAGCCGCCAGCCTTTGTCTCAGTCGGTGACATCACCGGCCGCTCTATCGACGTTATCGTTGCCGGCAAGGTGCAGCCGTCTGATCAGTGGGCGGTCACTTCAGAAATGCGCCGACGCCTACTGAAGGAGTTTGACAGACAATCTATCACCCTTGCCGTCATTCCGACAGGCGCCAGCGGCAAGAAGTAGTCCCCGTTTATTAAAGCGCATCATCGGGTCCATAAGCATCTTGCGTCGTTACGCCGCGCTGCTCGCTGCCGATCCCCAACTGCTCATCACTGAGCACATCATGCGCAAACGCTTTTCCGCCACCGCTTTTCTGCTGCTCCTTCTGATACTCCGACAAAAACTCATCCAATGCTTGTGGCGTGATAGCACCCTGTGAGGCGAAGTGATGCTCTGTCCCTTCGCTCGTATTTATCTTGTCTCGATACTGCGCATAATCTGGCCTGCTGAGGTCAAGCCGAAAGGCGTCTGACGAATAATATAGATACATCGATACACTCACCAGCGCCAAAGACATAAGGATCGCCACCGCCACCAGTACCGGTAACTTGTGCTCTGCGACATAGCGACGAATTTTATCCATGCCGCCTCCCCTCAAGTGTCGTTTTGAGTCCTTCGACTGCGGTACGATACTGCCTGATCAACTCATCAAGTGATTTGACTGAGGCACCCACGTCCTGCCTCGCATCTCGAGCCTTGATCAGCTGCTCATAGTAGTGCACTGGAGCCTCCTGGCATGATGCTTTAACGAGGCCGGCTATCAGAGTTTCGTAGGTGTTGTACTGCGTCGCAAACTGCTTGCGCTCAGACTCAAAGCGCTGTGCGATCGAAACGAGCTGCGTACTGTCAATTTTCTCCAGCGCCAATCGACTGTTTAAGCGCGCCATCAGCTGAGATGACAGCGTGTTATACGCTTGGCCAACGTTGACCCGCAGCAGCGCGTCATTATGCTGAATACGGCTCATGGTTGCACGCAGCGATGAGCAGCGCGACTGAATTGCTCTCACCTGAACTGGGTCGTGTGACTGTAGAACCATCTGCTGGGCAAGTGTAGTCTGTGGATGCAAAACCATACCAAGCACCGCTATGCTGGCAGTAAAAAACGCGAGACGTTTGAGGTAGTTCATATTCTCATTATCTCGCGTTTTTGTGCTCAGGTCAAACTACTTTGAAAAGCGCTTTTCAACATCAGTCTTAACGGCGCGAGCAGTCTTGCCAACAGTCTGACCAACCTTATCGGCGCCAGCCTTTACGTTCTCAAAGCTGTCCTTCGCAGCGGCGCTCGCCTTCTTGGCGGTCTTGCCAGCTTCCTGCTTCAGGTGGTCTGCTTTCTGCTTCAACTCAGCACGCGTTTCCTTGCCACTCTTTGGTGCGGTCAAAATACCCGCCGCAAAGCCTGCAACTGCGGCACCAAGTACTGTCAAAAGTTTTTTCATATTACTATTCCTTTCTTGGAATTATTACTTTCTAAACCGTTTAAATGCCGAGAGCGCCGAGCTAAACACCTTGACGGGCGACAACCACTCGGTTGCCTGGGCAAGGTTCTTCGTCGTTGCCTCGACCTGGCCGGCGATCCTTTTTAGCTTCACCAGCAGTGCTATCATTATACCAAATAACACGATAATCATCACCGAATGAATGATAATGACAACGGTCATCAGAATAATGACGGTTTGCATTTCTTCCATGTCCTTCCTTTTTAAGTTATTTTGTTTATGTTAGTCATTACTAACTATCCATCATTATAGCATAAGCATTTTAAAATGTCAATGACTTTATGTTTCAGCGCCGACATCACTCCGCATCCGCCAGCAATCCATCCCGCCGCAGCCCCTCGAGTGCTGAGCCAAAGCGCGGGTCGTCCGACAGCACCTGCGTAATGTCCTCGAGCGGCTGCCCCGCCGCCTGACGACGGATGATCTCGCCGCGCATTTGGCGCAGACTACCCTCAAAGCGCGACTGCTTTTTATAATGCCGACTGGTGCTGAGGCGGCCCTGCCCTTGGGCCTTGAGTTCTGCACCATAATCCATCAGCGCCCAAAACCACTGGCGCGGATCGTCAGTATCCATGGTCGCAGTAACCATCTCTAGCAGTTGCTTGTCCGTCACCGCTGAGGCGTCCGGAAAAAAATGATGGAAATAGACGGTGCGGATGTTGGTTTCGACGAAGGGCGTCGGGTGATTATACACATAGTTCATGATGGCACCAGCGGTGTTCGGACCGATGCCCGGGAGCTTGGTCAGGTCGGCCTGGGTGGCGGTCGGCGCACCCTGCACGATAGCCTGGGCTGCTTGGTGGAGGAATTTTGCGCGGCGATTATACCCCAGCCCTTGCCAGGTCTGCAGCACCTCAGGTAGCTCTGCCGCCGCCAGCGCCGCCACATCGGGAAAGCGCCGAATGAACTCGTCAAACTTCGGCAGCACCCGCGCCACCTGCGTCTGCTGCAACATCAGCTCACTGACCAGCACATAGTACAGCGTCGGCTGGTCGCGCCACGGCATGGGGCGGTAGAGTTGCTGTCCTTTTTCATGCACCAGCGTCTGAAAGTGGCGTTTGTCCATAGAGTCTAGTATACTAGAGGTATGAAATTGACGAAATTAATTTTTAGCATCGCTGTTATCATTGTGTTTGTGTGGCTCCTCGGCCAGGTGTTCAAATTCGCCGCATGGCTGATCAATGGTCTGCTGTACGTGGCGGCTATCGTGGTCATTATCGGGCTTATCTCTGCCTTTATCGAGCAGCGGAAGAAGAAATAAGGAGCCGGGACGCCACGATGAGCATGCAAGTGCAGACGTTTGGCCACAGTTGTTTTTGCGTGTCGCGAGACGGTCAGAGTCTGCTGGTGGATCCTGGCGTGTGGAGTCATGACGTGGCTGCAGCGGAAGATCTGGCGGGTATTATCATCACCCATCAGCATCCCGACCATTGCGACCCTGCTCTCTTGGCTGACATCATCGCGAAATATCCTTCGGCGACAGTGCTGGTGCCGCAGCATTTTGATGTGCAGTTGCCAGGCGATGTGACGCCTCATTATCTTCGTGCGCAACCCGGCGAAACGCACCACATCGGCGTGTTCCAGATAGAGACCAGTGGCGGCGAGCACGCACCGATCGATCAGTCAGTTGTCACGCCGGAAAATTTGGCGGTGTATATCGATCAGTCTCTGTATTATCCTGGTGATTCGTTCGTTTTACCCAGCGGACCGGTTGATATGCTGGCTCTGCCGGTAGCAGCGCCTTGGATGCGCATCAGTCAGGCGCTTGATTTCTTGCGCCAAGTGCGACCAGCTCGCGCCTTCCCGGTCCACGACGCCATCCTCAGCCCAGCCGGCAAAGAACTAGTTGACCGGCTAGTGAGTGTAGTGGCCGAGGATAGCGGGGTGGTGTATGAGCGCGCAATGATAATCCCTACTTCAATCCCCGAAACTTCTGCGTTGTGATATTCTGGTCGTCAATTCCGTTTTCCTCTAGGAGTTTCTTCATCGCATCTACGTCATCAGGCTGTCGCTAAATCGTATCCAAGGTGCGCCCTAATCCCTCACCTTCTCAAGAAATATTTTCTTATCAAAGTTGCCGCGTTTTTGCGCCTTTTCTAGGCGGATTTGCTCCAATTGACCGGGCGTGCAGCTGTGAAGCTTTGCTAGCGCGTACACTACCTCCATGATGTCCGCCAGTTCGTCAGTGTTCCTATCTTTTTCATATTCCCTGGCTTCCTCGAAGAGCTTTTTGATGAGTTCTTCAGTATATTCATCGTCCTCAAGTATTCTGTGGGTAGACTTTTGTCCGTTGGCTTTGATGATTTCTAGGATTTTATCGCGAACTAATTTGTTGTATATCGGCATAATTTACCTCTTAGTTTTTGCCAGCTAGTTTGTACGGGCTGGTGGTGGCGTAGGTTCGTTTCATGAAAGCTTGTAATATTCCTTAGCAAGATTGATCTGACGATTTCGTTCGTTGATAACTTGTTTGGTGTCATTTGGATACAGCTCATTAACCACTCGAATTGCATAATCAGCCGAAACAATTGCATGGCTACGCATGTGTCCTGTAGCTATTGCTTGCGCAAATACTCGGGCAGAAAATTTACTAATTACATTAGTAGACCTTTGAGCTAAAGTATTAGCCAGAAAACCCGCTCGGCGCAATTCGGACACACTACTATCACCTGCTATACGTTGGTTTAACGCGTATGAAGCTTCACTTATAATCTGCTCGGTGTCATCAGTAGCGTCCATATACGGTATATACTTTTGTGCATTTTCGAGCGCCCACCTGGCAATTTTATCATGTGGTAATTGGTCTAAAATCTCTACTAGTTCACCTCTCTTCTCATCCACATCATCAATTGCAATTTTTCGTTTCGACAAAGCCTCATGTTTACTGGCTAAAAAAGCATTTTGCTCATATTCATTCCATGAGTATTCATTTGGTTTCATCGTTATTACCGATTATAACTCCCGATTCACGCTAGCTTCGTGCGTTATTACAACCCTAGCTCTCTCAGCGACTTCGGATCAGCCGCGCCTGGGCTGTTCATCATCACGTCAACGCCGGAGCCGTTTTTCGGAAAGGCGATGGCTTCGCGGATGTTGCTTTCGCCGAGTAGTTCCATCAGCATGCGATCGACGCCGAAGGCACAGCCGGCGTGTGGCGGGGCGCCGTATTTGAAAGCACTGAGCATGGCGCCAAATTTCTCTTCCACGTACTCTGGCCCGTAACCCAGCAGCCCAAAGACTTTGTACAGCACCGCTGGACTATGGTTACGCACGCCGCCCGAGCAGATTTCATAGCCGTTCATCACCATGTCGAATTGGTCTGCCAGGATAGCCAATTTTTGCTCGTCCGTCTCGGCTGCTTCGAGGAATGGCAAGCCGCCCTTCGGCATGCTAAATGGATTATGCCCAAAGTCGATTTTCTTGGCTTTTTCGTCCCATTCGTAGAATGGAAAATCGACGATCCAGGCGAAGGCCACGACATTCGGGTCTTTCAGGTTGAAATGGTCGGCGAACGCAGAGCGCAGGCGCCCCAGAACCTTGTTCACGACTGTGCGGCGGTCAGCGCCGAAGAAAATGGTATCGCCGTCCGTAGCGCCCAGGCGTTCCTTGACTGCAGTCAGTTCGGCGCTAGTCAAGAATTTAGCAATTGGGCTTTTAGCCTCGCCGTTTTCGTAGGTGATGTAGGCTAGCCCGCCCGCACCCTCGCTCTTGGCGATGTCGGTAAAGTGGTCAATTTGCTTACGGCTTAGGGACGCGCCATTTTTAACACAAATGGCTTTGATGCATTCGGCGTTTTTAAATACGCCAAATTCTGTTGTCGAAAATACATCAGTCAGCTCAACCAGCTCCATGCCAAAGCGCAGGTCGGGCTTGTCCGAACCATAGATTTCCATGGCCTGGGCATACGGGATGCGCGGAATAGGACTGCCATCACCCGCTGGCAGATCGCTCAGATCCAGTACCGTCTTGCCCGCAAACTCCGTCGCCAGTTGACGCATCAATGGCTCAACTTCGCTGCGCACTTCCTCGCCATCCTCGACAAAGCTCATCTCCAGGTCCAGCTGGTAAAATTCGCCGTACAGCCGGTCTGCTCGCGGATCTTCGTCGCGAAAACACGCCGCCAGCTGGTAGTAGCGCGGCACACCGCCGACCATCAGCAGCTGCTTGAACTGCTGCGGCGCTTGCGGCAGGGCGTAGAATTTCCCTTCCTGCAAACGTGACGGGATGATAAAGTCACGCGCGCCCTCAGGGCTGGAATTGGCCAAAATCGGCGTCTGCATTTCGGTAAAGTCGCGCTCGTCCATGTACTGGCGCATCAGGCGGTACATTTCGGCGCGCTTTTTCAGCATGGTTTGGATTTTCGGACGGCGCAGGTCCAGGTAGCGGTATTTGAACCGCAGCTCTTCGCTGGCCTGATGATCCTCCGAAAATGGCTGAATTGGCAACGTTTCGGAACGGTTAAGAATATCCAGCTCGTCCACCACAATTTCAATCTCGCCACTGGCAATATGCGGATTTTTCAAACCCTCGCCGCGCTCTGTCACCACACCGCTGGCGCGGACGACAAACTCATCGCGCAGCTGCTCTGCCACGCCAAACGCCGCCGCCTGCTCCGGGTTCAGCACCAATTGCACCAATCCCGTGTGGTCACGCAGATCAATAAAAATCAGTCCACCGTGGTCCCGCCGGGAATGCACCCAACCCGCCACGGTCACTCGCTCGCCCGTGTGCGCAGGCGTCTGTGTCGCTCGTATCCTCTGTTTCATATCTGTTAGTATAGCATGTTTTCAGGCCAGAACCTACGGGGATAGATGCTTCCGCGCCTTCACCGTCACACGCCGGCCACGCGGAGTACGTTCGATAAAACCAATCTGCAGCAGATACGGCTCATAAAAATCCTCGATAGTCGTTGCCTCGTCGCCCGTAAGCGCCGCGATGGTCGTCAGGCCCACGGGATTGTCACCGTAATTTTCGATGATGGCATTTAGTAGCTGCCGGTCCGCCGGGTCCAGCCCCAGCTCGTCCACTTCCAGCAGCTCCAATGCCTTCGTTGTCGTTTTTACATCAATTATACCATCGCCATTGACATCAGCGTAGTCACGCACGCGCTTCAGTAAGCGATTGGCGATACGTGGCGTCAGGCGCGCCCGGGTGGATAGCAGCTCAGCCGACTCAGGATGAATCTGCGACTGCAAAATCCCCGCCGCCCGAGTGATAATCTGACTAATTTCCGCCGGCGTGTAAAATTCCAGCCGATACACATGACCAAAGCGGTCGCGTAGTGGCGCCGCCAGACTACCCGTCCGCGTCGTGGCGCCAATGACCGTAAACTTCGGCAGATCTAGCCGAATGGAGCGCGCCGCCGGGCCCTTGCCGATGACAATGTCCAGCTTGAAATCCTCCATAGCTGAATACAGCACTTCCTCCACCGCCCGGCTCAGGCGATGAATTTCGTCGATAAATAGGATATCGCCGTCCTGCAAATTGGTCAAAATCGACGCCAGATCACCCGCCCGCTCGATGGCCGGCCCGCTGGTGACCCGCACGCTCACGCCCATTTCATTGGCGATAACCGTCGCCATGGTGGTCTTGCCCAGGCCCGGCGGCCCGTAGAGCAAAATGTGATCCAGCGGCTCGGCGCGCTTCTTCGCCGCCGTAATAGCCAGCTGCAAGTTCCGCTTTAGCCGCGCCTGCCCGATATACTCATCAAAGCGCTGCGGCCGGAGCGTCAACTCGATGCTCTGCTCGCTGGCGTCGTCGTCATGCACGCTAGTATCAACGATTCGTTCAATTGCCATAGTTATTTTATTATATCATTGTCGCAATCCTATTTTCCCAATCGCCCGCCAGACTGCTTCCCAGCGAGCACGAGGCTTTTCGACCTTCTCAGCATACTGGTGACTTTGATCAACGAGTAGCTCAAGCTCTCGGAGGATGCATTCTAGCGTCTCTGCTGGATTCTCAGTAGCATCAAGCAACTTAAGGTGAGCGTCATAAAACTGAGCAGCAGTTTCCGAACTCCCAATAGGACCGTCACTTAGGTACTTCTGCGTGGCCGCCGCCCCGACCACGCGCTGCGTTGCATAGCGCAGCCTCTCTGGAGTGTTCATCGCGTTCCAGGCCTCCATTTCTGGATCTCGCGGCGGATATATTGCGCGAAGCAGTTGACGTAGCATATGCTATCCCTTCAGCGCCTCCGTCACCCGCTGCGCCGTCGACAGGTTCGGGTCAATGCCTTCGAGTGCTTTCGTCGCATCCGCCAGGGTGTAGCCCAGCGCCATCAAGGCCTCCAGTGCTTCATCGGCGGCGCTTAGTTCGGTTTGCACGGGCGCATCTTTGCGGCCGTAGTGCGTCGGCAGGCCGACCTTGTCGCTTAGGTCAACCACCACGCGCTCGGCGGTCTTTTTGCCGACACCAGCCGCTTTCTGGACGAAGGCGCTGTCGGCATTGGCGATGGCGTTGCGCACCGTTTCGGCGTCGCCCAGGCTGAGGATGGCCAGCGCTGCTTTGGGTCCGACGCCTTGCACGGTGATAAGTAGCTCAAACAGTTTTTTCGCCGCTAAGCTAGAGAAGCCAAACAATTCCTCTGCTTGTTCGCGCACATGATGATAGGTGTAGAATTTGACCGATTGGTCGAGGTGTACGGCGTCAAAATCGCCCGCCGGCACGCTCACTTCATAGCCGATACCACCGACATCGATCACCACCGCGCCGCCAAATTTTTCCGCTACCGTCCCCGAAACATGTGCAATCATACCCTCATTATACCCGATTCATCGCCGCATGCGTAATGGCCGCCGCCAATGCGTCGGCACAGTCGTCGGGCTTTGGTACCTCACTGAGACCAAGGTTCAGCCGCACCATTTCCTGCACCTGTTTTTTGTCGGCCTTACCATACCCGGTCAGCGTCTGCTTGATCTGCAGCGGCGTGTATTCAGCCAGTTGCAGCCGTGCTTTCTGCCCCGCCAGCATGGCCACGCCGCGAGCATGCGACACGCTCATGGCGGTGGTCACATTGCGGGCAAAAAACAGTTTTTCAATTGACATCACCTGCGGCTTGGTCTCGGCAATGATTTCCGTCAAGCTATCAAAAATCTCCTCCAGCCGCTCCTCCAGCGGTGTATGTGCTGGCGTGCGCACCACGCCCGCCGTCACCAATTTGTAGCCGCCCTTGACGACATCGATTACACCAAAGCCCAAAATGCCCGTACCAGGGTCGATGCCGATAATTCTCATATTTCTATGATACGCTATTTTTTGCCTGAGGTGAACGCTGCGCCGACCCGCCGCAGTAATTGCCCCAGCTCCCAGCGCCACTGCCAAGCGCCGTAGCCCAGTGCCAGCAGCCCGACGCCGCCGAACACCCACCAGCCCCAGGTGGCGCCGGCGACCTGCTCAACTTTCTGGGGTGCGAAGCCAGCCTGTGGCATACTGGCAGCGATAACTTTGCGGCAGCGGTTGGTCTTTGGGTTGCGCTCAAATCCTTCGGCACATTCCTTCAGTACGTCGCTATCGGCAGCGATTTTCTTGCAGCGCCCCGTTTCGGGATTGCGAAAATACCCGTCTTTGCATGGCTTGAGTGTCTTGGCGACCACCGACGCAATCGAGCGGCAGCGTCCCGTTTCCTCGCTGCGGTACTGCCCTTCCTTGCACGGCGCAGGCGTTTTGGCAGTAGCTAGCTTGCGGCAGCGCCCGGTCTCTGGATGACGATAATACCCCGGCGCACAGGCCGCTGGACCCGCGGGCGGTGCAGGAATTTTCACGCAATTTCCCGTTGCTTCGTTTATCTGCTTGCCTTCCTCACAGTCCTGCCAGCGCTGAAACACATTTGCCTCGCCGGGCGTTGGCGCGTAGGTCTGCCGCCACTCGTCATCCACCAGCGCCCAGGATGTTCCTTTCGCCAATTTCTGATACCGCACCTCGTCAATTTCCTCACCCGCTGAGGTCAAGAAATATACCGTGCCGCTGGTTTTAGTAAGGGATAATTTGGCCTCCAGCGCCGAGATGCGGAGGAATTCCTGCGGCTCCAGTTCGTAATCCGGCAGCACATACGGAGCGCGGGTGCGCTGCGTGGTCACCTGGCAGCCGGCGAGATTGACTGCCTGGTCGCTCACATTCTGCAGCTCGATAAATTGCCCAGGCGTATAAGCACCAATTTCCGACAGCCGCACGCCGGAACATCCATTGCGCGGCGGCGCGGTCGGCGGCGGATCCTGCTGGCAGTTCGGCCAAGCACCGAGTCGCGTGGCATCAAACGCCGTCATCACGAACGTCGTCTGGTCGGCCTGACAGCGCTGCATAAATCTCTGCCCGCTGCGCGCGCCCGCCGTATCCAGCGCCGTCCCTTCGCCAAATGCCAGCTCTTCCTCATAGTCCTTCAGTACCACCCGGATCGTCCCGCTCAGACTGATGACGTTTTTGCTACTGACATCAAATGGCGCGCCTGATTCGTCACCCAAGGTGATAAACCCCTGCGCTGGCACACTGCCCGACTGGAAGCGCTTCAGTAGCACGGGCGCCTTGCCGCGCGGCACGAACTCGATGCGGGCGTCAGCTAGGTCAACCGGATAGCTCTCGGGATTATACAGCTCAATGACCTCCGGCTCATCTGGGTTCAGCTTGCTGATGATCAAGCGGCCCGAGGCTGCAGGTGGAGCGGGCGACGGAGGTACTGGTGTCGATGGGTCTGGCGTGGGCTGCGAGGCGGGTGGCGCTGGTGGCTGCTGCGGTTTGGGGTCAGTCACTGCTGGCGGCTGCGCTGGCTCAACTGCAGGTGGAGTGGGTGATGTGGCAGGCGGCGTGACTGACGCCGCTGGACGAGGATCCGCCGCAGGCGCCGGAGACGACACATCGCCCGACGGAGCGGGCGACTCGGTAGAAGGTGTAGATGGTGGCGCGACGGCTACGCTTGTCGCTGGTGGTGTCGGATCACCCCCGGGCGACTGGCTCGCGTTCACCCCAGGCGCTGGCATCACCAACGCCGTGATGAGTATCATAAGTAGTCCATTGCGCATCCGTTTCATGCTCACTCCTTGCTTATGCTTGTCATTTCCAGTGTACCATAAAAAATCGCCCTCCGAAATATAGTGACTTCTTGACAAAGAATCTACCGAGGAATAAGACAAATGGGAATATTGGCAAAAAAGTCCGAACTACTGGACCGGTATGTTATGCTGCTGCTTTTTGCGCCAATCGCAAGTAATCTGCCAAATGCTTACTATCTATATCTTCAAGCGTATGCAGCTTCAAGTGACGACGGCCCTTGCCTTTTCCTTCTAATAAGCCATGCGGGTCTGCTATTTCGGAACCGTGACTAAATTCTACAGATACATGTTGCTTATAGACAAAAATGCCGCAAAACGGAACGGGCGCGGCAAACAGAATGCCGCCATACTTCACCTCTTCGCCTACCGTATCCGCCAGTTGCAATATTTCCGTACGCACACTATCGGCGATTTCATGCAAGTCAGGATTAGCAAGCTGCCAGTCATTCAGTAGATTTTTTATTTTTTGGTCCATAACACCTCCTACTTTGAATTGCGCATAAGTTAACTGTTCTTACTTTATCACATTTATATAGATTCGCCGACTGTCATGCCCCCGGCAGGACTGTTCGCCTTAGCTAGACCCTACACCTCAGCGGTAATATCGGCGTTGGTATGAACATTGACCACGTCGTCCAGGTCGTCCAGCGCGTCCATGACCTTGAGGAGTTTCTGCGCCGTTTCACTGTCAGCGATTTCTACCGGCGTGTTCGCCACGTATTGTAGTTCTGCGTCCTTAATAGTCAGACCCTGCTCCGCCAGCGCCGTGCGCACCGCCGCCAATTCCTTCTGCTCCGTGTAGACGATGATCTCACCGTCTTCTTCCACCGCGTCCTCGGCGCCCGCGTCCAGAATTTGCAGTAGCAATTCCTCGCCCGCGCCCTCAATCGTGATGACGCCCTTGCGCGTAAACTGAAAGGCCACACTGCCGGCGTCAGCGATGCGGCCGCCGTTTTTGACCAGCGCCGTCTTCACCTCCGGAAACGTTCGGTTGCGGTTGTCGGTCGCTGTTTCGATAATGATGCCGACGCCGCCCGGGCCATAGCCTTCATAAGTAATTTCTTCCAGCGCCGCAGCGTTTTTGTCCGCCACGCGGTCGATAGCTCGCTGGATGTTGGCGCCCGGCATATTGGCCGCCTTGGCTTTTTCGATAGCCAGCGCTAGCGCCGAGTTCAGCGTCGGGTCGGTACCGCCGCGCGCCGCGATGGCGATTTGATTGCCTAGCTTGGTAAAAATCGCCCCACGCTTGGCGTCATTCGCACCCTTGTCTCGCTTAATTTTGGCCCATTTACTGTGTCCAGCCATATTCGCTCCTTCGTCTTCACTAGTATCTCAATCTGTTCTCATTATACACTACTTCACGATATTCACCTCGCGGAGGCTCGCCTTTGTCTGGCGCTGCATCCACCACATACCGAGGGCGATGACGATATACGCCCCCGCCGCCTGCCACCACTGGATGGTAAGTTCAGTCTGCGCCCACGGTTGTTCCGCCAGCCATTTACCAACCGTCACCATATAGCCAAGCAGCCATTCGGTCGGTGCCGCCAATAGCCCAGCTATCAGCGGCACTTCCGCCAGGACGCCGACCAAAAAGGTCAGCAGCATAGCTAGCGGTACCAGCGGTAAAATAAGGATGTTCGCCAGAAGCGCCACATTGCTCACCACGCCGAAGCTCAGCACCAAGATGGGCAGAGTCATGATTTGCGCGGACAGGGTTTCGCCAAAAATTTGCCGCAACGTGCCAGGTTCTTTGTCGCCGAAAAAGTAGCGCTGTAGCAGCGGCGCCAGCAACATCACGCCAGCAAAGGCCGCAAAGCTGAGCTGCCAGCCGAGGTCATTCCAGCCGTAGGACGGATTGACCAGGAGGGTGATGGCCGCTGCGACTGGCAGTAGTACCAACGGATGAATCGTCCGGCCATAGTACCACGCCGCCAAGGAAAGCCCCGCCACCAGCCCCGCCCGCGACATGCTGGGACTCAGGCCCGTCAGCGCCATAAAACTAAGGATCATGGCCGTGGCGCTCAGCGCCGAAAGATACTTCGACACTCTCACGAATAGCCGCCGACTAAGTCGCACTAAAATGGTCAAATTATACCCGCTCGCCACGATGACATGCGTCAGGCCAGCAATCTTCAGCGCCTCGCCTAGTTCTGGTGGCAGCGCCCGGCGCAGTCCCAGCAAAAATCCCAGTCCCAGCGCCGATTCATTCTCCGCCACATGACGGCGCACCCGCTCCGAAAACCAATCGCGCACCCCCACCGCCACATCGCCGGGAACTGGTCGCGCCACCTGCTCGACCTTAGCCCTGCCCAGTCGCGCCGCAAAGGCACCAAAGCCCTGGCTCATTTTTCCCTTCACCGTCACGATGTCGCTGCGCTTGATGGCGTCACTCTGCGTCGTGGTCACCCACACCAGCCCCGGCAGCGACCGCTCCGCCACCTGGATCTGGCCGAGGCGCAGCACGGTACTACCCTTTTTATCGATATCTGGATCTTCCGTTACCACGCCGCGTAGTGTCACCGTTTGACCGATCAGCGATTGGTACTCCTCCAGGCCGACCTGCCCGAGGCTCCCTCGCCATAGTCCCGTCAGGCTGCCAGAAAGTAGCACAATTGGCACCATGAAGACCCTGGTCTGCCGCCAGATAAACAGCGGCGCCAGCAGCACAAGCCCCGCCAGTAGCCAGCCCAGACTGGCGAACCAGCCATATGGCGCGCGCATCACCATGATGACGCCGATGGTCACCCCTAGGCACCAGACCGCCACCAGCCACGAGATATGGAGGGGACGCTGGAGCCAGTCACGCTTCATGAGTTTAGTATAGCAAATTAAGGAAATCGTCCAGTTGCGGCTCCACGTCCTCCAACCAGCGCCGGCTCAGCCACATCAAGTGCGATTCGGTGTCGTTTTCACGGAGCGTCGCATGGGGAATACGCCGAGCATTCTCCTCGGCATGACGCAGCGGCACCGAACCATCATAACGACTGTGGATGATCAATGTCGGACACTGAATATCCTCTGGGTTTCCCTGGCGCGCCTGTCGGCTCATATCGTTCATAAAGCCTCGTTTTGAGCGGAATTCGCAGACCAGTGAGCGAAATGCCTCCAGGCGATCCTTATCAAGCTCCGCTATCACTTGCCGCGCAGGTAAAGTCGTCAAACTCCCCATCAGCTGACCTAAAAACAGTGATGGCCAGTGCCGCACGCACCATCTCATCATCGCCCAAGTACCAGCCTCAACCGCAGGATTAAAGAGGGGATACGCCGCCATACGAGTTGGCAGCGACGGCCACTGCTGAAACGATAGTGCACTCAGCAATATGAGCCCCTTTGCTTGATCTGGATATCGCTCCGCAAATCGCATAGCTGCCCGACCGCCTGCCGATACCCCGACCACCAAAACTTGCGAGATACCGAGTGCATCAAGCAGCTCGGCGACAGCCGCTTCGAACGCACCAACCTGTCGATGCAGCGACTGACTTGTCCGCCCGTAGCCTGGACGTGACACCACCACAACGGAGTAGCCGCGCCGTGCAAAGTACTCCTCACCGCCTGGCAATTCCGCCCGCATGTGCCCGCCATGCATCATGAGCACCGCCCGATCACCTCGCTGATCATAGCGATATTCGATGGTGCCTGCAGCGGCTGCATACAATTTCGTCATACGTTTAGTATAGCAAATTAGCACTCTTGACCTGCGAGTGCTAATTTGCTACAATTGAGACATCTCGTATCCCCTTTCAGCCAGCGGCACGGGGCGATAGCAACCCTAATGATATATGACATAAGGCGGACAGCGCCTGACCTAACGCAATAAAGGAGGACCTATGCCACCAAACATGCAAGAAGAATTAACCAAGCCGCTGGAGCAGTTCGGCACCGATATCACCGCCCTGGCGCGCGAGGGCAAACTCGACCCGGTTATCGGACGAGACGAGGAAATTCGCCGCACTATGCAAATCCTTAGTCGGCGCACCAAAAACAACCCGGTGCTCATCGGCGAGCCAGGCGTGGGCAAAACCGCCATCGTCGAGGCGTTGGCGCAGCGGATCGTGCGCGGAGATGTGCCGGATTCGCTGAAGGACAAGCGGCTGATTTCCCTCGAGATCTCCAGCCTGCTGGCTGGGGCAAGTTTTCGCGGCCAGTTCGAGGAGCGGCTGAAGGCAATCCTGAAAGAGGTCGAGGAAGCCGCTGGCGAGATTATCCTGTTTGTTGATGAAATCCACACCATGGTGGGGGCTGGCAAAACCGAAGGCAGTATGGACGCTGGCAATATGCTGAAGCCCGCCCTGGCACGCGGCAAACTACACATGATCGGCGCGACGACCCTGGCGGAATATCGCCAATATGTCGAGAAAGATGCCGCACTGGAGCGTCGTTTCCAGCCGGTGTATGTCGGTGAGCCGAGCTTTGACGACACCGTAGCGATTCTACGCGGACTGAAGGAAAAGTACGAGGTACATCATGGCGTGAACATCGCCGACGATGCCATCGTGGCGGCGGCGCGGCTATCGACCCGGTATCTGCCCGACCGCTTTTTACCCGACAAGGCCGTGGACTTGCTAGACGAAGCCACCAGTGCGTTGAAGATGCAACTCGAGAGCGTGCCAATTAGCCTAGACCGATTGAACAACCGCAAGTTACAGCTGGAAATCGAAGCGGCGGCACTCAAAAAAGACAAATCCGACCACGCCAAAGCCCGCAAAGAGGAAATTACGCAGCAGATAGAGCAGATTAGCAGCGAAGCGGCCGAAATTGATCGCAAATGGCGTCGCGAAAAAGACATTTTACGCACGGTGAATACAGCGGCCGAAAAAATGGATGAGCTGCGCGGCGAACTGGAGCGTGCCGAACGCGATGCCGACCTGGCCACCGCCAGCCGCATCAAGTACGGCGACCTGCCAGAATTAGACAAAAAATTGGCCGCCGCCCGCGAGGAATTGGCACGCATCCCCGTCCAAGACCGCCTGCTGCGTGAAGAAGTGACGCCTGACGACATCGCCAGCGTGGTAGCGCGCTGGACAGGCATCCCCGTAGAGCGGCTGATCGAAAGTGAATCGAGCAAGCTCACCAAACTGGAAGAATCAATTGGCCGGCACGTCATCGGCCAGGACAAAGCCGTGGCGGCCGTAGCCAGCGCCATCCGCCGCTCACGGGCCGGCCTGGGCGACCAGCAACGACCAATTGGCTCCTTCCTATTCCTTGGCCCAACCGGCGTGGGTAAAACCGAAGTCGCCCGCAGCCTGTGCCGCGAACTGTTCGACGACGAGCACGCGATGATCCGTATCGACATGAGCGAATACATGGAGCAGCATGCCGTGGCGCGGCTGATCGGCTCGCCGCCAGGATACGTCGGCTACGACCAAGGCGGCCAGCTGACCGAAGCGGTGCGTCGCCGCCCATATAGCGTGGTGCTATTTGATGAGATCGAGAAGGCTCACCCTGATGTGTTTAACGTCCTGCTGCAAGTACTTGACGATGGCCGCCTAACCGATGGCCAGGGACGGACGGTGGATTTTGCCAATACTATCATCATCATGACCAGCAATGTTGGTTCGCAGGCCATCATGGACTTTACGGGCGATGATATTTCGGCACTGGACAACCAGATGCTCGATGTGCTGCGGCAACATTTCCGCCCCGAATTCCTCAACCGCATCGACGACATCGTGCTATTTGACCGTATCCGCCCTGAAGCCATGCGAGCGATTGTCGATGTGCAGCTGGCCCGAGTAGCGCGTGACATCAAGCATTCCCGTGACATCACCCTGGAGTTTGATGATAGCGTGCGTGACATGCTCGCAACCGACGGCTACGACCCGGCCTTTGGGGCACGACCACTCAAGCGTCTTATTCAAAAGCGAATTTTGGACCCGCTGGCACTGGAGTTGATTGATGGGAAGATTCACGACGGGCAGACGGTAGCGACATCACGCGCTAACGAGAAAATCGTCTTCACCGCTCGATAACTTGCCCAAAACAAAACACCGCCCGAAGGCATTCTGCTCTAGTCTTCAACTAGAAGTCTTGCGATTTGTTTTAACGTGATTTCACGTGTTCGCTTACGTTTGATGTCGCTCCCCAAACAACTAGTAGTATCCATCTTTTTTCTGTTAGTTCAGTACGATTGCGAGTGTCCCTCCCTATATTATAAGCAGTCTTTGCAGGCCAATAGTCACCTTCCGGGCAGCTAGTAACAATTCTCTTATAGTCACGCCCATGCCAAAAATCGCCGTCGATAAATACCACCTTCTTCCTTGACAGAGCAATATCAGGTTTACCCGCCACGCGAGCATAATGGTATTTTATTCTGGCGCAAATACTTAAAAGTTGTCTTCTCTGCCCCTACCTCTTTCGATCGTATGCGCGACATTATTTCGCTGCGTTTTTTAGGAGAGAACATCTCAGGCATACATCAAAACCCTAGTCAATCCGGTGAAACACTTTCCCAATAGGCAACTTAATATTTGGCACCCAAAAAGGATGCCCATCCCACTTCTGCTCGACTCTACCGTTTAGACGATAGAGGGTGATCACTGTTACATCTTGATATTTCTTGCCAAGCCCGCGGTCGTCGCTAGAAAGCAACGTTCCGGTTCCTTTGCTAATATTACGGTCTCGCCGGACAATGAGTTTTGCTGAATTTGATAGTTCTTTGTGCGATTTAATGCCCTCTAACGCGTTGATGTAAGCAGGCATCGACCAGTCGTTTCCAGGGTCGGATTTGAAAGTTTGCAAAATGGCGATTGCATCGTTGATACTGACGTCGTGGACGCCCTCTCCAGCAAACGGCTCCAAAATATTGTCGGTATCGGTTGCATCGCCTTGGTCTGGACGAGGCGGGAAATAGTCCACGCCACCAACAATAAGATTGTATTTCTCTTGGTCGATAACCGACTTACGCGTCGGTTTCAATTTGGTATTTGTGATAATTTGGATATCGTTAAGTTTGCCGTCCTCAATTTGCTTGATAAGCATTTCGTTTGAAGCATTTATCTCCGCAAACAGGAAGAATAACAGCTCAGGAATAAACACTCGCATTAGCATCGGGTCGCGGTCGTAGCCGAACATGCGACAGTGCTGCCAAAACGTGTCAGCCTGCGGAGTTTTTGCCGACCGGCAATAATAAACCGTCTGCAAGCACTTGAACGTAACGCCTCGGCCGAGGCTGTTTCCTCCAACGATAATATTAAAGCCTGTGTCAAATGTCTTGCGCGAACTGCTATCTGGGCTTGAGTTTAGCTTGTAAACGTTAATTGGCAGAGTCCTCTGCGCCAAGTAATCCATGGTTTCGTTAAACGGCGTAAGGTCAGGTCTTGATTGCTGCAAGTCCTCCCAGGCAGATTTTAGCAATTCTTTAACGGCTGGCGTTTCGATATTTCCAAAAATATATTGAACGTATTTCTCAATTTTTCCTCGGATTCGCTCGTGATCGTCCTTGCGGACGCTTGGGTGAACGAGAAAATTACAAACTTTTGCGCTATCTTTTATAACTACATGGGCGCACGTAACAAGATAGGTTTCGATAGCCCGCTTCATGCCGTCGGGCGTGTCCTCTGTATCAAGCAAGGTGCTTAATTCGTCATCAGCAGTATATCGGCAAGTGAACGGCTTGGGCTTGCTGTAAAAGAATTCTCCGCCAAGATAACCTTTGCCTGGAGGAAAATAATGCACAAAACTTGGCTGCCAGCCAGATTCTTTTGTTTGTAGAAGTAATGATTGGGGAGTTGCAGTAACTTGCAAATAAAAACTGCTTGTAGACAGCCCGACAATCGCATCAAGGCGCTTGTTGATTGTGCTTTGCTCTTTTTTATTAACCTGGGTATTGAGGCTGGCTGCATCCGCCTCGTCATCGACAATAAAAATCGGACGCCCCTGCAAAAAGCCGGATTGCTGGATTAGCCCAAGCCATTTTTTGAGGATGCTTTGGTTCTTTTTGAGTATGATGAGCGACGGCTTTCGTCCGCCGACTTCAAGAAAACGCATCTCGTCGTGTTCGTCGCAAACATTAAACGTGTCCATGGCGGCCAGGGCGCGTTTATATGTTTGCTGCTGCAAACCAGTCATGTCGCTGGTAAGTAAAACAAAAATTGAAAAAGCATCGTCAGCATCGGCTGCTGCTGCGATAACACCAAGCATTTGACCTGTCTTACCGCTTTGCACCTGTCCAAGCAATAAACCCTTCACGTGTTCTTTGTGCGTAAATGTCTCAACATGTTCAGGTATAAGTTTTTCGACTGTCTCCTTAATTGATTCAACTGCGCCCGGAGAATCCTGCGCAACAATATTTAAATAACTTCTTAAATGACTAGGCATTCTCTACTCCAAAATCTAGATACCATGCATTTGTATCTTTAATTTTACTCATTTTTAAGTCTGAACGGCCGTATTGCGCCAATATTTCGTCGCTGACTCTTTCGCCTGGGCGTAGAACGCCTGCGTTCTCCAGCCTACCTTTAATCCACCGGCCGAGTGTTTTCAAGTCATCCCCAGAGCGGAAATTTTTACTATAATCGCCACTAACCTTACAGCGAAACCTCCAGCCGTCGTCCGTAACAACATCAAACTGTGCCTTTTCAGAATTTGCTTTCGGATATTCAGGATTGCTGGTAACCTCTTTTGGCACAATTAACTCCACCTCATACCAAGAACGAGGCTGAACAAATCCCTGTTTATTACGCCTGCCCTCGCCAAAAGATGCATTAAGTCCGCTACGCTGCGAAACATCGCCCTTGAGTGGAATATTAAAGTGAACATCCTCAAGTCGCTGCTTGATACTCCTGACCTCATCTTCTTTTAACCTTAGGACACCCAACTGGTCCTTTAGAAGATTGTTCTCAGGCATCACCGGTGTTATTGTAAGCGCATCAAGTGGCCGAGCGGCAGTTTCAATAAGCCGGCTAATAAAATTGTTTATCTCAACCGCCTGGATATCTCCGGCGAATAAACAGTCTGCTTCATACTGTCTTTGACCCTCAACAATATTTGTAAGGTTTGATGAACCGAGAATTGAACCGAG
>JAUNOS010000001.1 GCA_030537075.1 Candidatus Saccharimonadota bacterium | reverse complement strand
CGATGCCGATGACGCCGTGATTCCAGCCCGGACTCGACACCACCAACACACGGTCGGCCAGCATCCCCTCTGCCTGCTGGCAGGCCTCTCTAAAAATATCATCCTGAATACCACGCCGTTTTTGGTTCAGCTCCTCTAGTTTTTCGCTGGCCGCCAACGCCGTCAAACCATCCTTCGCCACCAGCATATCCAGTGCATGCTGCGCCGTCTCCAGCCGGCCTGCCGCGTTCATCCGTGGCCCCAGCCCGAACCCCAGACTACGCGCATTTACCTTCTCTGGCTCCACGCCACTGACCGCCATCAAAGCTTTTAGTCCGGTGCGCCGCTGTTTTTTCAGCACTTCCAGACCCCAGTAGACATTGGCCCGATTTTCCCCCTCAAGTTTTACGATGTCACACACCGTCCCCAAGGCCACCAAGTCCAGCAACCACTTTTCATGGCCCTCGGCCAAGCCGTCCAGCTCGCGCTGCAGTGCTTGCACCAGCTTGAACGCCACGCCCGCCCCGCACAAATCCCGAAACGGATAGCTATGCCCTGAAAACTTTGGATTCACCGAAGCGACCGCAGGCGGCGGCGTCTCGGCGACGTTGTGATGATCCGTCACCACGGTATCGATCCCCAAAGAAGACGCGTACGCGATCTCCGCATGGCATAAACTCCCGCAGTCCACCGTCACGATCAGCTCCGCGCCCATGGCCGCCACCTTATCAACCGCACCCTTCGTCATGCCATACCCTTCAACAAACCTGTTGGGAATAAACGCCTCGACACCCTCAAAGCCAAAACTCGAAAACGCATCCAGCAGCAGCGCCGTCGCACTCAGGCCATCAATGTCATAGTCACCATAAATGATGATTTTTTCGCCCTTGTCACGCGCCTTAACTAACCGCGCCACCGCCCGCTCCATGTCGGGCAGCAAAAACGGATCATGCTGCGCCCCCGCATAATCCGGCGTCAAAAATGCCTCACGCTCTGCCCGCGTCCTGAGACCTCTGGCCTGTAAAATTTGCTCAAATAACGTCATTAGTCCTTATCGACCGCGCCGCGCTTCGGCCTGGCCGAATGCTGCTGCGATTTGATGACCATACCTTGCAGCTCCTTAAAGATCGGGAATTGCTTATTTGTAAAATAAGTTCGAGAATTGCCCTGCTTTTCACTCTTTAGGAAGCCGACTTTCTCCAGGCGCTTCAGTTCGCGCTGGATGTTTCCTGGATCTTCCTTGATAAGCTTTGCCAGGCCGCGCACGTGAGTGTGAAAATCAGGATACTTCGCATAGACTACTACGATTTTCCGCCGCACCCGAGATGTAATAAAAATGTCTAGCATTTCCTCCCTATTTCCCTTTCGTTACCATCCAGTGTATCACAATTTTACAACACCCGACAAGTCTTTTAGCGCCATCTGAGGATAATTTGATTAATCTTCTCAGCCGCTTCCTCGCGCGTCGGCACATGGTTATCCTCATAGTAATGATCCACCCCCATAAAATTCGCCTTCACGTCCAAGATGTGCATGTCGTCCGCCGTCACATGAAGGCGGTCCACTGCCGCTACCGTACACAGTGGCGTTGCTACCACCAGCTTCTCGATACGAATTGACTTGAGAAAGCTCAGTGCAACATCCAGCACGGACAGATCATCACTCAGGCCATCACTTGCCAAAATCACCGTATGATCGCGCAACAGATCTTTGTCGATGACACCGCCATCACCTAGTAGGCGATTGAGCTTTTGATTGGCCTCGCGCTTCTTCTCCTCGAGATAGCCATGGAACTCCTGAGTGTAGCCGGTTATCTCGCCAGCAGAAAATTGGCTGTTGTAAGTAAACTGTCCTGATTGCGACACCGCACCAAAGCTGACCCCTTCGCCCGGCACATCAATCCCCTCGCTCATCAGCATCATTAAAACGCAGTGCAGCCGTACCGCAATTTGTTCTCCCACTAACAAACCACCCTCGCCCAGCGCCACCACCGCACAGTTCTCGAAGCGGTACGCCTCCACCAGCTCTTCCGCCAGCCTTGCCCCCGCCTGCATACGACTCTCAAAATACATATGCTTATTGTACCAAATGAGGCGCGGTATAATAGATTTATGCGCTATTATCTCGTGTCGCCCATCAAGCTCATTCGTGCTGACGCACACTCATTTACTTATGCGCATGATGGCGACCTGGCAGTTGGCGCGCTGGTTATCGTTCCTGTCGGCAAGACAACTCATGTTGGCATAGTTATGTCCGAAGTAGTGAAGCCCGATTTTACTGTCAAGCCACTCACCGCCATCCTCGACGAAGTACCATTTCCACTGCCACTCATCCAAACAGCCCTCTGGATGAGCCAGTATTACAAGGTCCATCTCGCCACTATCTGGCGCACGATGCTCCCCAGCGGTCTCACCACCAAGCGGCGCCATAAAAAAGATTTAATCATCACGACCTCTGTGAAAAATCGAACAAAAAATGTGTTCACACGTGAGCAGCAGGCGGCAATCGACCGTATCGATGATATGCTGCCAGGCACCGCTCTGCTTCATGGCATCACCGGCTCCGGCAAAACACTCGTCTATATCGAAGCTGCTCGGCGTGCTTTTGACGAAGGCCTTTCGTCCATCATTCTCGTTCCCGAAATCGCCCTTACCTCGCAGCTCGTCCAAGAATTCTCTCAGCATTTTCCCCGTGTCATTATCACTCATTCACGCCAGACTGACTCAGAACGTCACCAACTGTGGCATACCGCCATGCACTCGAATGAACCATTTGTCATCATCGGACCACGCTCTGCGCTTTTCATGCCTGTCCAGCAGCTTGGACTCATCGTTATCGACGAATGCCACGAGCCGAGTTTCAAGCAAGAGCAGTCGCCCCGCTACTCCGCCCTGCGCGTCGCATCTGTCTTGGCTCAGCAGCACGAAGCGAAACTCATCCTTGGCAGCGCGACACCGAACGTCAGCGATTACTTCCTGGCCCAAGCGTCCGGCCGTCCCATTATCACCATGAATTCACTGGCTCGCCCCGATGCCGTCAAGCCAACCATTCAGCTTATCGACATGACGAAGCGCCACTCCTTTACTCAGCACTTCTTCCTCTCCGACCCGCTCCTCAAAGCCATGAATGAGACACTCCAGCAGTCAAAGCAGGTACTTCTGTTTCACAATCGTCGCGGTACTGCCGCGGTCACCCTCTGCGACAACTGCGGCTGGAGCGCCGGCTGCCCCCGCTGCTTCGTGCCACTCACCCTGCACGCCGACCGCCACTTGCTCACCTGCCATATCTGCGCCTTTCACGCTCCTGTGCCGACCAGCTGCCCAGAGTGTCATCACGCTGACATCATCCATAAAGGTATCGGTACCAAGCGCATCGAGACAGAACTCAAAAAATTATTCCCCGACAAGGTCATCGCCCGCTTTGATGCTGACACCGCTAGTGACGACACTGCCGATAAGCGCTACGACCAGCTAAAAGACGGCCGGATTGACATCATCATCGGCACCCAGGTCATCGCCAAGGGACTTGACCTGCCGCACCTTCGTACTGTCGGCGCTATTCAGGCCGACGCTGGCCTGACGCTGCCTGACTTCTCCGCCAGCGAACGCACCTTTCAGCTGCTGGCTCAGGTCGTTGGCCGGGTCGGCCGCTCACATCACCCGACAAATGTTATCGTGCAGACCTTTCAGCCAGACCACCCGGCCGTTACCGACGGCCTCGCCCAGGAATATACCGATTTTTACAATCGCACTATCGCTCAGCGTCGCGCGACGAATTTTCCGCCCTTTAGTCACCTCTTGAAACTCACCTGCACGTACAAGACGGAAGCTGCTGCCATCCGAAATGCCCAGGCGCTCGCTCAGCATATCCGCTCAATCACCCCTCCGCGTGTCGATATCCTCGGTCCCGCGCCCGCCTTTTACGAGCGAGTACGCGACAGCTATCGCTGGCAACTTACCATACGCAGCCCTCATCGCCACGACCTCGTTGCACTAGTCGATGAACTCCCATCTTCCCATTGGCAGGCGGAGCTTGATCCGATTAGCCTCCTCTGATGTGCTATACTGGTAGATATGACAAAAGACGATATTATCGCCCTCCCTAACCCGCATCTGCGCCAAAAATCGCAGCGTATTCATGTAGTGACTGACGAAGTACAGCAGCTGGCTGATGATATGACGCAGGCGGCGCTGGACTGGGAAGACTCGCGCCCACATGAAATTAGCGCCGCACTGGCAGCCGTGCAAGTTGACCGCCTGGAGCGAGTAGTTATCGTCCGGGCTGATTTTGACAATAAATCCACTCGCGAGTTTATGACCCTCATTAACCCCGAGATCGTCAAGTACGAAGGCGATGTAGTGGCTGATTTTGAAGGCTGCCTGAGCGTGAAGCATGTCTACGGCAAAGTGCCGCGTCACACTAAGGTTCGCGTCAAGGCACTCGACCTCGAGGGCAATGAAATCCGCCTCAAAGCTGAAGGGTTCCTGGCACGCGTCTTGCAGCATGAGATTGACCATACGAATGGTATCGTGTTCGTTGACCGCATCCGCGATGACGAAAGCGCCTTTTATACCCTGGATGATAAGGGTGAGCTACAGCCACTGGATTACCACCAGCACATCAAAGACAACGCTGAATTATGGAGCGACTAGTGCCACCGCTCGTCTTTTTTGGCACCGAAGAGCACAGCCTCATCACCCTGCGGGCGCTTCATGACGCCGGGTATATGATCGCTGCCGTCGTCACCAAGCCTGACGCGCCGAAAGGTCGTGGCGGTAAACTAGCGGAGCCTGCCGTGAAAACGTTTGCCCGCCAGCATGGCATCACCGTGTGGCAACCAGTGAAGCTGCGCGACATCGCCAGCGACATCGCCGCCCTACAGGCGCCCCTTGGTGTACTGGTGAGTTATGGCAAAATCATTCCCCAGTCCGTCATCGACCTTTTCCCGCGTGGCATCGTTAACGTTCACCCGTCGCTCCTACCTCGCTACCGCGGTCCCTCGCCCATCGAGGCGGCCATGACTAACCTTGACGACACGACAGGGGTGTCTATCATGCAGCTGGATGCTGACATGGATGCCGGACCGGTTTACCACCAAGAAACCATCCGCCTCAGCGGCACCGAGACGCGCGCTGAGCTATATGAACATCTGTTCACCCTCGGCTCTGAAAAACTCATCGAACTCCTGCCGCGTATCGCTGACGGCAGCCTGCAGCCGACGCCGCAGGATGACGCCCAGGCGACCTACTGCGCTCTGCTATCCAAAGACGACGCACTACTACGTCCCGATCAACTCACCGCACGCCACGCTGAAGCACGCGTCCGCGCCCACCTGGGCTTTCCGCGCACCAAACTTGCCTTTGACGGCGTGGAGCTTATCATCACCAGCGCCCACGTGTCCCCTGTACCAGCGACTGCCCTTGATCAGCAGTTTATCGACGGTCAATATCTCGTCATTGATGAACTCATCAGCCCCACCAGCGGCAAAAAAATGACCGCGGAAGCATTTCTCCGCGGTCATGCTCACTCATAATTATGACTACTGTGCTGGCATTTCGTCGGCTGGCGCTTGTGGAGCTGCCATGCCGCCCAGGATGGCATCCTTATTCGCCACAATTTCCTGTTTCAGCTCACCCATCACAGCCGCCACCACATCCCGATAATCCGGACGATTCACCTCCAGCCACTTAGTCGCCGCAAACTCATCCTTCAGGCGCGGATCATCAGCTGGCGCACCCGTTGCCTGCACCAGACGCTGAAACATCGGCTCCTGCGTATAATTTGGCGCGTGCTTTGCTAAAAACGCATCCACCGCACCAGGCGCCTTGTCGATGATAGTCGCGAACTCATCCAGCTGCGCATCACTCATGCCCTGACTGAGACGCTCACCGACCCGCAGCTCCAGCTCGCTGTAAATATGCTGCAAAAACGGCTTCTTCTGCTCATATGGCAACTGATCAAGTCCGATTTCTTTTAGGAAATTTTCATCTAACTGGAACATATCGTCTCCTTTGCTGATAGACCACTATTGCTTCTATTATACCAGACTGGACTACGACCCGTCTATGAACGCCAATTCTGAGACGCCAACTCTTCCAAGGCACCCTTAGCCTGCGCCGTCAGTCCATTGGTTGTGCCACCCGCCTCCATAATCCAGACATTTCCAGCACCAACACGCATCGTCGTCACACCTTCAAATAGCTTGCCATCAGTAGCACGATACAAATCATTAATGAGCCTGTGCACTTCGCCGTCAGACAGCTCCTTGTTAAACTCATGTTTTACGATCTGGCCCATCAACTCCTCCGGCGATGTCGTATAGCCAAATGAATAGGCGCCAGATGCATCAATAGAAACCGTGCTGCCTGTACCGCCATATTCTAAAATTGCTGGCTCTGACGCCACATCGTACGGCGCAGCATCAACCGCACCGGTCTCTGGAAGCGCTGCATCCGCGGCGACATCGATAGCACGACCATCAACATCACCCTCAGCAACTGAGCCTCCGAGAAACTCTTGCGCCTCGTCAGAGAGTGAAACGGTTTCAGACCCCTCGCCGCTAAAGCCCCAGCCAATCTTGTCATATTCCACAAGTTGAACTGGCTCTCCCTCTTCATTCTGCAAGATTCCTTCAGAGCCAAGTTCATCCATCAATTGGGCGAACACCTTATCGGCCTCTTCAGGGTTTTTATCAAGAACGTCCTGAATAACATGCTCTGGGCCGTGTATATTTTTATCAATCTCAACAGAACTGCTTAAATCGATACCACTATCCACTGGCGCACTGACCACATCATTCTGTACATCAACACCGCTCCCAGCTGCATCTAAGCCAACCTGCGTATCAACAGGGGGCAGCGGCTCTACAGGGGCTAGACCCTCAGAGGCAGTTGGCGTGGTCGTCATACTGGCGAACTCGCTCGTGTGTGAACCGCCTCCAGACATACCCGTCATCATACCAATCACTTTACTCACCGCTATCGCCCCCAGTGATACATACACAGCTCCCGTTAGCATCTTACCGCGCCGCTCCATGCGGCTACGATATTCCTCGCTCGTCTCTCCCGATCGCTGGAGCCCCCTTGAAGCAAACCATGACCCAATAAATCGGCCCGGCTTATCGTATGCGAATTCCTTAGCGGCGCTAAACCCCCGACCAGCAGCTCCAAACGCCTTTGTCGCACGGTTACCAACCCACGTCAAGCCAGCCCGACTTGCGAGGGCAGCACCAACCGCGCGCTGGCCAATGCGCTCTCGAATTGAGCGCTTCCGACTGGATTCCTGCTCGGACGACTTGCGTGACCTGCGGGCAGCAAACCAGTTGCCCAGAGATTGCGCGGGCTCGCTATATAGCTTATTTTTTGCCATACCAAGCCACTGTCGAGTGGCCCCTCCAGCACCATACACCTCGACCCGCGCTCGCGCCCTGCGCATGCCAAGTGCCGTACGGACTGCAAATCGACCAAGCCGTTTACGTAATGGACGCCTGGGTGCCACATTCTCCTCTTGAGACTGAGAGTCAAGGGCTCCTTCAATAAAGCCCCCTGGAGTAATATTCTTTGATCTCCGTACTAGGTCCTGTATTTCTGGCATATGTACTAGTTACTATCCTTTCTATTATTAGGAGCAGGCTGATACGGAAGGTATACCACTCCTACTGGATATGATTTTAGCACAAGTTACTAAAAAAGTCAATAGCAGGAGACCACGTCAAGACAATGTCTTCTTCACCAACTCCCTCGTAAAGAACTCCAGCGTATCCCCCTCCTCGACGACTAGCTTCTTCGCTGTCTTCAGACTGAGGCCGCACATGTCGCCTTCGAACACTTCTTTCGCTTCAGATTGCTGACGCTGTACACTCGATACCTCAACCTCAGCGATCTGCTCACCGCCCCGCTTTAAGCGCGCCAACAGGCCCTTGTACACCTTACCGCTCATCACTTCACCACCAGCGATAACCTCCTCGCGCATGGTGCGGAACACGCCCTTCACCATCAAGGCGCCAATTTCCGTCTCGACGACTTCTGGCGCCAGCAGCGCTTCCATCGAGCTCTTCGCGTCGTCTAGTAATTCGTAGATCACGCGGTACAGTCGCACCTCCACCTTCTCGCGCGCCGCCAGTCGCTTCACCGCAGGGGGCAGCTCGACGTTAAAGCCATAGACTACGGTGTGCTCGCCCACTGCGAGGTTGATATCATTTTCTGAAATATTACCCACGCCGCTGCCGATGACGTGAAGGTTGACCAGGCCACCGGTGTCTATCAGCTTCAGACTGTCGATCACCGACGTAAGCGACCCCTGAACATCAGCCTTGATAAGAACATTAAATGCCTCAGCATCATGCTTTTGGCTCATCATTTTTAGGATGTCAGAACTGGTCACATTGGTACTGGCCGCCATCTTTTCCTGCTCCAGGCGAGCCTGATGCGCCATATGCCGAGCTTCCTTCTCGCTCTTCACGATACAGAAGCTATCACCGAACTGCGGCAGCTCCTTGAACCCCGTCACGTTCACTGGTGTCGACGGGCCAGCCAGCTTCATAGCCTGCCCACGAAAGTCCGTCATGGTGCGCACCCGACCATACGCCGTGCCCGCCACCAGATAGTGTGACGGTTTCAGCTGGCCGTGCTCCACCAGCAGTCCCACCACCGCGCCACGGCCAGTTTCCATGTGCGCCTCGATAACCAGCCCTTCGGCCGGCGTCTCTTCGTCTGCTTTCAGGTCCTCCATGTCAGCTACTAGCAGCACCATGTCCAGCAGAGTATCGAGGTTCTGCCCCGTCTTGGCACTGACTTCGACCATCACGGTGTCGCCGCCCCATTCCTCTGGGTTGAGGCCGTGCTCTGACGCCAACTGCGTCTTCACTAGTTGAGGGTTAGCGGTGTCTTTGTCGATCTTGTTGATAGCCACTACAATCTTGGCGTTGGCTGAGCGCGCGAAGCGAATTGCCTCGACAGTCTGTGGCTTGACGCCATCATCCGCCGCCACCACGATGATCACGACGTCAGTCAGCACCGCACCGTGCTGGCGCAGTGCCGCGAAGGCCTCGTGACCTGGAGTGTCCAGCAGCGTGACCATCCGACCCTTGCGCTCTGTCTGATAAGCGCTAATGTGCTGGGTAATTCCGCCCGCTTCACCTTCAGCCGTCTTCTTGTCGAGGATGGCGTCCAGTAGACTCGTCTTACCGTGATCGACATGGCCCATCACCGCCACGATAGGTGGCCGTGGCACCGCCTTATCAGTCAGCTGGTGAACCGAACGCGCCGGACCAGCCGCCTGCGCCTTTTTTTCAAGTGTCACGTCCAACCCCAGCTCCTCAACGATGATAGAAGCCGTCTCGAAATCCAGCCGCTGATTTATCGTCGCCGCGATACCATTTTTAAACAGTTCGCCAATGAGCGTTGTCACGGGGAGGTTAAGCGTAGTAGCGAGCTCTCCGACGGTTACTGAATCTGCAATTGCGACAACCTTCTCTGTCATCTGCTCGTTTCCTTTCCTCGCCCCTGACACACTCGGCGAACTGTTTAGTTATTGTCGTATAGGCTTATTTTTTCTTACCGCCGACCAGCGACAGTGAGATTTTGCGATTATCTTTATCGATATCAAGGATCGTAAAGCTCTTGCGCTCATTCAGCGTAAAGACCTTTTCAGGATCGGTGCCATCACCGCCCAACTCTGAGACATGCACCAACGCCTCGACACTTGAGCTTAGCTGTACAAACGCACCGAACGGCGTGATGCGGGTCACCGTACCCTCAACGTCATCGCCAGGCTTGAACTGCTCAACTTCATCCAGCCAAGGGTCCTTGGTCAGCTGCTTCATACTCAAGCTCAAGCGCTCCTTATCGATAGCAATGATCTTTGCCTCAACCGTCTGGCCGACCTTGACGTAATCGCCCGGATTGTTCACCCGCTCCCAGCTAATTTCTGAGATGTGAATCAGGCCCTCGATACCTTCAACATTCACGAAGACACCGAAGTCTACCACGCCAGTAACCACACCCTTCACGGTATCACCGACTGACAGCTTCTCAAAGCGCTCCGCCAGGCCTTCCTTGATCGCTTCCTTCTCAGAGAAGATCAGCTTGTTCGCCTTGCGATCAGCGTCCAGGATACGAACACGAATCTCCTTGTTGACGAGTACATTCAAGCGCTGCAAAATTTCTTCCTTGTCGCTTGAACCAACACGTGGGTAATGCTCGGCCGACAGCTGCGACACTGGCAAGAAACCGCGCACACCTTCGTACTCAGCCAGCAGACCACCGCGGTTTGCGTCGTACGGCGTCACAGTGATGATCTCACCCGACTCAAGCTTAACGAGCACCTCGTCCCAACCGCGATCCTTCGCAGCCTTACGCATACTCAGCAGTGAGTAGCCGTTGTCCAGTTCCGTCTCGACAACACTCGCAGTTACCTCATCACCAACAGCGCAATTCTTCGAAAAACCAACCTCACGGCGCGGCACCAAACCAACACCTAGTGGCCCTAGATCGATCAATACTTCGTGCTTCTTTACTGATAAAATTGTCCCGTGAACCACCTCACCAAGCGTGAGCTGCTTCACCGAGTCGCCTGCTTGTGCCAGCAGGTCATCCATTGTCAATGGCTGTGTCATAAACCCCAAAGACTCCTCTTATTATGGTTGCTATTACTTATTTCAATCAGCGCGCCATGAACACACCTCTCGAAAATCTCTTTTTATTATACAGGAGATACCCGAAAGAGTAAAGGGCTAGACAAGGAGCGACGAGCGACGATACGCCAGAGCCACGCTCGTGAGAACTGCCAATGCAATGCCAGGAATGATGCCATCTTCCGCTGGACCAGTTGTCGGAAGGCTAGTGGCTGACGACTCAGACGAACCCGTCGCCGTACGAGACTCCTGCGGACGCGACTGCCGAGGGGTAGTCGGCTGTGTACTCGATGCCTGATGGTCTGGTGCTGGCTGCCCCGAAGGAGCTGCCTGCTTCTTGTCTTCTTGCTTATCTTTCTTCTCTTGCTGAGTGTTTTGCTTCGGTGTTGCAGGAGATGCTTCAGTGTGCGGCTTTGATCCATCTTGGTGCTCAGCGAGAGATTCGGAAGAAATTGGCGGCTCGGTCTGGCTGGTTGTTGCCTGGCGCACACCATAGAGCGCCACTAGGGCCAATGCAACAAGCACCGCTGCCACGATAATATAAGTGATGGTATATTTGCGCTGTCCACTCTGCTGATTCATAATAGTAGTTATTATATCATATTGTCGCCAGATAGGTAAAGAGGTATACTAGTATCTATGATTATAGCTGTTGATACTGGAGGGACAAAAACTCTCATCGGCCGTTTTAGCGATGATGGCGCCCTAGAAAAGGTCGCACGTATCCCGACCCCAAGCGATCCAACGATTTACACCGAGACTGTCTGCGAATATATTGTTGATATGGCCGGTATGAATATCGTCACTCATCTGTCCATCGGCCTTCCTGGTATCGTCCGTGATGGCGTAGCCCTCACTTGCACTAATCTCAACTGGCACAATGTACCACTTCGCGACATGTTCGCTACAAGCTTCCCCGAAACAACCATCCTGCTGGATAATGACGCCAACCTCGCAGGCCTCGCCAGCATGCGGCGACTCCCTCAGATGCCACGCTGCGGGCTGTGTCTCACTATCGGCACTGGCATTGGTAGCAGTATCATTCTGGATGGCGTTATCCACCCGGCCCTTAACCAGTCAGAGGCGGGACACATGAGAGTTACTTATCGTGGCCATACTGCTGCCTGGGAGGATGTAGCCTCTGGCCGGGCACTGCAACAGTCACTGGGCGCACTTGGGGCTACGACAAGTCCGCGAGTATGGCGCGACGTCGCTGAACGGATGGCAGTTGGACTTCAGCCACTCATCGTGACGATACAGCCAGACTGTATCGTGATCGGTGGTGGTCTCGGCCCGCATGCTAAGCATTTCACCCCACTGCTCACCGAGACCCTTGCCGACACCCTACCACCCTTCATCACCCCGCCATCCATTATCAGTGCGCCGCATGCCGAGGAGATTGTGCTTTATGGTTGCTACGACAACGCTCGCCAGCATCGTTCAGCGCCTCGCGCGTGACTTCCCAGAGATAACCTTTATACCGGGTGACGTCTGCGCCTGGTCACCGACAGATCGGTCTGTATCGTATCGCTCAGAACCCTCTCTAAAAGCCATCGCGGAGCTGCTTCACGAAGCTTCTCATGGCATACTTCAGCACGCAACTTACGCAAGGGGCATCGAGCTACTCACCATGGAGCGTCAGGCATGGGAATACGCCGTACATCAACTAGCACCACGCTATGGCGTCACGCTTTCTATGGAGGATCAAGTTGTCCAGGATGCGCTGGATACATATCGTGACTGGCTACATGCTCGCAGCGTCTGCCCTGCGTGCGGAGCCGCCGGCATAGAGACAAAATCCCAGCATTACCACTGCCTTCATTGCCATACAACCTGGCGCGTCAATGACGCGCGAACCTGCCAACTTCGCCGCTACACAATATAACCCCCTGGCTTTCAGGGGGTTATATCTTTCTGCGTCTAAGCATTACGCTGCTAGCGTAACGTCATTCTGGGTCGTTACTGCTGTCTCGCTTGCTTTACGGCGACGCGAAATGCGGCCACCCTTTGCGCCAGCGATACGTGCCAGCTCTGGATTTGCTGCAAAGCCGCCAGTACGGCCGTTTTTGCCACCCTTTGCGCCAATCTTGGCGTAGAACTGGGGATCACGTGCTAAGTTTTTTGCTGCAGCTTTTTTGCCGCCCTCTTTGGTGCCTGCCATAGACTTTTCCTCCGCTATTTAAAAGATTTCCACCAAAATATTCGTGGAAACCCTCACCTTTATATCTCACACATGATATGTGTATGATTTCATTTTATCATACTGCTCATACTTTGTCAATATTTACATAAACATTTTTTATTGTGAATAAAATATTGCAATTCCCTCTGGGGTTCGCTATACTAGAAAGGTCACTCTGTGACGGCACCTGTTGGGGCTTTGAAATGATGAAGTTCCACCACACGAAAAACCGCCCTTTCTGCGAGATGGGCGGTTTTTATTGCCTGGAGATTAGCGCGATGATCGTGCGGAAAGATATCCAACCATGGCATAGCACTGCTGCAACTGACGTCTCGCATCCTCAAGGGCGTGGTGCGTCACATCTATAGGCGGCACGACGAAGTCCGGCAAATGCCGACGCTCTGTCGCACGCCACGACCACGCTTTTTCATCAAGACATAGCGCTAACGACTTGCTATCGAGGGGTGAGATACCGAACGGATTACAGTGTGGCTGTCCATCAATCCCCCTGCTCGGGAAAGCTTCAGGATACGCATCGGCCGCCCTGGCAAACATCAGATCGATATGCGCCCAGTCATATCCCGCATTAAACATCATCGCGACAAGAGGCTTCCCATACCGCTCCCGCAACTCGTCCGCCCATCGCCTCATCTGCCGTCCCACCTCCTCGAGCGCTCGCCCATTTTTCGCAAGGTACTCCCGACTCATCCCCAGGCTATCAATGAAAGACCGACACTCTGGAAAATACGTCTGCCTCTGCGGCGCCACTTCAGCATAGAACTCCTCACCTGTCGCCGCTACTGCACCGATCGATGCTAGAGAGCCATATCCCGCGGGGCCATCCCCTTCAACATCTATCGAAACATACAGCTCGTCCGCCTCACCCATGAGACGCTCACCCACCTGGCGATAGTCATCAAATGTCATAGTTCTAGTATACCAAAGCGTACTCTGAAAGCAGCACTGAGCCCCCTACTGCACCGCAAGAAGCTGCGCCGCAGGCCCTGCACCCGCCGTCATGGCAGTGAAGTGCGATCGCGTCCAGTAAAGCTGCCCCACGATAGGGTCGTACACATAAAACCCTATCGGATCATGCGGCTCGCCACGCACACCGACGATAAGACGCACGTGCATCGGAATAGGACCGCTGACTGTTCGGCCTCCGGGAGTTGTCCAACTATCAATCTTTGCCCCCAAGCGCCATACGCCCCATGCGATGACTGGATTGCCGGCATGAATCTGCCGCGCCACAAAGTGCGCATCAGCCCCATATGCTACATTAGTACCACGCCCATACTGACCAGCGGCACGCGCGACGGGACCTGCATATACACCCCAGCCAGTTCCAGCGCCCTGGTTGCCCTTCACGTCGCCTACGAACTGTTGATTTGGATCATCCCATACATTGCGCACATGATCGCGCGGGCGAGGATTGTAGCCAAATTTTTGTAAAATATTCCAGTCACTGTCATGGATGCCCCGATACGCCAATGCCATCCTGAGCGAAGCAGCCTCGCAACTTTGCGCAAATACCTGTTTGTAATACGGCACATTGAGTTTCACCACTCGAGAATCGGTCGTGAAAGAGGTGACTATCTTTTCACTATTTGGAAGCCCGAACACTGGCACCACTCCTGGCTCGACCCAGGCCTGGACATATCGCTGGTACCCCATATTAACCACTCGGGCGGTCAGTGTTGTTCCGCGCCACGAGAAACCTCGCAGTTCGCCAGCAGACACCCGAAAGCGCTGCTCTACACTCTTATGGTCAACTTCTTGGTTAAATGTCACGCTAACATCTTGAGCGGCCTGATTGACCACTTTATTTCGTGGCCAAATACCGACTGCAGCGACTCGACCATTGGTTGCAAATGACTTCTGAAGTGGCTCCTGCAAGATACCGCCTCGAGCCGTCCGCAGCCCCTTCGGGATGGTATAGGTGTATGTCTTGCCAGGCTCCAGACTGCGGGGCTTGAACACATAGTCAGTATCATTTCGCCATGCCCCCTCGCCCTGCGCCGTAAAGCTAATATTCGGCCGCCCCTCAGATAATATCGCCTCACTAAATACCAGCTTCAGCTCATCAGATGGCGCAACTGAATGCTCCTTGGCTGAAGACTGAAGCGTTGGTAGCGGCGCAGTTTTGATAGCCATACGCCGTAGTTCCTCGCGCTGCACCGTATCTTTTAAAACAAACGTGTACTCAGCATCAGCCGACAAGACGCCGTCATATGACCATGTGAAGGTCGTATCGTCACTCGAATGTCGCTTAAGCTCCAGGTGCGGTTCGACGCTTAGCTCCAGTTGTCGCAGCTTTCCCGCGCGCGACGCCAGTGTCACCGATAGCGTCTCATCCATCGCAATCACTTGTTTATTATCAAGAGACCAACGCTCAACTCGCGGTGCTTTTTGCGTACGAAAACGCTGGGGCACCAGCTGTGCCCCGCCGAAAAGCGCGCGTCGCACATCATGAAAATGTAGTGTGTATTCCGTATCGGCATCCAGGCTCCGTGTTGGCGTAAACTCCAGCTCGGCAACACCGAAGAGCCGTCGCTTTTCCTTCCACACACCCTCTACAGCTGGCGACAAGCTCGGCCGCACGCTACCGAGCTGACGATTTAGCTTGACCACCAGTGGTCGATCAACCTCATGTTGCCCTTGGTCACCCTGAATACGGGCCTCCACTGGTCCCCGGGTTGTCAATAGGAAAGCGATGCCCCACGCCAGGAGGAAGGCAAGGAGAAGGACGCCTATAAGGACATACCAGGTTTTTGGTTTTTTGAGGCGTTCGCGGATAGTTATTTTCTCTGTCTGTTTTTTCATTTTCCATCATTATACCACAAGCACAATGAAAAATAAAAGCTTACTTATACGAAAAAAGACCTCCTATTCGGAAGTCTTTTTTATAATTCGGCACCGTGCTAGTTTCCCACTTTCGCAGTATAATCGCCGCTGGGGAGCTTAACTTCTGTGTTCGGAATGGGAACAGGTGTTTCCTCCTCGCCATGGGCACCGAAGGAGGGGGTTTAAAGCGCTTGGTCCCGTATATACTCGCACGGTGGGCCAAACCCCTTTCTTCGACGTCCATCTAGTCACGGAAATTGATTGTTAATTGACCGGTACTTATGAAAAGCACCAATTACTAGTTAAGTCTACCTTATCCGCGAGCGTTATGCAAGCATAACCGCTAGCAGACAAGGACATAAAAAGGCAATGGGACTATTAGTACGCTTCAGCTCCATACATTACTGCACTTCCACCTTGCGCCTATCAAACTGATAGTCTTTCAGTGTCCTCATAGGGAAACCTTATCTTGAGGCTAGTTTCGCGCTTAATATGCTTTCAGCGCTTATCTATTCCGCACATAGCTACTCGACAATGCAGCAGGTGGCCACAATCGATACACCAGAGGTGCGTCCGCCCCGGTCCTCTCGTACTAGGGGTAGATCCTCTCAAGTTTCCTATCGTCCATACCGGATATAAACCGAACTGTCTCACGACGTTCTGAACCCAGCTCGCGTACCACTTTAATCGGCGAACAGCCGAACCCTTGGAAGGTGCTCCCCCTCCAGGATGTGATGAGCCGACATCGAGGTGCCAAACAGCGCCGTCTATGTGAACTATTGGGCGCTATAAGCCTGTTATCCCCAGGGTAACTTTTATCCGTTTGCGCTGTCGATCCCACATTCATGTACAAATGTACGTACAGCGGATCACTTGCTCCGACTTTCGTCTCTGCTTGGAATGTACTCCTCACAGTCAAGCTGGCTTTTGCGCATACACTATCACTTCGATTTCCATCCGAAGTTAGCCAACCTTTGAACGCCTCCGCTACTCTTTAGGAGGCAACCGCCCCAGTTAAACTACCCACCATACACGGTCCGCTAACCGGATAACGGTCAGCGTGAGAATACAATCACAACAAGGGTGGTATTTCACCGGTGACTCCACAAATACTGGCGTATCTGCTTCAACGTCTCCCACCTATGCTACACATGTTGAAACCGTATTCAATGTAAAGCTGTAGTAAAGCTCCATGGGGTCTTTTCGTCCTGGTACGGACAGACGGCATCTTTACCGCCAATGCACTTTCACCGAGTCCTTCGCTGAGACAGTGCCCACATGATTACTCCATTCGTGCGGGTCAGAACTTACCTGACAAGGAATTTCGCTACCTTAGGACGGTTATAGTTACCGCCGCCGTTCACCGGGGCTTCAGTTCGCACCGTGAAGCGCTCCCCTTAACCTTCCGGCACCGGGCAGGAGTCAGCCCCTATACATCCACTTTCGTGTTAGCAGAGACCTGTGTTTTTGATAAACAGTTCCGTGGGCTCTTTTGCTGCGGCCCCCACATCGCTAGATATAAAGGGTTCGCGTTCAAAGATCCATACTTTTTCCGTATGCTCGTGTCTCAGAAAATTCGTTTTGTGATTAAAAATGTACTCTTTAACCGTTGTATTCACTGAGTGAACGCGGCTTATATCCACCGAAGTGGGGGCAGACCTTATCCCGAAGTTACGGTCGCTGTATTGCCGAGTTCCTTAGCGAAGGTTCTCTCGTAAGCCTGAGTCTACTCGACTCGAGCACCTGTGTTGGTTTGCGGTACGGGCGACTAAGTCCACGCGTACACCTGCTTTTCTAGCCAGGGCATTCACCGAAATCGCGACTCCGAAGAATCACTTTCACTCCCTTTGCCTTCCGGCTCGGTTGGACGGATACATACCATGAATCCGCTTCGATTACTCCCCCGTGAACAGTGTACAAAACTTAACCGGTTCAGGAATATTAACCTGATGTCCATCGCCTACGCTCTGCGCCTCGGCTTAGGCCCGACTAACCCTGAGATGATTACCATGGCTCAGGAAACCTTGCTCTTACGGCCGAGGGGATTCTCACCCCTCTTATGGTTACTCATTCCAGCATTCTCACTTCCTACCGCTCCACCGAACCTTCCGATTCGACTTCGCCGCTGATAGGAACGCTCCTCTACCACGCCAGATAAATCTGACATCCATATCTTCGGTATAACGTTTTAGCCCCGTTACATTTTCCACGCAAGATCTCTTGACTAGTGAGCTGTTACGCACTCTTTAAATGAATGGCTGCTTCTAAGCCAACATCCTAGCTGTTTAAGAAATCTCACCTTGTTTCCCACTGAACGTTAATTTAGGGACCTTAGATGATGGTCTGGGCTGTTTCCCTTTCGAGCGCCGATCTTAGCACCGACGTTCTAACTGCCGTGATTCCACACATGGTATTCGTAGTTTGTTAAGGGTGGGTACAGTTGCCCGCCCCAGTCCTTTACAGAGCTCTACCCCCATGTGCTACCACACGACGCTAACCCTAAAGTTATTTCGAGGAGAACCAGCTATCTCCGAGTTCGATTGGCATTTCACCGCTAACCACAAGTCATCCAAACACTTTGCTGCGTATCCTGGTTCGGTCCTTCACGACGTGTTACCGTCGCTTCAACCTGCTCATGGTTAGGTCACCCGGTTTCGGGTCTAATCCGCAAGACTATATCGCCCTATTCAGGCTCGCTTTCACTGTGGCTCCACCAATTGGCTTAACCTTGCCTTACAAATTAACTCGCTGGATCGTTCTACAAAAAGCACGCCGTCACCGGACAAGCCGGCTCCGACTCCTTGTAGGCACTAAATTTCAGGATCTATTTCACTCCCCTCCCGGGGTTCTTTTCACCTTTCCATCGCTGTACTAGTTCACTATCGATCGTATATTATATTTAGCCTTGGCTGGTGGTCCAGCCAGATTCAAACAGGGTTTCTCGTGCCCCGTCCTACTCGATAAAACATACATAAGGTCAGCGTCGTTTTCGCGTACACGACTTTCACGTTCTTTGGTTAGTCATTCAAACTATTCTGCTAACCACGCCGATTTTTTACCTTACTCACTGTTGATAGCCAGTGATCGCAAATCAGATAACTCGAGTAAACTCGAACTCTCTGACTTGGTCATATGTTATATCACAACCCCTTATAAGTATTCGCCTATCAGCTTATTCACCTGCGAACAGATGAAAACTTGTAAGGTTTGGGCTGTTGCGATTTCGCTCGCCACTACTTTCGCAATCGTTATTTACTTTCTCTTCCTCATCCTACTAAGATGTTTCAGTTCAGATGGTTCCCGCTTCACAACCTATGTATTCAGTTGAGAGCAACATGGCATGTCCCATGCTGGGTTTCCCCATTCGGAAATCCCCGGATCAAAGCTTGTTGACAGCTTCCCGAGGCTTATCGCAGTCTTCCACGTCCTTCATCGGTAATATACGTCTAGGCATCCATTTAGTGCCCTTGAGTACCTTTTTATGCATTGACTTAACTAGTAATTGCTACCTTGCAACTACTGCTACCGTCAATTAAAAACTCAATTTCTTCTCTTCAAATTGTTAATGATCAGTGCCTCACACGATTGAGTGCACACTTGATCCGTCAAGAAATCACGTATCTGGTCTACACTCAAGTACATTTTCCACTGCCCTCGCACATTTGCAGTGTATTGCCAGAGGTTCCTTTGAACATTCGCGTAACTGTTTATCAACTATACAGCACTCAGTTTGGTTTTGCAATAGTTTTTTCAAAGATTTTTCGACTTTTTTGGCTTTTTTCGACAATCCACCCCAACCGCCTCTGATAACTGCGTAAATCCATCGCGCTGCAGCAGCACAATAAGCTCCCGATTGATCCGCGCTATCAGCCCCGGCCCCTCAAACAACATCCCAGTGATAAGACCGACAAGGCTCGCTCCGGCCCGCACCTTTGCATAGGCGTCGTCGGCCGAGAACACGCCACCCACACCTATGATCGTCAGGCGGTCGCCGTGCCGCTCATAGGCCCGCCGGATCAGCGCTATGCTCTGCTGCTGAGTCGGCGCACCGCTCAGGCCACCCCGAATATCATCCGTTAGCGGGTCGTGTAGCGCAACACGGTCGCGCTCTTTCACAAGATTTGCCACCGTCACTCCTTGGATATTATGGCGGGCGATCACATCAAGTAGTGCGTCAAACTGCCCCATATCATACAAATGCGGCATCTTCACCCAAAACGGCACCTGACGCGGAACGGTATCAAGCACCGTCAGTAGCTCCTCCAGCGGCCCCGGCTCAATAAATGGCTCCTTACCGGCATTTGGGCAAGAGATATTGAGCTCGATCACTTCCGCAAGTTTATGTTGTAAAATATACTCTGTTGCTTTTTTTACATCATTTATGATTGCCTCCTCTGGGACGCCGCCGGCAAAGCGTTCGCGCGTTGTCTTGTCTGCGATAACCGCTACCGATACGACCGCAGGCATAGCGACACGCCGGCGACGATTGCGCTGTATGTACTGTCCGATGCGAGTCAGCCCGTGGTTTGGCATGCCCGCAAAAACAACGACCGACTTTGTCTTCGGCAACCGATGAAACCATGGTCGAGGGTTGCCCACGCGCGGCTCATAGGTCACCGAGCCACCCGTCGCAAACCCAAAGCCCACCGACTCCATGAGCGGCGTAAGTTGCACATTTTTATCGAAGCCGGCGGAAAGACCAACGGGATTATTAAACTTCACACCATCAATGGTCTGTGCCAAAACTGGGTCCTTGACCTGCCATAAACGCCTCAGTAGCCAGCGCGCTGGCGGCATGACCTGCACTAGTTTCCCACACCACACGATACAGCGATGCACCCCATCAGGCGAAAATAAAAAAAGAATTGGCTTGAAGATGTGCTTATACATATCCTCAGTATAGCCTATCCGGATAAAATAAAAAATCACCTTTCGGTGATGATTCATTTATGGTGGGCGCTGAGGGGCTCGAACCCCCGACCCTCTCGGTGTAAACGAGATGCTCTAGCCAACTGAGCTAAGCGCCCGTAGCAGGTGTGGTGGGCGATGAGGGACTTGAACCTCCGACCTCGTCATTATCAGTGACGCGCTCTAACCAGCTGAGCTAATCGCCCTCACGCAGTCTTGGTGGAGTGTCGTAGACACAAGCCTACTTCACCCCATAATGGTGGAGGCACAGGGACTCGAACCCTGGACCCCCTGCTTGCAAAGCAGGTGCTCTAGCCAACTGAGCTATGCCCCCATTTGCCAAGACTTTACCATTGTACCGTATCTTTTTCATTCTGACAAGAGTATAATGGTAATTATGTTGTATGAATTTAGTATAGGTGCTCTTTTTTTGGGCATGCTCATCCTTGCAGTCGGCGCTCTTATCGTTGGCTATCATCAAAAACTCGCCGACAATCTCGGCAGCGGCGTCAGCAGCTATGATCGTTTTCGCTTCTGGGGGCTCGTCACCTGCGGTGTTGGAGTCGCTATTATGCTCAGCCTGCATAGCATTCCGCTAAACTGGCTCAGTCGCTCTCTGTTTGGTGGCATCTAGCGCCACCACAGCCCCAAAATACAAAAATATCCCTCGCTGTGAGGGGTATTTTTCATTTGTATAACAACTTGATTGTGCAATCCATCGCTGGTTTATCGTAGAGAAGGTTGTTGAACTTTGTCTCACCCCGAAGGGTAGCAGTAAATATGTAAGCTCAGCATATTTACGAGACCGACCTAGCTCAACTTGTGATTGCTCGACAAGTTGGCATCTATTCTCCCTAGAAAGGAGGTAATCCATCCGCACCTTCCGGTACGGATACCTTGTTACGACTTAACCCCAATCATGCCCCCCACCTTAGGCCGACGAATCGGACTTCGGGTGTTGGTCACTTTCATGGTTTGACGGGCGGTGTGTACAAGACCCGGGAACGTATTCACCGCAACTTGCTGATTTGCGATTACTAGCGATTCCGACTTCATGCAGGCGAGTTTCAGCCTGCAATCCGAACTGGGACTAGCTTTGATGCGATTTGCTTCACCTCGCGGCTTCGCTGCGCATTGTACTAGCCATTGTATTACGTTTCTAGCCCAGGACGTAAGGGAAATACTGACCTGACATCATCCCCTCCTTCCTCCCCGTTACCGGGGCAGTCTTGCCAGAAAAATACAACTGACAATAAGGGTTGCGCTCGTTGAAGGACTTAACCTAACATCTCACGACACGAGCTGACGACGGCCATGCATCACCTGTCACAGGGTTCCAAAAGGCACAAACTACTTTCGTAGTCCTTCCCTGGATGTCAAGCCCTGGTAAGGTTCTTCGGTTATCATCGAATTAAAGAACATAATCCACCGCTTGTGCGGGTCCCCGTCAATTCCTTTATGTTTTAGCCTTGCGGCCGTACTCCACAGGCGGGATACTTAACGCGTTAGCTTCGCTACTGAAGGGGTCGATACCTCCAACAGCTAGTATCCATCGTTTACGGCGTGGACTACCGGGGTATCTAATCCCGTTCGCTCCCCACGCTTTCGTGCCTTAGCGTCAGAAATGGTCCAGTAACCTGCCTACGCCATTGGTGTTCCTTCTTATATCTACGGATTTCACTCCTACACAAGAAATTCCAGTTACCTCTACCACTCTCGAGTTTAACAGTTTGAATAATAGTCTGTATGGTTGAGCCACCAGGTTTCACTATTCACTTATTAAACCGCCTACGCAACTCTTTACGCCCAGTCACTCCGGATAATGCTTGCACCCTACGTATGACCGCGGCTGCTGGCACGTAGTTAGCCGGTGCTTATTCATGAGTTACCGTCATATTCTTCACTCATAAAAGAAGTTTACAACCCGAAGGCCTTCATCCTTCACGCGGCGTTGCTCCATCAGGCTTTCGCCCATTGTGGAAGATTCCTCACTGCTGCCTCCCGTAGGAGTCTGGACCGTGTCTCAGTTCCAGTCTGGCTGATCATCCTCTCAGACCAGCTATGGATCGTCGGCTTGGTAGGCCATTACCCTACCAACTACCTAATCCAACGCGGGCTTCTCCCAAAGCGGATAAATCCTTTAATCCGAAGACCATATGCGGTATTAGCTACCCTTTCGGGCAGTTATCCCTCACTTTGGGGCAAATTCCCACGCGTTACTCAGCCGTCCGCCGCTCGCCGGCATTCTGCACTATCAATTCGAAGTCATCCCAGACACTCATCTCTTTCGAAATGATGCGGCTGATTTCCTTCGGAAATCCCCGCGTCCAGGCTTCAAGTTGATAGTGCAGAACCCGCTGCCGCTCGACTTGCATGTGTTAGGCACGCCGCCAGCATTCATCCTGAGCCAGGATCAAACTCTCCGTTAAAATTTACTTATCAAAAAGTAAAAGGCTCTACAAAAATATAAACTGACGATGATATTGCACAATCAAATTGTTAACGTTCAGGCCTGATGTCGCCTTTGCGATTGACTCCTGCACTTACCGATGTAATTGCGGCTTGGTCTCGCACTCCAGCCACCAGACTGATACCCATCTTATCTGATTTTTTCCGCCAGGTCAAGGGTTATTTGTAATTATTTTGTTGCGAAAATTACAACAACGGCAATAACTGCGCCAATCAATGCACCAGCCAGCACCTCAACAGAGGTGTGGCCGTGCGCGATCTTGACCTGCCTCATCTCTGGATAGCTCCGCCGAATTAACTCGTTTAACGCCTCACCCTGCTTGCCGGACGACAATCGCACCATCATCGCATCATACATCACGATAACCGCAACAACCACCGCAACGGCAAATGCAGCCCCAGACCACCCCTCTGCAGCCCCTACGGAAATTGCAAGAGCCGTTACCACCGCACTATGGCCACTCGGCATGCCACCAGATACAAGAAGCGGTGCAATTGGGTTCTGCTGAAAGACGCGCCGATTGCGCCCAAAAAGACGAAATGCATGTTTAAGGCTTTGCGCCACCAGCCATGCGAGTCCGGCAACGAGCAGGTGGCGCATCAGCCTACTCCTCCGCCCCTTCAGGCCGCTCTTCCATCAGCCCAATAGTTGATACTGCGTCACCCTCACTCAGGCGCATCACAGTTACCCCTTGTGTCGTGCGACCAAGCAGCTTAATGTCATCGAGACTTAATCGGATCGTCTGACCATTACGTGACACAAGGAGCGCATCGGTCATGGACGGATCGATAGTCCGGACGGATATAATCGGGCCAGTCTTTGCAGTGACAACCGCAGCCTTGATGCCGACGCCACCGCGCTTATGACTCGGGAAGTTCGTTACCTTGGTGCGCTTTCCGAAGCCCTTCTCGCTCATGACAAGCAGTGTCTGGTCATCATTCGTCACGATATCCATGCCAACTACACAGTCATTTGGGCGCAGCCGCACGCCGCGCACGCCGCGAGCCGCCCGACCCATTGGCCGCGCATCAGCCTCATTGAAGCGAATCGCCTGACCGGCAGAGGTCGAGATGATCACGTCACTCTTGCCATCAGTCTTGCTAATCCAGCGCAGCTCATCCCCGTCATCAAGTTTAATGGCGATAAGCCCATTAGTACGAATATTTGCATAGTCACCGAGCGGCGTTTTCTTGACCGTTCCCTTCTTAGTAGCCATAAAGAGGTAGCCCGCATCATTTGCGCCCTTCTCATGACGAATAATGGCCGTGATCTTCTCTTCTGGCTGTAGCTGCAAGAGATTGACCGCCGCTACCCCCTTCGCACTCAGGGATGCTGCTGGCACCTCATACGCCTTCAGGCGGAAAATACGACCGCGATTAGTGAAGAACAGCAGATAATCATGTGTCGAAGCTGGCACCACCTGGTCGATGATATCCTCTTCCTTAGTTGTCATGCCGCGCTTCCCCTTACCACCACGATGCTGCTTGCGGTAATCACTGAGCAGAGTCCGTTTGATGTAGTTCTCTGTTGTTAAAAGAACAACGGCATCTTCCTCAGGGATGAGCTCCTCATCGGAGAATTTCCCAAGTTCGTGGTTGATGATCTTGCTACGACGCTCATCGCCATATTTTTCTTTCATTTCCAGCAGCTCTGTCTTGATGATATTCAAGATTTCCTGCTCATCCGCCAGAATCCCTTCCAGCTTCGCGATCAAGGCCAGCAGTTCCCTTAGCTCATTCTCAATCGCCTCACGCTCCAGCCCGGTCAATCGGCGCAGCTGCATCGCCAAAATAGCTTTTGCTTGGATTTCACTCAACCCAAACTTCTCGCGCAGGTTTTTCTCGGCCTCTTCCTGAGTCTTTGAGGCACGAATCGTCTTGATGACTTCATCGATATGATCCAGCGCAATCTTATAGCCCTCGAGAATATGCGCCCGCGCCTTGGCCTTTTTCAGTTCAAACTCAGTGCGGCGACGCACTACCTTCTGACGGTGCTTCACGAACTCACTCAGCATTTCCTGCAGGCCCATGATGCGCGGCTGAATGCCATCAACCAGCGACAGCATGTTGTAATTAAAACTCGTCTGCAGCGCCGTCATCTTGTAGAGCTGGTTCAATACCTTCTTCGGATATGAATCCTTCTTGAGCTCAATCACAATTCGCACCTGCCCACGTGAGCTTTCGTCGCGCAGATCAGCGAGCGGGATCTTCTTTTCACGATATAGTTCGCCGATTTTTTCAATCAAGGTTGCCTTGTTAACCCCATATGGTATTTCGGTCACCACGATCTGATGGCGGCCGCGCTTCGTCTCTTCAATCTCCGCCACTGCACGCATGGTCACGCTCCCGCGACCAGTTTGATATGCCTGACGCATCGAGGCGCCGCCATAGACTACCGCCCCTGTCGGAAAATCAGGACCCTTCACATGCTCCAGTAAGTCATCAACAGTCGCCTCTGGATGGTCGATCAAGTGAACTGTCGCGTCAACCAACTCACCGAGATTGTGCGTCGGGATGCTTGTCGCCATACCGACCGCGATACCGATCTGCCCATTCAGTAGCAGATTTGGCACCTTAGCCGGCAGCACAATTGGCTCCTGCTCAGATCCATCAAAGTTATCACGAAAATCAACCGTATCTTTTTCGATATCGGCCAAAAGCTCCTCGGCCGGCTTATCCAGGCGAGCCTCAGTGTAACGGTGTGCCGCTGGCGGGTCGCCGTCCATAGAGCCAAAGTTACCCTGCCCTTGCACCAGTGTATAGCGCATATTCCAATCCTGCGCCAAACGCACCATCGAATCATAAATGGCGCCGTCACCGTGCGGGTGGTATTTACCCATCACGTCACCGATGATACGCGCTGACTTCACAAATTTCGCCGTGCTGCGGTTGCCGTTCTGGTTCATCGAGTACAAAATACGGCGGTGTACTGGCTTGAGGCCATCGCGCACGTCCGGCAGGGCACGCTCAACGATCACGCTCATTGAATAGCGGAAGAAATTATCCTTCATCACATTCTCAAGTTTGCGCTTTTCGAGACCTGGCGACTGTTCAATGATCATGTCATCGTCACGATTCGTTACTGTATCGTTATTTTCATGGGATAGATCACTCATACTAAATATCCAACTCCTCTAGGTCGGCGTCCTTTGCCCGACTCTGAATAAAACTTTTACGCAAACTAACATCTTCACCCATCAAGCGCGTAAATACCGCGTCCGCCTCTTCTGCATCCTCAACCGTCACCTGGATCAGAACACGATTCTCTGGGTTCATGGTCGTCTCCCAGAGCTGGTCAGCATCCATTTCACCCAGACCCTTAAAGCGACTGATCGTCACCCCGGCCTGCTTGACCTTGTCTTCATTTTCATCAACCGTTACATTACGATCCGCTTTGCTCTTGATAATGTCATCCAGAATTGCGTCACGTTCCACCTCATCGTAAGCATAGATCTTCTTTTGACCGCGATTAATCGAGTACAGTGGTGGCTTCGCAAGATAGACGTAGCCACCCTCGACCACCTCTTTCATGTAGCGGAAGAGGAAAGTCAGCAGCAAGGTCGCGATATGGCTACCGTCGACGTCGGCATCGGTCATAATGATAATTTTATGGTAACGCAGCCCCGAAATATCAAAGGATTCGCCAATCCCCACGCCAAAGGCCTGAATCATCGCAACAATTTCCTTGTTGGCGAACATTTTATCAAGTCGCGCCCGCTCGGTGTTCAATACCTTACCACGCAGTGGCAAAATGGCCTGGGTTTTACTGTCACGGCCCTCTTTTGCCGAGCCGGCCGCAGAGTTGCCCTCCACGATATAGATTTCGCTGTCGCTCGGACTTTTGCTTGAACAATCCCACAACTTACCCGGCAGACCCATGCCATCCAAGGCACCCTTGCGAATCACATTGTCACGCGCTGCGCGCGCCGCCTTGCGTGCGCGCGCCGCCAGTGTCGCCTTGCCGACAATCTTCTTGGCGATAGCAGGATTTTCCTCCAGATAGTAGCTGAAGTACTCATTCATCACCTGCTCAACGTAGCGACGCATCTCAGGGTTACCGAGCTTATTCTTCGTCTGCCCCTCAAACTGCGGATCAGGTAGTTTCACCAGGATGATGGCCGTCAGACCCTCGCGAATATCATCGCCGGTTAGATTCTCTTCTTTCTCCTTCAAGAGACCGTTCTTGCGGGCGTAGTCATTAATGACGCGCGTGAGTGCCGCCCGAAATCCAACCAAGTGGGTACCGCCATCAGGGGTCAGCACATTATTAGCGAATGGTTTGACCGTCTCGATATAGGTATCGTTGTACTGAACTGCGATCTCCACCATGCAGTCTTCAACCTGTCTCTCAACATAAAACGGCGTATCGCTGAGCACGTCCTTTCCGATATTCAGGTGCTTGACATAGCTTTGGATACCACCTTCAAAGTAAAAGGCTTGGCGTTCATTGGTGCGCTCATCGACAACGGAAGTATAGACGCCTTTTGTCAGATATGCCTGATGACGCAAATAGCTTACGACCCACTTATAGTCAAATTCGACTGTCTCCTTAAAAATAGTGGGGTCGGGATAAAATGTAATGCGCGTCCCCGTCGGCCGGTCGGTTTTACCAGCCTTCTTGAGAGGCGCGACTATCTTACCGGTCGCAAACTCGACCTGATACAGCTGGCCGTCACGCACGACCTCAGCGATCATTTTTGTCGATAAGGCATTCACTACGCTAGAACCCACGCCGTGCAGACCAGAAGACACTTTATAGCCGCCACCGCCAAACTTACCACCAGCATGCAGCACCGTCAGAACTGTTTCTAGCGTGCTGAGGCCCGTCTTCGGATGCTTGTCAACTGGAATACCACGACCGTCATCGGTAATCTGCACGCCACCATCCTCTAATAGCACCACTTCAACCTTGGTCGCATGCCCCGCGATAGCCTCGTCGATAGAGTTATCGGCAATTTCCTTGATCAGATGATGGACACCATCATATCCGGTACTACCGATATACATGCCGGGGCGCTTGCGGACTGGGTCAAGCCCCTCGAGAACCTGGATTTGCGAGCCATCATAGGCCTGCTTGTCTGTTTGTTTAGCCATTCTCTCCCTCACTATTTCTGACTTTTCAGCTATTTACAACCTCTTCATTATAACGCAAAAAAAGTGTTCACTCAAGTTGTTGCCTTGAACATATTTCTTATGCTATAATTAACGCAGGATTTTTATCATTTTACGTAAAAGTATAAAAAGTTAAAACACAAAAGGAACGGCATGTTTAAGAAAATTGTCTCACACCTTGCGTTCAGCCCAGCTCTTATTCAGGAACTTGGCTTCTACGCCAAGCGCCTCCGCAAAGAGGAAATTACTCGCAAAACTGGTCTTATCTTGACCGCATTGGCACTTGTCGTTCAGTCATTTGCTGTCTTTCAGGCGCCAGAGTCCGCAAATGCCGCGAGCTCATCAGATTTAGTCTATGGCGGCATCCATACCCGCAGCCAACTCTTCGCTGCTTGGGATGGTAATAAGCAGAATTTCCGTGACATGCTGCAGCACGCCGGCATCACCCGAGAGAATCTTGTGAGTGCACGCGACACAAAGGTCCATACACGACAAGGCGGCAAGGACGCTGGGTGGCAGTCATGGAATCGTACCGCTCGCTTTGGCTTGCAGCGTGGTGAGGTTGAATTCAAAGTCGGCAGCACGACACTCTACTCTCGCCCACTCGCCGAGTTTGACACCGGTCGCAATCGCAGCGGATCTGGTTCGTGGTACCCATCATTCGTCGGCACTAAGGCAGATGGTAAACCCTTTGCCATTATGAAAGCCTGCGCGAACATCATGATCAAGGAACCGCCAAAGCAGCCGCCAGCGCCAAAGTACCCAAAAGTGAAAATTGATAAGCGAGTCAATGAAGTAAAGCATGTAGTCGTTAAGCCCGGGGTTGATTTTAATTACCAACTACGTATCTCAAACGTTGGGGATACTGTTCTGAAAAATACTATGGTGAGCGATAACGCACCAGCGGGCGTTAGCTTCGTACGCGCCAGCCATGGCGCTATTACCAACAATCGCTGGAGTTATGCCATACCGCAACTAAACGTTGGTGATGTTTTCCTCGTCACCATTACCGCCCGAGCTCCGTCCTATAAAGATGGCGCCATTGTAAATACTGCCTGTGTCGATGCCCATGAAATACCTGGTGGCCCGGATGGATGCGATAATGCAACGATTGAGCTTGAGAAGCCTAAGCCACAACCCATTGCAACATGTACAGGTATTGCCCATAAAATCAGTAACCGCACCTCAGTCACCCTCACTGCAACTTCCCAGGTGCAGCACGGCGCAACCGTATCAGGCTATACCTTTATCATTAAAAATTCGGCAGGCAAAGAGGTTTTGCGTAAAAAAATCGCCTCTCGTGCAGCAACCGCTACTGTCACTCACACCATCGCCGAGCCAGGAGCATATACTACGTCAGCTATCGTCCATACGAGCCTTGGCGACAAGACCAGCACCGCCTGCGAGTCGCCACTCATGATAGAGGCGGAAAAGAAATGTCCGCTCAATCCAGCGCTACCGATTAACCACCCCGACTGCCAACCATGTCCAGGCGATGCTACCATCTGGGTGAAGGATGAAAAGTGTGCCGCGCAAATTGTTCGCAATAAATCAGCACGCAACCTTACTTCAAACACTGACGCAACCGCCCAAAAGGCAAAATCAAGCGACCGCATCGAATACACCCTCACTGCACGCAATGACGGCAAGGCGCCTGCAACAATAACGCCAACGGATGACCTGTCAGACGTTCTCGAATATGCTGAACTATATGACAATGGCGGCGGCTCACTCAACAAAGAAACGAAGGTGCTATCATGGCCACAGTTTGAACTAAAACCCGGCGAAAAGCGCAGCATTATCTATGTCGTCAAAATGAAACCACAGCTTTCCGCCATGGCACGCGGCTCAAGTGATCCATCCTCATACGACTGTCGCATCACTAATGTTTTCGGTAACAGCATCGAGGTTGTTGTCGACTGCCCAGCGCCAAAGGTCGTTGAGCAAACTGTCGCACAACTACCAAAGACAGGCCCGGGGGAGAACATGACCTTCGCTGGTATTCTGGCAGCGGTTGTCACCTATTTCTACTTCCGTTCTCGCCAACTAAATAAAGAGGTGCGGATTATTCGCCAAGAAGCTACAGCAGGAACTATATAGGGGGGTATATGTCAGAGAAGATCAATGGGACGAGTCCTGAGCTTGCCAAGCAAGCGGGTGAGCTCGAGCAAGCGCGCAGCGAAGTCGAACGGGCCGCTGCAGAACAACTTGAAAAGAGAGCCGAAACGGCTACCGCAGAGCACAGCCCGGAGCGTGTCGATACTGCGCGTCATGAAGCACTTGAGCAAGCTCATTCATCGCAAGAAACAGAGGTGGTGGCAGTAGAGACACCAGCAGAGCACAAGCAATTCACCAAAGCCGACCGCGAGGCGAGCTATCAGCATACCATGAAACAGATGCGCACCAAGCTCTCCCCGTCGTCTCGCGCATTTAGCAAAGTCATTCATAACCCAGTTGTCGAAAAGACAAGTGATATTGTCGGGAATACCGTCGCCCGTCCAAACCTCATCATCGCTGGTGCGCTCGGCGCCATCTTATCAGTCATAGTGTATTTTATCGCGAAACGTTACGGCTACGTCCTGTCAGGGTCGGAAACGATCATCCTCTTTGTGTGTGGCTGGATCGTCGGTGCCCTATTTGAGTACGTGCGTGTCGGCTTTAGCGGAAGGAAAAATACCTAGCACCCGTTCTAGCGCAGCTTAATCGACACCTCGCCATCATCACCACCTCGCAAGTCGAGGTGGTTCTTTTCTTCTGCAGCCTTCAGCTCAGTCGCCATCTGCTCGGCGATAGAGCCTGGGGCAGCCGGTGGCGCAGGAGGCGTGCTCATAGGGGGTACTACCACACCACTCGCGCCCCGTGATGAATCTTCGGGCACCGATAGCGACTGTTTGACCGCCGGCATATTCAGCGGACCGGCTGGGCCCGTTGCAGCTACGCCAGGTGCAAGCGGCGGTGATGCCGGAGCGACCGAACCACCATTACCAGCGACAACTGCATGCCCTGAACCAGCGGGACGGATGGGCGATACCGGAGTGGCACCAGGCTTCCCGCCACCGAGCTGTTGACGCTTCGCCAGCCACTCATCAAGAAAGGACGAACCACCCGCAGCGCCACCCGTGCGAGAACCATTACCTAGAGGTGTTGCCGTTGCTGCCTTTTTATTACGGCCAAGCCGTTCGAATATCTCACGCTCAACGACCGCGCGCGGCTTGCCGTATTTTGCCGCAGACAGGCGGACGAGCGCATCGCGCAGCTGCGTATTCACTTGACCCATCGGCGGCACCCAATTCATACTAAAAGGAGCCGAAGGCACGTTATTGATCATTACCGAGGCGATGGACTGGAAGTTTGGCAGCTTCGAAAGATCGTCAATATCAAAGGTCGGTTGAAATTTCTTCACCATCAGCTCAGCGTCGGTGATACCGATGCGCCCGGAGATAACCGTACCAATATTACCGATGATCGCCTCGCGAATCTTCTCCGTCAGCTGCGTCATAAACTGGTTTCCCATGATAAGACTCAGTTTATACTTTCGCGCCTCAGATAGGATTGACTCGAAGCTATCGGTTGCGAAGTTCTGCACCTCATCAACATAAAGTGAAAAATCTTCACGCTGATCTTCGGGGATGTCGGCCCTTGACATAGCGGCAGCTTGAAACTTCATGATAAAGATAATACCGAGCAGCTTGGCGTTCAGCTCACCCATCTTTCCCTTTGAGAGGTTCACCAGCAGAATCTTTTTATTGTCCATGATTTCGCGAATATTGAAACCAGACTTCGTCTGTCCGATGATATTACGCATTGAGTCATTTGAGATGAACGGGCCAAATTTCGAGACCACCCATGAAATCACCTCTCCCGCCTCGTTTGAGCGCTGTGACGCCGGAAATTCCTTCGTCCAAAAGTCGATCACCTGCTGATCAGTCACGTACTTCAACTTCGACTTCACAAACTCGGGGTCAATCAAACACTTTGGCACGTCGATAAAGGTGCCGCCAGCTGGATCCGACATTAACAGCAATGCGCAGTTACGGAAAATATGCTCCAAGCGTGGACCGACGATACCCGTATGCCCTGGATCGTAAAGGCCATACAGCATATTAATCGCCTCCTGAACCAAAAAGTCCTTCTGGTCAGGGTGATCAAACTCAAACATATTGAGGCCGATAGGATTTTCCATATCCGCCGGGTTGAAGTAAATAATGTCCTCCACACGCTCCTTAGGCACCTTGCCCATCAACGACTCGACAAGGTCGCCATGCGGGTCAATGAGCGCAAACCCTCGACCATCCATCATGTCTTGGTAAGCCATATTCTCCTGCAGTACCGACTTACCGACGCCCGTCTGACCGATGATGTACACGTGACGACGGCGATCTTTCGTGCCGATACGAATCGGTTTTTTGGTGCCGCGAAATTCGTTATACCCTATGAGCAGCCCCTCGTCCATCACATCAGTCGGCCCATCCACTTGCTTTGACATCTGTCGCTTCACCTGCGATGTCGGGATGGCATTGCTGCCCGGCAAGTGAAACAGCGTCGCCATCTCGACGCTATTGAGCACGGTGCTACGTACATGCTGCGGGAAGAAACGCATGATAAAGGCTGTCGTAAGCTCCTCAATATTATGAGTAAGCGAGAACTTAAATCCATTGTTTCGAGGCGAGTCAAACATCGCGAATGCTGCGATAATATTCTTTAGCAGCACTTGTGACCGAGCGGCGGTATTGGAAGAAATCACCACCCGCACAAGGACTTCATAGGCAGGATAGCGCGTCTTCTCGCTGATCGCGTCTACCTCCGCCTGCTCAAGTGAACTAAGCTGCTTATCTTCTGGCTTTGCCTCAGTCTCCTTATCCTTAGACTGAGGCGGCTTCCATAAGGCCTCGAACAAATCCCCCACGATGGAGACATCGACACCACCTATTTTCGCCGATGGCTTTTTTCCTTTACTCTTTTTCAGCTTCTCTATATGCTCTTCTGATTTGCGCGACCATCCCTCCTGGGCTGGACGAATCAAAAACTGGATGCCGATGCCATCCTCTTTCGTCGCAGCAGACATTGCATTCAAAACCGCCCGCGAAGCATCACGCTTCGACTCCTGGAACGTCGCGATAGGAAAAACGAACGACTTGCGCAGCGAGAACTCACCGCCAATCGTCCCGCTCATTTTACCAACCTGGCTAAAAATATTCGTATCCGTCACTTCCTCAAGGCGAGCCGATGGATATGCCGCAGCTATCGCCTGTTGGATAACATCCACTAAGACCGTCGGGACGACTGCATAATAATGCACCAGGCCGCCACGTGATAAAATTTCAAAGGAGATATGTCGCTGGCCGTAAATCTTACTCTTAAAGCCACGCGTTGCCGTACTCGAGATGATATTATACATCACCTGCGCCTGGCTTAAGATTTCCTCCGTTAGATCCCGCTGGTCGCGACTTGCACCCTCGATATCCTCACTGCTCGGCGGAAGATGGATAAGCAGCGGCACCATCTTAAGACCGCGCTCATAGTTTTTTGCCTCTCTTAGCATTTTGCGATATTGTAATGCAACAATAGTCGCACCGATACCCAAAACGACAACGACGACAAATCCAGTGATGATCGGACCGCTATTCATTACCTACCCTTTTGGTTGCCCCATTTCCCTATTGTAACGCTTCTTTAGATAGTCAGCCTGCAACTGCGCGATCACTCGTGCCCGCTCATAAGGATCATCTCTTGTCAGCGAAATGATACGCTTCAGCTTATCAACCCATTCCTTCTCGATGAGATCGTCATCCCCAGCAATAGCAGGTGCGTCGCTCGCCATTGTTTGTGGTGGCGCTGCGGGCGCTGGCACTGCAACGTTCACGGCGGCCTGCGGAATCGCTGGTAGTGATGCTTGCGGGGCTGGCTCGCCAGCCGTCGCCTGCTGTTCCATGCGAGGCTGCTCATGTTCGACACGCCCAACTGACACCTCTGGCCCACTCGGAGCTAACGGCAGGGATTCAACTGACGGCTGTGCCTGTGGCAGTTCTGGATTCATACCTTATATTGTATCATGTTAGCGCTATAGTGACTACGGTATTAAAAGCGCTTGGCGATATAAAACCACCCCAGCCCGACAAACAGGAACAATAACACGATATCCCATACACGCGCACCGCCTATCGATTGCATTCCCAGTAAAATAACCGGCACCAAGCCGGCAACACTCGCATAATAATATAATTTCAATGGGCGCAACTCCCCCAGAGCCCTGCGATGCACCCCCTCAGGAAGCAATCTCATGCCGAGCATTCTTAGCCCTAGCATTACCATATATAGCGCCGATGCCGATGCCGCGTATATGCAAATAAAAAATACTAGCACCATGAGAGGGCCAGCACTACTTGGCGATGTTACGTGCAAAATAGCGACTGCAGATAAGCAGGCAATAAGACATAACGCTACGGTATATCCATACTTCATATGCTTAACTATACCACATTCACACATAACGAGAGATATCAAGAGAGCCCGAGCGACAACTACAATTGGGTGGTGGAACACAACCATCCGCCGCTTTTCAATAACTATATGGGCGCGGGTGTCCTAACCGAAAGTCGTCGCTCGAGGGCAACTGACCGCTCCTTATGTAAGGAGCATGTCCTTGCGCAAAGTTCCTCTGCGCATATATCCAGTAGTATCACTACAATTTCCTATCACAGGGATTAACTGGATATATGCGCGGTACTAATCGCGCGCGCTCAACGCTCATCGCGTACCGCCCTAAGGCGGGGCTTGGCGGAGCATCGGCAGCACCATGGAGATTCCATGCTGCGGCCGACTGTACGCCAGTGAGTGAGCTGCCGTGTGCATCGTAAGGGATTGTTAAGGTGATTATTTTTTTATTGCTTTTTGTTTTTGTAAAAGCTTGTCCTAATGGTATCACGCTCACGTTAAAAAGTCAATCAATTTTATAAAAAATGCATTGTTATTTTTACATTATACGTAGCTACAGACTTTATCTATATCTGTTATTTACTAAATATTGTATAAATTACAATGATGTAAGTAATACACGTAACTCGCACCAATTCACAATATTACAGCTAGCTTAGGGTCACGGAAGCATCGCATGAAAGAGCGATTAATCGTCTGCGCCACGGGACCACCCAAAGGTACCCCGCCCCCGCCAGGAGCGAACCCAAGCAGGCCCAAAATCACTCTCACGCGCAGGGGCGCTTGAGGGATCTCTACCGCGTGCCCAATACAAGGAAATCTGCATAGATAGCATAGCTCCAAGCCCCTACCCAATGCTGGACAGAAAAAACATGACTGCAACAAGTCCAATGCCGCAGTCGCAGTCACCGCCCATGGAACAGCATCCCAAAGCATCAATGGACTTTCATCACCCGCCCAACAGTCTAGGGAGCCTGGAGCAAAGAGGCATGCGCTACAAGTACATCACCCACATGGCAAGCTTCTTTTTACATACTGACAACAACACAACTAGCCCTCTCGCAACCCACCACCCGCTGGCAAGATCAATAACATCGCTACTCGGCAAGAACCTACCTCACGCTACAGTAGAGTCAACTTCACGCCCAAATACATATCGTCCGCCCAGCACCGCAGTTTCATTACTCAAAGACGAGTCGCAACCCAGTAACTCATTAGGGCATATGCTGTGGTATTTTTTACCTAAAGATTTTTCGCAAAAAGCGTTGACATAAGCTTTTTCGTACTATATTATAGGGGTAGCTTCTGAATAAAAAAATTATACAGAGGCCAAAAATAAACAGAACACATAAAACTCCACTTAAAAACAGCCACTACTCGCAGGTGGCTGTTTTTTCTGATATCACCCACGCAAATTTAATCTAAAAACCAGCCTTATGGCTGGTCTCTTTATCGCATGGTGGAGCTGCCGGGTACCGCCCCCGGGTCCAACTGGTATCATGATATTCGTCTACGAACATAGACTTATTTAAAAATTTATAACCACCCGCCGCTCAAAAATAAGTCGAAAAAACGTGGGAGGTTACGCGGAAAAAGTCCCGCGCATTCGCCGCTGCCCGAACACACAGCTAGCAACATACGTATGACACCTCGCCCGCTCTATGTTGCCTAAACGAGGAGACGATCGCTAAATTAAGCAGCGATTGGTGCGAAGGCCATTTTTGGAGACAAGCTCGCAAAGAATGCCTTTGCTTTTGCAGTAAAGTTTGCAATTAACATCATGCTTAACGTGCACATTCGGTTCGCAAAATATCCTGATAAGGTCCAATTGTCGAAAGCTATTTCAGCCCCGTCCATCTGCCCTAGTATACTAAAAAATCCTTTCTTTGTCGACACTCTTATGGTTAAATATAGTCATGGTAAGCAAAGTCTTCTCGGCGACCCCATACGGATTCAATGGTCAGCTCATTGAAGTCGAGGGCGACATGGCCCAGGGTCTGCCTGGACTACAAATCGTCGGCCTCGGCAATAAAGCCATCGATGAAGCTCGCGACCGCGTCCGCAGCGCCATCAAGAACTCACTGCTCGACTTTCCAAAAGGCAAGATCACGATCAACCTCGCACCAGCTGAACTCCCCAAGGACGGTGCTCAATTTGACCTTCCCATCGCCCTTGCCGTCCTCTGTATCGGCAAGCAGCTTCCTCAGGCATCGTTATCCGATGCACTATTTGCTGGCGAACTAGCACTTGACGGGACGCTTCGTCCTATTCGCTCGGCTATCACCTTAGCCGAGACTGCTCGCGAGCACCGCATTACACGGGTATTTCTCCCCACGGCTAATGCCGACCAGGCTCATCTTATCCCCGACGTCACCGTCTTCCCAGTACACGACCTTAAAGAACTATTTCTTCATCTCAAGAGAGAGCGCCTCATCAGTCCATTTGCTGGCTCAACCAGCCACACCAGGACAAGGAAGCAGGACGTCATGATTGATGACGTAAAGGGGCAAGAACAAGCCAAGCGCGCCATCGCCATTGCAGTCGCCGGGCGCCACAATATCCTTCTCTCTGGCCCACCAGGCTCCGGCAAAACCATGCTAGCCCAGGCACTCACCTCGCTCCTGCCGCCACTTTCAGATGAAGAGATCATCGAGGTCACTAAATTACACAACCTCAGCGACCACCATAGTACCGGGGATATTGTGACCACCAGACCCTTTCGAGCCCCGCACCACACCGCCAGTCGCGTCTCCATGATTGGTGGTGGAAGCAAGGCGACACCGGGAGAAATTAGTCTCGCCCATCACGGCACCCTCTTCCTAGATGAGCTACTAGAGTATCCGCGCACCACACTTGAGTCACTCAGGCAGCCGCTTGAAGACAAGCAAGTCACTATTTCTCGCGCTCAAGGAAAATATTATTATCCAGCAGATTTCATTTTAGTTGCCACTATGAACCCCTGCCCCTGTGGCTATCTAGGCGACACCGAGAAGGCCTGTCGATGCTCCTCAACGCAAATTTTACAATACCAAAAGCGTCTCTCTGGACCACTCCTTGATCGCATCGACTTGACTATAAATGTTACCCGAGTCCCCCATGAATCGCTCCTCTCCTCGGCAAAGTCGATGCAAAAAACACAACATAAAACCATAAGCAAAATGATAAAAAATGCTGTAGATGCTCAAAATAACAGATACAGAAGTAGTAAAAAGTACAACGGTAATTTGAGCAGTAAGGACGTTGATATTTTTACACCACTCAGTGATGAAGCTAAGAACTTCCTTCTCGCTGCAGCAAAAAAACTCGACCTTAGTGCTCGCAGCTACTTCAAAGTCATTAAGGTCGCGCGCACTATCGCCGACCTTGAAGGGGCGCCCGATATCACCATCCCCCATATAGCCGAGAGTCTCCAGTATCGCCAAGTCATTCCTCGTTAAATCTACCATTGTCTCAAAATCATTGAAAAACCTATCCTTATCTGTTACAATTACTCCTGGAGATTAATTCTAATCATTGCTTCAAAAGGAGAGCTAGGATTAACAACAAATCAATTCGTATCAACGGAGCAATCCGTGCCCGAGAACTGCGAGTCGTCGGTTCAGACGGTGAGCAACTAGGGATCATGTCACTACGTGACGCCCTGCAAGCGGCAGAAGATGCGGGACTGGACTTGGTGGAAATTTCACCAAACGCCAATCCGCCGGTGGCAAAAATCATCGACTGGGGGAAATTCCAGTACCAAAAAATGAAGGATCAGCAGCGCAATAAGCGCGCCGCAAAAGCGAGCGACTTAAAGCAGATGCGTTTCGGTCTGAAGATTGGCGCTGGTGACCTTGATGTCAAGCTTCGTAAAATCAAAGCGTTTTTGGCTGATGGCCATAAGGTGCGCATCCAAGTTGTCTATAAGGGGCGCGAGATGGCACATCGAGAAATTGGTTACGAATTGATTGAGAAGATCATGGCACAACTCGAAGATGAGGCGGTGTTAGAGCAAAAGCCTCAGATGGCTGGTCGCAATCTGAGCGTAGTAATAAGGAGTAAGTAATGCCAAAACTCAAGACCCATAAGGGCACTGCTAAGCGCATTAAGCTAACCAGTACCGGCAAACTGACCCGCCAGCGCGCATTCGGCGGGCACCTCTTGGCAAAAAAGTCTAAGAGTCGCAAGCGCGCCATCAACCAAACAGCAATCGTTAAGGGCTCAATGGCGAAGAACGCTCGCCGAGCAATGGGAGTATAATCATGCGAGTTAAACGAGGAGTTCCCGCACGCGCTAAGCACAAGAAGATTCTCAAAGCTGCCAAAGGTATGCAGCACAACCGCACCCGTAGCTTCCGCCTAGCAAAGCAAGGTGTAATCCGCGCTCTGCAGTATGCTTACCGCGACCGCCGCAATAAAAAGCGCGACCTACGCGCCCTGTGGATCACCCGCATTAATGCAGCCGCTCGCCAAGAAGGTACAACCTATGGCAAGCTCATCGCCGGCATGAAAGCCAACAATATCGAGCTGAACCGCAAGATGCTAGCTGAGATTGCGGTTAGTGACCCAGCCGCCTTTAAGACAATTGTTAAGGCAGCTACTAAATAGCCGTTCGGCCCTGTACTACAAAAACCTCCCAGACCACGGGAGGTTTTTGTAGTACAGTCCACCGATAAGCCGGGTTCTGTCGTGGGCAATCATCTATCTAGTTCATCTGTTGCCAGACGAATCAAGCGGTTATCGACCTGCGAGCGGACCACTCCTATGCAGATCTCCTTGCAGTCAACAGGGTTTACCTCTCCGCTATGTCACCATAACCGACTGTAAGCTCTTACCTTACTCGTTTCACCTTTTCCCGCGCGCCGTAACGCATGGGTAGTTTCGTTTCTGTGGCACTTTCCCTAGGGTTTCCCCCGGTCGCCGTTAGCGACTGTTGGCGTCCTTCACTGCCCGGACTTTCCTCTTAGCGCAAAGCACCAAGCGATTGCCTAGTGAACTGCCCCACTATTATATCACTTTTCTTTACGAATATGCTGGTTAAGTATTTTATTTACCATACCATCGGCCAATTGATTTAGCTCACGGGGCACATGGATAAATCTCACTCGGTCAAACTGCGACAGTAACTCTTTTATATGATCATGAATCGGCCACAGCTCGCGATTCTTCACCTTATAAACCCCGTTCAGCTGGTTTGCCACCAGCATACTATCGACCTTAAAATCAAAATCTCGCCAACCCATCGCAAGCGCTTTCTCTAATCCCAGCTTCACCCCCTGGTATTCGGCCTGGTTATTTGTGGTGATGCCTAGATATTCGCCTCCCTCATCGATGACCATACCCTCCGCGTCTACAAGTACATAACCAGTTGCCGAGGGGCCGGGATTACCCCGAGAGCCTCCATCACTATATACCGTCGGCCGCATCTCAATACGCCCAGTGTCTGCCCTTTGCGCACCATCAGTCACTGGCGGCACCACGCCAAGAAGTAGCTGCCCAAGCTCCGTTATCTGCCCAGGGTCAAGCTTCCCTGCCTGATACCATACAAACTTATCGTAATGACTGCTGAGCGATACCATCCTCGACACTTCTGACATCTCACCACTATACACCACGACTACGTACTGTATCTCACGATCATCAGCATCTTCATAGGTGAGCACGTCCTCTAGCCGAAGCTCTGGCGCATCTGGCATACCGATATCTTCTCGCAGGAACCGCCCCGCTGCATCCTCTGGCTGCTCACCAGCAACCACCCTGCCACCAGGTAATTCATATTTTCCTAAAATTGAACTACGGCCATCTGCTCGACGCACAAGGAGGCAAGATTCGCGATGGCGCAGCACTACCCTTACTGAAATACGCTGTATCATAGCACAAAAAGCCCCGATGCCGCAAACACGTGATATTCCCCCGCATATATGCAAGGTGGGTGCTCGCAACTAGCCACCACGGTGACTAATCATTAAAGCTCCCTATCGTATGATGTTAGGAAAATCATATGTGCCCACGGACTGGTTTCGGGGCTACTTCTATTATACACCAAAAATGAAACGAAAGCCGTGAATAATACTATCCATACCGCCTGTCATGAGACTACCCAGAAGACCGCTTCCGCTCGCGACAAGAACCAGAGCAAACACCAGCATTACGCCGTATTGTTCGACAAACTCCATACCACGGCGAACTGGATCTGGCGCCACTGCATACACAACCCGCGATCCATCTAGCGGTGGGATAGGCAGCATGTTGAATACGAAAAAGCCAAGATTCACAAAAATTATCGTAGCAATGATGTCGCCGCCAATAGTCTTCTGTATGAAGCCACCCTCGACGATGAGCCCGCTCAGTACACCAACACCAAACGCCAAAAATGCTATTAGTAGATTGGTGAGCGGACCGGCAAGTGCCACCAACGCCGCGCCCCAGTCTCCATGCCGAACTCTGTAGGGGTTAAATGGCACAGGTTTTGCCCCGCCAAATATCGGCAAGCCCGACACGGCCAGCAGCAAGGGTAATAGAATGGTCATAAATGGATCGATGTGCTTCAGGGGGTTGAGCGTTAGGCGCCCCTCTACCTTTGCCGTGTCGTCACCGAGGAAGTAGCCCATAAAGGCATGCATCGCTTCATGCAGTGTCATCGATACTAAAATAACACCTAAAATAAGTACGATATGTATCACGTCCATCCTTTCTATTATACCATCTTGACTAATTGAGCAAATACCGCTACAATACAAAGGATTGCTATATAAAGTAAAGCGAGGTTGGAATGGCATCACGATGCGAACTCACCGGCAAGGGCAAGCAATACGGTCATAACGTTAGCTTCTCCCTCCGCCGCACCAAGCGTACTTTCAAACCTAACCTGCAGAAAAAGACTATCATTGTAGGCGGCCAGAAAGTAAGCATGGTACTCAGCACTCAGGCGATCCGCACACTCAAGAAGAAAGGTCTTCTGCAGCCTGCGGATACTACAAAGAGCGCTTAGTAAATCCGTCAACAAATCCCCCTTCTGTTACCAGGAGGGGGATTTGTCTTGCGGGTCTTCTCCGAACTCAGCAGGCGTCTAGCTACGCGTAATTTTTACGATAGACAGCTGCTCGGGAAGTGAGGCGGCATTTTTTACCTTCCATTTATGGCCAGCCTCAATCTCTGCGGCGCCCATCTCTGATACAAAGACGCTCAACTCATCCTGTGGCACTTCATACTGGAGGGCCACATCCGCGTAGTGTACTGGAATAACCACCTTCGGCTCCAGCTGCCGCACCACCGTAGCTGCAGCTGTCGCATCAAGTGTATAGCCATGTCCACCAACTGGCACCACCACAATGTCAACAACGCCAAGCCCTTCCAGCTGCTCATCCGAAAGTTTCGGTGCGATATTGCCGAGCACTGCACATCGCACATCGCCAATAGCCAGGCGGTATATTGTTGCATTTTTAACATCATTATCTGCGTCTATATGGCGCTGCGCCGGCAAACCTTTTAGCGAGATATCCCCAACTTCGTACTCTCCAGGGCCATCAAAGGTAAGATTCGTTGTATTTTTTACAGCAAATCGCTCTTCAGTTACTACCTGCACATCCTGAGCCCCGGTGACGTCCTTGAGGCCTACGAGTGATAACGCAGGATCAAACACTACGCGAGTATTTTTCGTTGTAAAAACAACAGCATTTGCACCTTTATATTCTACGTCAAACATATTTTCCTCCTTACTTCAGTATATTTTCCGTATCAACCAACACCGTGCAGGTGCCGCCAATGATCTCTGTAATAAACTTATCTCGGACGCTAAGCCGGTAGTAAAAATCATCGTAACTGAGCACAGCATAATTCAGCTCACGACCTTCGTATTTTTCAATCTTCTTCATTACCGTATTTAGCTTGGCTGCAGGTATGTTACCGACCAGTAGCATATCGATACGGCTTGCTGAGCCCCTGACGAGCGAGCCTGCCGCAACCGCAAGTCGCAGCCCGGGCAGCTTCTCCAGATCATTCATCCAAGGCTTGATTGTACTTTTTGACTTTGCCGTAGGCTCACTCTTCCGCTCACTTTCAGCAAAAATTTCGCGCAGGGGCTTATAGTGCATATAGCGTTGGTTCGCTGCGTAGTAGAGCTTATTTTCGGCAGTATCAGACACGATGATGCCGACGTTGAGCATATTTGAGAGCTCACGCCGCACCGAGTTGATCTGTTCATCAATAAGACGAGTAATCTCCCGCACATAAAATGACTTTTCGGGATTGTTCAAAAAAAGCTGCAGCAGCTTTACCCTCGTTTTTGAACCAAACAATGCGTCAATCATCAATAAAAATTGTATCACAAGATGTACGTCTGCGCCAAAAACTGTGACAAATAGTGTTCAGCTGATCGTCTATCGCCCCAGAGGAGATGCGGATTACGACGTAACCATGTGAGCTGTCGCTTTGCAAGATGCCAGTCACTCACGATAAACTGCCGCTTAAGTTCCGCCTCATCTATATCACCTCGTATATACCGATGTACGATGGGGTAGATATTCCCTGTCATGGCCTCACTTTCCCAGCCATATTTTTTGCCCAACCATATTGCTTCTTTTACAACATTATTTTCAAAAATTTGTTCAGCTCTGAACTCAATTCTTGTTCGAAGTTCTTTTCTTTTCGTTGTAATTCCAACAATAATAGAGTTATCTATCGGCGTACTATCACCTCTTATAGGATCCCCTTTTCGCTCAATAGCCCGCATCAAATAGCGTCTATTTTTATTATTTTCAGGAAGCTTTATGTTGTTTTTATGACAATATCTCTGCAGCTCCTCAACAGACATATCTGCCAATGCCCGACGTAACTCGTCATCAGCCCGGGGGCCAAACTGAAAATCAAACACCACCGCATCGATATACAGACCAGTACCGCCAACCAAAAACGGCACATTGCCGCGCTGGCGGATTTCGGCTATTTTCTGCTGAGCGTACGTCTTAAACTGAGTGGCCGAAAACGCCTCGCCTGGCTCAACTAAATCCAGTCCCCAGTGTGGCACTCCGCGTCGTTCTTCGACCGTTGGCTTGGCGGTGCCAATGTCCATGCCCTGGTAAATCGTCCGGCTATCGGCGCAGATAATTTCTCCGCCATACCGCTCAGCCAGGTCAATAGCCAGCGACGTCTTCCCGCTCGCCGTCGGCCCCGCAATAACGATCAGCGGTGCTACCGATCCGGACGCCATCGTCGCTCCTCAAAGTCCACCACTCGCCACTCATCATCACACTGGATACCGTCCTGCGCCAGAAGCTGTCGCTGCACTTCCTGGCCGCCCGGGAAACCAACCGCCAGCCCACCGCGCGCATTCACCAGCCGATGCCACGGTAAATCGATCGGACTGCCATGTGCGATAGCCCCAACCTGGCGCGCTGCATATGGATGCCCCGCCATCGCGGCCAGGTCGCCATAGGTTGTTATCCTGCCCTCAGGCAGTGACGCCATCAGCGCATACACCCGGTCGCGAAAACTACTGGTTGGCAATTCGATCAATGGCCGCCTCCACTTCCGTCCAGCTAGTGCACCGCTCAACCAAATCGGGCAACTCATCAGCCTGATTCCACGCATAGTCGCCAAAAAGAATCGCATGGCGCCCCTCTCCGGCCACCGCCGTGCAGTGTTTCAGCTGATCATCAATCAACACGTCTGCCCCGATTTGATTTACCAGCTCGGCTTTGGTCATCTTATGAGAGCCATCCTGAGCGTCGTCCCAGATACCAGCAAAATACACCGCGGTGCTAGCAAAAATACCAGGAAAATGCTCCTCCATCCATGCCAAAGTATCATACTTCATCTGCAAACGTCGCGACGTCGCGATCATCACATGATGTTCATTTGATAGGCGCTCCAACACGTCAAACGCCCCCCCTACATGTCCATACTGCCGAGCTGCTGGCGAACGGAAGTACTCTGCTGCTCGGCGCTCCGTCTCCACTTGATCGACACGCCACATTTTCGCCCAGTGTTCATCATAGTCATCAACTGTCAACTTTGTTCCCCAGCGCTGGTTACTGAATGCCACAAACCCTGCGGCATTCTCCGCCAGAACATCATCAATATCAATCGCGATGCGCAGTCGTCGCATTATTTTCACAGCCCCTTCAAGTACTCGGAGAGTTTTTCTAACAACACTTTTTCTTCGCCAGACTGAGTGCGCACGCTCACTTCACCCGCCGCAGCATCCTTCGGACCAACGATGAGTTGGACCGGAATTTTGGCCGCGGTCGCTTCACGAATTTTCTTACCGAGTGATTCGTTACGATCGTCCGTTGTAAATCTTACTTCATTATACTTGACTGGCGTATCCAGCACGACCCCTGATAAAATCGTTGTAATTTTATCTACATACTCTGAAACCTCATCATTGATGCTCAAAATACGCACCTGCTCTGGTGCCGCCCAGAATGGAAACCACCCGCCCGTATGTTCGATAAAGACGCTCATAAAGCGCTCAATCGAGCCGAGCAAAGCGCAGTGAATCATCACGGGTGTTGTAAATTTTCCATCACTTTCAGCATATTCCAGACCGAAGCGCTGTGGCTGCACAAAGTCGAGCTGCACCGTCGCCACCTGGTGTTCACGACCAATCGCGTCCGTCGCCATAAAATCAATTTTCGGACCATAAAAGGCGGCTTCACCTTCCTGCTCAAAATACTCTAGTCCGACTTTTTCAACCGCCGACTTCAACTGGTTTTGCGCCGACGTCCACAATGCAGGATCGCCCAAATACGCATCCGAGTCATCCCGGTAGCTCAACCGCACCCTGAGTTTCATGTCAATGGTCATATACAATTCACGCGCCGCCGCCAGTAAATTATTTATTTCCTGCTCAATTTGGTCTGGTCGACAAAACACATGACTATCATCCTGTGTTAGTGAACGCACCCGGCTCAGCCCGCCCAGCTCACCAGTCTTCTCATCCCGATAGTCAGTCGTCGTTTCCAGATAGCGCACGGGCATATCGCGATAGCTACGCGGACGCGAGGCAAAAATCTGCGTGTGGTGCGGACAGTTCATCGGCTTCAAAGCCATCTCGTCGCTCGTTTCCTGGCTTTTCACCAGGAACAACTCATCACCAAACTTTGCCCAGTGCCCGCTCTTTTCGTACAGGTCTTTTTTTGTAATGTGTGGTGTCCACACTTTTTGAAAGCCATACGCTTGGCGCAGCTGATTTGAATACTGGGCAACAATATCACGCACAATCGTTCCCCGCGGTGTAAACAGCGGCAATCCCACACCGACCAGCTGCGACGTCGTATACAAATCCAGCTCCTTGCCAAGTTTACGGTGATCGCGTTGTTTTGCTAACTCCAGTCGCTCCAGGTAGGCATCGAGCTCCTCTTGCGTGGCAAAGGCCACGCCATACAGCCGCTGCATTTGCGGATTTTTTTCATTGCCCCGCCAGTAAGCACCCGCCACCCGAAGTAACTTAAAGGCGCCAACTTCACGAGTATTTGCCACGTGCGGACCACGGCACAGATCCTTAAACGTGCCATTGGCATAAAACGACACTTCATCCAATGCCGCATCACCATCAGCAATGGTGCCCATTTCGGCCGCATCCAAATCTTTGGCGGCAGTCGTACCGGCACGCTTTAGGTCGTTCAGCAGCTCTTCCTTGTATGGCTGGCCTGTTTCCTTGGCCCAGGCAATCGCTTCATCAATATGACACTTGGTGCAGACAAAGTCCTGCCCCTCAGAAATAATCCGCCGCATGGTCTTTTCGATTTTGCCAAACTGCTGCTCGCTGATCTTCGTGTCGCCAAGGTCAATGTCATAGTAAAAGCCATTATCCACCACCGGCCCCACACCAAACTTGGCATCCGGCCAGAGTCGCTGAACGGCAGCTGCCGTAATATGCGCCAGGCTATGACGCATCGCATATAGTTGTTCATCATTCATGAGGTTATTATAGCACGAATGTTGCAATCCTCCTCTGTTCTTGGTACAATAAAAAAGGTTTACGGGCGATTAGCTCATTTGGCTAGAGCGTCGCATTGACGTTGCGAAGGTGAGAGGTTCGAATCCTCTATCGCCCACCACACTCGAATAACCAGACCTCCCCACGGGAGGTCTTTTTTTCTGCAGCGACTACGGCAATATCCGCCCTGTGATATAAAACGGAGCTACTTGTTCTCTTGACTTTTTTATCATAGTATGCTACCATAAGTAGTATGGGTAAACTCCCTTCCACTCAGGTGTCCACCAAGTCACCGAAAGCGGATACATCCTTGCTCGCCAAGACGATGATCCACTTTGAATACAACAAAACAATTCGAGAAGAGCGAAGCTCACTAGCACGTAAAACTGCCAAGTAACCCTTCTCGATACCGCATCAGCAGGCACATAAAACCCCGAAAGAATGATCCTTTCGGGGTTTTCCTCAGCCGTTCCACAGTTTTCCACTAGATTTTTTTCTAGAGGTATGTCAATATATTGATATGATATGTATAAATTGTTTTCATGACAAAACCAACATTATCAATTCGCGCGGACACAAAAAGCACCCCAGTACATGGCGGCGCCATCGCTGCCCTCAGTGTCAAACCACTTTCACGACCTACGAACAGCCAACACTTGATGGCAGCTGCGTTCTTGGGAATGATGGACAGCAGCGCCCTTTTAACCTCGGAAAGCTTATCATTAGTATCGCACACAGCTTTCAACACGACACCGATGAGGGAGCGTCGGCCAGCCTAGCGCTCGCGCAGACAGTACAAGAGAAGCTGCTTATTCAACATCGAGAAATCTCCTCAGAAGACATCCTAGCCGTCACCCATCATACCTTGGAGTGCTACGACCCTGTCGCAGCCATGCAATACGCTGCGCAGCACGACCTGATCACGACAAAGCGGCGACGCGGCCGTCCATCGACTAGCTACGAGCGGCCTTATTCCGGTCGTTAAGGGCGGCCGTAGATTTTTCGGTAACATCGAACTTATCAAGATAGCGACCGAGCATCAAGCGAGTTTGTGAGTTAAACGCGGCCATGGAGCTATACACAATGGCCGTCACCGGCATAAGCACCCATTGGATGAGCATCAGAAAGTTCCGTCGCCTGGTGTAACGCACTGGACGCGGCGGAAGAAGCTTGAAGGAGGTAAAGATAGCCACCACCATACCGATAAGCGCAATTTGCTGCAAAATACTCACCGTATCAGGCAACTGGTGCGCCGCCACGCTGCGTGCCGCCTCGCCGTTCAATATCAATGGTATCCAGCCGCCAAAGGCGATGAGAATTGACATACATGCCAACGTGACGTGACCATCGAGGAGGCGTATAAACCGAGCAAGTCCTGGCAAAAAAGGTACATTACGGTCTCGACTGAAGAGATGACTCCCGACATATGCTACGTCGGAGGCACCGTATGCCCAACGACGGAGCTGCACGAACTGCGCCTTTAATGTCTTCGTATACGTACCCGCTAACACGGCATCCTGATAAATCGGGACATGGAGCGGCACCACATCATAGTTACCGCCAAAGTGGAAGTAGCTGCGCCAATACTGGTGCCCGTCCTCAACGATAGTCCTGACACTCCAAAAATCCATCTCAACAAGCGCGTCCATCGGCTGGGCGTGAGAAGCAAAATTGCGCAGCGAATGGGGACGCATGGAGCTGATGATATTCCAAAATGAGTTACCGGTCGCCACGACACGCATTGGCGCTGGAACGTCCCAAATATTGTTCGTGAACAAACAAACTGGCTGATATGAGCAATGCTTACGGTCTTCGCGAACAATATACTCATACGTAAGGTAGTCAAAGTAGGTTGCGTGAGGCTTATTGTCGCAGTCCATCGTCGTCACGATCACATTACCAAGAGGGATTTGCTCCTTCTCAAGATACTGCTGCAGCTGGCGACCAGCATAGGTGATATTTCCGCCCTTTCCGATCACCTCGTTTGGGATATCCTTAGGGTGCTTCACGATAAGAAAGGCGCCAAAATGCTTCTGGTAGCGCTTTTGAAGCGTTTTAGCGGTCTGTTCGATGCCTTTCCCACCCCGTTCCTCATAGGCAAACAAGAGAATCATCTGCTTTTTATCATAGGTTGTATCAATAACCGACTGTAGCGCTGGCTCAATCACTTCGATACTCTCGTTGTAGGCCGGCATAATGACGGCGTTATAAATCTCAGACGGTTTCGGGAAAAAGCCAGGTTGAGCCGCTGAGATGAGGCGCAGATTTTCCTGATGTTCAGAAAAACCGAGTTCACTAGAACGCTCGTCTCGCAGTCGTGCATATGCCTGGGCTGGATCTTCAAGATCAGCAAGACGCCCCCTCCAGTCAATACGGCTCGCTTGGTCCATTCGCTTCCGTCCATAGACCATATGGAACGTAATACCCACCACCTTTACAAACATGCTGAGAATAATAATAAGTAAGTACACTGACGCCCATACGGGATTGACGATCGAAAGAACGATTAGCAGAATGATCGCTCCATAACTCAATAAGCCCGGCAATACCTCCAGGAATCGATATAGTGGCGTGCGCTTGCCGAGGGGAATTTCAATACTTTTCATCTAATACCCCACTGACGCGATGCGTATGATTGAATGAGCAAACAATACCAAAATAACCGAAAGTAGAACTGTGACCCAGAGAAGACTCAACGCAAGATCGCGCAGACCAGCCTGGCGTAGCTTTATAGCGAGCACCACGTGCCCAGTAAGGAGCAAAAGCTGCAGTGCTCCATATGTCCAATGAGTATACCAATAACCATTGTATAGCCCTGCGACACTAAACGAGCTTTGCTGAACGATCACCTGTGTTTCGCTTGGACGAATAACGGCCACAAGCCAAATCAATATACCGAGTGTAATAAATGCGTTAAGAACGATAAGACCAAGCAACCAGCGGTCGCCTAATACTGACTGAGTAAGTGTCTTGAGTTGCTTTTTCATACTACCATGGAGCCGCTGACCGGACTTGAACCGGTGACCTACGCTTTACGAAAGCGCCGCTCTACCAACTGAGCTACAGCGGCAAACTCCCTGAGCTATTATACCAGAGTCTGCCACTTGCGCAAAGAGACCTACGACTACTGCTCGGTCGATGGTCGGTCAAGTTTTATATAGTAATGTACTCGATTCTCCGTGATAACTTTGTCAAATTCCCGACGAAACGCCGACAGCGGGACCTTAAGATATGCATAGGTCACTGTTCCCTCATCGCGACCAGTCGGCTGCACGAAATAGTAGCCATCGGCAGCCAGCGCCTTCACCGGTGATGACACCTTGCCGTCTTCAAGGGCCACGGCAGTCGCAGTAATACCGCCATCCTGGTTCCCGCGATCAACCGTTACTGCTGGGGCAAACTGAACCGCCTCAGTCCCAAGCTCCTGTGCAATATCTGCCAGCTTCTTTCCCTCACTTAATCGCTGCTGAACAGTCTCTACGCGCCTTGTCGCCTCCGTATCGACGGTAAACATTACTTGCCAGCGAAGAAGCGACGCCCGCACCCCATGACGGACATCCTCAATGGACCAGTTAAGCTGATCCTGAATGGTCGAGCGGTAAGCCTCCTCTGACATACCGGACTCTTGCTGCTTCCGGCGCATCTCTGCCTCGACCTGCTCATCGCTAACGCTTATCTGGCGCTCTCGGGCAATTTTTCGCACATAGGCATCCTGAACTGCTTGGTCCATCGCACGCTGGCGCTGGAAATTCACTCGGTCAGCATCCCCATCCTGGCCTTGCTGCTTCAATACCGCCATATTGCCGCGTTGATAGAAGAGGTAGTCGCTATATGGTACGCTGGCGCCATCGACAGAGGCAACCGGCAACGGAAGCAGCTTGACGATGCGGTACGCAACATCACTACCATCTCTCCAAACATACAGCTGTAGATACACCAAGACACCTGCCACTACAACCCCAAGTGCTGATATGATCAATGTATTCCACACCAGTTTATGTTTTGTATACTGAACCGGATATTTGTGGCGACGGCCACCAGCAAGCACCCGCTCACGATGCTCTGCCACAGTATCATTAGTGATACGTACTGGCAACTCTTTCTTTGTGCGTTTACGCTTCGCTAATTTCTTGATCATCATCTTTCCTTTCGGTCGCTATATCAACAGCGTCCTGCAGTTTATTATATACCTCATCTGGGTGTTCGACATTCTTTATGACTAGGTCACCGACAAATGTACGAATAACGATGGTGCCAAAGCCAAATACCTCGCCGGTAAAGCCCGGCACATTATAACTGATGCTCTGCACCTTTGACAACTTGAGCTCGATGACGTCCTTGCCAAAGAAGCCTCGCTGCGTGATCTGACGTATGCGCTGATCAGTGACGATGTAGTAGGTGTAGAACCACATCAAAAAATGATACCCAAAAAGCACCAGTCCAAGCACGAAACTCCCCAAAAACACCCAAAGGAGGTTCAGATTGGTCTGCCAGATGAGGTACGGCAGGGCACCGATACACATCGGAATTAGCAGCAGATAGAAGCCCTTGCGCATGGCGATAATATGACGCCGAAATACGAATAACAAAGCCTCGCCATCACGCTGGCCGTCGAATTGTTGTGCGGGTGTTGTCTGCTTTTTCATACTCTATTTGGTACCCCGGGCAGGAGTCGAACCTACAACCTTATCCTTAGGACGGATCTGCTCTATCCAGTTGAGCTACCGAGGCACAGTAAAAAACCGCCCGCACTATGTATTATAGCACGGGCGATACTGAGATAGACACTCCCTAGCGCGTAAACTTCTCGCTCAAGGTTGCATAGCTCACTAGTTCCTCATCCTTGAACCAGTGTGCAATCTCCTGCGCGGCCTCCTCTGAATCACCAGACGCGTGAATCAAGTTTGGAATACCCTTCTGGCATGAGTCAGCATAGCCAAAGCTGACGTGCGAGTAGTCGCCGCGAATGGTTCCCATATCAGCTGATTTTGGCTCAGTTGGACCAACGATCTTGCGCACAACAGCAACTGCTTCAACACCCTCAAGCACCATGGCGATGACTGGACCTTCAAGCATCATGTTTAGCGTGATGTTCAACGTATCCTCGCCACGGCGCGACGCAAGTTTGCCGATATCCTCATAGTGAGCGTAGTAATGGTCTCGATCTGGTGCGACCATTTTGACACCAACCATCTTAAGGCCAACCCGCTCGAAGCGCTGCAGAATCTCACCAACGATACCCCGCTGCACAGCATCAGGCTTGAATACAATGAGTGTTCGCTCAATGCCGCAAAAATTTTTCTCATTCGTGTCAGACATATATGCCTCCTTGTGACTGATTATTTTCTTCATCATACCAAACTGGGCGCTTTTGATAAACACGAGGGGTGTTGTAAAATAAAACTATGTATCTATCAGAAGCCATTGCCGACTTTCTGGAACACCTCGAAGTAGAGGGTGGTCGCAGTATGCGAACTATCGAAAACTACAAACTCTACCTCGAGAGATTCGTGGCTTTTACCGGTGATATAGAAGTTGTAAAAATAACATCAGAGGTGGTACGAAAGTATCGGATATGGCTCAACCGTTATAAAAATGACAACACAGGAGAGGAGCTGTTGTTAATAACACAATCCTACCACCTCATCGCCCTGCGCGGACTCCTCACCTACCTTTCGCGAAGAGACGTTCCGACTCTGGCCGCAGACAAAATCATCTTACCTAAAACAGTCCGCAAGCAAGTAACATTCCTCCACTACGACGAGGTGCTTAAGCTCATCGATCAGATTCCGCTCAATAGCGAAATCGGCCTGCGCGACCGAGCCATCGTGGAGCTGCTCTTTTCAAGTGGCCTACGCGTTTCCGAGCTGGTTAATCTCAACCGTGACCATATCAACCTAACACGGCGTGAGTTTATGGTACGCGGAAAGGGGCAAAAGGACCGGCCTGTTTTTGTTTCATCATCGGCTGCTCAGCATGTCGAAAACTACCTCACCGAGCGCCACGACAGCCTCCCTGCACTTTTCCTGAGCTACAGTAGGCGTGGGGCAGCGCCGGACACATCGGGAGATTTCCGTCGCCTTGGCGCTCGCTCTATCCAGCGCATGGTCTCGCATTATGCACGCCTTGCCGGCATCACAAAGCACGTCAGCCCTCACACGATGCGCCATAGCTTCGCAACAGACCTGCTGATGAATGGTGCTGACCTGCGCTCTGTACAGTCAATGCTGGGTCATAGCAATATATCCACTACGCAAATCTACACTCATGTCACCGATCAGCACCTGAAAGATATTTACGAAAGGTTTCACAGCGACACCCACATCGATGCCGCATAATCACTGCGCTACGGACGACATAATCCAGGCGTCACCGTACTATCAGTCACGAGAAAATCCTTACATAGGCTATTTTCAATATCCGCTACATTTTCTGGATATGGAAAATCGTCGCCAATCTGCAGGCGCGCTTCGACACGACGAAAGAGATCGCTGGCTCGCCCGGTCACATCAACCGCTGGCTGTACACCGTCAAAGCGGACCGTCTCTGCCGCCCCCCCTTTCAAGGTTACTTTGACGTGCGAAAGTCTATAGAGTGGCGTCAGTCGGATATAGGCGTTCGTGCTTGCCGCCAGCGATACTGGCTCAACTGAGATCTCTGCTCGGCACGCATAGCCACTGTTTGCAAAGTCTTTTGAGCAATTCACAAGCTCAAGCCCATGGTCAAGTTGCTGATTGAGAGAGCTGCCGGCGCGCGGCTGCGCCGCCACAAGAGAAGAATTCGTCGGACCGGCCACTGCCATTGTCTGAGGATATAGAAATAGGGTACTTGATGCCGCATGTGTTCCGTTGCTTATGTCAAAATCCTGGAGCTGAAACGACTGTTTCGGCGTTATAATCTGTGCTCGCATCAGTGAAGGGACCGGGCCACCTGACGCCCCCTCATCCCATTTATCACGAGGCGGAAGTGAGCGAAACGCCGCATAGCGATTATGTAGCCTGCCCGCCGTGTCACTGCCACCGGCATCATCTTTCGTAAACCACTCCACCACGATGGTACGGAATTCACTTTTCGACTTCAGCGGAATGATACGAGAACGCCCCTCTGGTATCATGGTCAAAAAATCTTCAGTGTCCATTGTCACGTTAGCACAAGTATAGGCCTGATTAAATTCTTTGCCATCTCCCGAGGATTGAGATTGTATCACAACCTCATCAGTGTTTGCTCGACCAGTCACCCCGGAGCGCTGCACGACCTTGCAATCGTGAGGCTGCTGGAGCGACCGACAAGCGAGAGCATTGCCCTGCTGACAGGCGCGTACAACACGCTTTGCGTCTTCGACTCCGGCCAATGCCGCATCATATGCACTTTGCGAGAGTTCATTGTTCAGCGCCTGCTGCTGGTCAATGACCATTAATTTCATAAAACCAACGACAAGCACCGTCAATAGCAGCGTCGAGAACACTACCGCAAACAGCGAAACAGCACCAGCTTCCAGATATCTTATCTTACCCATTCGTCCTCATTATCATATCAAAGTTGTTGATAGCGCAGAAATCAATATTTGCTTGCCCATCAGCGGGCGGTTTACAGCTACCATTTGCCGTGTCAATACTCTCCAGCTGACTTGTGCCAAGAGTTATATTTACCGCAAAAAGGCCGCTCGACACACCGTCGTGGGCAAGTAGTTTTACGCCCAAAGAGTGTACCGCCAAAATAACATCGCCGGCTTGGGCGGGTTTTAAGAGGTGACTAAGTGATGTATGATCAATAGTGTCAGGTAATTTACCTGTTACTGGATGCACCTTGCAGAGGGCTCCATCTGGGTCTATTACACGAGCAAAATTAACTGGCCTGCCAGCACGCACCCCCCCTGACTCGACAATAACGCCAGGACCTCCCGTTACCTCTCCAGCAATCACTTTCGGCACATTCCAAACATACGAATAATCACCAAGACAAAAACGACCGCTCCGCACCTCACCACCTGCCCTTGCCCAAATTACCGCTTGTTTCTCGTCTGCCACTTGACGACTCACCTTCCCCGCATTCGCCTGCAAAAAATCTCGCCTCAGAGTATCAGTGATATCCCGCCCGGCCTGATTGATCGCCTTCAGTGTCAGTCCTCTGTTGTATAAATTACCCGAATGAATCAGGATCATAGCGATGGCAAGTAGAAGCATCGCAACAAATGACATTGCCAGCATCAATTCAATCAGTGTAAACCCAGCACCTCTATGCTTTTGCATCATATATCCTCACAATTGTCCCTGTTGTCACCGGCCGGTCGGACCCAACACTCATCCAACACGCTTGTATATACGCATCATAGGCCCCGCCGTGCTCTACCTTGACTAGCTGAATCGCCACACCAAGCGAAACAGTAGTCCCACGGCGTGCCTCAACCCTTGCGTAGGTTGGTGATGCCTCATAGGCATCAGACGACATACGGACAGTATCATCCGCAGCAGCCAAGACAAAACCCTGTTTCGGCATCGTAGCGGGGCACCGCGCTATGTTAAGCATAGAATCCGCTCGCGATACAGCCCGAGCAGTTAACGCCTTCCAGAGATCGGCATACGTATCATCACCGCGATACGCTTGGTCGCGGACATAGCGCAACAGCTCCGCCTGAGTATCCACCTGCCCCCTGACTAGTGTTAACTCCAGGGAGCGCTGAGCCATAGCGATGCCGCTATTCATAAGCCCCATAATACTCATCGCCAGTGCACTAAACAGTGTCACCGCCATCACCACTTCAATAATGGTATCACCCCGCTCATTACGCAGTTGTCGCATTATGGCACCTCTCTGTTGCATGACCAGTTGTAACTGCCTCAGATGAGCCTGCCTTTACCGCAAGGAACACCGATAAGCGCTGCCCTACCGACCAGCCATTCTCATATACACAAAACTCGCGAGCCTCAGTCAACCAGCTCGCCTCATCGGTAGTGTATGTTGCACCATTCGGTCGCTTGCCCTCAACAAAGTGCGTCACTGCAGTGTTTGTATAGGTGACATCATTTGTTTGTATCACAAGGCTACCGTTATCAGGATGGCGATAAAGCACTAATGACATGACAGGCGTCAATGCACCACTACGCCCAGCGAAGCGTGCCTGCGCACCCCAGCCGACTTGATAATTAACTCGCTCACCATCCGCATAGCCATAACGCCAACCAGAGCCATCCGCTACCCTAAGTGCATAGAGTGGATAAACTGCGTAGGTGCGCGCATCAGTAGAGGCGATATACCGCCCAACGATTACACAACTCGACTGACCACGGGCACCATCATTCTTTGCACCGGATATTGGACAGGTTGACGTTGCAGGACGATCATTCTCAACACTTATCACACGACTATATTGATCCTTCAAAAAATGTGCAAATGATTGCACCGTATCGCGATACTGCTGCTGACGAAGTGCAAGAGTAACACCCACGAGCATACCAGCCACCATAAGTCCTGTAATGGCCAAAAATAAAATCACTTCGATAATCGTAAATCCATCCCTTTGGCGCTTCATATCCTTATTATTATAGCATAAGCATCATCAAACGATGGCAAACCACGCGACGACTGACTCACCCCATAGCCATGCCAGGAGGAAGCCCAGGATCAAGAGCGGACCAAATGGCACGCGGGTTGTGCGACTCAGTGTCCCCCGAAGCATTCCTGGTAACACCAGCAGCGTTCCGAGAAAATTCGCCAAAAACAGCGCCAAAAACGCCAGCCTCCAGTCCATGAGGAGAAGTGCGAGACCAAGGTTGAGTTTGACATCGCCAAAGCCAATCCACTGTCCCTTCGACATCACGTATAGCACCAGATAAAGCCCGCTCAATATCAGCACCGCCCCCGCCAGCGAGGCGAAACCACCTGGTGCGTCACCCGTCGCGAGATGCAGCGCCGCCAGTACCGCCGCAAGGAAGATGAATGGCAGATTTACTACATCGGGTAAAATAAACCATCGCCGATCATACGCGAAAAGAAAAACTAGGCAGGCCATAGCTGCGAGCAGCAGGGCTACCTTGGCAAATAAAAACTGCTCCGAATACATCGTCAGCGCCCGCCAGGTTGCCACGCCAAATAACAACCCAGTGCCCACTTCCAGAGCCAACTCCATATACCCAATCGGTGCACGACAGTAGCGACATCGACCGCCGACCATCAACCAGCCGACTACTGGCAGTAAGTCATACCATGCCAATTCATGGCGACAAGATAAGCAGCGCGAACGATCTTGGCGCACCGTAGACTTGAGCAGTGGCCGCAGCCGTTTCAGTTCAGCAGCGCTGACTGACTCACCCGCAGCAGCATCCTCAACCAGTTGACGTGCACGCAACCGCCAAATTTGCGCCCCTATGAAGCTCCCGATTATTGTACCGATAACGGCCATGCTAACACTGACATACCATACCATAATCACTATGGTAGCAAGGATGGAGCGAAAAAAACAGCCCCTTTTGATAGGGGCTGCTACTTTATCGAGGGCCTAGCTTTGATTGTCCTTGCAGAAGAAGCCACTCCCCTCTAGGCGAATCTTGACGGCAAAGGAGCGAGGCGCGTTGCTGTTAGCAACAATATTCTCTCCATCGCATTTTGCTGATGTAGCATACACCATCTGATCAGTGCCAGCAGTCTGCGAGATGCCGGTCTTCACGGTGTAGTCATTACCTGTCTGCGGGTCCTTGAATTCACCCTCATTACGCTTGAGATAGGCATTCAAGAAATTATTCATCGACGTTGGGTCGGTCGAAGGGATGCTTCCCTTATTATTTGTCGCATAGCTGCTGACCTGTGAGACAAATTTAATTGCATCATCTCGGCGCTGAGCATCACGCTGACTACGCTGCAGTGCTGGCCAAGCGATAAACACCATCAAGAAAATCAGGCCGGCGATAGCCAGGACCAGCACAACCTCGATGATGGTAAAGCCGTTATGTTTGGTTTGATGAGTCATCTAAGCTCCCACCTTTCTGTGACTATTCATTATTTATCGCGTAAAACGCTTACCCTTATACTACCCTATATGACGCTCTCTGTCTAGCACTTACCGCATATCGCCGACCAAGCTGTAGATCGGGAATATGATGGCTCCCACCATGCTACCGGCTACTATCGCCAGAACCACCATAAGCACCGGCTCAATTGCTGTCGTGATAGCCTTGATCTCCTCGTCCAGCTCATCTTCGTAAATCTGAGCACACTTACCCATCATATCGTCAATCTTGCCGGACTGCTCGCCGATCTTTATCATCTGCGGCACCATCGCTAAGATATACTCTTCATTCTTCAGCGCTACCGAAAGAGCCTTGCCACCCTTCACTTTCTCGCTGGCTCGCAAGATACCCTCCTGGATAATGGTATTATTCACTGCCCGTGAAGTAATAGTGAGCATATCAAGCATAGCCACGCCCGTTGTCAATAACACCTGCCCAGTACGCGTAAACCGCGCCATGTAAAGCTTGCGGAACATCCCCTTAAATACCGGCGCATTGAGCTTCATCGTATCTTTCAAGCGGATACCGGCCTCTGTTTTCAGGTACTGCAATGAGAAGTATACCGCCACGCCTATCAAGACAGCCGCCAACCACCAGAACTGACGCAAGATGTCCGCCATGCCAACCAATAACTTCGTCAAAAGTGGCAACTCCTTGTTCAGATCTTTATAGAGTCCAGCCACCTGCGGCACCACCATAATGAGCATAAAAACCACCACCGCGATAATCACAAACAGCACGATGGCGGGATAAATCATCGCGCCACGAATCTTACTCATCATGGCCGCGTCTTTCTCCTGTTGTGCCGCGATACGCTTCAGCGCCTCATCCAAAGTTCCTGACGCCTCACCAGCCGAAACCAACGCTACAAACACATTATCAAACACCTCTGGATGCTTTTCGAAGGAGCTGGAGAGCTGCTTGCCGCCCTCGACATCAGAAATAATCTGCTGCACGATACCCTGCATCTTCTTATTTTGCGTCTGCTCCAGCACTGTACGCATACTCTGCGCGAGCGGCAACCCCGCGCCGATCAAGGTAGCTAGCTGACGAGTGAAAACGATTTTATCCTTAGTTGTAATCTTGTTCGACAACTTCTGAAAGAACCCCTCGCGCTCATCAGCTGGCGTGATATGGAGCGGTACAAATCCTTGCGCCATCAAGAGCTTGGCCGCGGCACTCTCGCTATCTGCTTGAATGGCCGACTTGACTATCTTGTCGCTAGCACTATCTCTCGCTTCATAGACATATCGCTTCATTGGCCACTACCCTCTCATCAACCGTTCAAATTCGGTCAGATCGACTGCATATTCACGGGCGCTGTCATAGGTGATGGTACCCGACTGCACTAGATTTGCCAATGTGCGGTCCATGGTCTGCATCCCCTGCTCAGCACCAGTCTGAATCACTGCGTCCAGCTGATGACTCTTACCCTCGCGGATAATGTTACGCACCGCTGGGTTTGCCACCAGAATTTCAGCCGCCACCACGCGACCGCCCCCGATGGCCGGCACCAGACGCTGCGAACAAATGGCCATCAAAATATTGGAAAGCTGCGCGCGAATCTGCGGCTGCTGGTGTGGCGGGAAAACGTCGATCATACGGTCAATCGACTGCGCCGCTGAGTTGGTGTGCAGTGTCGCGAACACCAAGTGTCCCGTTTCAGCAATGGTAATTGCCGCTGAAATAGTCTCGAGGTCGCGCATCTCACCGATCAGCACCACGTCCGGGTCCTGACGAAGCGAACTACGCAGTGCCGCCGAAAATGAATAGGTATCATAGTGCACTTCTCGCTGCACCACCACTGATTTTTTCGACCTGTGAGTAAACTCGATCGGGTCTTCGATGGTAATGATATGATGCGACTTCTCGGTATTAATCTTATCCACCAGCGAAGCCAGCGTTGTTGACTTACCCGAGCCTGTCGGACCGGTCACCAGTACGAGACCGCGCGGAAAATCAGCAAAGGTGTTCACGATAGGCGGCATGCCGAGCTCTTGGGCGGATTTTATTTCATTAGGAATCAGACGCAAAGCCGCAGCCAGGTTGCCCCGCTCATGAAAGGCGTTCACGCGGAAGCGCCCTAAGGTTCCAAAGGCGAATGAAAAGTCAAACTCCTTGTCTTTGAGTAAGATTTGCCGCTGGTCTTCATCCAAAATCTGAAAGACCAAGCGCTCCACCGTTGCCTCATCAAGGGGCTGTGTCCCAGCAGACGGCATCAAGGATCCATCGACGCGAATCATTGGCGGCAAGCCAACCTGAATGTGCAGGTCGGAGGCCCGCTTCTTGACCACTTCCTCCAGTAACATTTCGATGCGCAGTTCTTGATTATTCATACCTTCCCCTTTCTTTTATGCGGTATCCGCTGCCACGCGGTTAACTTCTTCTAATGTAGTGATCCCGGCCAGCGCCTTGAGGTAACCATCTTGGCGCATAGTGATCATTCCTTGCTGAATCGCAACACGCTGAATCTCGGCGCTGGTCGCTCGCTTCACGATCAAATCCTGAATCGCTTCATTCACATCCATCACCTCATACAGTCCAGCTCGCCCTGAGTATCCTCGCGGCGTCTGAGGTGTGTCGCGCCCCTTGACAAGCGTATAGTCTGCCTGTGAGGCTAGCGGCAAGGTCTTATATCCTAGATCCTGCGCCACTGACGCGATATCTCCCTGCGCTTTCGGCAGTAAATGGCCGACGGTTGACTGAATCATCTGCGTCTCCAGTGGTGATGACTGATAGGTGTCACGTCGGGTCGCCACGCGGCGCACCAGGCGCTGACCGATGATGGTGTTCACTGTACTGGCGATCAAAAATGGCTCAATTCCCATATCCAGCAGGCGTGGCAACACACCCGCCGCCGAGTTGGTGTGAAGCGTCGAGAATACCAAATGCCCCGTTAGCGCTGCCTGCACCGCCAGATTTGCTGTCTCGCTGTCACGAATCTCACCCACCATCACCACATCTGGGTCCTGACGCAAGATAGAGCGCAAGCCCGAGGCAAAGGTAAGCCCCACTTCTGGGTGCACTTGAATTTGATTGACGCCATCCATTTTATACTCAACTGGGTCTTCCAGCGTCACGATATTGATAGAATCATCCTTAATCTCTTTGATGAGTGCATACAAGCTCGTTGACTTACCAGACCCGGTCGGACCCGAGGTCAAAATCATACCATTCGGCCGCTTAATACCTTTCTTGATCATCCTGAGCGCACGCCCCGTGTAGCCCATGTCAGCCAGATCAAACGAATTACCGGTCTTGTCCAATAAGCGAATCACCACCTGCTCACCCCAGACAACCGGCGAGATGGCGATACGCAAGTCCACTTCTTTGCCGGCAACATTGACGGCAAACTGCCCATCCTGCGGAATACGATGTTCGTCGATCTTCAGGTTTGACAAAATCTTAATACGACTCACGAGTGCCGGCTCAATACTCTTCGGCAGCTGCATAATCTCACGCAGCACCCCGTCCACTCGACAACGAATTTTCAGTGCCTTTTCGAGTGGCTCGATGTGCACATCCGAAGCGTGGCTTTTCACTGCATACTCGAGAATGGTCGAGAGAGCTCGCGAAATTGGCGAATCCTGCACAATCGTCACGATACTCCTGGCCGATTCGTCGATACTCTCCTGCTGAGAGGTCTCGGCCGCCTCATTCACCGAAGACAAGTCCGTCTTGTACTGCCCGAGCACATGACGAATACTCTCCTCCGAAGCCATAAATACCTTAAGCGGCCGCTGAATGTGATTTGCCAAGTAGTCCACCGCCTGGACATTATTGGCATCAATCATCGCCACCGCGAGGCGACCCTGCACCTCCGCAAGCGGTACCGCCATGAAGCGCTCAGCGATATCCTCTGGCAGCAAACTAAGAATGTTCTGGTCGATAAGACTATTGGCAAGGTTAACATAGGGCACCCCGGAAATCTGCGCCACAGCGTGAACAAGCAACTCATTTTCTAGGATATGCTCCTCTGCGACCAGAGTCATCAACGACTTACCAGCGGTAGCCGCTCGTTTTTCGGCATCCTCGATGACCGACGCCTCGATCAACCCCTCGCTCGTCAAGAGGTCTATCAGTTTTTGCTGCATGTCATCGGTGAGAAGTGCCATCGTGCGTCCTCTTCGCTAGTTTCCCGACGAATTGCCAACGATCGCCTCGACAGTTGGATTGATGGCATCTTTATTAAATATCTTCTCATCCGGCTGCGCCACCTCTGAGCTAAGCTTGCGGATTGTCTGAACCTCGATACCCTTCCTTGGCAGGCGCAAGAAAGACAAGTTGCTTGCCACAAAGTAAGCGATGACGATACCAATAGCTGCGATCAAAATAATCATCGCGACATCAGTCTTTTTCATGGCTTTACCACCTTCTTTTCTAGCTTTATCGTCTGGGCTGGCTCAAAATACGCTTTACCGTTCAGGCTCATCGTAATGCGTCCATCATCCCCAGACTGAATTTCGATCGAATTAACTTCGATGGTGCGAATCGAACGCTCAAATCGCACCAGCAGTTCCTTAATGCTTGACGAGCTTCCTGACACCGTCATCGCGAAAGTGACCGATGGGCTGACCGCCTGGCCGTCACTGACCTCAGCACCATCAGCACCCGATTCATCAGGGGTGTACGTGACCGACAGATTTTCGAGTGCAATACCATTAATTCCCTCGACAAATTTTCGCTGCAAGGATGCACCAAGGGCATCGGCGTTTGCACCAGCCGGTAAAGCATCAAGGATAGTCTGTAAACCGCCACTCCTGTCATTAAGTTTTGCAGCATTCAAGGCATCATTTGCTTCCAGCGCCTGAACATTCTTTTTCAGCTCATCAATAGATCGCTTGTTATGATCCAGTGTAGCGATAGTTTTCTGCTTCTCGGAAACGACCGAGGCGTGGAATAAAATCTGCTGCACTAAGAAAAACGCTACTACCAGTGCGACGCCACTCACAAAAGCCGCGCCCGCCACGAACAAAAACATAGTCTTCTTTGATGAGTCGATTTGCTGCCGCTTCCGCAGGGCGATGTCTTTATTGTCTGGCACCTTCACCCTCCTTCTTTTTTTCTGGCTGCGCACTACCAAACAGGCTATCTGGCACCCCCAGCTTCGAATCAGTGACATTGACCCTGCCAGTTGGTGTCACGACAAGCACCGATCCACTCGCCGCGGTAAATAACTCTTGAGGATAATTGAAGGTAAATGAGAAACGAAGCACTTTCTTGCCCGCCGCATCTTCACCGAAGCTCGCATCACTTGAGCGGAGATTATCGGCTAAGGCATACTCCTGGTCGCCATCAGCGGTCTTCACTTGTAATTTGGTATGGGTAATAGTCTTCTTGAAAACCTCGAGTGCTGTATAGCCGTTCTCAGCCAGGCCATCGATTGCGATTGACGCCTCGCTTGGATTAAACTTTAGTGAGGTCAATTTGATGTTGTTTGGCGCCGGCGGATTGATGGCTGAAATCACATCCAGCAGGCGTGAATTCATCTTGCGCTGCGCTGCCAACTCATTAATCTTCGTCATTTGATGTTGAATGGTGACCGTTTTATTCAGGTCTTCCACTGCGGTCAATTCTTGCGCTTTTTGTTTGATAGTGCCATCATGCAGCCGTTCTAAAGCAATCTGTCCGCCCAGCACCAGCCCAAGCACGACTAATGCACCGACACTGATAAGGCCGATGGTTACCGACATTGCCGTCACGGCATTGCGCATCATCCGCGCCCGAAGCAGCTCTCGCTTCACATCTGGGATCAGGTTGAGCTCAATCATGCCGCATTCCTCCGCTGCGCCAGGCCAATCGCTGTCGCAAACTCAGTCGCCACTGGCGCCAGTTGCTGCCGGTGCACTTCCGACATTGTCACGTGCTGCCAAGGGTTTGCTGCTATAGCTTGTACACTAGTCTTCGTCGTCAGATACTGGTCAAACATCGGGATGCCTGCACCAAAGCCCGACAATAAGATACCTGTCACTGCGATATTCGGATGCTGCGTTTGGAAAAAGGTGATCGATTTGGTTAATTCTGACGCAAAGCTATCAAGCGAGCTATCGATGGCCCGCAGCACTTGCCCATCCAATCGATCCGGCGCCAGACCAAACTTCAAGATAAACTGCCTGGCTTGATCCTCCTGAACATTCAGGTTCTGTACTGCTGCCCGCACCAAGGTCTGTAACCCATGAAGCACCGTACGCACCAGTCGCGGCATGCCGTCATACACGATGACAAGGTCGGTGGTGTGTTCGCCCACATCAAATAGCAGCTTTGCCGTTGTCGTATCGGCTGGCGCCAGTGACCGCATCATAGCGATAGGATCTGGCTCCTCGGCGATGACATTAAAGCCCAGTCCCTCGATGAACTCTAGCCGCTCCTCAACGTAACTCGTCGCCGCGCTGCTGACCAACACCGCGTACTTGTCATGCTCACGCAAGCTGTCGCCTAGGAGCACCCAGTCAACCTTCACATCATCAGCCGCCATCGGAATATACTTATCGGCCTGATATTTCATGGTCGCCTTAAGTTCCTGCTCTGACACCTTCGGCACATCATCGGCGATGGTTGTAAATGTCTTGTTTGATGGCAGACCGATTGCTACATTTGGCGTCTTAATACCACTCTGACCGATGGTGGAAACAATGATCTCGCCGAGTTTACGCTTCGCTTCTGGCGAGTCGCTACCAGAGATCTTCGGATCGACCGGTGCATAGCCATAGTGCACCAGGTTCCAACTATTACCCGACGGCGCCAACTGAACCACCCGAATCGCGTTTGTACCGATATCGAGTCCAAAGAAATCGCCCAGCCCTTTTGTTAATTTCATATTACACATTATACATGAGCGGTATCAATTGTAAAAGGCTTTAGTAGCGCGGCGGCAGCTCACGCAGATACATTGTCTTGATAATACCCGAGCGCCGAGAATAGTCGCTCCCCCACATGTAGGCATCGGGGCGCAGATTGATAATCTCCGCTGGGATACCCGGATGATCACCATCAGTCATTCCAGGCTTGTGATGCGTACGGCGCAACTGTAAGTGACGGGCGATGACCGGACCATTAATCTGCAACTGCTTACCGCAAGCAGGCACGTCTAGCCCGCTGAGCCACTCTCGCGCTGGACGGACGATGGTGTCGCACGTGTTGACCGTTCCGCTGCTGGCGATAAGCCAGGCATCAACCCGAGTAACATCTGGGCGAATGATAATATCCTTAGCTATAATAACCAGTTGCGGCAACTCTTCCGAATGAGCGTATGGACCAAGTGCGTAGGTAATATCAGCGTCAATCGTTACCGTACCACTTGCCTTGATGACAATTTGGCGTCCTTTCGCGACCACTCCGCCAAGGGTCAGATTAGCTGCACGATATCTTCCTGCAGCTAATCCATCAACTCGAGGCGCTCCGCTCAACGACGGCGCAGCTCCCGTCACTGCAAAGTAGCTATCTGGCACTCGCGGCGCAGCCATGGTACCAAATTGCCCAAATGTAGTAGTGTTTTGAAACGTAAGTGCATTGTACTCTCGTGCCTGCACCGACGTCCGCCCGATCGGAGCAGCCGACAACCCCGCGCCCGAAGCTGACACGATGTCGCGTTGTGCAAGCAGTCCATACTCAGCCCATGAACCATAAGTAGAGTATGTTCCATTTGGTTTACATCCACCCTCTACACTGATATCTTTACCAACCATAAGGCCAGTAAACTGTGAGAATGACCGCACTTCGATGCGCATACGATTCAGCCCTCGCCGGTATGGCGTAGAGCCACCCACGAAGCTTGCCGTGCGAACATCATGCACACCGGGGTTGAGATAGTCCGTCACTGCAGTGTCGTTGATGAAAATCCTTGCCTGATCATCAACGCCTAACTTCAGTCCTAGCCTCAGGGAGGCAAGATCAACTTCACAGTCCAGCGCATTACTTATATGAAAGGATGTCTCAAAAGACCAGACTGGCGCTTCCTTACTAATCTTATCTCCATTGAAGGCGTCTCCCTGCTTGAAATACTCCGGCTCCTGCCAGGCAGGGAATGAACACCCCGCACCCGGAGTCGCCGCCTGGTAGTAGTAGTTTGATCCCGCAATATTGCTTGATATCCATGCCGCACCGCCAGCGCCAGCAGTTGACCACTGATTTGCATCGACAAGCTCTGGGCCGCGAATCAGCCCAACATCTTGGTTGTTGTCATTCTTTATGGCACCGGGGAACTGATGCTGGTAGCGCCGATGAACAACTGTTGCTGGATTATGGAGTCCCCATGCAGGCCCAGCTGTACCTTGGCATGGATTGGCATTATTTATTCCAGGCCGAATTGTCTGCACTCGCCAATGCGCATCAAATTTCGGCTCTTTATCTGCCGCAGCATACGCCACAGCATTACCCGCATAATCAAATCCAGTCCCATGCAGACCATGGATAATTGGCTTATCTGCAACCGATCCCTCGCTTGAGCCGCGATAGATTTCTGACTTTCCCGTGCGAATATCCCCATCGCCATAAGTCCTTACGTCAGCGCCCCAAAACTGCACCTTTGGCAAGACAGATAATTTTGCGCAAGCGGTCACATAGCGAAATGTTGCCGCATTACCATGATGTGTGTAGGCGCTTACGAGTGTCATGTAGCAGACCTGATCACCGGCAGTTAAGTTCTTCACCTGGCTAATATCATCACTTACTCCCGCGATGAGTGATGAGGTGCCCCTCCTAAACTCGGTGCCACTACCATTTTGGGCCAGCCCATGGGATGTGCAATCAGAGACCGATACGCCGCTACGACCGATCACCTCATTGGCGATATAGCAGTTCCAGTCGCTGCGCAAACTGCCTGGTCGTGCCGGATCGTACGGTATACCAACCCCTTCACCGCTCGGTGCAACATAACCTGCCGGTGCACCACGCACTACAAAGCGCGCCACTGCATAATTTGCCGGCTTCGACTTGGTAGGTCCATGGTTAGTGACACCTGCAGATATACCTGGAACTCGTGGCTGTCCTTGCGCAATCGTCCGTGGCGCACTGATAGTTGGCCTCATATCGTACTCATGTGGCACAACCACACAAGCCCACCCACCAGCCGAGCCTGAAGCGCCCCAATCAGCAATATTCCAGGAGCGCGGTCGCCACGATATCTGCTGGCACAGTTCTTTACCAACATCATCATCACCAATCCGATCGCCCCCAGCTAGCACATTGTTATAAGGAGCGACATTACCTGGTGTATAGAATGTACTACCCGCACTTGCAACACGGTCATATTTATTCGCCCACTGGTGATAACTTCGCGAACCGCCATTCACCGTCTGATCCAGTCCAATCTCCAGCTTATTTGCCGGAATATCATACGCCGAAGTATTCTTGAGCGCATGGAAAAAACGAACTCGATCGCCTGGCTTCGCAGTTGCCCGCTGCTGCTCTGCCCCACCATTCACTTTCACGCGCGAGACTCCCGCCACAGACCACTGGTTACACGACACATCATAATAAATGGAATCAAAAGGCAAAAGCACCTGAATAGTGTTATTATGATCGAGATTAATAAAGCGTAGTTCATATTGCCAATCGGGGTGAACTGTTATGTCCTGCCCTTCCCAGCCATTATTAGTGCTGCCAGGAGTCCAGCTATACAGCAGACGCAAGCCGCCCCCCTTCGGACTCCCAAATAGCTGCGCCTGAAACCTCCGACCGCGCTGCGCTGAATCTCGCCCTGAATTATCAGGATCATAAATACCGATTTTTACCTTTCGTGAGGCCGTCAGGCTACATTCTGAGCCAAATCGTATGCCATAATTACCGTAGCTGGGTCGACGATATACCGTACTCTCAAACCCAATTGACTGCCCGGCCAGCGAACGAACGAGGCCATCGGTTGTTACCGCAAAGCGAAAATGTGATTTGTTATACAGTCCGCTATCAATATATGTATACAAGACTACCTTATATTTGCCCGTTGTTGCATCACGCACATCAGGCACATCAATAGGAAACGTTCGATATGCCTGACAAGGCGTCGCCTTATAGATCTCATGACGACCGTGTGCGTTACTATAATCAACTCCGACAATAAACCGTCCGCTACACTTTCTATCATTACTTCCCGTCGCCGGCCAGTCAAGCGAAACGACCTTTCGGCCAGGGCTGTCATAGTAAAGACCAATGGCATTATTTTGGATTTCCGTTACTCCTGGATTGCTTGTCAGCGAAAAATAGAACCGATCACCGCTATAGGTATTGATACCGGTAGCGTGCGTATCCGCCCTGGCGACAGGAGATGCCCATAGCATACCGAGAAACAGAAGTGCCACCGCAGCACCCCGCATACCATACGTAAGAAACCTATTTCTCCTCAATACTCCCGCCAGTAATCGCATCATATTCCTTCCCTACCCGCTCGCGCATTGACTCATCCATGTGGGGCGACAACAGAACATAGCGACTATAAAATGCCGTCCGCAGGTCTTGATCTCCAGCGTGCGGGCCAAGTTGCTGCTCAGCATGTTGATAGTACTCCAGTGCTTTTTTCTCCTCCCCAGCCCACACGAGGATGCGCCCCGCTAGAAAGCTACGCGAAAAACCGCCCAACGGGAGGTCACGCGGATGCTTCTGTTTCAAGTCGTCCAGGGTAATTCCCAAATCACGCTGTACGTAATGATGAAGTGCATCAGGGGCGATAAGCGAATAATCCACCTGATTCATCATCGCCTCGCGCAACTGCCTTTCCTGCCACCATAGCCAGCCCATCAGACCCGCTGCGGCCGCCAACACTAACATACCGCCAATAATCATCACTCGCTTTGCCCACAACCGTTTCATATTGCTTATTCTAATATATTCCACCCCTCTTTTGCAAGCCACATCGCCAGCGCCTGGTATAATAAAGCTATGAGTTTATCTATCGGTATCGTCGGGCTACCCAATGTTGGTAAGTCCACCACATTTAACGCCCTAACAAACAATGACATTCTAGCGGCGAATTATCCGTTCGCCACTATTGAGCCAAATACTGGTATCGTGCCCGTGCCCGACCCTCGACTATCCGTCTTGGCGAAGCTGTATGGCGCCCAGAAAATCATCCCTGCTACCGTCACCTTTGTCGATATCGCCGGACTCGTTGCTGGTGCGTCCAAAGGTGAAGGCCTGGGAAATAAATTCCTGCACAATATACGCGAGTGCAATGCCATCGTCCATGTAGTGCGCGCTTTCGAAAATAGTGATATTCTCCGGCACGATGAAGCACCGGTTGACCCGAAGGCGGACATCGATATTATTAATACCGAGCTTATTCTAGCCGACTTGCAAACCATCGAGCAGCGACTGCCGCGCCTCGCTAAAGAAGCCAAGGCAAACCCCGAAGCGCGGCAGACTGCCGCATCACTCGAAGCGATCGCCGAGCAGCTGCGCGCCGGCACCCCCATCTCTGCCATGAGTCAAGTCGATACCGACGCCATCGCCGACCTGCACCTTCTCACTGCCAAGCCCGTCATGTATGCCTTTAATGTCGATGAAGCCGGCCTCACCGACAGCGCCCTACAGGCGCAGCTGAGTAGCCTCGTTGCTCCAGCGCGCGCGCTCTTTATCTGCGCTAAGCTCGAGGAGGAGATCAAGGGCCTATCGCCCGAAGATGCCACCGAGCTACTGGAGAGCTACGGCGTCAAGGAGACTGGGCTGATGCAGTTGATTTATACCGCTTATGATATATTAGGCCTGCAAAGTTATCTAACCGCTGGCGAGAAGGAGGTGCGTGCCTGGACCATCCGAAAAGGCTGGACTGCCCCGCAGGCGGCTGGTGTTATTCATTCAGATTTTGAACGCGGGTTTATCGCAGCACAAATTATCGACTACGACGAACTCGTCAAAGCCGGCTCCGAAACAAAGGCTCGCGAAGCCGGCAAACTCCGCACCGAGGGCAAAACCTACGTCATGCAACCAGGCGATGTCGTCGAATTTCGCTTCAACGTGTGACGAGGCGCAGGACGTAGAAACGTTCTAAATTTCCCTTGCTCCCAGCAACATCGCTGTCTTTTTTATCGATGATGACAAAGTACTGCCTGGCCCAGGCTTCAAAGTCTGCAAGTACCTGGCGCCGCACCTTATCATTTTTGATAACGCCCTTGTTTGTTTGGTGGCGACCCGCTTCAAACTGCGGCTTTACCATGGCAATGAGCAGCGTCTCAGAACTCATCAGGTGCTTTGCCACATGCGGCAGGATATCTCTTAGTGAAATAAATGATACATCCCCGACGATAATATCAATCGACTCGCTAGCATAAAACTCACGAATGTCTGTCTTTTCGTGAAGCTCAATGCGCGAATCCCCTCGTAGACTGGGATGGAGCTGATCAGTGCCGACATCTACAGCGAACACTTTTTTTGCTCGATGCTGCAAGGCATAATCCGTAAACCCTCCCGTGCTCGAGCCAATATCGAGCACGACTTTACCCCTAAAGTCCAGCCCAAAGGCAGTTGCCACACTTGCTAGCTTGAGGCCGGCCCGCGAGACATATTGTTCCGTTGTATTTAATACAACGTTGTCTATTTCACTCACGGGCATCCCGGCCTTGGTCACCACCATGCCGTTCACCTCAACCCTACCGAGCCGGATCCAGTTCTCCGCCGCCGAGCGTGACGCTACTAGGCCGCGTGCCAGCATCGCCTTGTCGAGTCGCTGTCGAGACATCTACGAGAGACCTCCTATTTCTTACGCTCGCGGTACTCGCCAGTAGCGGTGTCCACGCTCACCACATCACCCTGCTTGATAAAGGCCGGCACCTTGATAACCAAGCCAGTCTCCAGCGTCGCATCCTTCAACACCGAAGAGGTCGTGTCACCCTTCACAACGTCTTCGGTATACGTCACCTCAAGATAGAGATTCTTTGGCAGCTCCACATTGATGACGCGACCGTCAAACAGCTGAAGATTCAGCTCATCGCCCTCCTTGAGGTAGTCTTTCGCGGTGTCCACGACATCGATAGACAGCTCGAATTGCTCAAAATTCTCTGGATCCATAAAGTAGAAGGTCTCGCCGTCTTGATAGAGATATTGAACAACTTTATTGTTCACTTCTGCCGCTTCGATCTTATCTTGTCCTTTAAAGGTCTTTGGAATGACACTGCCGTCGATAAGATTCTTTAGCTTCACATTGACGATAGAACCACCCCGCCCCATCACCTTCTGGCCGTACTCGACGACACGATATGGCTTGCCATCAATTTGACACACGGTGCCCTTCTTCAAATCAGTTGGTTGGTACATGATATACTCCCTTCGTTGTTAGTGTTGCAAAATAATCATCCAGCGTTTCCGCCCGCCGAATCATATCCACTGACCCGTCACTGCGACGCAATAATTCAGCATGACGCAATCGCCCATTGTACTGAAAGCCCATCGACTGCCCATGCGCACCTGTCGTATGGATCACTAACAGGTCACCTTCAGCGATGGCTGGCAGCGCCCGATCGATCGCAAACTTATCATTATTTTCACACAAGCTGCCGACCACATCAACCGTTAACTCCGCCGGTTGATCCTCCTTCCCTAGCACGCTTATATGATGATATGCCCGGTACATGCCTGGCCTCATCAAGTCACTCATCGATGCATCAACGCCGACATACTGTTTATGAGTGCGCTTTTCATTGATCACTTTCGTCACCAACCAGCCCGCCTCGGCCGTCGCGTATCGTCCATTTTCCATCACAATGGCCGGCGCGCCGATATTTTCTAAACCCGCCTCATGATATATTTTTGATAATATCGCAGCGAATGATTCTAGCTCAAATGCCTGTTCACTCGGTCGATATGGCACCCCGATACCGCCACCCAGGTTGATAAATTGAAACGATATGCCAACTTCACTAGCCACTCGACGAGCTGCCGCGAACAGCTTCTCGGCGATAAGTTGATGCTTATGAAAATCAAGCTCGTTCGACAATAGCATGGTATGCAGTCCAAACTGTGTCACGCCCGCCTCCTTCAATAATCGGTATGACTCCAGTATATCCTCTAACGGCATGCCATACTTGGCTTCACGCGGCGAACCGATCAGCTCCTCGTTCACCCCACCAAACTCTAGGTCGCCTGGATTGAACCGGCAGCAGGCCACTCGCGGCGCACCATGACGCGCCAGATACTTGCGTACCAGGCTCACATCGTCAAAATTGATGATGGCCCCGAGGCTTGCCGCATAAGCAAATTCCTCATCAGTCGTATTGTTACTGGTGAACATGATGTCATCACCCCTCAGGCCACACATTTCAGCGATGGCCAGCTCTGCCATGCTGCTACAGTCAACCCCCATACCCTCTTCAGCGAGCAGTCCTACCACGACTGGGTTTGGCAGTGCCTTGACCGCGAAATAATTACGAAAGCCCGGCACCCCAGCTGACGCCATCGTCACCTGAAGGTACCGTGCTCGTTGCCTCATACGCGCCTCGTCATAAAGATGAAACGGCGTCGGGTACTGCTGATGTATCGCCTGCACCTCAGCAAGCGAAAACGGCGTCGTCAACGACACCAGGGCCTACCCCTGTGCCACAAATGGCATCAGCGCCAAATGACGTGCCCGCTTGATAGCTACCGCCAGGCTGCGCTGCTGCTTCACGCTGAGGCCAGTCTTGGCGATTGGCTCAATCTGCCCATACGCATTCACATAGCGCTGCAGCAGCTTCACATCTTTATAATCAAACACCGTTGGTGTGTTCTTCATCTTCTTTGCCATCTCTTCTCCTTCTTAGAATGGAATTTCACTCAGGTCAATCGGCTTATCATCAGCCACCACGACCTCTTCTTGCTTTGTGGTTGGTGCAGTACCAGTCCCAGCACCGTCGCTCGGACCGTCCAGGAAGGTCACATCGCTCGCCGTCACTTCGACACGCGACCGCTTCTTGCCCGTCTCCTTGTCATCCCAGCTATCCTGCCGCAGACGACCCTGCACCAGCACCCGGCGCCCCTTCGCCAAATATTTCACCACCAGCTCACCCAGCTTATCCCAGGCGGTAATGTCGAAAAAGTCCGCCTGATCATCTTGCCCTGCGCGGTCAACCGCCAGACTAAAGCTGACGACCGTCTTACCAGACGTTGTCGTGCGCTGCTCTGGATCACGAGTAAGTCGTCCCATCAAAATGACTTGGTTGATACTTCGTGCCATGGTGTTACCCTCCTTTATTTCGTTATCACGTGGGCGATTTACGCCTCGCCGTCACCCTTTTCAGCAGCCTCAGCAGCCGCCTTCGCTTCGCGCTCATGCTGCTCGGCCAGCGCCTGGCGCGTCTTCTCGTCAGTCTTCACCAGCAAGTAGCGCAGCACTTCATCGGTGATATTCAAAGTATTTGAAACCTTGAGCGCTGCCTCACCTGGCAACTTGATGTCAAAGCACACATACACCGCAAACTCTTCGCGGCGGATGGCATACGCCAGCTTTTTCTTGCCCCAGTTATCTTCTTTACTAATCTCACCCCCATTCGTGGTGATCAGCGAGCGCACCTTGTCCAGCGCCGCCTCCAGATTTGTCTCCAAATCCGGGTGAATCAGAACGGTCAGTTCGTATTCGTTCATGCGTTCCTCCTTTGGAATCCATGCGGATGCTTATGCTGTTTCACATAAGCTTAGGTTGGTATTGATCACAATTATACACTTCTTGGAGGGTTTTTGCAATGCAGCCCAAGCATCTTTTAGATTACCGATAGCCCCTACATCCAGTATACCCGCATACCGTCCCGTATGGTGATTAGACCCTCCAGATGACGAGGTAGATACACCTCGTCGCCAACTGCCTCAGGGAGCTCCAGGCCTTCGGCGGTAGTGAGGTTACGGAGGTCGAGGTGGCCACCGACTGCCTCAGGGAGCGTTAGGCCTTCGGCGGTAGTGAGCCTGTCGAGATAGAGATTGACACCGACTGCCTCAGGGAGCGTTAGGCCTTCGGCGGTAGTGAGGCTGCTGAGGTCGAGGTCGCCGGCCCAAACCTTGTATCGTTCATCTGTAAATATCGTCGTAAGATCATCTTTCAGAGGTCTACCCCTCAGAATCTCATCAACCCTGGGATCACTGCCCCATCCGAAACCCTGCAGCGGCTTCTCTAGTTCATAGAGCTTTACCAATTCCTGCGCAGACAGCATAAACTGTTCGCCTTTAGCGTGTCGATCATACAGCAAAGTAAGCCATTTCATATCAGCAACTTTTTTGTAGTATTCATCACCCCCCGGGAGCGTCTTTAGTTTCTTGGCAACTATATCGAGCATGGCAGGCTCTACTTCTTGGTCTGGCTCGATACCACGAACTTCAGCAACAACACCATTCTCCATGCGGATTGCGATGCGCGGAATTTTATCTTCACCCTCTTCATCCTGGGTATAATATACATAAAAGTCGCCCATCGATAATTGATGCGCCGCCGTTCGCGTTCCTGCTGTACACCAGCCCGTGCCCATGCCACGCAATGAATCAGTCAGCGCAATTACCGTAGGATTATCAACAAACTTATCGTCAGTATATTCACCGTCAACCACCGTATAGTCGGGGGCGTATTTTCCCTCAATCTGATCATACTTTACCCATGAACCCTTTGTTATCTCGCGCAGCTCAGGTGAGCCGCCAACACCGGCTTCCTTGATCGCATGGGCGTATAGTTTTGCAAAATTACCCGTCCCGAGAAGCTTATTGAGCTGATCACTGCCAGAGGCGACACCCTGAAGCACTCCAGTGTCAATCGCATCATACACATACGCCAGCGCCTCGGCATTCAACTCCGGCCACGGCGCGGCTGTTGATTTTGTGCGTTTTTTAAATTCACCCTTTTCTTTATCAAAATCGCCCATTTTCTTAAGCGACTCCCAGGCATACACCTTAAACCAATCGGGATAAACGTGACCATTCTCCTCGCTACGTAAATAATCGGCCCATTCGGTCAGACTCTCGGCCTGATCATTCCGCAGCCTTACAATCGCTTCATCTTTAGCGTCTTCAGTGAATGCAATCTCGCCATATCCGCGCTCCCTGGCGATACGCTGTTGCAACTGGAAATAAGAGTCGGGGACCTTTTTCCCATCAATAAGAAGATCTGCTATATCGGCTTCAATAAAATTAGGGTTGCTATGTAGAATACCAAAATAGCCACTCTCTAGCACCCCAGCAACTTTCGCCTCATTGTTCCCCAGCTTGCGAAGCGGCTGCACTTCGCCATTAATAGCAACTAAGCGCAGGGCACCTTCTGCGAGGTGCCTGTGCAGTACTTCCTTTAAAAGCCGTTCACCGATTGGCGACTGAGCGATAAATTGTTCTGGCGTTTTTGTTTTTGGCATGAATTACCCTGTTTTATGTGCTTATGTATTTAATATAGCACATATCGCCTAAAAAGTCAATGGCCGGCAACGCTACAACTCATCCCCGAGCTCATCCAAACTCGAGATCAGCACCTCCCGCGGCTTCGAACCATTGGCTGGGCCGATGATACCCCGCTCCTCCATCTCTGCGATGATGCGCGCCGCCCGGCCATAACCGATTTTTAGCCGCATTTGCAGCAAGCTGGTTGAGGCGCGCCGGCTTTCCAGTACTACCCGCACGGCGTCCTTGAACATATCGTCGCCATCACCACCCTCGAGGTTCACCACCACGCCGCCCTTGCCATTCAGCTGCACTGGCTGCGCCACCACTTCGTCGTTGTACTGCGGCGCCGACTGCATACGCAAATGATCAGTAATCTTATTCACTTCTTCGTCGGTCACCCACGCACCCTGGATACGCTTTGGCTTACTCATGCTCGGGGTATACATCAGCATATCACCCTGGCCAAGCAGCTTTTCCGCACCAATCTGATCCAAAATAGTTCGCGAATCTACCTGGCTAGCCACGGTAAAACCGATACGCGCCGGAATATTCGCCTTGATCAGCCCGGTGATAACATCCACACTTGGCCGCTGCGTCGCCAGCACCAGATGAATACCCACAGCGCGCGCCTTTTGCGCCAACCGCACGATGAGCGCCTCAACGTCGCGCGCCGCTACCATCATCAGGTCCGCCAACTCATCGATGACGATGACGATGTACGGCATGGCACCATCCTCATGCTGCTGAATAAATCCGTCCTCGTCTTGCACCGGAATCTTTTTCGCCTTGGCAGCGATACGCTGATTGTACGTCTTAATATCACGAATCTTCTCAGTCGCCAGCAGACTATAGCGCCGCTCCATTTCATTGACCGCCCATTTCAGCGCCGAGATAGTTTTTTCCGGCTCAGTAATAACGGGGGTCAGCAGATGCGGAATGTCCTCATACGGCGCCATTTCCACCTGCTTTGGATCGACCAGTATCAGCTTCATGTCGCTCGGACTGTTACGGTAGAGCAAGCTCGTCAATAAGGTGTTAATCATCACCGACTTACCCGACCCCGTCTGGCCGGCGATAAGCAAGTGCGGCATCTTATTCAGCTCACCAACCACGGCATCGCCAGAGATATCTTTTCCTACTGCGAAACTCAACGGCTCGCGGGACGACTTCCACTGCTTCGAGTCCAGCACGCCGAACAACCGCACATCTGCCGCTCGACGGTTCGGCACCTCGATACCGACCGCTTTTTGCCCCGGAATTGGCGCCTCGATACGCAGGCTCTGCGCCGCCAAATTCAGCGCGATATTGGTCTCCAGCGCCGTGATACGCGTCAATTTCACCCCGCTCGGTGGCCGCAGCGTATACTGCGTCACCTTCGGCCCAATGTTGGCGTCTTCCATCTCCACATTGATATTAAACTCCGCCAGTGTATCGTGGATAATCTGGGCATTTTGACGAATATCACCCGCATCAGCTGGGTTCTGCTTCTTTTCCAAAAGGTCCAGGCTCGGCGCCTGCCAATTCGGGTCATGTGCCGCCACTAGAGCCGTCTGCTCTTCGGCGACCTTATCCGGCTTGACGCTATTTTTCAGCGAACTGAGCGGCGAGGCTTTCTTTTCTTTCTCTGGCTTTTCAGCGTCGAGTGTCGGCACCCCAGCGTTCAGCTTGATATCGCTCGCCTGCTTTGGCTTTAGCTCGGCTGCCGCCACCTTCTTCATCACCGCAGTATTCTGAGCCTCTTCAGTCGTATCACGCCGTGTCATCTCCCACAGCTTCTTGATAACCGCAAACGGCGACGTCCGCGTGATAAACAGCGCTGTGATGATAATGAGTAGCACATATATCAAGGCCGCCACGCCCGTATCCACCATGGCCAGCATCGCCTTATTTGCCGTCTCACCGATGAAGCCACCCGTCTCTGGACGCTCAGCTGTCTTCAGCAGGCCAAACAGCCCGCTCAGCCATACCAGCTCCAACACCGCGGCAAATTTCATCACCAAGGGCAAGCGATTGTCCTCTGCCCGAAAAATTTCCACCGCGATATACACCAGCAGCACCGGCAAAACATAGGTGGCATAGCCCAGTGTCATCAGCGCAGTCTTATTCAGCCACTCCAGCACCGGACCACCCTGCCCGAACCACGCCACGATGAGCAGGAGCGAGAGAAGCACCAGCACCACCGCGCCCACCTGCGACCAAAATCCTGTCGGCATTTCATGTCGTGGTGCGCTCGGCGTAGCTTTTTTGCGTGTGGTCTTTCGTTTTTTCGGCATATGTGTCTCATTATACAGCGTCACGGTTAATCCCGCTACTGCTTACCTTATTATTGTAGCATATTTTACAACAAAAGTCTAGCTATCAAGTGCTTTTACCGCTCGATCCACCACCTCTTGCGCAAACTGCTGCATCTCTGCGTCGCTGCGAAGATCCAGCCCTTCGCCCTGCTCTATCACGAAACTATGCGCTGGCAGCTCGGACACCATCCTCACCGGCTGGCCATACCCACCAGCTCTGTAAAACTCCATCACTCTCCTCAAATCGACCGGTTCATGCTCGTTCAGCGCAAAGATCAACCGCCGCAGAAACGACGGATGTGCCACGCAAAACGCCGCCGCATCCATATCCAAAAAACCACCGGGATGCACCACCGGGATATGATATTCAACGGTCGTGTCATTCCGATCATTCCGACTTGCTTCCGTCATTGTCAGCCCCAACGAATAACCCTCGGCGCGCAACGCCTCAATGGCTGCCAGCACTGCTGCGCCGCGCCGCATGATGCGCTCCGCTGATACGTGAGCCGCCATACTGCAGTTCATCAGGACCGTGGCCTGTTTGCCGCCGGCGTCGTAGCGCAGCGGGTACTCCACCATATGGTCTGGCCTGCCCGTCAGGAAATTGTCGATGTCAACTTCATCACCACTATACGACGGCATCGGGTCAACCGTTAGCCGCCTACCCACCAGTTTATCCACCGCCACGCGCCCGGCCTGCCGGAGTAGTTGACGACGCCCCTCCTCCCAGCCAAATCGCGCAAGCTCTATGGCCTCATCCATATCTGCCGTGCCATACCAGCCAGTGTCATATCGAACTAGGCTCGCACCCAGGATGTCGCTCTCCTCCTGCTGCGTCTCGGCATGCTGCATATGCCATATCGCCTCGCCCATACCCTCAAGCCAGCGCACATGTACCTCTCCATCACTTTGCGTAACATACTGCTTACGCATCCAGGAGATCCTCTAGCCTTCCAGTCTTCACCAGCCAATTCAACATTGTGTACGGCCCAGGCGTAAACTGATATTCATCCCTAAAGTCATTGAGTAGCCCTTGTAGCTGCGCGCTATCAAGTTGCTCCCTCATGCGGCATATCGCCGAGCTATCATCGTTTGTTTCCCAATCAAGTCTAACCGGGTGGAAATAATCACGACACCATTTCTCGAGCCAATCTACAGATGCCGCCTTACTCCTCGCACGGCGAACCATCTCTGTATCATATCCCGTAAGAATATACCTGCCTTCCTGTTCTAGCCGCCAACTCAGCGCTAGCAGGGCTTTGGTACTTTTTTTCTCCAGCTCGCCCTTTAGCTCGATGCCGTCAACAAGACTTTTCATCACGTCGTTTAAGCGATGCATTGCGTCGTCTAGCTTGCTCGCAAAGCCGTAGGGGTCTAATTTTTGAATATACTCCACGTCCAGCACGGGTGGCTGAAACGCTGTTTCGCGCTGAACCTCTCCAGCAGAAGATATCTTGGTATCCGCCGCCAAGCCCTCCGCATGCTTTGGCCACAACTTGGCGGCAGCTTCCGCCAACTTCTCACGCTCCTCCTGACGCATACCTTTGTAGAGCAACATCTCGCGCAGCCAGTCCAGTCCCACGCCTTGCTCACTGAGTCGTGCACCATACAGCGCTGCCCGTGTGCTGATGATAGCCCGAATACCGAGTTCTTCGACCGCCTCGCGGTGCGCCCGTACTTCTGCTAACCACTCCGGCCTGTCCGGCACGCCACCAGCAGAAATGTCGAGCGACTGCCTGTCAATATCACCACCCAGCACGAGCGCCTGCTCCAAATCAGGGTCGGTATTCATCTGAACAAACGCAAAGCGGTCAATCGTCGCTGCATCAATCGGCGCTCGACCAACATATTCGGCGGTCGCGCCTTTGCCAATGGTATTCGCCGCTGCCACGAACCGCGTGGTTTCGTGTCGCGCCACCCGCCCGTCCGGAAATTCGCCATGACCATTGGCGATCGCAGCATTCAGTAATGTCAAAATAGACGGATGGGCGTTGTCAATTTCATCAAACAAAAACACACCGCCGTCTTCATACACCTCGCGAAACCCCGTCCCCCGATACTCACCGTGACCATCACGATACCCCATGAGATCAGCTTTTGATGAAGAAGGCCCGAGCGAAATTGAGCGAAATGACAGCCCTAGCCAATCCGCGCTGCGCTCAGCAGTCGTCGATTTACCACTACCAGCCTCACCGTGCAGCCACACCGGAATATTCGCCATCAAAGCTGCCCGCAGTAACGGCGCATGCAAATGAGTCGGCTGCGCCCGGTCAATGAAGGCCTCTAGCTGTGGAAATTCCTGACGCACCGGGTCGCCTGACGCCAGAATTACCCGCAGCGCCTTCACCACCTCCTCGCTTGAACCGCTTTTTAACTGCTCAGCAACAGCCTGCGCCGTCGTCAGTTTATCTGCGACATCATCACGCACCGATTCCAAGTCATGCAATGTTTGACCAGTCACCAGTCGGATTAACGCATCTTGTGGCTGATCACTCGAGTAATGACTCTCTCTCTCTGGATTTGACATGACTACCTCAAAATTTTATTATTTACAACTTATTTTGAGTGTACTATGTCTACAGGAGTGATGCAAGCATGAGCATCACTAGTAGCTCGGCGTACTATGCCGCTCGCGCGCCTTGGTGTCATTGGCCTCAGTATCAGGCACTTGACGCTTCGGGAAACGGCGGCGCGGCGCGGTCGGCAGGGTCATCCGCGGCTCATCGGCCACTGGCTTCGCGGTCGTTTTCTGCGGCTTGGCAGTGCGACCAGCCGGCTTGACGGTTGCCTTCAGGCCACCACCGCCTATCTCGTTCACCACCGGGATAACGATAGGCGTGCGGCGCGTCTGGTCATACAAAATATGCGTCAGTTCATCACGAATTTCTTTCTTGATAACGTCCAGGTCATACTTGCCGCCGAAGCTGCGTGCCGCCTTCTGCTTTAGGTACTGACGGATCAGGTTCATCAGCTCTTCCGAGTCGCGCAGATAGATAAAGCCGCGCGAGATAATATCCGGACTGGTCAGCAGCCGACCCGTGCCCTTCTGCACGGTCAGTACCACCACGAACATCCCCTCTTGGCTCATATGGATACGGTCCTTGAGTACCACTTCCGACACGATGGCGCCGGTGTCATCATACATCACACCGCCGACCTGGATACGACCCGCCTTCTTCGCCTGTCGCTCCACATCGATCTCAATGATATCGCCCGCATCACACACAAAGATATTCTTGCGCGGAATATGGCATTCCTTCTCCGCTAGCCGCGCATTATACACCAGCATGTGGAACTCACCGTGAATCGGCATATAGTAGGTCGGATTCAGGGCGTTGATCAGCTTGACATGGTCGTCATAGTAGCCATGACCCGACAGGTGCAGCGGACCGACGCCTGTCAGATGTGTCTTGCCGTTCTGGATAACGTCCGAGCCTTCGCGCATCAGCCCATCCACCGTGCGCACCACATTCTTTTCGTTGCCCGGGATCGGATTTGAGCTAAAGACGATGACGTCCGACCCCTTAATTTTGATGTGCTTATGCGAGCCCGACGCCATCCGGTTCAGCACTGCGTTAAACTCACCCTGCGACCCAGTACAGACGATGGCAATTTTACTATCTGGCTGCTTAACGATATCTTCCATCTTCATGATGGTATCTTTGGGAATTTTAATCGTCCCCGCTCGCAGCGCCACCTCCAGGTTCTGAATCATACTGTACCCAGCAAAGGCCACTTTTCGCCCGTGCTTATGCGCCTCATCGAGGATGAGCTGCATACGGTGAATCTGGCTCGAAAAACAGCTGAGGATGATACGGCTAGAGTGGAATTTATCCATCACCTGACCGATGGAGTGCTGAATATCGAACTCCCCGTGATGATGCGTGCCGTCCGACTCACAGTTGGTCGACTCGTTCATCAACATCAAGATACCTTCTTTAGCAGAGATTTCCGTCAGACGCTCCAGGTCAAATTTTTGACCATCCACTGGATTTTCCTCAAAGCGCCAGTCGCCCGTGTCTACCACGACACCGACCGGGGTGCGGATTACCACCGCGGTCGAATCAGGGATGGAGTGGTTCACCCGCACCAGCTCCACCGAAAAATGCTTTGATACCTGCACAACCTCGTGAGCCAGCGGATACATCACCCGGTAGTCAGGCTCGAAATCCGTATCAGCGTCTTCCATGGTGCGGTTCAGCATGCCGATGGTAAAACGCGACCCATAGACCGGTGCTGGGATGCGGTGAATAAAGTGCCGGAACGACCCGATGTGATCCAGGTGCCCGTGGGTGAAAATATGCGCTTTGATTTTGTGCTTATTTTCCTCTAGATAAGTAATGTCTGGCGTGATGTAGTTGATGCCAGGATAGTCACTCCCTGGGAACAAAAAGCCCATATCAACGATGATAATCTCGTCATCGTACTCGATGGCATTCATGTTTTTACCGATACCCATCTCGCCCACACCACCGATAGGGATGATCCGCAGCTTTGGCTGCCCGCCCTTGGTCCGCTTTGGCTGCATTTTCATGCTGAATTGCTCACCGTTGTAGCCGTTATAGACCGATTTATTGACCGGAATGTCGATCAGGTGTTGCGAGGCCTGCAAATTAACATTTTCTGAGGTGCGGCGCTGTGCCCGAAACACTTCGCCCTTGCGAGTGTTGGTGCTGTTCATTACCGCTGTATTAGCTTTTTTAGCAGCCGGTCGCTTTGACTGATCATCGCCCTTCGGCGTCGCGAGTCGTCTCTGACCCATAAGTATATCTCCTTTTAATTTATATAAACTTTCGTATCCCGAGTGGCAAAGGGCATATCAGCCGGTGCTCAGTATCCCCTTTGCAATTACTTCCATTGTAGCAAAAACCGCTGCAAAATGCAAGATTTCGCCCTGCCGCCCACCATAAAAACACCCCGCCAGATGGCAGGGTGTCAAGGGTGCTCACTCAAGCAACTACTTATTATTGTACTTATTCTGTAGCGTATCCTTCAGCGCATTTATTTCATTCTTGATCTGCGATTCTTCGATATACTTACGCAAGTCAGACTGCCACTTCAGAGCCGCACGCTGATACTTGGTTGACGCTTGATAGAACCTCATCGTTACTGATGTATCAGGTTTGCCGCCCGCCTGTGCTTCCTTGTATGCCTTGGCGGTTCGCAGGAACTCGAGCATCTCATTCTTGAACTCCTTGGTTGGCTCATGGTCAAGTGACACTCCTTCGATATCCTTGATGATCGCTTCAATATCACTTGGGCTAGCCGAGCTACCAAGCGAGCGCATTTTACCGATGACAGGATAGAACTCTTCGACAACCTTCACCTCGAAGTTGATGAGGCTGTTAAACTTATCGCGCTTTGCGATGAGCGCGTCAAACTTCTCCTTGACGTCTTTGTCACTCGTCACTGCCTTCATCTTACCCAACTCATCGATGGCGCCGTTGACGTCGCTGTGACTCTGCTTAATCTCATTTACCGCTGACTGCCGGCTGCTGTCGGTTGAGACGTAAACATTCAGGCGCGACTCAGCAGCGGTAATCTTGTTATATGACCTCGCTGCATCAGACAACTTCTGGCCGGCTTTGTTATAGTCCTCTTTGCTTGGCCCACCCAGGAATACAAATGCTAAGACGACGCCGACTACCGCCAAGACAACCGCGATTGACCCGCCGATGATACCCCACAAAGCACCCTTACTGAGCTTCTTCTTCGGTGGCATCTGGTAGCCATCCTGCGGTGCCTGCCCCGGCATTGGCGGTTCGACTGGTTGTGGAACGTTATTGCTATTGTCCATACTCTCCCTCTTCATTACTTATCTTCTTATTGTATCGTATTTTTACGACAACGGCAAATTACAAGCCGATCATCGTCAAGTTAATCTTGCCCCGCTCATCGATACCAGTGATCTTGACGCGGACCATCTGGCCCTCCTTCACCACATCCGTCACTTTCTCAACGCGGCCCTCTGCCAGCTTCGAGATATGCACCATACCGTCCACTCCTGGCAAAATGTTCACAAACGCACCGAAATCTTTGATACTGACCACCTTACCTTCGTAGATTTTGCCGACTTCCGGCTCCTCCACCAAACTCTTGATCCAGTTCATGGCCTTTTCAATTGATGCGCCGTCAGGGCTCGCCACGGTGATCAGCCCGTCTTCCTTAATGTCAATCTCAGCACCGGTTTCACTGGTGATCTTATTGATCATCTCGCCGCCCTTACCGATGACCGCACCGATCTTGTCTGAGTTAATCTTCAACTTCTCAATTCGTGGCGCATATGGGCTGAGGCTTGGACGCGGCTGGGCGATGACGCTTAGCATATGGTTGAGAATATGTGCCCGACCATCCTTTGACTGAGCGATGGCCTGCGCCAAAATCTCTACCGGCAACCCATGCACTTTCATGTCCATCTGCAGCGCCGTGATGCCCTTGGCGGTACCCGTCACCTTAAAGTCCATGTCGCCCGCAAAGTCCTCGGCGTCCGCGATGTCGCTCAGCACATAGGCGCGGTCGCCGTCCATCATCAGACCCATGGCGATACCCGACACCGGCGCTTTCAGTGGCACGCCAGCATCCATCAGCGCCAAACAGCTGGAACAGGTCGCCGCCATCGAGGTGGAACCGTTCTGGCTCATAATTTCCGTCACGCTGCGGATGGCGTATGGGAATTCTTCTTCAGTCGGCAATACCGGCACCAATGCCCGCTCCGCCAAGTAGCCATGACCAATTTCACGGCGACCTGGACTGCCGAGGCGACGCACTTCACCGACGGTGTAGCCCGGCGCATTGTAATGGTGCATGTAGCGGCGCTCGCCATCATTCACTTCCATAGTGTCCACCAACTGCGCATAGCTCAGTGGCGCCAGAGTGACAATGTTCATGCCCTGGGTCACCCCGCGGGTAAACAGGCTGGAGCCATGGGCGCGCGGCAAAAAGCCGACTTCAGAGCTCAGTGGACGAATTTCGGTCAATTGACGACCGTCCGGTCGCACCCGCTCCTCGACAATGCCACGGCGAACATCTTTGTGGAGCGCCGAGGTAAAGGCTTCGTCGTATTCACCACGCAGTTCGTCATAGCTTTCGCCCAATTTCTCAGCAAACTCAGCATGGAAATCCTCGCGCAGCTGGGCGATGAGTTCGTTACGCTGTGGGTACTCGCGGCGAATCGCGGCGCCAAATTTGCCCTCAGCCCAGGCATTTACTTCCGCCTGAATATCCTCATTTGGCAAGATCAGCTCATACTGCTGCTCGACTGGCTGCACCTTTGCTGCCAATTCGCGCTGCAACTGGATGGCTGGCTGCATCATCTGATGCGCCCAGGCCATAGCGTTGATGATCACTTGCTCATCAACCTCATTGGCACCGGCTTCTACCATGGTGATACCGCTCTCAATACCCGCTACCACTAAGTCAAGATCGCTGGCTGCTCGCTCTTCAGGACTCAAAAAGGCCTTAAACTTGCCGTTCACCCGGCCGACGCGCAGACCCGACACCGGGCCATCAAACGGCGTACCGGTCAGCATCAGCGCCGCACTGGCCGCCACCATCGCCACCATATCAGGCCGGAAACTCGGATCCATACTGAGGACACTCGAGACCACCTGCACCTCTTGGCGATAGCCCTTCGGAAACAGCGGACGAATCGGCCGATCGATCAAACGCCCGATGAGAATTGCCTCATCACTCGGACGACCCTCGCGCTTAATAAAGCGACTGCCAGAAATCTTACCAGCCGCATAAAACTTTTCTTCATAGTCAATCGACAGCGGGAAATAGTCCAGCTCCACCGGCCGCGAGCCGACCATGGCCGTGCCCAGTACCACGGTGTCGACTTAGCGCGCGATGACACGGGCGGTGGTGCGAAAGCACAGTGGTTTGACCTCCAACGGCAGCGGCCGGCCGCACCACTCCGTGGTAACAGAAAAAATATCCTTGCCAGTTGGATTGATAATACTCATACTACTTCCTTTCTCGCAGAAAGTAACAGGTGAGCCTCGCGCCCGAGAACAGCCTGCGCGCAACGCTCATCCATCACCATCTGCGGATTATCGTTTCAACCCCATTATACCATGCCGTAAGCAAAGGGAACTAGACGCCCACTCGTCGCTTAATGTCGCCAGCTGCATCTGCGGCGACTGCTCGCGCATCCTTCACGAGTGCCATATCTGGCTCTTCAAACACATCACCGAAAGCCATCGCTTCATCATCCGGCGCCACCCGCAATCCAAAGGCATCACCAGTACGCATGACGACCATCTGCTTCTCATCCCACCGACCAGCTCGTTGCAATGCCGGCTGTATGCTGCTGATAAGATCTACAATAAATGATACATCGGCCTCGCCATCAACGATACGGTTAAGTGGGTTTTGCTCTGTAATACGCCACTCACTCGCCAGCCAGGCACCCCCCGCAACATCCAGCCCGACTCCGCAGTCAATACGTATCCAAACGGCACTCTCCTCGCGATTACCAGGTATCACATCACGGCAATGAACCATCGTACGAATCTCAAGCGGCTCATGGCGGCCATCTTCAGTAGTATAGCGAAGCGGAATGGTATACGACTCGCTTCCCTGCTCTCGCAGCCTCCGAGCGCTTGGAAATGAATATTCTCGACCTTGCGCATCCTGAGCAGGACCAAGGAGGTGCTTAATCTGTTCCCTCATATCCGACCACAACCGATACGCCTCCTCTATAGCTTCGTGGTTACGCCCCTCTTCAATGTCGGGTACCTTTGGCTCTGGCGCAGGTGTTAACTCTGACGCAGCGCATCCTGGCACCAGCGCAGCAGCCGCGCCCGCACCTACTGCCCGCAAAAAGCCGCGCCGACTCAGCCGACCGTCGCCACTACTAGGATGCTCTAGCGACATAGTACCTCGTGAGCGCTCACCCGGCAATCACCATCCCGCATCATATCAAGAGGCACCAGTTGCAGCGCTTCCTGGTATATTCGGTAGGTAAGTTCCTTGAACTCCTCTAGCGCCTCACGCTCATCAAATTGAGCCTCAATGCTTGCGACATCATCATCTTCCACCATTGCCCCTTTGAGCTGATCAAACACCGCCCTTGCTTTTGCCATATCATCCTTCAGGAATTCAGCTTCGTCGAGTATTTCCCTTATTGGTGCTTTTTGCGCAGCATTCACCATATATGCAAAGTCATCAGGATACAAGGCTCGCAGCTTTTTCTCGCTCATGAGAAGCTGCTTAAAATTATTCAGAGACGGCGGCTTCACCTTTCCTTCAGTAGAGGCTTCTTGATCGGCCCAACGACGCGAGTCTTTGCCAGACCATCCCAGCCAAAACTCCTCCAGTGAAGCATAGCGTGACTCCCTATCGGGCTTGTCGTGTGTACATACATCGATGGGTGTCTTTGGTTCCATACTTCCATTCTACAATAAACATCTTAAAAAGTCAATATTTCGCTCGTGCTTATGGTATAATGAAAGCTATGCAATTACCGACCCGTCGACGCGCTGGCCCCCTCATCACCACTGTCGTGGCGCTTGTGTTGATGCTGGGTGGCCTTTACACTCTACTCACTGCCTTTATGCCGGCACTGCAGTCGCAATTGATCGACCCAGAAAACAACAGCACCACCAAGCTACTAGCAGAGACTCCAGAGGAAAAAATTACCGAAAATCGCCTCTACATCCCGAAAATTGACATCAATCTGCCGTATAACACCGGTGACGCCAGCGTCATGGAGCATGGTGCCTGGTGGCGCAAGCCGCACAATGGCAACCCCCGTGACGGCGGTAATTTTGTGCTGTCGGCCCACCGCTTCATCATGGGCCTGACACCTGAGCAAACCCTGCGTAAATCACCCTTTTACACTATCGACAAGCTAAAGCCAGGCGACGAAATCATCATCGACTACGAAGGCAAGCGCTACACCTACGTCATCAGCCAGTTGTTTGATGTCAAGCCCGACGCGGTGCATATCGAGGACCGCACCGAGCAGCCACGTCTGACGCTTTACTCTTGCACCTTGGGCGGTGCAGCAGACGGCCGTAATGTCTTTGTGGCCACTCTGAAGGCCTAGTCCGCGCTACCTTGCATAAAAACAGCCGCCCCGCGCATGGCGGAGCGGCTATTCATGAACCAATTGGCGCGTCGTTATTTACGCAGACCCAATGTGGCCACGACTTGCTTGTAACTCTCGAAATCAGTTCGCTCCAGGTACTTGAGCAGGCGCTTGCGCTTTCCTACCATCTGCACCAGACCGCGGCGCGCCATGAAGTCGTGCTTATTCGCCTTCAGGTGCTCCGTGACCTCTTTGATACGAGCCGTCAAGATTGAAATCTGCGCCTGTGGGCTGCCGACGTCATTCTTGGTGACCTGAGTCAAAGCAATCGCTTGTGCTTTATTGTCTTTGCTAATCATAGCCTTGCAATTATACCAAAAAAGCAAGGCATTCGCAAGCTAGAAGCGACGCGCATAGTTATACTGCGTCTGCCCAGAGGTCGGTGCATGTGTATCACTATGCTGGCATTCATTTCTTATTTTCATAAAGTTTGTCTTGTCATCATCAGATGGATTATTCAGCGTGGCATAAATAACAAAGTCGCCCTCCTCGCCAGGCGCATTGCATTTATACCAGCGTAAAATATTTCCTGGATGCGAGGCATGCTTACTCTTGAGTCCGCTATTATAGTCCTCTTTAAGATACTTCGGCATTAGACGCCGGACGCCATTTGCTTGCTGAAAGTGACCCTGGGCGCCTGGTAGCCCTCCGTTATCTGAGGCGTAAAGCGACATGGCATCGCCCACATCCTTTACCGTTGAGCGTATCTTGCCGTCCATCGCATCTTGCTGTATGAACGAATACGACACAAAACCAATACCTGCTAATATTGCGATGACGACCAGCGTAATCAAAACTTCAACGATCGTAAAACCCTTATGCTTCATCATATCCTCATCATAGCACCTTTAGGACGTGATGCCAAAATCTGCCAGCGTTTTCGCCTCATCCACCATATACTGGGCAATCTGCGTTCGCCTTAAGCCCTGACAATACGCCCCCGTCCCCAGTGTCCGCCCGATATCCACCGCCAGGCTGCGGATATAAGTGCCACTCGACACGTGCGCACGAATCACGAGACGCGGGTAATCATATGACACCAGCTCCAGTGCGTAAACTGTCACGGTGCGCTCTGGCATCTCCACTTCTTTGCCATCGCGTGCCAGATGATACGCCCGCTGACCATTGATCTTGATAGCACTAAAAATTGGCGGACGCTGCCGAATCGGCCCCGTCCACTGCCGCAGCGCCGCCTCGACGGCCTCGCGTGACGGGCTGGCGTCGGAAATGACAGTGAGCTCACCCTCAGGATCGCCCGTGGTCGACTCCTGTCCAAGGATAATCTCCGCCTCATACCACTTATCAAGCTTGGTGTAGGTCCCGGCCTCGCGGCACATCTTTCCTGTGACGAGTATCATCAGCCCCGTGGCAAATGGGTCCAGCGTCCCTGTATGACCCACTTTGACTTTCTTGCCCGCCTGCTGGCTCAGCACTCGGCGCACCCGCGCCACCACGCCGAAACTGGTCATCCCAGCCGGCTTATCGATCAGGATCATTTCATCCATGGACTATGACTGCCCTGGAATTTGGAACTGCGAAGGATTAAATTGACCATTTGGCTGCGTGGTGGACGTTGGCGAAGGGGTCGCAGTGCTACCCTCGCCTACTGCAGCGCCGACCGGCGCCGGTGGGAGCGGCGGCAACTGCGAAAAGTCTGGCATCGGTGGCAAGCCATGGCTGATATTCGCCTCGATATCCGCCAGCGTGGTCATCGGTGCGGCTGGTGTAGAACTTGCCCCTGACGCCGCCGGTTCAGCGATCTTTTTCGTCTCTTCTTTTAGCGCCGACAGCACATCATCGCCACTCTTGCCAGCTGATGGTGCCGCGGCGAATGGATCGACCTTTGGCGGCTCATCAGAACCTGCAACAGTCGAGTTAAGTGGCGAGTCGCTAAACGATGGCGTGTCGTCACCGACATACTGACGATGGGTCAAAATCGCTTTATTTTGGTCGCTTTCTCGCTCGCGGCGCTTATCTTCAGCTGCCTGATCAGAGGTGGCATTCAGCGTCCCGCCAAATACTGGCGATGGCGCCGTCTGTGGCATGGCCGCGGTCGACGGCTGAATAACCGGCTGCTCTTCATAGTTCAAATCAGCATCACCCGTGACACTCCCTAGCGGCTGAATCTTACTGAGTTGTGCGGTCGCAGCACGTGTCGCCGCATCCTGAGCCTCCGCCTGCGCCTGCTTAGCCACCTCCTCTAGACTACCGGTTTTTTCATGGCGTACCGAAAGAGCACCGTCAGTCTTCTTTGACTCTGGCTTAGTCTTCGCTTCTCGCTGAATTGATAATTTCGTCTCGTCCTTCTCTTCTGGCGCATCATCCGATGCAGCGCTGTCGGATGCCGATACAGTGTCATCAGATGAACTGACGCCGTCATCGTTACTGTCAGACGGACGTGGCGTGTCGTCCGCAGGTTTGGCCTCGCCCTCCAGCAACTTCTGCGCGATCAGTTGCTGATTTGCTCCCGCCGCCATCAGTTCAGCCGCCGCTGTCATAGTGCGCGATGATGTGAGGGTATTACTAAAGCGTTCGGTTGCCGCCACGACACCAGTCAGCAGCGCCGTCGAAATCTGCTCATCCAGCACCACCTTCGGCGTTTTCAGTCCATCGATCAGCTCGACCAGCATCTCACTGACGCTCGACGCCTTCTCATCATGCCAGTCAATCGTCCCCAGACTACTCTTCACTGCTCCAGCTGTCACCGTGGTCACGACCGCATCATGCAAAATCTTACCGTGTGCCGCCAGCGCCGCATCCAGATGCTCACTATTCTCAACATTGAGCGCGATGACCAGTTCGACATTATAATCCCCCTGAGAAAAATCCAGATCCTTCTCAGAAATCGTCGTCCGATACGGTGTAATAAAAATCTTCACCGCATCATCCACCACCTTGTAGCGCAGATGGTCAGCCTTCTCCTTATCCAGCGCGATGATGAAGTCCCGCAGCGAGTCCACCGTTCCCTCAAACGTCTTGTCTGGCTCCAGGAAGGAAATGGCTGGCGGCACCTTACCGCTAAACACCGCGGTAGCGTGCTTGTCCAGCTTATTCAAAAACAGCGTCAGCCCCAACGCCGCCGACAACTCATCGACTGACGGGTCGGCACTGACTGCCACTAAAATATTTGTGGCATCTTTGATTTTGTCAATAATTTCCTGCTTTGGGGGTTGGCTGGCCATTGATGTATTCCTGTTTATGTTTGTTGGTGTACACTTTTCTCCATTATACCATAAGCGTCTTGCTTACGTCAAGAGGCCATCTTGTATCAGACTACCACCTATACAGACAATCTCGCAACACGTCTGTCGGAGAGGAGTCTACCGCCCCCTCTCCGAGCGTGACCTTACCCTCTTTCGTCAGATCAACGCTGTCGGTGCCACACCGCACTTCCGCTAAAAACGCACCTTCGCCATACAGGAATTCACGTACCTTATCTGCGGTCAAATTGACATCCCCTGGGTACTCTCCAGGTACATATATCTTCATTTCTAGTTCAGGGTCGCAAGTCTGTTCTGCTGCGCAGCCATCACGCGGCGTATTTTTCACGATAACCGCGATGTACACTTCACCGACCCCAACGCCAATTGTTTGGATGGAGATATCCCTCACATCACCATTACGACTCCTGTAGGCAAACTCCATGTAGTCATTTGCTGAATATATCTTTCCGGCTTCATCGACCAGCTGCGTCACTGCGCCGATGCCGTGCTGCGTCATATCAAACAACTCCTCGCTGGATAGCTGTTCAGATGGACGAGGTGGTGACGTCTCCACCCGAGGAGGGGGACTACTCTCCGCACTATGACATCCCGCCACCAGCGACGCCGTGCATGCTGCGAACATCATCCCGCCAAGCTGACGCCGGCTCAGTCGAGGACCCCAAGCTTCGCCCTGCATATTACCACTTTTTTCTGCCATACCGTTACTCCTTCCGTCCCACCGCATACTACTCTCTTTCCATCATACCACACTTCCATCAGCCCTCCTCTTTACTTTTATACCATTTTTCTGTATAATCCTTCCTTGATTAGCGAAACAAATTTATAGAGGTAAAGGAAATCTATGCCAATCATCAAATCCGCCATCAAGCGTGCCAAGCAAACCATCAAGCGTCGCGAGCTCAACATCGGTATCAAGAAAGATATCAAGGGCGCCGTGAAGGCCTTTATGGCTCAGCCATCAGCCAAGACCCTGGCTGATGCACAGCGCGAACTCGACACTGCAGTAAAAAAGGGTCTGCTGAAGAAAAATACCGTGGCGCGCCGCAAGAGCGCCCTGAGCAGGATCGCCAAGGAAGCTGGCGTCAAGCTAGAGGCAACCAAGAAGCCAGCCGCTGCGAAAACTACTGCCAAGCCTGCCACACCAAAGCCAGCTGCGAAAGCACCTGCGAAGAAAGCTGCGCCAAAGGCAACCGCTGCCAAGAAGCCTGCGACGAAGACCACTGCAGCCAAAAAACCAGCTGCCAAGAAGGCTGCGTAAGTCATCTTCACCAAGTAAAAATCCCGCCAGATCTGGCGGGATTTTTGCTATCGTCGCTTTTTCGCTAGGAACGGCCGTAGCCACCGAATACTAGTAGTCCATCAAGCTCCTGGCGTGCGGTCATGCCCTCGCCGCCGACCAGCCTGATGCGACCATCCTCCCCCAGCATCACCTCCGCGTCGTAGGTTCCCTCGTGGCCAGAGACAGCGATACGTCCGCCCACAAGTATCGCTTGGCCTGACTGCATCGCACCACGCAGTTCAGCAAGGGTGAATACCTCGCCCGCTGGCACCACACGGCCAAAGCGCAGCTCATACGCACCATCTTTCTCCGCAGCGCAGCCGACTGGTTCGTCGCCCTCCAGGCACACTTCGGTACTCGTCAGCCGCACCACTAACTCACCACTACTCGTCTCCACGGCCAGCGACTGAACCACTGAGCGATCACCGTCCTCGTATGTCCGCCTCAGCTCCGCGAAAGCTATCACGCCGTCAACTGGCGCATCCTCACCAGCCAGTTCTGCCTCGCGAGTCAGCGGAATTGCTTCAAGGGCGCGCAGCACTGCAGCCTGTGCCTGATGCGACCGCTCTACTCGTTCATCTTCCGTGAGCTGGTCAGGCGCCAGTGACTCCTCCAGGGACGCTGTCTTCTCGACGACCGGCTCAGAAGATGGTGGCGCGGTCACCGTCTCCGTGACGGTCGCAGTCGCCACCGGTCGAGGAGCGGTCTCGCTGGGGCTAGGTGACGGCGTCTCACCAGCAGTAGCCTGCGCTGGTTTCACCTCAGCCGAAACCTTATCACATGAGGTCAAGCCAAGTAGTACCGACAGCGAAGCCACTCCAGCCATACCACGCAGCACCATCCCGCGAGTACGCTCTCCCAACTCCCCGCTCCATCGCTTTTCACTCATCATCTACTCCTTTTCTCCCGCCCATTATGTCTTGTATCGCTACTTCGACAAGTAGCCATGGCCCCACACTGGTCGTTTTCATCTGGTGGTCAGCCGCCGCTAGTGCCTGGTTCATCGCCGCTAATTGTGCCACCGTGATATTTTTCACATACGGCGCCAATTTACGGAGCACATACGGATGTGCCGCAAAATCTGCCGCTACTCGTGCGGCGTCACCACCCGCCAACACTAGTGCGTTCAGCTGCACCAGCTGCGACGCCAGCAGCCCCAGTGTCTGGTACGCGCCGTCATCGCCACTGCTCTGCTCTAAAAACCGCAGCGTGCGCTGCACAGTCGCAATGTCACCCTTGAGCGCCGCCTCGAACAGCACGAAAGCGCTCTCCGTCTTCGCCAGCGGCAGCAGCTGATGGATGGTCGCCACCGTCGCGTCGTCCGCCAGCGCCAGTTGCGCCAGAAAATGATCGATCCGCAGCTGATCATGCCCCAGCCGCTCGATGATAGCCTGAGCGGCCTCACGCGTCAGGCTCAGCCGATGCGCCGCCTCAGCCCGCGCCACACACCAGGCCACCGCTTTAGTCTGGTCGCGCTCACCAAATGCCTTGCACTCCGTCACTTCGGCGTGCTTTTGCAGCCATTTGTAGGTTTTAGTGCGCTTGTCAGGCTTCATCTCCAGCAAAATGAGCGTGACGTCCGTGCCGTCCGCCAGCTCCGGCAGCGCCGCCCAGGCTTCAGTATTGTCGCTCAGCCGCCGGATGACAATTGGCTCAGCCTCGCCAAACAAGCTCTGCCCCTGCAGCAGCTCACGCAGCCGCCCCAATTCCAGCACCGCGCCATCATGGGAAAGCGGGCGCGCACCATCCAGCAGCGCCACCAGCCGCTCCCGCTTTTCAAATTCGTTGTCACCGTGAAGGAGGTGGATCATGCGACCTCCTTTACCTGACACACCGGACAGGTATGCGTCCCGCGGCCGCCGACTTTGGTCTTGATAATTTCTTGGTCGGGGTGGCGGTGGCACGGCTGGCCTTGGCGGCGAAACACGTGAGCGAATTGGAGATAATTTCCCCGCCGACCTTCGGCGTCAACATAGTTTTTATCCGTCGAACCGCCCTGGTCGATACTCAGTTGCAGCACTTTTTTCAGTTCCGTAAATAATGTGTTCAATTGCTCGTCCGTCACCTCACGCACCCGCGCCTCAGGGTGAATTCGCGCCGCCCACAGTGCCTCATCGGCGTAAATATTCCCCACGCCCGCGATAACCGACTGGTCGAGAAAGGCCGGCTTGATGAGCGAGCCGTTACGGCGGCGGATGCGCTGAATAAATTGTTCACTCGTGGTGCGTGGGTCGAGCGGTTCAGGGCCAACTTTTTGCATAAACGGCGTGTTCGATACCTCGGCAGTCGGCAGCAGCTGCAGCCAACCGAACTTGCGCTGGTCATTGAAAAACAGCCGCGAGCCATCGGCAAACTCCAGCTGCACCCGCGTCGAGCGGTCTGGTAGCTCGCCGATGAGCGAATCGTTCGGGTGCCCGCCAGCGAAGTCAGATTCGAGCGACGCGGGTCCAGTCCCACCTCGTGCCGCCCGCTGGGCACTGCTTGAGCGAAACACCAACTGCCCCGTCATCTTCAGGTGTGTCAGCAGCGTATAGCCCGAATCAAGCTCGATGAGCAACACTTTTGCTCGCCGCCGCACCGCCGTCACATTCGCACCATACAAAAATTGCTCAACCTGGTCCTTGGCATTCGGAAAACTCTTCGGCGAATCAAACACCACGACTCGCGCCACCCGCCTCCCCGGCAGCAACTCCGCCAAGCCCCGCCGCACCGTTTCGACTTCTGGCAGCTCAGGCATGCGTAAGCTCCATCACAACACACTCTCCTGCATATAATCCGCAACTATGTTGACAATCTCCTGCACCAGCGGCGTACAATTTATGAACAGCACTTGATCATACACATCATCGCCGTACGTGCGTATCAGCTCTGCCAATAGTGCGTGCATAAACGACTGAGTTACTCCTGTTACCCCAGTAAAATTGAGCTGCACAACCTCACCTTTCGTGATAGCAGGCATAATCTGCTCGATACGTATGCGTCGCGCAATGTCTTTATTTTCCGCAAATGCGCCCGCCTGGTCATATATCATAATAGTCATAGGTTATCTCCAGTGATGAATTGTGGTCGTTTATAGCGTCGCTCTCGTCGTTCTCGAACCGTCTGGGTGTATGCCGCACGTATGGTCCGCAATAGCTCCTGAAAATGCAGCGTCTGATCCAGCGCAATATCAACCGCCACTAGCGTACCATCCAGCAGCGGCACATCATCACGCAGCGCATGACGATCACGCAGCGGGTCGGAGTGAATCGTTGGAAAACGCTTGGTTGGACGCCGTAGATGCAGCTTGTACATCGCTTGTCCGCTATATAGCATAAAATAACTCCTGCCGACCAGGGCCATTGACTTAATGAAAAAGAGGCCAGCGCCAGCATTCACTTCACTTCCCCCTTCACGTCGCGTTGTGCCAGTGATGCCAGGCGTCAATGCCAGACTCAGTGCTTCGGCATCGTGGGCGGTTGACCAGGCACGCGACAGGGATCGCCTCACACCGATACCGCCATCGCAAATACCGACCCGCACCATGTTCGTCTTTTGATAATACTGTGCCGCAACGATACCGCCGAGCGGCGACCGGGCATGCTCGAGCACATTGCGCAACAGCTCACCGACCACATAGCGAATAGCATCCGCCTGCTCAGGCGCAAGATGCAGGAGCGGGATCATATCCGTGATAAAGCGGGTTTGGTCCTCCTGTGTCTTCACGACCGTCAGTGGCACAAAACGCCCTGCCGCCTCATGCTCGGTAATCGTATATGGCGAATCAACGCCCAACAGCCGAAACAGCCCCATCCTCTCAAGATAATGGCCAGATGTCGCCGTAATATTATCAAAGTGGATATGTGATGGACTGAGACCCATGCCAAGTCGCGCAACCAGCGCAAGGACACCAGGATGTACATTGATCCATTTGTCATGCGTCGTAATGCTCAGCTCATCCGGGCTGCCTGTATCAAGATGGCGCAAAAAGCCATCAATATTGCCGATATACGCTGAATTAGGCAGATATACCTTCATGTCCTTATATTACCTGTATAGGTCATTTTTGTAAATATGTACTATACAGGGAGCTATAGCGCCCATAGTGTCGCAAACAGCCCCCGCTCATGCACTACAGCCGAAAGAAATTTTCCTTCTGATAGAGCCCAACGGATGAAGCCATTTTGCTACCATCTGGGATTTGTTTGAGTATCATATCGATAATCTCTTCCGTCGAAGCCACCGCCGAGCCCTTCGAGCCGCTACAGTCAGACGTCCACAATGTCTTTACTGGCTGGCCATTATACAGCGTCTCAAAAATATAGACCTTCCCCGTTGCGCAGATGCCGCGTAAGTCGTTCTGGGCATCACTGAGCTGTCGGCCTTCCATCATCTTGCGCTTTTCGAGGGCATAGACCAGCTCCTCATATGCTTTTGGATTATTATCCAGTTGCTTAGCATCCAGCTGCTTATCCATGTAGCCCTCATACGTCACCATGCTACGCGCCTGCGGAGACGCCATCACACGATACGAACGAAATTTTTCCTGGGCTACGATAGGGCCGCGTACCGTAACGCGTACTGCACGATTGACATCGGTTGAAAGTAGCGCGTCACGACCAGCATCAGTTGTGGTCGTGGTCTGTGTTTGCTGCGTCTCGCCACCGAACAGCGCCCGCCCGATGGCGATAATGGCTGCGATAACGACAATGGTAATGATGATCACGAGTAAAATTGGTACAAACCGAGCAAAAGAATTATAGGATTGTGAACGTCTCATGAGGTGATTATACCATATTCTTTCAATTTTTGCACTAGCTCCGCTGGATCAGTGTACGACACCGCCGCCATACCAACCTCCTCGGCCCCCGTCACATTGCGCGCACTGTCGTCGATAAGTAAGCAGTCGCCGGGAAATTCACCCAGCCGCTGCGCTGCCGCCAGGTATGCGCGCATGTCGGGCTTGCCGACACCCAGTTCGCCCGACACCAATATCTCATCAAAGCACGCCGTCAGCTCTGGCCCCAGTAGCTCTGGCACTTGGTTACAGCTCATATTTGACAGCACACCTAACTTCACCCTCCCCTTGAGCACCATCACCACCTCGGCGAGCGCCGGGTCAACGCCGTCATGACCGACCAGCACCCCGAAACAGTCAAACAGCACCGCGCGGATCATACCCGACCCCAGTGTGACCCGACGCCCACATCAACCTTAAGGTTAATAGCCAGCTCTGGACAGACACTCTCCATCTCTCGCCGCATGATATCGCCCACTTTTTTGGTATCCTCTGGCGCGCATTCCACGAGGATGGAATCATGCACCTGCAGCACCGGCTCGGCTAGCCCTGCTAAGCTTTCCTCCAGCCGAATCATCGCCAGCTTCATCAGATCCGCCTCGGTGCCTTGGATCGGCATATTCATAGCTGCCCGCTCAGCCGCCGAGCGAACCATAAAATTGCTCGAATTAACATCTGGCGTCGGACGGCGTCGGCCAAAGTAAGTCGCCACATAGCCCTGTTCTTTCGCCTGTGCTAATGTCTTATCCAGGTAGTCGCGAATTGGTTGGCGCAGCGCAAAATAATGATCAATAAATTGCTTCGCTTCCATAAAACTCATCTGCGCCGCGGCCGCCAGCCCGTGCGGGCTCATGCCGTACAGCACGCCGAAATTGATCACCTTAGCAGCCCGCCGCTGCTCCTTCGTCACCTGCTCCATGGCCACACCATAGGTCTCCGCCGCTGTCTTGGTGTGAATATCCACCCCGCTATTAAAGTCGTCAATCAGCGCTTGGTCGCCCGCCAGCGCCGCCGCCAGACGCAGCTCAAACTGCGAATAATCGGCGCCCACGAACACCTTGCCCCTGCTCGGTACAAACGCCTGACGAATCCGCCGCCCTAGCTCGGTGCGCACCGGAATATTCTGCAGATTTGGATTGGTGCTGGAGAGCCGCCCAGTACTGGTGGTGTCCTGATGAAAGGTGGTGTGAATCCGCCCATCGTCCGCCACCAGCTTTGGCAGCGCCTCCACATAAGTACTCATCAGTTTTGCCAGCTCACGCTGCCGCTCAATCAACTCAATGATAGGATGCTGGCCGCGCAGCTTATCCAGCTCTTTCTGCCCCGTCGAATAACCCGTCTTGCCCTTTTTTATCCCTGACGTCGGCAGTTGCAGCTTCGTAAACAGCACCTCAGACAGCTGCGCCGGACTAGCGGGATTGAACTCATAGCCAGCGGCCGTATACATTTGTTGCTCAATCTGCCTGAGCTCCGCCGTTAGCTCTCGGCCCATCTGTTCCAAAGAGGAGACATCCAGCCGCATCCCCCGCCGCTCCATTTGAAAGAGCGGCCAAATCACTGGAAAATCATAGTCCATGGCGATGCGCGAAAGCTCCGGACGACCCTCAAAGCTACTGACCTGTTCAGTATACACCTTTTGCAGCCGCGCCACCTGCCGCACCGGCCCAGCATCTTCCGTAAAATCACCGCTCAGCGCGGATAAACTCCGGTCCCGCCTGAGTGGATCCAGTAAAAACGCCGCCTGCCGCACATCCCACACCTCGCCAAACCGCACGCTGACGCCTGCCGCGTCCAGCGCGTGATACAGCGCCTTCACATCCTCCGCCACCACGCGCCCCTGCTCCAACACCCGCCATAGCGACTCGGGCGCCGTCGCTATATCCACCGTATACGCTACATCTGGTGTCGACGCTACATATAGCGTGCCAGGAGTAGCGTCATCGTGCCACGCAAACACCACCGCGTCAAACAGCGGCGCTGGCGGTAGCGGCTCTAGGGACGGCTCGGCCAGCGCCTCAGGGACAAAGGCCGCGCTCTCCGCCTGCATATACGCCGGCAACTTCCCCACCAGCGAATGAAACTCCAGCCGCCTGAGAATTTCTGCCACCCGCGCATAATCACAGTCATTGACATCCGCCACCGCCCAGTCCAGCTGCACCGGCGCATCACTCCACAGCCTGGCCACCTCACGCGTCAGGTACGCCGATTCACGCCCTGCCTCTAACTTGGCCTTCAGGGCGCCCTTCTGCTCATCCACGTGCGCGTACACGCCGTCCAGGTCGCCGTACGCCTGCAGCAACTTCACCGCTGTTTTTTGCCCCACGCCTGGCACGCCTGGCAAATTATCACTTGAGTCACCCATCAGCGACTTCAAATCCAAAAACTGCTCGGTCCGAATGCCATATTTTGCCTCAAAGCTTTCTGGCGTAAACTCCTGGATGTTACTCAGGCCGTTTTTCATAGCAAACACCCGGGTGGTCGGACTAACTGCCTGCAAGGCGTCCAGATCAGAGGTAATCAGGCAGGTTTCGACCCCCTTCTGAGCCGCCTCCACTGCGAACGTCGCCATGATATCATCCGCTTCATAGTCATCCAGCTCATACAGCGGCCAACCAAAAGCGTCCAGCAGCTCCATCAAAATGGGAATCTGGGCATAAAAATCATCCGGCGCGGGTTTTCGCCCCGCCTTGTACTCCGGGTAGAGCTCACGGCGCTTGCGGATATTCGTCCCCTTCTTATCCCACGCCACTGCCACATAGTCCGGCTCCAACTTTTTGATCAATTCAATCGCCAAAGAGACAAACCCATACACCCCGCCCGTCGGCACCCCGTCAGCCGTGCTGAGGCCGGGCATCGCATAATACCCCCGGTAAAATACCGATTTGCCATCAATAACCGCCAGTCGTTTCATAGCTTCATTATACCAGCCCGACCACAACACAGAAAATCCCGCCGTGGGTAACGGCGGGAATAGGGTGTGTCAGATGAGTGGACTACTTACCCGCACCCCGAAGGTAGTCACTGAGTATGCGTTCCAGAGTTTCTCGTGGGCCATAACCGTCAAGAAAAATCATCGTGCCGTCTCCAGCATCATCATACTCATACTTATACTCATAGGAATTCAGTATACCACCATCATCCCAGGCGTGTTTGTTTAGCCCACGAATATCACTACTGATATCAGTCATTAGCGTCTCAGGATCCTTCAACACCTTACGAATAGTATCAGGGGCCAGATCCCCATCTGAGAGATAACCCTCTGGGATAGAAAACTTGACAGTAACGCTTTCTTCTAACTTAGCCTCTTCTTTTTTTAGCTCAGAACTCATCTCATCGTACTTAACAAGTTCTCCATTCTGATAAGCAGACACCGATGCCTCCTGAGAAACTCTCAAAGTAGTACCCTCAAGCGTAGGAGTAACAAAGAATCCAAGGGAATTCCGTCCCTCAAACGTCACACCCTGCTCCTCGCCATACCCAGGTATATGATGCTCATCGCCATAAAACGATAGTGAGTCCTTGCCGCTAAGAACGTTATACTGCGATAACTCTCCACTTGCGATAAGACCTTCAAACTCGTTAAGCCTCTCCTCTATCTCAGGAAGCACAATTTCCTTTGCGCGCTGCATTTCCTCTGGGGTCGGCTTAATCTCGATGTCAGACTGCTCTTTCCCAACTTCACTGGTAGCGGCTTCTGGCGCCGCTGAAGGGGTCGCCGTCTCAGTCACCGTCACTGTAGCTGTCGGCCGTGGTGACTCCCAATCCTCCGCTGAACAAGCAGCCGTGTTAAATGCTGTTCCCACCGCGATACCGGCCAGTACTAACTTTTTGAGCGGGCCAGGTCGCCCGCTGTCTTCCCCTTTTTCTACGCTAGGAGCTGGTGCCGTGAATTTCTCATTTCGTGCCATGAATGTCTTGCCTTTCTTTTGCCGCCTGGTTTTCTCTGGCGTCTGTGGTGTTGTTATGGCTCCTATAATACTCTCTCTCTCTCTTGATTTGTCAAGTACTTTTGCAATTTTTCTTTCTTTTTGCAACCATAAACACCTTACGGGGCGCCTCTGACCGCCCATCACTGGCCCCGTGTTTGCCACCCTGCTACCGAGTTGCTACAATACCTTCATGAGTACAGACAAGCATGCAAAAATCATCGCCCTAGTGGGCCTGGCGGGCAGCGGCAAGAGTTCGGCGGTCGATTATTTCACCGCTAAAGGCATCCCGAAGATCTACTTTGGCGGCATCATTTACCAGGCCATGGCCGAAGCAGGCATTGAGCCGACCTGGGATAACCAGCAGCAGTTCCGCGAGGAAATTCGCGCGAAAGAAGGTAAGGATTTCGTCGTCAAGCGAGCTATTAAAAACGCGCATGATCTGATCAACGCGGGGCAGAAGATGATCGTGCTAGATGGTCTGTACACCTGGAGTGAATATAAGATCCTCAAGCATGAATTTCCCGGCCAGATGTCGGTCGTCGCCATCGTCACGCCAAAGCACCTGCGCTACCAGCGCATGGCCAAGCGCCCCGAGCGACCGATGCAACCGCACGAGATCGACCAGCGTGATTGGTCGGAAATCGAAAACCTCGAAAAAGGCGGCCCCATCGCCATCGCTGACTACTTCGTCATCAATGACGGCAGTCTGGAGGAGCTACACGCCAAACTCGACGCCATCACTCGCCACGAGCATTTTTGTAAGGCGCCCGAGCAGTGCTGACCTCTGTTATTCTTCGTCATTTTAGTGCATATGCTTGCATAAAAGTATATTATGTGCTATAATTTAAATATGGACAAAGAAACCAGTAACCCCACAAACACACCCGAAACACCAGACAACGAGCCACGCTCAGAAAAAATGGTGCGCAGCGTGGGTAAAACTGCTATACAGGCAAGCCTCCTCAGCGAGGGAGAGATCAAACGACTTGAAGAGAATGAACGAAATCGGATAAGCATAGAGCAACTCATGCAGCCCGAGCTCGGACCAGACCCAAAAAGTGTCCGAGAAGCACAAGGGTGGATGGCCCAGGAGAACGATCTGGTCGGTCTTCGTCCGCCCCGAGAACTTGGCAACAGGCAGCCCTAACTCAAATACTCATACAGCTTCTTCGCATCCTTGTGCTTGCGAAGTTTGGTGAGGGCTTTGGCTTCAATCTGGCGGATACGCTCGCGAGTGACGGCAAATTCCTGGCCGACTTCTTCCAGAGTATGGCTCTTGCCGTTGTCCAACCCGAAGCGCATACGGACGATCTTCTGCTCGCGATCACTGAGGCTGGAAAGCACCTCGGCCACCTTCTCTTTCAGCAACTGATTGGTCGCTGATTCCTCTGGAGAAACCGTGTCCTCATCCTCGATAAAATCGCCTAAGACCGAGTCCTCGTCGTCGCCATCGCGCCCCACGCCAGCATCGAGGCTGGAGATGTCTTGCTTGATCTTCATCACGTGTTCGACCTTTTCCGGCTCCATCTCGAGCTCTTTCGCCAGCTCTTCGATGGTTGGCTCGCGGTTCAGCTCCTGGGTCATCCGCCGCTGGGTACGCAGCAACTTGTTGATAGTCTCAACCATGTGGACCGGGATGCGAATGGTACGCGCCTGGTCAGCGATGGCGCGGGTGATAGCCTGGCGAATCCACCAGGTAGCGTAGGTCGAAAACTTAAAGCCCTTGTCGGGGTCAAATTTCTCAACGGCGCGCAGCAGACCGGTATTTCCTTCCTGGATAAGATCCAGGAAGTCCAGCCCGCGGCCCGAGTAGCGCTTAGCGATGGACACCACCAAGCGCATATTTGCCTCGGCCATCTTGTCCTTGGCCTTCTTATCACCCTGGACGATACGCTGCGCCAGCTCCATCTCCTCTTCGGCGCTCAAGAGCGGAATTTTACCAATTTCGCGCAAATACAACCGCACCGAGTCATCGGAAATATCATCCAGATACTGGCCGGCGTTCAGCGCGTCGAGGTCCTCGACCTCTTCCTCGTCGTCAACCGCCTGCAAATCTGGCTCTAAAAAATCTTCGTCGGTGGTGTACTGCGTATCGTCGTTCACTTGTTCTCCTTTATCAGTGCGTTCAGCGCATGGCGCAAGGCTTCCGCCTGCGTCTCGTCATTCATATCTTCCGCATCGCGCAACTGGTGTAATAATTGCTGTTTTTTGTGTTCACGGTGTTTGGTTACGATTCTCTTGACCAGCCGAGCCATTTCTTTATCGAGCGCTTCTGGCTCCCAATTGGCATAGCGACTGTCACTTTTCAACTGTACTATCTTTACATACTGTTCAAATTTTTGCAAGTGTGGCGGCAACTGCTCGGTGTTCAGGTCGTCGCCCGCCTGCAAAGCAGCTGCCAATTCCCGCACTGTTTCATTCGTGAACATCTCCGGCTTCAGAGCTGGCAACCAACGTCGCACCGCAGGCTCGCGCAGCGCCAGGCCGAGTACGGCATCTTCCGCATCATCCGTCGGTTGCCGGATCGCCTGTTTTTCGACTTTGGGTCGTTTCAATGTTAGCACTGACGACTGCGAAGCCTGGCCCTGCAACTTTGCCCGCAGTGCTATCAGACTCGCCCCCGTCGTGGCAGAAACTTCCTTCAGATAATGCTCTTGTTCTACCGGATCTTTCAGGCGACGTATCAAGGTGAGGGCCGCCGTCGAAAAGCGCCGCTTGCCCTCGGCCGAAGTGACGTCTTCTCGCTCAGAATACCGCCGAATCACCCACTCCACTGCCGGCAGAGCCTCGGCGATAGCCTGACGCCAGGCGTCAACACCGCGGGACTGGATGAGCTCATCAGGATCCTTAGCACCACCTGGCAAGGAAATGACCTCTAGTTCCACACCGACCGCCTGCGCCAAACCGATAGCTCGCTCCGTGGCACTTACCCCCGCCTTGTCGCCGTCGAATGCCAGCTTGATACGTCCCGCCAGGCGACTCAACGCCTTCAGGTGCTGCTCGGTCATCGCCGTCCCAGCAGTCGCCACCACGTTCGCCACGCCCGCTTGATGACTACTTACCACGTCTAGATTACCCTCGACGATGACTGCCACGTCCTCTTTGCGGATCGCCTCTTTCGCCTGGTACAGCCCGAAGATATGGCGTGACTTATCGAACAAGAGCGTCTGGGGCGTATTGAGGTACTTCGGGGCATTTGGCTCGTCACGAATGATACGTCCAGTGAAGCCGACCGGCTCACCCGCGCCGTCGCTCAGCACCACCACCATACGTCCACGAAACAGATCACCGCCATAGCGGTTTGTCAGGCCCGCATCTGCCAGCTCGCGCCGTGAAAAGCCGCGCTTTTCCAATGCCCGCACCAGTGCCGAGCCGTCGCTTGGCGCATAGCCAATCTGAAACGCGGCCACCGTTTGCTTGTCCAGGCCACGCCGCTGACTGACATACGACAGCGCCTCCGGCGTCCGCAGCAGCACCTGTTGGTAAAACCGCGCCGCGAGGGCCAAGGCCTCACGCGCCCGCGCTCGCCGCTTGGCCGTCTTGCCGTCACCACCCGAAAACATGTCGAGCTCCACACCCGCCTTGCGCGCCAAATGCTCCAGCGCCCCCCGGAAATCCATCCCCTCGACCAGCATCACGAAGGAAAAGATGTCGCCGCCCTTGCCAGAAGAAAAGTCATGCCAAATCTGCTTTTCAGGACTCACCATAAAGCTCGGTGTCCGCTCGTCCGTAAACGGACTCAACCCCTTGAGGTTGCGCCCCGCCCGACTCAGCTGCACATACTCGCCGATGACATCTTCGATATTCAGTCGCGCGCGCACCTCTTCTTTGGCATCTTGCATAGCTTTATTATACCACTCTTTACCTCTGTTGCTGATTATGCTTTAATGGAGATATGCAACCACAAAATCCTTTCGATCCTACGCCGTCTGGTATTGATTATCTCAATCAAATCGCTGCGCCAGCGCCGCCCACTGGCTTTGATAAAAAATCCAAGATCATCATGATCATCATGGGGATCATTGGCATCCTGAGTCTTATTTTTATTCTCGTGGCAGCCCAAAACACCGCCGGCAACCCCTCACCGATGAAAATGATCGCGCGCATCCAAAAGCTAAAAACCGTCGCCAGCGACTACACGCCGAAGCTACGCTCCAGTAAGCTCCAGGATGCGAACAGCTCGCTGGTCGCTGTGCTGACGACCGCCGAAAAATCAGTCGAGACGCCAGCTGCAGCCCAAAATATTGACCTTAAAAAGCAGGCCAAAGCCATCACTGCGCTTGACCCGGCTGACGCTTTGAAGAAAAAATTTGACGAGGCCTACCTGAACGTCAATCTTGACGCTACGTATGCCTACACGATGAGCACTGAGCTGGCTGATACCATCTTGATGATGGAAAAACTGAACAAAGCCAGTAGCAGTAAAAGCATGAAGGAATTTTTGACAAAAACCATCGCTGACCTGACTCAAGTGCGTAAGCAACTCACCGCCATCACCGAAGCAGATGGTGCCTAGCCGTCCGTCGACGTGCCGACCAAGTCGCCGCCCACCAGCTGATAACTCAGTCGCGCCAGATCAAAAATCTCCTCATCGCTCAGCTGCCCCGAGCAGATGATGGTATTCCAGTGCTTTTTGTTCAGATGGTAGCCTGGCAGCACCGACTCATACTTTTCACGCAGATTTTCCGCTAGCAGCGGGTCGCACTTCAAGCTGACGCGCAAGGGCTTCGAGCCTTCCGCCACCAGCGCCACCATCTTGCCCGCGCCGTCATTGTCGCGACCAAACTTATACACTGCCACGTCCTCACCAAACGGATAATCCAACCAAACGCCCGGCAGGGTGAGGATAAATTGTTCAAATTCTTTATGCGTCATCGTCCACCCCTCTACAATGCTTTTCCTGTTATCGTTTGTGCTGTCTTTGCCATGCCGAGGCGCGCACACACATTGACCGCGACAGCCGCCATCCCCCTCGCTACACCGCGCAGTCGCGCCCGTATAATATCACCGCTCGTCATCCCCTTGGCGTGACCCTCTGATTCAGAAGAAAGTGCCAAATGAATCGCGCGCCCTGCCAGCGCCAAACCACGCTGCCTATCACCATACAGGCTTTCGGCCATGCTCCAACGCGGCGTCAGGTTGGTTTCATACTGCCTTAATAATGGCTGTGGCTCAGCTGATGCCTGCCCATAGGTATGCGCCTCCTCCATGTCGCGCATCGCACTCCGCATAGCAGAGAGGGCGTTCTTACCACCATCACCAGAGAAGAGCGCTGCTCTCAATCCGATCATACCGACATAGCTGCGCGTCGCCGACCGTTCGGCATGAGCTGCCGCTTTTTGGCCTTCATTGTCTCGATGCGACCGTGGCGAATCCTTGTGCTGCTCCACAACAAATTGATTATGATACCACTCGGCCTTGTAGAGTGATTGTTTTGCCGCCTCAACGTCACCAAGCCGGTCATACACCGCTGCTATATCACGGTGAATGATACCCAGGCGCCACGGATCCCCCCGTAACTCTTCCTGCAGTGTCGGGTCTTCCAGGAGCATCCAACCAAAACGCAGCGCATCCTGAAAATGCCCCCGAGAAAACTCGTTGGTAAGCGCGTTCATATACCCCTGAGCGGTGTTCATATCGTATATATTATACTATGCTGGTCAGAAAAAGCAAGGAGCTAGACTTTCACTTTTTTCAAATAATACTCCAGCTCCTGGATGCTGCCGCGGATGTCATCCAGCGCTCGGTGGGCTTCTGGTTTGGCAAATTTCTTGCGGTATTTGCCCTCAAACACCACCTTCCAGGCGCTGACATCCAGCATCCGGTAGTGTAATTTTTTCTCCAGCAGTGGCCACTCGCGGCGGATAAAGCGCCGATCCTGGTGGATGGAATTACCCGCCAGCAGCACTGGCTGATCCGCCGGAAAATGCTCTGCCACGAAGGCCAGCAGCTGCGCCTCAACATCCTCGACTGCTTGACCCGAGGCATTTTGCGCCATCAGCGCATCCCTCACATCGCTAAATTTCTCCCAAAACGGCCCGACCATGCGCCGCTGCATCAGCGCCTCGTCCACCTGTACCACGGCTGTCAGCCGCCCCAGCTCCCGAAACTCCCAGTCGGTCGCAATTGCCCCGACCTCTAAAATCCGGTCTTCTGCCGGGTCGGCACCGGTCATCTCAAGATCAATCCACAGTAGTGTTGCGTTCATCATGACTTTATTATACCCCAACTCCCGTGCTACACTAAACTTATGACCAAACGCATTCTTCTCAAACTTTCAGGTGAACAATTACAAGGTGACTTTACCAGCGGGTTCGACCCGAGCAGGGCGCGCTGGATAGCCGAGCAGATCAAGCCAGCACTGATGAGCGGCGCCGAGATCGTCATCATGGTGGGTGGCGGCAACTATGTCCGCGGCAACCAAATCATGGGTCACGGCATCCAGCCAGTTTCGGCTCACAACATCGGCATGCTCTCCACCCTGATGAACGCCATCGCTCTGACGGACGTGTTCAATGATGCTGACCTGCCGACCCGCGCCCTATCCACCGTGGAAGTAAACCAATTTATCGACCACTACACTTACCGTCGCGCCCTCAGCCATATCAAAAAGGGCCGCGTGGTCATAGTGGCCTGCGGCACCGGCCGACCCTTCCTGACCACTGACACCGCCGCACTAAACTTAGCGCTAGAAATGCAATGTGATGTTGTCATAAAGACAACGAAAGTCGATGGCGTCTATGACAAAGACCCCACTAAATTCCCCGATGCCGTCAAATTCGACACCCTGTCCTACCACGACGCACTGACCAATCCCGACATCGCCGTCATGGACAAAGCCGCCATCGGCCTCGCCATGGACGAACACATCCCGGTCCTCATCTGCGACCTCCTGACCGACGGTAACATCGCCCGCGCAGCGAGCGGCACATCAGTGGGGACGCTGATTTCCTAGGCCTATCAAGCCCATATCACGCAGAATGGTCTCTCGCGGTCGCCCAACCCACGGAGTCTTAAGCAACTCCCCTACTTTTTCCGAAGGAACAAAAGAAGGTATCCTTTTGATCAATCTGCCGTACACCTCGATCGGGTTACTGCCACCTCTGACAGGCAGTGACATCCCTGATTTTTCCATACTAACAAGATACTGCCTCGCCACGTTAACTCCACGTTCAAGTGCCTTATCTAGGTTCAGTGTGTGCCAAAATATACGACTAGACTCCTCAATGTAAACCTCGTGCTTCAAGTTAATTCCGCGGATAGAGGCCTCTTCATTCAATACCATCAACCTTTAGTTCGGCCAGTAGCCTTAACGCCTTCAGTGCCAATTTTAGACTCAGCTGGTGTTCCCGTGTATGCTCATACGTCGTTGGACGAATTATGTAATTTATCATGTCGCCCACCGCATTGGTTGTTGTGTGCAGCATGTCACCGTACACAACTGACTGGTTAAGCGTAAAATCACAGGATCGCAGCCATTCCCTTATACTTGATACCTCACTGATACCATGCCCGTTTTCCGTATCACGCGGCGACAATGCCATAGATATTTCATGCTCCCGACTATTATCAAGTCGCTCGCCGCCCTGCTCAGAGAAGAATTTTGCATCAATATCACGCGGGCGCGAGAGCTGGGTGTCTGGATGTACTACCGCCTCAAGCACATTACGAGCCGCTCCGCCCACAATACCATATCCTTCTGGTAGCGACATTATATCAACACCGATATTTGCTCGCCCAATTACCGCATCATCCAGCGGGATAGACCAGACGCCAGGACTACCCTCCCACTCTTTGGCGCCAGCACGACGCAAAACGACATCTGGGGTACGTGTGCTACATGCGTGCCGCTCAATAAATATCGGCGATGGACCAGGAACGGGCCGTGTTTCTAAGCTCATAGTATAACTTATTATAGCATTTTTATTTTAGATAGTCAATATAGTACACTCAAGAAAATGCCCGCTTGCTATAAGCGGGCATTGCTATGAGTTGAGCTCCTAATCCTTCTTCTTATCCAATTTGTCCAGCTTCAAAAAGTGGATGATGGCGTAGACCACGAAGGCCACTGCCAGCAGGGTGATGAGCGAGCTGATAAAGGCGCCGTAAAGGAATTCGCCCTTGCGGCCAGCTACTTCGACGGTAAATGAAGCCGCCTGCAGACCCTCCTGAGAACCGATGATCAGCTGCACCAGCGGGTCAATGAACGCTGCCACCAACTTCTTCACGGTGTCGCCAGCCGCAGTACCGATAGCCAAACCAACTGCCAGGCCAACCACGCCTTGGGTGCGGATAAATTCCATAAACCCGCCGCCATGCTGCTTAGCGCTGGCCGCCTTTGCCTTCAGTGCTGCCACGCTTGGCTTTTTCAGCGCTGGCTTCTTGGTTGCTTTCTTTTCTGCCATAAAAACTCCTTTTTGACAATTATTTTCTGCCATTATTATACCATAGCGCGCAACTGTTGCTTGGCTTTTTTCAGCTTGCCGCACGTCAAACTGTTACGCGGCAACCCCTCATAGCGCGCTACCGCCTGCTCCATCAGCGCAGCATCTCCGAGACACCGCGCTACCCGGCGCATCATATCTGGCAGAAAAAGCTGATTTTTTGACCGATCGCCCGGTGCCAGGCTCGCATCCACCACTTCGGCAATGTGCAGCGCATGCCGGCTCATGTGGTTCGCGATCAATCGCCGGCAAAGTGTTTCCATCACCGCAAGGTTATTGCGCGGATCGACATCCAAATACAGCCCGGCCAGATCGCTCAGTTGATGGTGCGCCTCCACATCGTCGCCTTTGGCTGACGCGATCAGCGCATTCAGCTGCTGAACCAGCACTTGCCGGCCGGGCACTGATGGCAGCGTGATAAGCTGCAAAAGGTAGTCACGCGGCTTTGGCTCATGCCACCGCTCCGCAGCGCTGTCGGTCGGCGCATACGATAGCCACGGCCGCTCGCCAACAAAGGCGCTCACCGACGCCATGGGCGGCAGCTGCCGAATCAACACACGACTATCAAGCACGTTGATCGCTCGCAGATTGCCCAACTCAAGTTGCTGGATCACATCCTCACCACCAATTGCCTGTGTTGTTTCTTGATATAGCTCTTTATTTGCCACGTCAAGCATAAAGGAGCGATCGCTTTTTCGGTCCACCAACATGACGAAGGCGTGCTGATTGGCATAACCGATAAAATGTTCCATTCCTAGCTGCTCCAGACACTCCGACGCCACGATAGCATAGCCAAAACAGTTAGTCGCCTCTCGATCAGCCACACTGTGCGGCGTCAACGGAGGTGTCAGCCCGGTGGTTGGTGCAAAATCCAGCGTCCGCCGCACCAGCCCACCAACCTCGACCGCCGCCTCAATCATATCATCAAACCGCTTCGCCGACTGCTCATATGTCGCCTTAATCAAGCGCAGCGCCTGAGACTCAAGCAGCCGCTCCCGCTGAATATTCGGATCCGCCTCGGCCACACGCCGCTTCGGCGTCAAGATGTTAGTCGCAATATCATGCATTACAGCTTTTCTGGCGCCGCGATGCCCAAAATCGCCAGGCCCGCCTGCAAGATATCAGCATAGACGGCCACCAGACCCACGCGGTGCGCTTCCTTTTCATTGCCCACCACTTGGTTTTTTTCATAGTAGCGATTGAATTCCTGCGCTAGCTCAAACAGATAGTGGCAAATATGGTGCGGCTCCAGGCTTTCACTGGCACGCTCCACCACTTCACGGTATTCGCTCAGCGCCCGTACCAGCGCCCGATCTTCCTCATAGAGCGCCGTCGGGAACGTGACCTGAGCCGTCGCCTTGGCCAAAATACCCCGCGCCCGAGCATGGGCATACTGCAGGTAACTGCCGGTGTTGCCCGTCAGACTGACCGCTTCATTGATGTCAAACACCACGTCGCTGCCAATTTTCACCTTGAGGAATTGATAGCGCAGCGCACCAGCCACCACCTCATCCGTCGGCTCACCGCCCCGTTGACGAATCGCCTTGCTAAACTCATCAAACAGCCAGCCAATAGTGACGACATCGCCGCTACGCGAGCTCATTTTCCCTGTGGTCAATTTGACAGTCCCCGTCGAGATATTCTCCGTCACGCCCGCCATATCCGGCATGCACAGCTCAGCCGCCTTGATGGCACCCTTGAAATAATCTCGCTGCTCCTCGGCCGTCACGATATAGCTTTTTTCCGCCTGAAAATCATCATGCTTCAGCCGCATCAGACCGATATCGCGCGCGCCATACAGCCCCAGTCCCTGAGAGGTGACGAATACATTGTCGAAGCTGCCATATTCGCTGCCCTTAAAGACCAATGCACCGTCAGACTCCTGGAAGACATCCGGCACATGCGCCTTGACGATCGGCACACCGGTCGCATCAGCCTCGCTTTCCAGATAGCGCTTTTCGATGGGCAAGTTGCCGATACGCCGCATATTGGCATCAATCTCATCAAAGCTCCACTGCTTGCAGGTCTCATACACCTGTTTGTAGAGCGGATCATCCAGGGTAAATGACTGCCGCGCCAGCTCCATGATCTCCGCCTTGGCCGCCTCATCCTCCTTAAATGCCCGCGCGCCCTCAGCATACATCTTGCTCATAAAGGTGTTGCGCTCCGCTGGCGCCACGCTCTCGAGCTTCCCGGCGTCGCCATCGATAAAACGCAAAATCGCCCACATGCTCTTACCCACATGCGTCCCGACATCACCGTGATAGCTCACCCGGTGCAGCCGCGCGCCGCTCATCGCCAAGAGATTTGCGATGGTATCCGCCAAAATGGCATTAAAGGCATGGCCGATGTGCATGGCCTTGAACGGATTGGGGTTATTGGTTTCGATAACCACCGTGCGGCCGGTGCGAGTCGTCGCTGGGCGGGTTTTCAGACTATCAAGCAGTGCCTGGTCGCTCAGGCGAAGATTGATAAATCCCGGACCAGCCACGCTGACCTCAGAAAACTCGCCCGTCTGGCGCAACTCTTCCGCCACCTGCTCCGCGATCTCGCGCGGGTTTTTGCCCAGCGGACCGGCCAACTGAAGTGCCACATTCGTCGCCCAGTCGCCGAACTGCGGGTCCGGCCGCGTCAGTGTCACCGTCGCCGCCACACCAAACCGCCGCTGAATAATCTCAACTATCTTCTGTTCCATATCTGTTAAATTATACCACCGCCCCCGCCTTTTCTCAAATGAAACACCCCGGGGTGATGCCGGGGTGTTTCCCTAGAGAGTCGTTGCTTTAGAACTTAAGGATTCTGCTCCTGCTCATCCATAACATTCTGCATCTCCTGATAAATATCGCTCAATGACCCAGTATCAATTCCATGCCTCTTAAACAACTTCTCCAGCTCTTCCAGAGTCAATTGATACTGCACCATGCCCCAGACAGCATTAGAATCTCCTAAGATGCAGTCGTACATGTCTTCTTTCTCTTGCTCTCCATGACCGCCAGATACTCTAAGTAGCATATCAAGGCGTCGCAGCGCATTCTCCCGAGCCTTGGGCAAGTCAAATTGCTCACCATCACCAAATATAAAGTCACCAAAGTGGTCCTCGAGATACTTATAACCCCGATTCCCGTTTTTTACAACATCTTTAATAATAGCATCCATATCCACGCCACGCTGACGTAACGCATTGATACTTGCGACCATCGGGTAAGCTATGTCGTAATCGCGAGGATCTTTTAACAACTCCTTACAGTACTCTTTGATATCGTCAATTTTTACCTCAGCCTGATTTAGCTCCGCCATATGCTGCATAATAGCCCAGTCATAGCCAAAGCCCCTCAGCTGCTCAAAGACGCCCTGCTTATCCTCGATGAGCCTGATGTATTCCACCAGCTTAGCAGCCACCTCCGCATCATCATTAAGCTTGTACTCCTCACCATAGAGCGTGCCATATCCCCTTGGGCCCCCTTGCTTCTCGAGCCCACTATTTACTTCTTCTAGGTGCTTAAGCAGAAATGCCTCGCGGTGCTCGGCTTCTGGCTCCCCCGTCATCCATTGCTCGAGTATCGGGCGAGGCTCTTCCGGCGCAAGGGGGTCTTCGTCTTCGCCATCATCATCGTCATCGTCATCGACATCAACGCCCTGTTCTCGGAACATTTCACGCTCTGTCTCTTCTATTTCTGCTGCAAGAGTAGGGTAAGTTTGCTCTGCGCGGTCCGGATCATCACCTGTATTGAGCGTTTCAACTACACCCTGTAGACCCTCCTTCCCAAGTGTGCCGAGCAGCACCTTTTTAGATACCGCCTCCCCCAGTTCTCGGTCGCGATCGCTCGGTGCGCCGCTTACTGGATTATGGTCGTGTTCACTCATGTTTTATTCTCCTTTTTATTTGTGTTTTTAATATATACTACTTACTCTTCCGCCATCTCTTCCAGCTGCAGCAGCGTGACCGAGCTGGCGCTCGAGCCCTTGACGTGATGCAGCACGTACTCCAATGCTGACATGTCGTCGTGCGTAAAGCCGTTTTGCGGTGTGGTGGTCGCTTGTTCGTCGGGGGTGTTCATGTGTGTTTCCTGTTTATTGCTATTCTTTCCCCTATATTAGCACAAGCGTCTTATTTTGTCAAGACAGCACGGATGAGGCCGTCGAAGAGTGGGTGTGGCCGGAAGGGGTGAGAGCGAAATTCTGGGTGGGCTTGGGTGGCGATGAAATAGTCAGCTGCGGGCGCCTCCACGAACTCCACCAGGCTGCCATCTGGCGAGGTGCCAGAAATGGCCAATCCGCCCGCCGCGATAGCTTGAATAAATTCTTGATTCACTTCATAGCGGTGCCGATGACGCTCCGTCGCCTCTGTTTTTTCGTAGGTGCGGGCCGCCAGTGACCCTTCACGCAGCACCGCTGGATAATCGCCCAGGCGCATGGTGCCGCCCGTCGATTCCTTGCCGGCCTGGCCGTCCATCAGATAGACCACGTTTTCGCCAGGGCCAGCACCAAATTCTTCACTGTTCGCCCCCACCACGCCGCCCAGACGCGCCGCCGTGATCACCGCTACTTGCAGCCCCAGGCAGATGCCCAGATACGGCTTGTTGTTTTTTATACAATACTCAGCAGCCTGAATCTTCCCTTCCACGCCGCGCTCGCCAAAGCCGCCTGGCACCACCACTGCATCGACACTGGTCAGCTCCTCATCGGTCACCGCCTCGGCATTGATCCAACGGATGGTGATCTCGCTTTTGTTCGCCCAGGCTGCCGCTTTCAGCGCCTCAGTTACGGAAAGATAGGTGTCGCCATTGTCGATATACTTCGCCACCAGGCCGACCGTCACCTCTTTAGCATACTCGATGGTGTCGCGCTCCGCCAGCTGCTGCCAGCGTGACAATTCCGGCGTCGCTGGATTGCCCGTAAATTCGCTGAGCAGCGAACCGAGGTCGCGACTGACCGTCAGTGGCACCTCGTACACGGTATCGACATTTGGCATCATGATGATGCCCTCTTGGCGCACCCCTGAAGAAATGGCAATTTTTTCACCGACACTGCGTGGCGGTATATTGTGGCCCTCGGTGCGCACCGCCACTACATCGGGCATGATACCAAAGCCGCGCAGATCGGCCAGGGCGTTCTGGGCAGGTTTGGTCTTATACTCCTGACTCGCCTCCAGAAACGGCACATACACCACATGAACAAACAGGCAGTTCTCGCGACCCACCTCATGAGCAAAGTCGCGAATAGCCTCGATAAAACTCAGCGATTCATAATCTCCCACCGTACCGCCGATCTCCACCAGATGTACGTCGCCGTCGGCCGCTTCGTGGATGGCGCGCTTGATGGCGTTGGTCAGGTGCGGCACCAGCTGCACGGTTTTGCCGCCGAATTTGCCAGCTCGTTCATCATTGATCAGATCGCGCAGTAGCCGCCCTGAGAGTGTCGAATTTTTCCGCGTCAATTCCAGGTCCAAAAAACGCTCATAATGCCCAAGGTCCAGGTCGGTTTCGGCGCCGTCCTTGGTGACAAAACATTCGCCGTGCTCCTTAGGGTTCAGCAACCCCGCGTCAACGTTCAAGTACGGGTCACACTTCTGCACCGACACGCTGATACCCTTCGCCTGCAGCACCGCCCCGATACTGGCCGCCGTGATGCCCTTGCCGACGCCCGACAGCACGCCGCCTGTGACGAAAATATACTTTTTCCCTGTTTGTGTTGCCATGATTTTACTCACCTCCATGGGGTTTTATTATAGCATTTTTCCATGGACAAGCTCTAGATGTGGTGTGTTGTGATAATTACAGGACGCTAGTTGACTCGACTGTCATCAAGAGAGCATATATAGTGCGGATACCCTCTCTTAAGCGCCAGTGCAGGTGGGTCGATAATCTGCCGACTTCTCGCTGCATCAAGCGGGTTTGGATCATACAGAATAATCGGTTTTCGGCCGCACTCCGCCCACTTTACATAAAACATGGTATTGCCGAGAAATGCGAGATCGCAGAGGATGAACAGTCCCAGAAGGCTCGCTACTGCTATGGCGATGTTGATGCGCCTGTCTTGAGGTGAAGATGATGTTTGACTTTGTCCCATGTTACGATCTCCTTATTTTTATGATTAGCCCAATAACAACGACAAGCGCAAGGGCGGCCCCTCCCGTAAGTATAGCAGATGCCTTCCATGTGGACGCAGAGCGCGGCATCTCCGTCGTATATTTATGACTATAATTAGATGATGCGGCAGGCTGTTTGTCATTGACACCAGCAGAACAAATGTCTTTCCCTTCCTTTATGATGGGGGGCATTCCCGCACAGCGATCCGAAACATCGGGGATGCCATCACCATCTTCGTCGCCATCAACCCCTTTAACAAAAATTGTGCTCAAGAATACAATTTCCCTCCCCGAAGCTGTGATACCCCTTGTTAAAAGCGTATGGTGCCCGGCACCAATGCCCTCGGGCAACTTTAGCTTGCCGCTGACATCGCCCTTCCCATTGACTGTGAGGCTAGGTAGTGCGGTTGGTTTGGAAAATAGCTTTGCCGTGAGCGTACTCCCTGGCGCCAGACCCTCACCACTGATATGAACCGGGATGTTTCCATTAACCCTGATGTCTTTTGCATCACTCATATCTAGCCGTTTTGTGAGTGTCACCTCCTTCGGCTTGTCCTGAGGCTCACCTTCGACGCCCGGCTTACTTTCTTGGTCGCTCTTACTCATCTCATAGTCTATCGCTTTTGCCATGAGTGCATGACCCGTCGCGTTCGGGTGAAAAGCATTCTGAACGGCATTGGCTGCAAAGCCAGCTATCCCAACATCTGCAAGGCTAGTCACATATTTTTTATTTTCACACAGTCGACCGCCTCTTAGAGCCTGCTCCACGGAGACATACTGAACACCGCTATCTCGGGCCGCGCGTTTTAGTACATTATTAAGCCTCGACGTATGCTGCCGTATCATCCTGCGCTCTGCCTTGTTTAAAAACCCAACTCCTTCACACTTATCACTAGTATCGTCAATAAACTGCGGATAGCCGATGATAAAAATCTTTGAACGGGGCGAAGCCTGCTGTAATTTCTTGATAACGATGCGGGCCGCGCCATATTGATTATATACAAGGTTATTTGTCGCCAATATGACCTCTGGATTATCCGCATAGCTGCAGGTCCCCGTGTCAAGTAGGCACGTCTTCAAAACATCGCCAAAGCCAACGTCATTGCCGCCCCCGGTCAGTGTAATGGTCTGTGGCTGATACTTCTTAACAAATTCCAGCTGGGGTATGTATCCCGGCAGAAATGCCGCAAGCGCATCGCTTGTCGCCCTTGCCGCCCCTTTCTCTTTTATAATCTTCTGCGTCACCTCATTCTGTCCCGTATAATATCTCGGATTCATTACGTAATCATGAATCATTCGTGCACCAGAACAGGCAACCGATTGCACCCCCTGGATACCTTTCCTTCCCGCCAATACATATGGGTAAGACCGAGAGCTAAGATGACAGTCTTTTGGCGACCCAGTATCTTTGATGTAGAATTCCGAGAAGCCATCCTTGATATCCCCCTCCCCACTCGAATAAGAGTCACCCAGCGCCAGGTAATCCAGGCGGGGTGTTTCGGGCTCCTGCTTAGCGATAGAAATTGTCACAACTTCACTCGGTGGCCCGCCACGTAGTGCTCGGTGCTGATAGGTCAGTTCCGTAAATGCATCATTCACGCGGAGTCGCTCGTGCGAGGCCTCTAGTCCTTTCCACTTCTCATCATAAAAGGTTGGTGTGATGGTCCTCGTCAGGCAAGGGTCGCGGAACTCATCCTTCATCTGATCGTAATCTATAAGACATTCAGGCGTCAGGCGCCACACTTTAAACGATGCAACCCCACTAATAACCACCTGGTCGCCATCATTCGATACAACGACACCGGGCTGCGGCTCACGATTATGCGTATGCTCATAATACCCTCGGCCGAATACTTTTTTCTCGCCAGTCTCCATATCGACCCGCGAGAAGATATCATACGCATTCACATTTCGAGCGCTGTGTGAGTACACCAGATACCGACCATTGTTTGATACACCCCAGCTGATAGCATACGACGGCTTGCCGTTTCTCTCCAAAGAGAAGAGCGGGTTCGCTTGGTCAAACTCAAAGCTCTTTTTGTCCTCGCTTAGCTTCAGGCGTTTCGTAAAGTTATCATACTTTTTCAGGTGAGAAATCTCGTCATAGTCAAACGCATGTCCTCGATGCATCCCCATGATGGTATCGGTTCCTTTGAAATGATGCACCGCACTCAGGTTACGCACCTTATAGAACAGACCGCCATCCGAAGCATACACATCATATGAGCCATTCTCCTGACCGAACCGCCATCCGTTCGCCTCATTGAGACACAGTACCACGCTGCGGGTCGGCTTTTTGTCTTGGTAGGTCTTTACCACCTCCACGGTTTCGAGTACGCAATCGCCGCGTACTATTGCGTTTGGGTCCTTTGCCGGGTCAAGCGGTCGCGTACTCTTCAGCGCCGGCTCACTCTCCATCCAACTTACCACCCCCGCACTGACCTGAGCCGCACGCAAGAAAAACGGCGCTCCGATGAGCACCGCTAATAGCATGACGCAAATGACCCGTAGATTGTTATGTCGTCTTCGTATCGAAAATCTCATACACCCCCCTACGTTTTACTACCTGCAGTATAGCATCCCACAAAACGCATAGTCAATAAGCCGTAGTACGGAGCGGAGACCCTTTGCTTATGGCCTAATTTTCCTTTTGGACATTTCGCCTCTTCTCGTATTCTTTCTGGAGATTGTCGAGCTTTTTGCCATGCTCTCTCGTGGCTACTATAGTTCCGACACATATCACAATTCCAAGGGCCAAAAGCACAACCAGAAGATATAGCATCGCCACCTTGTGTAGCAAGCCCTTGTCGAGGCTCAATTGCCACGCAGCCACCCCGGCCAAGATAAGGCTAGTTAGTCCGTAAACTAGCACGCCATTCCCAGACTCCCGCAATCGACTGCCTATAATCGACACCTCGCTTCTGCTATCTTCAGCTCGTTCATCTATATAAAACGCGGCATGATCAGACAGCTTATTAGCCATCTTTATAGCTGTATCAACCACTGTTAATATTGATTGCTCTTCTATGAGTGGCCCGTAGAGAAGTAATGTATTGTCACGAATCTCAATGTCAAAATCCTTCAACTGCAGCATCATCTCAATAACCTCTGGCGACATTATACTAATGGAGTCTATATGATAATGGATTGGAAAATACATATCAAAGTATTTTTCCATATTGGCCTCTAGCCTTGCCTTCTCTGCTTGGGTCTTCTTGAAAAGAAATGCGAAATTATGGGGGCTGCGCTTTGACAAAAACAACATCGCTGGCAATTTCCGCGGAAGATCTATCTCTATGCACGAAAAATATCTCATTTCCGAGATGGCATTATTGAAGACGAGCGATCCTGTCGCATATACGAAATCGCCAAACTTCCAGCCATCTCTGGATAATACATTTATCGCCTCAATCCCCCGATGATACAGCTCACTTACCGTATCCGACGGCAGCATCTTTTGATAAACACCACCTGAGCCATCTTCGTATTTAGGGTCTTTTAATTTTTCTATTGCCTCTCGCCTCGCTTTTAACTTCTGCTTACTAATGCGCCCGGGCTTACATAGACGTAGAAGGCTTATGACAAGAACTGCTGTAGCAAACAGTGCAGTAGCCAGAGCGTCAAGAGATGACCTGTCTCTGGCCAATATTATATATAGGGATAGCCAAAGCATAAAGGCAGAACTCGCCGCAAAGATAAATGGCAGAAAAACACCCGCCACACTATAGCGATATCGATAATTCGTGCATAAATTGAAAAATTTATTTATTAGCCTAATACTACTCAAAGTTATTTTCCCATTGCTACCACCTACTGGTCGTCTAGATAACCAATGTTCGTCCGCCGAAAACAATTGATGGCTTTGGCGATTTTGGCTTAGCGAAATTGCTATTCACAACCTTCGCAAATAGTCAGTGTTGCTGGGTCAAGCGGCGCCGCAATGCCACCTGAGGCTCGTGCATGCTCATCAGCAACCGCCTGCGCTGCCTGCATGGCTGCGTCGATGGCGCTCAATTTTTCTTCCAGGGTCATGTCGTCGGAGATGATTTGACTTGCGTTCATTTTTCTGTCCTTCTCTATATTTAGTATGTGCTTATGCTTATCATACGCTATATATAGCGCTTATGCAACATAATGCAGCCAATTTTTTGTTGTAGTTTTTTCATCAAGTTGACCTATCGGCATAGCATATAAACGAGCCCGAGGAACCGATGGCACAAAACCATTCATCTTTTCTGCATACGCCTCCATGACCGCTGTTTTTTCCGCCTCGTCAGTCACCTCACGCACCGTGGTGGTCAGAAAAACCGCTTCTTTGGCGTCGTTCCACACCACGAACTCGGCCTTGCCAGTGCGAAAGGCGTTCAGGGCATGACGCGAATCGCGATCCGACACCCAGAATACTTCCTCATCAACACGCACAAAATGTAGCGGTGTCACTAGTGGCGTGCGGTCACGATTAACCGTCGCCAGCGCACCGACCTGCACACTATCTAAAATCTCTCGCGCTACATCATTCATCACCTACCTCCTCTTTTTGCGGGTGCGCCGTTGGCAACCAGGTTTTCCAGACAATCCGGAGCGAAGCGGAGCTGTCTGGAAAACTTCGGTTGATAGTCGGCGCTCAAAATTATTTTGTCGTATTCACTTCGTAACTCGTATTGGTACTCTCAAAGAAGTTGACCAATTCCAGCGTGTCGTTAGCGGTGGCCATCCATTTGGCTGGATTTGCCACATTGTACTCTGGCTCAAAGCCCAGCTCGACCAAACGACGGTCGGTCATGTGCATGACATATTGGTTCACATAATCGGCATTTAGGCCCAAAATGCCCTTTGGCAGCATGTCCTTGTTGTATTCCTTCTCCAGTTCCACCGCCTGCAGGATAAGATTGCGGATTTCTTCAGCAAATTCCTCCGTTTGCAGTTCTGGATTTTCGTCGAGGATGGTCAGCAGCAAATTGATACCAAAGGTCAGGTGCAAGTTTTCGTCCTTGGTAATCCAGTCCAGCAGCGTGCCGACATTGCGCAGCAAATTGCGCTGCCTAAAGCTCATACCCACCATAAAGCCAGAATAGAACCAGATGCCCTCCAGCACGATGTTATATGCCACCAGTGAGCGAACAAAGTCCTTTTTGCCCTCCAGTGTCGAAATATCCAGATGAGGATCCAGCATCACTTCCAGGTGCTTATTCTGGAAATCAGCCTTGTCAGCCAATGATTTTTTGCCAAAGCCAGCCGCGTAAATTTCCTCGCGGTCAAACGGAAAGGTCTCGATGATGTACTCGAACGTCATGAAGTGATTGGCCTCTTCCCACATCTGTTTCGAGAGGTAGAGCTGTGCTTCGGCGGCATTGACATATGGGTAAATACCAAACGCCAGCGACTTGTTGATCAGCAGCTCATTTGGGTTGAGGTAGCTGATGACGGTCTTCAAGGCGTGCTTTTCTTCGTCGCTCAGTTTTTCAAAGTCCACCAAATCTTGGCTCAGCTGCACCTCGTTTGGGAACCAAGTGTTAGCCACCGCTTGATTGTACAAATCATATGCCCACGGGTAGCGAATCGGGTGCAAACTCAACCCATCGCGCAATCCTGAACCTAAAATACCCATTACGTTATCCCTCCTCTTTCCTTATTTCTTCACCTTTGCAAAGCCAAAGCCGCGCGCTTTTGCTCCGCCTGTTCGAATTTTCTGTTCCGCCAATTTTTCCACTGACACTGTGGTCTGCTCTGACTGATGGCGTGGCTTAACGTGCAAGTAGTAGGTCGTCTTCAGTCCGCGGCGCCATGCCTCAGAGTAAATCTCCACATATTCATCAATGTCGCGCGTTTCTAGGTACATGTTACGGCTGATCGCCTGGTCAACCCACTTCTGGGCGCGCGCCGCCACCTCGATAAAGGCGTATGGACTGAGCTGGAAGCTGGTTTTGTAGACGTCTTTGAGCTTTTGCGGGATGGCGTCGATGGTTTGAATGTCGCCCTGGTTAGCAAACACCTCTTCCTTGACCTCCTCCCAGATACCGAGGGCTTTCAGGTCGCGCACCAAATTATTATTCACCTCCAGGAACTTGCCGTTCAGCGTTGAGCGGCTAAAAATCTGCGCAAACTGCGGGTCGAGGCCCGGCGTGGTGCCGGCAATATGCCCGATGTTGGCGGTTGGTGCGATAGCCATCAGGGTGGCGTTACGCATACCCTTTTTGACCTTTTTACGCAGGGTGTCCCAGTCCAGGCGCGTCTTATGATCGACCTTCACCTTGACCTTGCGGTTGTCGGACAATTCGTCCAGCGTATCGATCGGCAGGATGCCCTTGCTCCAGCCGCTGCCCTTGAATACCGGGTAGCTGCCCAGCTGCTCGGCCAAGTCCGCCGACTGGTCGATGGCATGGTAACTGATGAACTCAGTCAACTGGTCGATCAAATCATAGGCCTCATTTGACTCATAGCTAAGGCCGAGTTTTTCCAGCACATCGGTAAAGCCCATTAACCCTAGGCCAATGGCACGGGTCTGCTCGTTTGAGTGCATCGCCTCAGGGATCGGTGTTTGGGTGATGTCCACCAGATTATCCAGCTGGCGCACCGCCGCCCGCGACGCGTCTTTCAGTCGGTCCCAGTCCCAGGTCTTGTCTTCGTTCAAAAAGGCCGACAGATTGATACTGATGAGGTTACAGGTAGCAATGTTTTTCTCGTCCTGCGGCAGAGTGATTTCGGTACAGAGGTTGGACAGGTGAATGGTACCGGTGTTATTGTTCAGCGCCCGCACATTGATAGTGTCCTTCCAGGTCAGCCACGGGTGGCTGCTGGCCTGTAGACTGGTCAGAATTTGCTTGAACTGCTGGCGCGCCGAGGTTTTTTCAAACACTCGCAACTTACCCGCTTCGGCCAGCTTGATGTACTCTTTATAGCGCGCTGAGAATTCCTCGCCGTAAAGTTCCGGCAGATCTGGCGTTTCCGCTGGGTCAAACATGTACCAATCCTGGTCTTTTTGCACCCGCTTCATGAACTCATCAGAGATGAAGACGGCCGTGTTAGCAAAGCGCGTGCGCATGTATGGGTCACCCGAGTTAGAACGCAGGTCGATAAACTGCGGGAAATTCAGGTGCCAGTTTTCCATGTAAATGGCTGCTGCGCCGGCCTTTTTGCCCTTTCGTGAAACCGCAAACAGCGCTGTGTCGATCATCTTCATGAACGGAATTGGGCCGGTTGACTCGGTGTTGGTAGTCTTGACCGGACTGCCAGCCGCACGCAGTTTGGTAAAGCCGATACCGATACCGCCAGTGCCTTTGGCGATCCACATGGTGTCGCGCACACTCTTCGCGATCGACTCCATGTCGTCTTGCACTTCCATCAAGAAACAGTTGCTGAGCTGCGGGAAAGAGCCACCGGCGTTGATGCGTGTTGAGCCGCCCGGGACGTATTCGAGATTACTCATGTGGTGGTAAAAGGCGATAGCCGCCGCGGTCGGATCCTTTTCGTTATAGCTCAGCCCCATAGCGATCCGCATATGGGTGAACTGCGGCGTCTCCAGTGGCTGCTTGTCCTTTTTGCGCAGGGCATAGCGGTTACGATTGGTGATCACACCCAGGTATTTACTCAGCTCATCCTTGCTTGGATCGAGCGCCTGACCCAACTTCTTCAGATCAAAGCGACCGTCCACCATCCGCTCATCAAGCAGGCCAACCTTCACCGCATCTTTGATAAACTGGGGAAATTTCTGGGCGTGCAGCTTCTTCAGCTCCTCAGCCGTCTCATAGTCACCCAGGGTATTTTTGTAAATATTCTTCAACAGCAAGCGCGCCGCGATCTTATCATAATCTGGATCATCTTTGACATTCTGCAGCGTGGTCTGGATAACCGCCTCGTCCAATTGCTCTGATGTAATACCGTCAAACAGCGTCAGCTGCAGCTCCGTCGCGATCTGCACCACCTTTGACACCTGGTCAGGCAGCCCCTCGCACGCCTTCAAAATCGCAGCGTTAATTTTATTGGCGTCAAACGGCTCTTTCGTCCCGTCACGTTTGACGACGTGAATATTTGTCATTCTACCTCCCTTATTACCCCTCTACGTGGAGTCTCAAAGACCACCCAGCACCTCCTCTGGGGTTGTATCGTCTCTATGCTCCGTTATTTTTGTTTGTGTGCACCGCTATATATATAGCGTATGTATACCATAATAAGCACTAGATGTGGGGTTTGCAAGAGGTTTTGTTAATTTTACAACTTGTTACGGGGGTCACACATCGTGCAGTGGTGTCTACTGTCAGGTTAATAATACTATATACTATAAGACAAATTTGTCAATTCATGGCGGAAGGAGAGGGATTCGAACCCTCGAGAAGATTGCTCCTCTACACGCGTTCCAGGCGTGCCAGTTCAACCACTCCTGCACCCTTCCTCGCCATCGCTATTATAACAAAATCTTGCCCGTTATGGTTGCATGAATCGCCCTTTTTTGCCTATAATGAAGATGAATGATCGACAATTCTTTTCCGCGCATTAAATTGTCTGGCGTTACAAAGCGCTTTGGTTTTGGTGACGCAGAGCATGTTGCGCTCGACAACATCGACCTGGAGGTCCAAAAAGGTGAATTTATCGCCATCGTCGGCCCATCTGGCTGTGGCAAGACGACGCTGCTTAATATCCTCGGCCTCCTTGACCACCCTTCAGAGGGTGAATACTACCTTGACAATGAATCGGTGGAGGACTTGACTGCTCAGCAGCACGCAACGCTGCGCTCCCGCGATATTGGGTTTATTTTTCAGCATTTCAATCTCATTCCTCGCCTGTCGGTTATCGATAATGTGGCACTGCCGCTGACGTATAAGGGCGTCGGCAAGACAAAGCGCCTCCAAGAAGCGAGTCGTATCTTGCGTAATTTCCACCTCGGTGAACGCGAATACTACCTGCCACACCAGCTGTCTGGCGGTCAGGTGCAGCGGGTGGCCATCGCCCGAGCTCTCGTCAATAGTCCGTCGATCATCCTGGCAGACGAACCAACTGGCAATCTTGACTCAAAGAGTAGTCACATCATCATGGAAGAATTGGCTGATATCCATCGTCGTGGCAATACCATCATCATGGTCACACACAACCCCGAACTACTTTCATATGCCAGCCGCGTGATCAGCATGCTGGACGGGCGTATCGATACTGATGAGCAGCGCACTCGCACCCTGTATCGCAAGCGTCTAGAAGAGGACAACGAACCGAAAGTCGAAGAGCAAAAAGAACCAGCGGAAGAGGCCAAAGAGCCGGAGGCGACAGAGCATTCGACTGACGAGAACAAGGTGACGGAAAAGTCGACTGAAGCGAACATCAGTGATGCGAAAGCGGACAATGCCAAATCTGAGTCAACTCCTCCCAAAAAACAAGCCTCCACAAAGGAAAAGCCAGCCAAGGAGAAGAAAGCTCGTCGCCTCCTGAAAAAGAAAAAGGAGAAAAAGGCATGAGCCTATTGATCAAAAATCATTTTGAAAATGCTATCGAGTCGCTCAAATCAAATCGCATGCGCACCTACTTGTCGATTTTCGGCATCACAGTCGGTATCGCCAGTATCACCATTATTCTGTCGCTACTGGCTGGCGCTGGTAGCCTTTTTGGCAAGCAAGCAGCAAAAGCTAGCGACACCACTGCCCTCATTCGTTCTGGCCATGAAGCCCGGCCGGATTCGTTGCTGTCACTATCGTCCGGCTCGAGTGCATACCTTGTCAACACCCTCACCGAGCAGGATGTGCGCGAACTTGCTAAAGTGAGCGACAACCGCGCCGCGCCGCTCGCCAGCCTTCAGGCTACTATCACCACTCCGGATGGCAAGGGGAAAATTGAGCGCGCCTCCATCATCGGCACCACTGGCAACCTCGCGCAGATGACCGGCCTCAAGATGCTCGAAGGACAGTTCATCGACGAGGCAGATAACGCCGTCATCAGTAAACAGCTGTCCATTGACCTCTTTGGTAGCGAACGCTCCCTGGGTAATATTATCAAAATTCACGACCAGCCCTTTACTGTCGTCGGTATCCTTGATAACGCCGATCCGTCGCTCAACTACCTTGGTGTTGACCTCAACCGCTCTATCATCCTTCCGATATCAAAGAGTAAGCGCCTCACCCAAAACACCGCCCAGATCCAGCAAATCGCCCTCACCGCCAAGAATGGCACCGAGCTACAGCAGATCATCGACAAGGCCAAGCCCATCATCACTCGCCAGCATAATGATAATGATGATTTTCACATCCTTATCGGCAACGCCATCACTGGCCCGAGCTCACATCTGATAAACGCCGTGTCCATCACTATCGCCATCATCGCCGGTATCTCACTCTTGGTCGGCGGTATCAGCATCACGAATGTCATGCTCGTCAGCGTCGCCGAGCGACAGCGTGAAGTCGGCATTCGCAAATCGGTCGGTGCGACCAACCGCACCATCGTCGGTCAATTCCTTATCGAAGCCGCCATCATCGGCCTACTGAGCGGTTTTCTCGGGTATGCCATCGGTCTCGGCACGTCAATTGTTCTTGGCATGTACCTTCCCTTCACCCCTGTTATCACCTGGCAATCAGCGCTCACTGTTATCGGCATTTCGCTCGGTATCGGCACTATCTTTGGCATCTACCCCGCCATGCGCGCAGCCCGCAAAGACCCTATCCAGACGCTGCACTACTAACATACCGCTCACTAAAATACCCCCGAACCGCCTCGGGGGTATTTGTTTCGCGAGTAGCTACGATAATTCTTTCTTGAGCCGCTCCACCAGCTCGACTGGCTCAGGATTCACCCCGTTCAGGATACCAGCGTAGATGCTGGTGAGCTCGCCCAGTGCCAGGCCCCATAAAAATTGCTGCAGTAGTGTCTCCCCCTGCAATGTGATGACCTCGGCCTTTGGCCGCACCCCAGATAGCAGCCGGTCGGTCAATTCCATGCGTTCGGTGATGCGCGGCCGCTCCAGGTCACTATGAAAATCCACCACCGCATACGGCTTCTCGACCGGGTGTGACGACCAGCCGATGAACTCATTGTGATTGAACTCTGGATATTGGTTCCAGAAGGCGACATTTTTGGCTGATTCGTTAAAGCTAATTTTCCACTTGTAGGCAATGGGCCAAGTCAGCTCGCCACCATAAAATACCTGTGTCTTACCCACCAGCGTCATCGCCAACTGTTTAGCATAATTCTCCGCCGTCGGTACCTCTGCCGCCCAACTCGCCAGGTGAGCGCGCAGCCATTCGCCAGCCGCTTCCACCTCTTGATACATTCGACCGTCTATCACCCCATACTGCTCCAGCAGGCGTAGCAACCCGCGAAGATGGTATATCGTCGACATACGTGGCTGGGCGCCACCCGGGATACGAACACGCGGCACACCATCTGACTCAGCCGCTGCGAACAACTTACCGCCAGTTGCCATCGCCGCCACAAGGCAGCCCCGCTCACGCGCTTGCTGGTAGCAGCTGAGTGTCTCCTCAGTGTTTCCTGAGTGGCTGATAGTAAGGACTAATGTCTTGTCGCTAACATGGTTTGGCAATTGATATCCCTTCACCACCTCCAGCGGTACCGTCAGCTGATCCGCCGCCAAGACCTTCACCATATCGGCCGCCAGCGCCGAGCCACCCATGCCCGCCAGCACCACACTAGTGATGGGCTGCCCCGTCGGCACTTCACCTTCGATAATTGCATCATAACTTGTTTGTGTTGTGATATTTACAGCACCAATACGAGTTTCGCCTGGGTCGCGCTGTGCGAGCACGTTCTGGTCGTCAAGCATCTTGAAATTCCTCCTTTTCCTGTGGTACAGTATAACATATAATCTAGCATAAACGATAAGGGGTGGGGAATGAACATTCAAGATAACGTCCAATCAGTCAGCGACGACCAAGAGCTGGCGAAAGTACTAGCCGGCGTCGGCCAGGAGGCTGATAATTTACAATTTGAAGAGACTACAGGGCCAACCACACCGCCACCCGCAATCCTCACACCAAGTGACGACACAGCCGCTCCCGAGCCCGTCGTCGAACCACTGGTCGCGCCATCAGCCAAGACCGTAGAGGTCCCTGTCGAGACCGCCCAAGATACGCCGCCAGCAGGTGACCCAGCGCTCGATAGCATCAAGCAGACTGCACTGAACGAGCTGCGCCCACTAGTCGGCAAGCTGAACGTCTCTGCCGAGGAAAAGTTTGATACCTACCTGCTACTCCTGCGTTCTACCGATGACAAGAGCCTCATCGCCCCTGCCTACGAGGCAGCCGCCAGCATCACCGATGAAGCGCGCAAAGCTCAAGCGCTGCTCGACATCATCAAGGAAATTGACTTTTTGTCGCAGAAATAAGCCCTACACAAGCTCCCTAGCCTCGCCCTTTCCGGGCGGGGCTTTTTACGCACTCAATGACAGGCCATATGAAAAACTCCCCGCAATTACCGACGAGGAGTTTCCTTTTTGATGTAATTTCTACATCATCCCCATGCCACCAGGCATACCGCCACCAGCGCTCGGTGCTTCTGGCTCTGGCAGATCAACCACCAGTGCGCCCATGGTTGCCGCCGTTGAAGCGATTGACACGGCGTTCTGCACCGCTTCTTTGGTGACGCGCGCTGGGTCGATGACGCCGTCTTTTTTGACGTCCACCAGGCCCGCTTCAGGCTTCATGACATTGACGCCCTGCCCTGGCTTGCCAGCCTCGACTTGCGCGAGGAGCGCATCGGCGTTCAGACCAGCATTTTTCATGATCTGCAGGAATGGCTGCTTCAGCGCATCCTTCAAAATCTGACGCCCAGCCGATACGCTGTCTGCACCCTTGACCTTTAGGCCCTCTGACAGATTGACCAGAGTGACGCCACCGCCGGCCACGATACCCTCGGCCAAAGCTGCCTTAGTCGCTGCCACGGCGTCATCCACGCGGAATTTCTTTTCGTCAATCTCAGTCTCAGTTGCGCCACCGACCTTGATGACCGCCACTTTGCCGCTCAGCGCCGCAGCGCGCTTGTCGAATTGCTCTTTTTCGTATTCGCTTGAGGCGTTATCTGACAGCGCCTTGATCTGCGCGATCTGCTCCTTGACGCTCGATGGCTTGCCCGCGCCCTCAACGATGGTGGTTTCATCCTTGCCGACGATGACCTTACGCGCCGTACCCAGCACCTCTAGGCCAGCGTTCTCAAAGGTCAAGCCATGCTCCTCAGAAATCACCGTCGCACCGGTCAGCACCGCGATATCGCGGAAAATTTCCTTACGGCGGTCACCAAAGCTTGGCGCCTTGACCGCTACGGTGTTAAACACGCCCTTCAGCTTGTTCAGCACCAAAATACTCAGTGCCTCACCCTCGACATCATCAGCGAACAGCACCACATCTTTCTTACCACTCTGCGCCAATTTTTCCAACATCGGCAAGAATTCCTGCACGCTTGAAATCTTCTTGTCAGTGATGAGGATGGCTGGCTTTTCATACACCGCCTCTTGCCGACCCGTGTCGGTGACAAAGAATGGACTGACCCAGCCCTTATCCAGGCTAAAGCCCTCGACCACCTCAGCCTCCAGCTCCAGACCCTGGCCAGCTTCGACCGTCACCACACCGTCCTTGCCAACTTTTTCGATCACGCCAGCGATCAGCTTACCGATTTCCGCATCACCCGCCGAAATAGTCGCCACTTCCGCCACGCGCTCAGACTTGCCCTCAATTGACTCCGCCAAGCCGTTCAGCTCTTTGACGATCTCACGACCTGCTTCCTCGATGCCGCGCTTTAGCTCCATTGGATTATGCCCCGCCGCGATCAAGCGGTTAGCTTCTTTCAGGATGGCATAGGTCAGCACCGTCACCGTCGTGGTGCCGTCACCGGCCTGCTTGTTCAAATTCTTGGCCGCCTGCTTGATGAGATCAGCGCCGACCTTATAGCCCAGCGTCTCGTCGTCGTTTTCCGGCAGTTCAATGCCTTCAGCCACCGTCACACCGTCATGCGTCACCGTCGGCCCGCCAAAGCCCTTAGCGATCACCACATTGCGGCCTTTTGGCCCATAGGTCACCTTGACCGCGTTATACAGCGCCTCGGCGCCACCAAGCACGCGAGCGCGCGCATCATCATCGTAAAATACTTTCTTTGCCATCTGTTCACACTCCCTTTCTTACGCTACTGTTGCCAAAATATCTTCTTCGCGGACGATCAAAAATTCCGTACCATCAATCTTCAGCTCGGTCGTTGAATATTCCTTATAGACGATCTTGTCGCCCACTTTCACCTGCTTGACCTCCGCGCCAACCGCCTTCACCTCAGCCATCACCGGCTTCTCCTTGGAACTATCCGGCAGGTACAGCCCGCTGGCGGTCTGGGTTTTCGCCTCCTCGCGCACCGCTACCACGCGGTCGCCCAGAGGTTTGATAGGTGTATTCATAGCAATTTCCTCCATTTCTTAGCAATAACCCCATTGTACCGCACCAAATTAGCACTCGTCAAGCGTGAGTGCTAATTTTTCAGCTCGAGCACCGCCCGTGCTAGCTGCACCATACGGCAGTCACGTAGTTCCCCGGCTTTCTCTGCCAACGCCACATGCTGAGGATTATCACTATCAATTCCTTCTTTCTGCGCCCGAGCAATAGCCTCGACTTGATGTTCAATTGCCGCCTTCAGAAAGCATACCCCGCTCGCGGGGTTGCACAGCTCCTGGCAGCCTATCTCCTTCTCCATAGCTGTATTATACCATGTCGGTCTTGACTTATGATATAACTTATGCTAATATAGAGGTATGGAAATTCCCGTTTCACAGCAGGCCGCCGAGAATGGTTGGTCGTCAGATCAAATTGTCACAAGCCTCGGTGTCGTAGAGCTGACCTGGCTCGCTGAACGGCAGGGCTATCCGAACCCAGCAGATAAGGCGCAGAGGTTGTATGACGAGGCAAAGGCGAACCGCGATGCGGAACTTGATAAGCTCCTCGGTGAACATCGTGCCGTCGGTGAAACAGCGCTGAAATTAGTGGAAGGCCGCGTCGTGACCGATAAGGAGCTCACTGAACTCCGTGCACACTAGCCCCACTCTTGCTATAATAAACCCATGACATTGTTCAAATCTTTCATCGCTTGGGTGCTGGTGCGCATCATGCGGCGCTTTTTCCGCACCAACCCGCATATCCGCCTGGTGGCCGTCGTCGGCAGTGTCGGTAAAACCACCACCAAGTCAACCATTGTCGATATCCTCTCTAGCGCCAAAAAAGTCCGCACCAACAGAGGTAATCGCAATAGCGAATTTAGCGCGCCACTGGAAATTCTCGGCATAGAGGGGCCTCAAAATCCCCGCTCTATCAGCGATTGGATCACCACCCTTCGCCGCGCCTACCGCGCCGCTGGACAATTTCACGACATCAACGTCATCGTCCAGGAATTCGGCATCGACCACCCCGGCGAAATGGCCACCTTTGGCCGCTACGCCCGCCCTGACGTCCTGGTGGTGACCGCTATCTCCCCCGAGCACATGGAATTTTTCGGCAATCTCGAAACAGTCGCCAAAGAAGAATTCGCCCTCTCCTCTCGCAGCGTCACCACACTTTATAACCGCGACGACATCAGCCCCGAATTTGCCGCCTTCGCCGACTCGGAGCGCGTTATCTCCTACAGCACCGAGCCAGGTGCCGAGTACCACATCAGCGGCACTTTCACCCCTGGCAAGGGCTACACCTGCACCCTGACGCGCGGCGACCAGACCTCGCGCAGCTTTCTCATGCCCGTGGTCGCCCCCCACCAGCTCCGCATCGCTTCTGGAGCCGCTGCAGTGGCCCTGGAGTTTGAGCTAGACATCGAAAGTGTCATCACCGCCCTGGAGGCCTTCACCCCTGTTCCGGGCCGCATGAATGTCCTGGAAGGCATGAATGGCGCCACACTGATTGATGATTCGTACAATTCCAGTCCGCTGGCCGTGAGCTCAGCCCTGCAGGCGCTGTACCAATTGCCCGCTGCCACCAAAATCGCCGTCCTCGGCGACATGAACGAGCTAGGCGACACCACCGAGGCCGAACATCGCGCCCTAGGCACCCTCTGCGACCCGAAGCACTTAGCCCACGTCATCACTGTCGGCCCAAATGCCCGTCGCCACCTCGCCCCAGCTGCCGAAGCTGGCGGCTGCACCGTTACCTCATTTGACACCGCCCCCGAGGCCATCTCCCTCCTCAAAGCACTCGCCCACAAAGATACCATCTTTCTCTTTAAAGGCTCCCAGGGCGGCATCTACCTCGAAGAAGCCCTGAAGCCACTCCTAAAACGCCCAACAGACAGCCAGCAGCTCGTCCGCCAATCACCGGAGTGGCTGAAGAAAAAGCGGGCGTTTTTCGCGCAAAGCACCCGTTAGCTCGCTGGCTCTAGTGTTTCGGAAGAGATAAATCCGATCCTCATCTTCACCAGGCGACGACCTGCCGTTGCGAGTGGTGTAGAGTATAGGTTCAATTATTTCATTATGGGTGGCTTTAGCGTTGTGTGTTCGCATAAGGTGCTCTCAAATCTCTCAGCGATTTACTCTAAATAAGTGAACGCCCGTAAGGGGTATTGCTATCACTCCAACAGCAAAGCATACCCTCGCCCAATCGAGAAAGTTATCAAGATTTGTGTTAAACATACCAAGAAAACCCAGTAGAAAAGTTGTAGGTATAAAAAGCCATGCGGCTATAATAGTGTATGTAAGAAAACCTTTGCGTTTAATCGCTAAAATACTACAACTAACTAAAGCAGATATTCCTATAAGAGAAATGCCCACCAGGAAGTTGTTAATCTCATCTATGAAAACGGCGACAGCACCCACAGCCATCATAAATACTAATATCGTGTTCTGTATAATTTTATTATTCTTCACACTTCACCCCCTTCGGTAAATTATTTAATTTTGTTAATCCTCGTGACTTGTAGCCACTAGACCCCGGTTTCAGTGCTGGAGATAGGTAGTCTTCTGGTTTTGGACACATACGCCCTCTATTCGCTGTCAAAATTGAAACTGAGCTTGATCCCATCCTATCCAAAGTATCAAAATCACTAGAAACATCAGGAAGGCGATGCTCCACACGGCCCGCTGCCACCATTTGTTACTAGTAAAGATCGCCACAAAAATCAAAAATACAATAGCGATAAGACTAACCCTAAAGATACTTTCCGTTTCTATCGTAGAATACCCCATCAAGAAGCCGCCCAGCCAGGCTATGACAACAAGTATCACTATGCATTGAAATGTGTTTCTGATGGATTTAGTTCTATTCTTCACGGCGCATCCCGGCAAGCATCTAGTTTATTTGTCAAAATTGAAACCTATTTCCGTCCCATATAATCCAGGATGCTAAGAATATTATAAAAAATAGAGCGATAACTGACCATGCTAGCCGTTGCCATAGGTTCTTATTGACTGCCGCATTAACCAATGATGTCACTACGATAGCACCCACCACCCACTTGTAGAGAGGGAATGTCGGGGAGTTTATGTAATATCCACAGAAATAACCACATACCCAAACTGCAATCAGTGCCATTGATATGCATTGAGAGGCAATATTCAATATTCTTCTATTCTTCACAATTCACCCCCTATCAAGCCCCATTAACGATTCACCCTGAACAGCTGAATACTTGTCAATATTATGGCGATGATACCAACTATGAGTCCACTTATTGCCCAATTAGAGAGACCCTCAAAGCCACTCCCAAACAAAGATGTTTGCAACAGGAGTAAAAATGATACAGGAATAAATAGCCACAAAATAGCCGCCATATGTGAAAGTGGAAAATTCTTTTTTCTGTTCGCAGAAGTAAATAACAACGACAGGCTGACCACAGCCGCAATAAACTCCATAATCAACCCGATCTGATATGTATCGCCTCGCACCACGAGTAGCGGCACAGTAGTCATGGCAGCGACTAATATTATATTTTGTATTATTTTCTTACTCTTCACAACTCACCCCTTTCGGTAAATGACTTAGTTTTGTTAATCCTCGCGGCTTGTAGTCTTTCGATCCTGGTTTCAGTACTGGCGATAGGTAGTCTTCCGGCTTCAGGGCGTAACACTTTTCGTTTGTGTCTTTCGCCAGGATGATTGGAGTACCTTTGGCGATATCATTGTCGACATCGGCTTCCTCCATGGTGATTAATTTCTCAAATGCCAATCCACGTGTTTCTTCGCTCGCGGCATAACCAACAAGTGCATCGTTATTGTCTTTATTCTTTGACTTATCAACATAGTCATTTGTGATGCCCGTTAGTTCACTGGCTCGTGTGTTGCGGAAAAGATAAATCCGATCCTCGTCCTCGCCAAGTTCTGCTTTGCCATTTCGGGCAGAGTAGATGACTGGCTCGGTGATTTCTGGGTCGCAGGCGTCATCGATGGTGTCTAGGTCTTCGTCTTTGTTGGCGGCTTGGATGAATGCGCCACAGGGCTGGTTTTTGTCTGATGTGCCGTTTTCGTCAATATCTTCATGATTTGATGCCATAACCATAAGTTCTTTTTTACTGCTAAAAACGTATATCACTATACAAGTCCCAGCCAATCCAATAAGTTAAGATTGCAACAAAAAGCAGGGTAATTAGTATCCAGATAAGTCGCTGCCACCATTTTTTAAGCAGGAAGACATTTACTAGCGAGCACAGAACTATTACTCCTGCTTTAATTTTATAAAGCATAGAGGTTTGGTCGCTTATCAGGTGCGCTATCATCCAACTGTATAGCCAAAACACAGCTAGAAGCCCAGTAAAAGTTTGAATGCATAGACCAGCTAACTGTCTTTTTCTGCTGGCAGCTTTTTTCTTTAATAATTTACTAGGTATACTATCATTAATTGTTTCTTTACTCTTCACAACTCACCCCTTTCGGTAAATGACTTAGTTTTGTTAATCCTCGCGGCTTGTAGTCTTTCGATCCTGGTTTCAGTACTGGCGATAGGTAGTCTTCCGGCTTCAGGGCGTAACACTTTTCGTTTGTGTCTTTCGCCAGGATGATTGGAGTACCTTTGGCGATATCATTGTCGACATCGGCTTCCTCCATGGTGATTAATTTCTCAAATGCCAATCCACGTGTTTCTTCGCTCGCGGCATAACCAACAAGTGCATCGTTATTGTCTTTATTCTTTGACTTATCAACATAGTCATTTGTGATGCCCGTTAGTTCACTGGCTCGTGTGTTGCGGAAAAGATAAATCCGATCCTCGTCCTCGCCAAGTTCTGCTTTGCCATTTCGGGCAGAGTAGATGACTGGCTCGGTGATTTCTGGGTCGCAGGCGTCATCGATGGTGTCTAGGTCTTCGTCTTTGTTGGCGGCTTGGATGAATGCGCCACAGGGCTGATTGATATCTTTTACCCCATCGTCATCAAGGTCCTCCTTGCTCTTGCCCGTTACTAGCAGAGTCTGAGTAATCTTGATATCCTCGCCACTTGCGGATTTACCATAGACAAACAGGGTATGGTAACCAGTAGGAATGTTATCGGGGATGGTTATTGTTTGTTGTAAAGCTCCCTCATTCGACACGGTATAGCTGCCCAGCTCCGTCGGTTTAGATCGAATCTCGATACGGACCGAACTGCCAGGCTGTAGCGAGTTGCTTGCTAGCGCAATTTTCTGCTGACTGCCCTTTGAAGGTTTAGCATTCGCTAGCATTGTAGTGTTCACAGACGAAGGTACGCCCTTATCAAAATAGATTGATGATGGCGCATTTACCGATTCATCTCCCGCAGTTGGATACCCGCTATAGGTGATCATGCTCTCGTGATTAAGCTGCTTCTTTATTTCGGCGTGTATTTTATTGTGCCCTGGGCTATTTGGGTGGTAGCTTTCTTGCTCGCCCAGCCCGACGATGCCTGTCATATAAGCCTGTCCTTTTTCGCACATCCTACCACCACTGAGTGCATTTGAAATGTCTACGTATTTTATCCCAGCCTTACGCGCTGCAGCCTCTATCACCTCGTTCATATACTGAGTCGCACGAACGATCATTCTTCTCTCGTCCAAATCTATAGCTCCAGCATTAAGCCCGCATGCAGCCGGCTCCGCGTCCGTTATAAACTGTGGGTATCCAATTGCATATATTTTTGATTTGGGGCTTGCCGACTTTAGCTCTTTATATAGCCCAACAAGTCGATCGAATTGACCTCTGATCTGCGACCCCAGAGTCTCCATCTCATCTTTGGCCCAATCACATGTTCCTATGCTTTTAATATAATGGGCACAAGAAGTAATTTTCCCACCAAAATCAACATCATTCCCGCCCGCCGTCAGCGTAATAACCTTTGGCTGGTACTTCTTGACGAATTCTATTTGCTTGACACGACCAGGGATCATCTCGTTCAGCGCCATACCCTGGAGGACTTTCTTGTTTTCCTGTCCGTGCAGCCGCCCCAGCGGACTATCTTGCCCCTCGTAGCCTTCGGCATTGTCACCGTTCATGTCATAAATAGTCGCGCCGCTACAAGCAACCGACGCCCACTCGGCCGACGGTCCACTCCCGAGACCCATCTGTTGCGCCAATCTATACGGATACGAGCGGGTACTAACATGGCATTTTTCCTTCAGTCTACCCTTCTTCTTATCCTCATTCACGTCTGTGCCGTATCGGTAATATTTCTCACCCGTAGCACCATTTCTTTCGGTGTCACCCTCGCCGCTGGAGAAAGAGTCGCCGAGGGCGAGGTAGCGAATATCAGTGGGGCCAGGGACCCTCTTTCCTCGATAACCCTCTGGATACTTCACGCGAAAGGTAGATTTATAAATTTTCATCGGGTCAATAAACTGGGTATAGGCTGGCTCCACCATTTGGAAGAAGGGGGTCCAAGCCGTCGAATAGTTCCAGCGATAATTCGCCCCCAGAAGCTCAGGAGCACATCCACCCCTTGTACTTACAAGCCGAGGACTTGCGATTAGCGCTGCGCGCAGAGTTCCATGTGTGCCCTTAGTTCGCCTCGTCCCTAAATACCGCCGAGGCGCCTCTCCCATAAACTCTAGATAGAACTCACCCTTCTTTTCTGTCCAAAACACTGCTAACATGTAGGGTTTTGTTTTATTATCACCAGTATTTTGCTGAATGTAGGTAATCGCATAGTCACCTTGAGAGATTGCCCGCGCTAAACTCTCTCTCGCCATATGGTGCACAGGATATGTGCTATTATACGGCCTCTGAAACAGTTCATACCACCTGTCACCGTAGTCAACGTGCGCAAAACCACATGACTTACCATAATAATTTCTGACATAATTCACCAATTTATCTGTAGTAATATGATCCATAAGATCATCATAGGCAGACGAAGTCGGCTTCCAGCTCAGTGCCTCTTTTCGGTCTGGCACACGAGCGCCCTCGTACCCACTTGGATATTCTACGTCGAAAGTGGAAGTAAACAGCTTCGTGCTGGTATTTTCTGTCGCTTGTAGCCAAGAGCTATAATCGTGGGTGTATCCCCACAAGAACTCCGGCTCGCAGTACGGGCTCCGCCCTTGTATTAACAGTGGACTGGCGACTACCGCAGCATGGACTCCATTATGCGTCCCTGACTTCCTATCGAGATATATCTCGCGTTTTCCACCATTCCACCGAAATTTAACGGTCAAATTATCGCGACCGTCTTCTGTCCAGATAACCCTCAAAAAGTACGGATTTGAGGTGTTATCATGTGCATTTCGCTGGTCATACATCACTGCATACGCGCCCTTTGGCGAGTTAATCGCCTTCATAAGACTCGCGACGGCAGCGGGGTGATTTTCACGATCGTTTTCTTTTTGGCGCTTAAACTGATGCAGCCACCGCTCCGCATAATCCTCCGTCGGTGAGCCGCACGACTTACCATAATAGTTATCGATGTGATGAATAAGCGTCTTGGTCGTCACTTTTTCGACCAAATCATCATACTCGGAGGCGGTACTGGCCTCTGTCGGTGGAGCGGTACAGGCGAGAATTATCACTCCAATTACGCCCAGTATCAACCTCATCCGCATACGCACCCCCTTGTTATGCTTATGCAAAAAATTGTAACAGAGACAAACGCCTGACGCAAACCGCGGAGTCCTACCGCCCCACAATCTCCTGCACCACCCGCGTGTCATTCCACGGCAGCCGCTCGCCATTCACGATGCGGTACTGCTCGTGCCCCATGCCAGTGATGAGCACCATATCGCCCTTCTTCGCACAGCCCAGCGCCCGCTCGATCGCCTCGCGCCGATCAGCAATCTCCGTCGTCTTCGCATCACCACCAGCCCGCTGAATCCCCTCGCGCAGCATCGCCCGAATCTCCTCTGGATCTTCGTTATAACTCTCCTCATCGGTCAGAAAAATCCGATCCGCCCCGCGCGCCGCGATCTCGCCCATGATAGGTCGCTTCGCCTTATCGCGGTCGCCCGTCGCGCCAAATACCAGGATAACCCGCCCCTTGGCGATATCCCGCGCCGTCGCCAGTAGCTTTTCCAGCGCATCCGGCGTATGCGCATAGTCGACGATCACATCGTAACCCAGCCCCTCAACCGCTCGCTCGAACCTGCCTGGCACCGCCTCGACATTCGCTACGCCCTCCTGAATATCCTGCAACTTCACGCCCAGCAGATACGCCAGCGCTGTCGCTGCTGTCAGATTCATCACATTGAACTCACCCGGCAAGTTTGTCGCCAACTCTAGGTGCGTCTGATGGTCGATGACCAGATCGGCCTCTGTTCCCTTGCGGTACAGCTTCGTCCGCATGATACGCGCCTCGGCTTCCTTGTGCGTTCCATAGCTCATCTTTTGGTCTTCTGCTGCAAACTGGTCAAAATACGAGTACCACTCATCATCCCGGTTCAGCACGATAAACCGCGGCCGCAGCTTAAACAACTTGGCCTTTGCCGCCGCATACTCCTCCATCGTCTTATGATAATCCAAGTGGTCCTGCGTCAAATTCGTCATCACCGCCGCCTCGATAGGCACGCCGTCCAGCTTATGCTGGTCCAGCGCGTGGCTGGTCACCTCCAGCACCACATAGTCGACGCCCGCCCGCCGAGCATCACGGAAAAAGCGCTGCATCCGCGCCGTCGTCGCCACTGTGGCGTTCAGATCGTTAATCTGCGCCTTGCCATCCACCTCGATCAGCGCCGTAGTGAACATCGCCGTCTTAAATTTCGCCTCTTTGAGGATTTCGTTAATATAGCAGGCGGTCGTCGTCTTGCCGTTCGTTCCTGTCACCGCGATAACGCGCAGGTGCTTTGACGGATTTCCGTAACGGGCGCTGGCCAGCTTCACTCGAGTCCGCCGGTAGCCGCCCTCCAAATGTTTCACCGCCCCTGACGGCAGGGCCCGCCTGACAAATTTCACCAACTTGGTCTTCATAGTTTCTATTTTACCATCTTTCGTGCTGCAGCCATATGTCACGACATATCTGCTATAATTAAACCCACGTATGAGGATTTTGGGAATCGAGTCCAGCTGTGATGAAACAGCGGCGGCGGTAGTTGAGAACGGCCGGCGCCTGCTGAGCAATGTCGTCAATTCGCAGATCGACATCCACGCCGAATATGGCGGGGTGATCCCGGAAATTGCCGCGCGCAGCCACCTCGAGGTCATCAACCCCGTGGTAAATAAGGCCTTGAGTGACGCTGGCTGCACCTGGGACGACATCGACGCCATCGCCGTCACCTATGCACCGGGGTTAATTGGCTCCCTGTTAGTCGGCAGCCTGGCCGCCCGCACCCTGGCCGTCATCCACGATAAACCGCTCTTCAAAATACATCATGTCGAGGCTCATGTCTACGCCAATTTCGTCGTTGAGCAGGCGGACGGGGGCGCTGGTGGCTTAGGGGTTGCTGAGGAGGCTGTGACGGGCGCGTCAAGCCCCGTCAGCCGAACGCCACGGGCTGGCGAAGCCACCCGTAAAGAGTACTCCGAGGCGGCCCCTAAGTCACCAGCGCCGCTCACCCTGCCTGCACGCCAGCCCACCTTCCCCCTCCTCTCCCTTATCGTCTCTGGCGGACACTCTCAGTTGGTGCTGTTCCGCAGTCACGGGGACTATGAGCTCATCGGCCAAACCCAAGACGACGCCGTTGGCGAAGCCTTCGACAAAGTCGCCAAAATCCTTGGCCTCCCCTACCCTGGCGGCCCGGCCATCTCCAAAGCCGCTACGTCCGGCGATCCGCACACCTTCCAGCTCCCCACCGCCCGGCTCCAAGGCAAGTACGATTTTTCCTTCTCTGGCCTTAAGACAGCCGTTCTGAGAGCTGTTCAGCGCGAAGTGGGCAAGGACTTTACGTTTCCCTCGCACCAGCTTCCTAGCCTCGTAGACGACGAATTACGGCACAATATGGCGGCCTCATTCCAGTACACCGCCATCAAAACCTTGGTGAACAAAACCCGCCAAGCGTTCGATGATTTCCAGCCGGCTTCAGTGGTTATCGCCGGCGGAGTGGCCGCCAATCAAGAACTGCGCCGTCAGCTGCGCGAGGCTCTGCCCATCGACATTGACTACGCGCCCATCCAGCTCTGCACCGACAACGCCGCCATGATCGCCACCTTAGGCTACTACCGCGCCCAGATCGACGCACCGAGCGACCCCTACGACTTTGAGGTCCAGCCCAGTTTAGCAATGACAGCAACCTAATGTTGTGGAGATTACAACGATGAACCAACACTTTCTACAATCTGAGTCCTGGCAAGCCTTCCAAGAAGCCCTGGGGCGCACCACGTTTCGGCGGTCCGGCGAGGGCTGGGAATATCTCGCTGTCCTGGAGCGTGGCACTGGACACACCCGCCTCTACTGCCCGTATGGCCCGACCGCACGCGACGAGGCAGCCTTTACGGCGGCACTTGAGTCACTCGTGCAGCTCGGCCGCCAACACCGCGCGACCTTTGTGCGTGTCGAGCCAACCGATCCGACCTACGCCGACTATCTTCGCACCCGCCACTGGCGCAAGGTAACCTACCAGCAGCTGCAGCCAGAGCATTCGCACCTGCTCGACCTGACACAGCCGACCGACGAGCTCATCGCTCAGATGGCACAACCGGTGCGCAACATTTACCGCAATTATCATAAAAAAGGTGTTACTGTTCACCATTCCACCAACCCACAAGATATCGACATTCTGCTGACCTTTGTCCACGAGGTGGCCCAGCGCACCGGTATCCGCCCCCACTCTGACGCCTATTTCCGCCAGCAAGCCAAGATCCTATTTCCGCGCGGCGCTGCCCAGCTGTGGTATGCCACGCTTGACGACCAGCCCATCGCTGCCGCCCTGCTCTACTCCAGCGACACCACACTGTACTATGCCCACGCAGGCGCCTCTAGCCAGCCCGAACACCGCAAACTAAATGCGGGCACCGCCCTACTGGCTGAAGCCATCATCGACGCGCAAAAACGCGGCCTGACCACGGTCGACTTGTACGGCATCGCGCCTGACAACGCACCGCCAAGTCATCCGTGGGCTGGCTTTACTCGCTTCAAGCGCTCCTTCGGCGGACACGACGTCACCTTTGCCGGCGCCTGGGACTTACCGCTCCGCTCCCTGCCCTACTGGCTCTACCGCACCTACCAAGCGCTCCGCTCAGGTCGCCGCTAGACCAGCCCCCCTGACTTTTTCCCTTGCTGGCATTATGGTATAATGAAAGGTAACATAAACACGTGGAGACAAAACCGAACCGCGCCGGGCATTTCCATGTGAAATTTTGCCTTAGTGCTCGCTTTGTGTCTTTTTCCACGTGAAAAACAGATGAGAAACGGATAAGGGATACGCCATGCAGCTTGCGAAACAATACACACCAAACGAGTACGAGCCAACTATTTACGCCCTCTGGGAGACCAGCGGCGGTTTTGAACCGACTGGCGAAGGCGCCCCATACTCCATCGTCATGCCACCACCAAATGCCAATGGCAATCTTCACATCGGCCACGCACTGGATATGAACCTGAAAGACATCATGATCCGCTACCACCGCATGAAGGGTGACGACGCGGTATTTATCCCTGGCGCCGACCACGCTGGCTTCGAGACCTGGGTGGTCTACGAAAAAGAACTCGAAAAACAGGGAAAGAGCCGTTTTGACTTCTCCCGTGAACAGCTGTATAGCCAGGTGTGGGATTTCGTCCAAGAAAAGCGGGGCAACATGGAGTTGCAATTACGCGCCCTGGGGGTAAGCGCCTCATGGCGTCACCAAACCTTCACCCTTGACGAGAAGGTGATTCGCACGGTGTATGACACGTTCAAGAAGCTGTGGGATGATGATTTGATCTACCGCGGTGAACGCATCGTTAACTACTGTACCACCCACCAAACCAGCTTTGCAGACATCGAAGTTGAGCACCGAACAGAGAAGGGGAAGTTGTGGCATATCGCCTATCCGACCCTGGATAAGATCGGCGAGATTATCGTCGCTACCACACGCCCTGAGACCATGCTGGGCGACACCGCAGTCGCCGTGCATCCAGATGACGAGCGCTACAAGCATCTCATCGGTACGCGCATCCTGCTGCCACTGGTGAACCGCGAAATTCCTATCATCGCCGACGAATACGTCGACATGACCTATGGCACCGGGGCAGTAAAAATCACCCCGGCACACGACCCGAACGACTTTGAGATCGGCGAGCGACATGATCTGCCACGCCTCCAGGTCATTAGCCACGAAGGCAAGATGGTGAACGTCCCTGAACGCTTCCTGGGCCTTACCACCACCGAAGCACGTGCCGAAGTACTGAAGGCCCTGAAAGAGGGTGAATTCCTGCATGGTGAAACTGACATCGAGCACGCGGTCGGCCACTGCTACAAATGTGGCAGCGTCATCGAACCGATGATCAAAGACCAGTGGTTTATCAAGATGCAGCCGCTAGCCCGTCCAGCCATCGAGGCACTGGAAAGGGGAGAGATCACTTTCCATCCAGCCTCCAAGCGCAAGGAACTCATCGCCTACCTGGAGCAGCTCAAAGACTGGAACATTTCCCGCCAAATCCCGTGGGGCATTCCTATTCCAGCCTTTGTCAATGAAGCCGACCCATCGGACTGGATCTTTGATACACGCACCAGCGAGCAGAGAATTGTTGTAAATGACACAACATATATCAGAGAAGAGGATACCTTTGACACCTGGTTCTCGTCTGGGCAGTGGCCGTTCATTACCACCGATTATCTGGACGGCGGGGAATTGGCCAAATATTTCCCGACCAGCCTCATGGAAACCGGCATGGATATCATGCGTGCCTGGGTGGCCCGAATGATTATGCTCAGCTTGTATCGCACCGGTCAGGTGCCGTTCAAAGACGTCTATCTGCACGGCATGGTGAACGACGAACACAACCAAAAAATGTCCAAGTCAAAGGGCAATGTCATCAATCCAATGGAATTGGTGTCCGAATTTGGTTCTGACGCCACTCGCATGGGTATCATCACTGGCCGGGCACCAGCCCAGCACCAGGCATTTAACAGGGGTGCGGTCATCGCAGCGCGTAATTTCTGCAACAAGCTGTGGAATATCGCCCGCTTTGTCGAGGCACAAATTGGCGACAACCACCAAATCGTCGACCTGGAGCCGCAAACCCCAGCCGACCACTGGATTATCCGCCAGCTGAACAACGCCGTAAATGACACTGCCGTCAGGCTCGAGCAATACCGCTTCTCAGAAGCCGCCGAGACCGTCTATCACGCCATCTGGGATGATGTGGCCGACTGGTACATCGAGGCGTCAAAAACCGCCATCAACCGCCCACTGCTCAGCTGGGTACTGGCCACCAGCCTACAAATGGCCCATCCGTTCGCACCGTTTGTCACCGAAACCATATGGCAGACGCTGAACTACACGACTGGCATACTGATGCGTGAAAAGTGGCCGACCCCTGAAAGCTACGACCCTATCGCTGCAGAACAGTTTGAACAATTAAAATCCCTCATCACCGAGGGTCGCTGGGTTATCGCGGAGCTGCCAGGAAATAAAAAATACCGCTTGCTATACGGCACTGACGGGCTCATCGCTGACAACCTGGATACCATCAAGCACCTGATGCGTCTGGAGGCCATCGAGCACACCGACCAACCGCGCGGTCTGCGCCTGGCAGCTGCCAACAGGGAAGCGTGGCTGGATATCGACGAGGAGACGCTCTACCAGCACCAGACTGAGCTAGAGATCCGTCTGGCCGAAGCGCGGCAGAAACGGCAGTCGCTGGAGGCTCGCCTGGCGAATCCAACCTATGTCGAGAAGGCACCGGCCCATCTGGTAGAAGAGACTCGAGAGCAGCTGGCGGAGCAGGGGAAGCTCATTGAACGGCTGGTGGCAGAACTGGCAGTTATCAGCGCGTCATAGTCAAGGGGTCTACCGTCAACCGGTGCCCATCAAAATCAGTGTCGCCACTGCGCGAGGCGAGCTTGTGATGGAGGTGCTTGCGATCACTGCTGCGTGGTGTGGAGCGGGGATGTGCCTTGCCGTCTTTGAGTACCTTCGAAAACTCACCGTGCTCAGCGTGGGTGTGCGGCGTCGAGCCAGGCTTGTGATCATCCGCCTCGGTCCGCACCGCGTAGTGCAGCGTCTTCCAGGCTGATACAAACGCCTTGTCCACATTTGTATCATGCAAGAAGACACCGACAGTGGTTGTCAGACCAAAGATCATGGTGATAATGGTGGTTAGTTGTGAGATGTAATTCATATGCGTGTTTATCTTTGTCCGCAGCCTTCCTCGCTGCAGCCATACCACCATATTAGCATATGCTTTTTAATTTGTCAAGTATGTGTCAATCTTTGCTACCTCCAGGGCTACATCCAAGACACCGCACCAATGCCCGCTATAAAACCCCTTGACGAGCCACCAAAAGAGACTCCTGAAGAGTTATGAGCTGGGGCTTGGCTCGTCAGTAAGGAGCGAGCGACGAGGAGTTGGTAATCGTATAATCGTAAATTCTTGCTCGAGATAGTCTGGCGTCGTTAGTCCAACAGGCCAAGGCTCTGGCTGCCTGCTTGACACTCCAGCCACCATCCGCAGCGCCGACTGTGCGTCCTTAACACTGCCGCCAGTAAGCTCCAGGAGCCTCTCTGCAGCGCTATACAGCTCCCGATTCACCCTTTCTTCGCTGTCTGGCTCAATGGGATACCCATACTCGCCGCCGTCTTCGTCATGGTAATACTTTTCCATATCTTTTCCTTTCTTATGACTGTAATTTACCTATCCCGTGCCCTAAATACGGGTGTTTTCGATAATAAAGCGAATGTCATCATCCCTGGCTTCATTCCAAAGACAGGAAGCAATTGTCTGACCGCCGAGCCGACGATAGTGACCAAGGAAAAAGTCAAGGGTGTGCCACCTGTCCGGCTTAGTGTTGTTCATAATTTCACAAAAGTGCTGATGCGCCTCCTGCATGAAAGGCGAAGGTTTACCATCCTTAAACTGAAAGTCGGGATACAACCACTGGCCATGATCTGACACGCCGAGGATCTCACCACTATTGCGACGTTCCACCACTTCTTCCGGACTACATGGTGACCCTTCATCAGACGACAGGACATAGGCAGCCCCTTCGTGCGTTAGATAGGTTGCAGCCCCCAGCAGCTTACGCCGCAACCTGCTGACTATACCGATGGCGGCTATGTAGTTCTCGTCTGTCTCGTCACTATCTCCCCGAGGGGGGTCCGCGCTGTTTGTATCACGACAATCGGGATGAGAGCTACGATGGAAAAGCCAGACTGGGTACCTCATGTCATCATCAATTCCCTCTGGGAGCGTATCGACATCTATGATATGCTTATTCTCCATAAAACCAAAACTCCTTGCAGGATCCGCCACTCCTTGACCTCATCAGATCCGCATTACTATTTTTCCCAGTATATACCGATACACGGGCGGCCGCAATCATAAGCGCGAACCCTGGTCATCGTTGGACAGCGACACTGTCTCATAAGCCTATGCTTTTTTATTTGTCAATTATGTGCTATATTATGTTTCATGATTTTACCAGACAACCATCAGCCAACACTGCGACCCGATATGATGGTGCTTGGCGGCGCCACCCATTCTGACGGCACCCTTGCCGAGCCGAGTATACGTCGCGCCGAACACGCAGCTGCTATATACCCTGCGCTTTGCAAACAACTAGGTCGCGAGGCGGTACTTCTCGTAAGCGGCGGCTATGCCGTGCTGGCTGAAGGAGTTGCCTCTGAGGGCGTCGAGCCTATTGCGCCGCAAATGATCGATATTATAGCAGGAAAGGGCGTTCCGCGAGAGGTGATATTGTGCGAAGCTACATCGATTAGCACCATTGAGAACTTCACGAACTCCATCAAGCAAGGTCTGCTACGTCCTGAAGATTATTCGCCAGAACGACCCCTTCCGCTCCTGACAGACCCAACCCATATGGCGCGGGCACGCTGGATGGCGGACATCCTCGGTCTGCATACAACACCAGAATCTCCTCTATATCCCATCCCACCTCGGGAGCGAGTCGTACAAGGTGCGCTCACCGCCGCCTACGGTGCGCTCACTCTTGATCTCTGGCTCAAGCGTCGCCGTCTTTCAGAAGAACAGGCCATAGAGCAACTGGAGGGGCGTGAGTCGCTCCTCGGCAGCTGCGTAGGAGCCCTTCGAAAGTGTTTACCTCGCACAAAAGCAACATCATAAGCAAACCCCCTCGCCTATCACGAGGGGGTCTTTTGAGCGTGTCTCTGGCGGAAGGGGAGGGATTCGAACCCTCGGTACGTTGCCGCACGCCGGTTTTCAAGACCGGTACCTTCAACCACTCGGTCACCCTTCCGGATTGCCCGTACGATGCTTGGCGGAGGATGGGAGATTCGAACTCCCGCTCCAGGTCTCCCCGGACTAACGATTTAGCAAACCGTCCCCTTCAGCCACTTGGGTAATCCTCCAAGTGTACCGTACAGACTGCCGTAGTATAGCATAAAAGTGGCCTCAGTGCTAGTCGTTCGCGCCCGAACCATTGACATTTTACCGCCGACAGACCATAATTATACTTATGAAGAAGTTTTTTGGCATTATCACTAGTCTCGTTATCGCTACCACGCTAGGACTAAGCACGGTACAAAGCACCCCAGTGCTGGCGCTGGGTGAGGGCGGTGCCCAGGGCGGTGTTGGCGCTGCCAGGGGTGATGGCGTCCCGACGAATTTCGCAAATGGTGACAATTCCATCATCAAGACCATCATTAACACCATGCTCTACGCCATCGGCATCCTGAGTGTTATCATGCTCATCTTCGGCGGCTTCCGCTATGTGACCTCGAGTGGCAATAAAGACGCTGTGACAGCTGCTAAAAACACCATTCTGTATGCCATCATCGGGCTGCTCGTCGCCCTCTTTGCTTATGCTATCATCCGCTTTGTGCTGAACATTGCGCTGGATGGTGGCACTGGCACAAATGTCTAGCGATCATTTCTTACACATGCCGCTCATGGTATACTGGTGATATGGATACAGCGTCACAGACCCCCGAGCCAGACACAAGCATTGCACCAACCTCTGAGCAGTCCACATCAGCAGCGACTGACTTAACGCAGCCCATCGCTTGGCAAGCGACCGAAGGGCCGACGACTCATCGACCGGCCGCTTGGTATATCATCTTCGTCGTGGTCGTACTGGGGCTCATGGCACTGTCTCTCTTTGTTTTTAAAAGCTGGACTTTCACCATCCTGCTACCCATCATGGCAGTAGCACTGGCGCTTCTGGCCACCAAGCCCGCAAGTTTAGTGAATTACGCTATCAGCCCAAAGGGCGTCTATGTCGCCGACAAGCTGCATGATTTTAGTGAATTTCGCGCCTTTGGCCTGATGCGTGATGGTCAGCAGCACGCCGCCGTCCTCCTCCCGGTCAAGCGCTTTTCTCCAGCTCTGACCATCTATTTTTCAGAGGCGGAAGGCGAGGCGATCGTCGACATGCTGGGCTCGCGACTACCGATGCAAGAAGTCAAGCCTGACGCTCTCGAAAAATTCATCCGCGCTATCAAGCTTTAGCTTGTCGGGGCCGGCACGATGTGCTATCATAAAACAGTTCACGCCGTATGGGCGCGAAAGCACCTTATAGTTTTGTTATAGCCAATCGGACTTGTCCGAACGGCTGTATGCACCCGTAGCTCAGCTGGATAGAGCGTTGGCTTGCGGAGCCAAAGGTCGTACGTTCGAATCGTGCCGGGTGTACCATAGATTATCAAAGCGTCGCATCAAGCGGCGTTTTTTGCTATAATAAGCAGCGGCGAGGAGAGGTGCAGGAGTGGTTGAACTGGCCGCTCTCGAAAAGCGGTAAGGCCTCACGGTCTTCGAGGGTTCGAATCCCTCTCTCTCCGCCACGGTAATTCCAACCCCCGAATCATTCGTGTTATCTGGGATAATCATTCCTGGGGCTATATGGGACATCAAGGCAATTCACACTCACCCAATCAGCACATCCGTCATTCGACGACGGATTTTTTGGTCTTTACCGCTGGGAAGGATGGCTCTGATATCGAGGTACGTTACGAAGACGGCACCATCTGGCTAACACAAAAACTGATGGCCGAGCTGTTCGGTGTCGATGTGCGTACTATTAGTGAACATTTGGGCAATATCTATGCTTCTGATGAGCTAACGCAAACAGCAACTCTCCGGAAATTCCGGATAGTTCGCATCGAGGGCGGACGGCAAGTGAACCGTAATATTGACCACTACAACCTCGATGCAATCATCTCCGTGGGCTACCGCATCAATTCTGTGCGCGCCACGCAGTTCCGCCAGTGGGCCACCCGAGTTCTGCGGGATTTCGCTATCCAGGGGTACGTTATCGACCGTCAGCGGATGGAAAACGGCACCTTCCTCGGTGAAGACTATTTCGAGCGCCTGCTAGAAGAAATTCGCGAAATTCGCCTCTCTGAGCGTCTCTTTTACCAAAAAATTACCGATATCTACGCCACAAGCGTGGACTATAGCAAGGATACACCAACCACCAAGCGCTTCTTTGCCACGGTGCAAAACAAACTCCACTATGCCGTCCACGGTCAGACGGCAGCCGAGCTTATCACGTCACGCGCTGATGCCGCCAAACCCCACATGGGTCTCACCACCTGGGCGCGCGGACCAGAGGGTAAAATTCTTCCCAGCGATGTGACAGTCGGAAAAAATTACCTTACTCAGGGCGAACTAGACGATCTCGGGCGGCTTGTCAGCGCTTTTCTGGACCTTGCCGAATCTCGCGCGCGGCGTCAGATTCCGATGACCATGGAAGACTGGGCGAAGCGACTGGATGCGTTCCTGAAGCTTGACGATAGGCAAATCCTCGAAAAAGCAGGTAACATTTCCAAATCACAAGCCGATGAGCATGCACTGGGCGAATTTAAGAAATTCCGCACCCTACAAGACCGCGCCTATCAAAACGACTTTGATCGACTCGAACAAGACGCCCAAAACAAACGCTAGGCTTATGCTTGCACATTCACTGCCTTTTCGGTATGGTATGGCTATGGAAAGACCGGATACCACCACGCCAGTCGAACAGGGGCCGAAATGGCAGCGACGCCTCAGGCAACTTGCCGCCTGCGCGTTAGCGCTGGTCAGTTGCGGTATCCCGAGCAGCCAAGAGCCGTTTTTGTCTCCCGACCGCGCGGCCGACTTTGATGTCGTGACCATGGGGGATTCAATCTCCGCTGGCTCAGGAGTGGGTCAGCATGAACCCGGCACCGAACAGGGGTGTCAGCGCAGCCTCAACGGCTCGCTGGCAGATGTGCTGCGCACGTACGGCGTCACTAACATCGCCGAAGTGGGCTGCCGCGGCGCAGGCGTCGACGATATGTACCGCGAGCAGCACCACCAGCCGCCGCAAATTGACGCTATCACCGAGGATACCGACGCGGTTATCCTGTCGCTGGGTGTCAATTTCCTTGACCTGAAAGAGGTGTTTGCTGCTTGTAAAACTGACGAATGCACGCCGGACGCTGCCATAGTCGTCGACACTTTTCGGCAGCTGCACGACGAGGGGTATCGCGCCAAACTGGTCCAACTATACCGCGACATCCTCGACCGTATGCACCCTCGCGGCATACTTTACCTCACTGAATATTCCACACCCATCCGGCCCTATTGCCCGGTCGGTGTCGGTAAGTATACCGCGCTTTTTATAGAGGCGCTGGTAGATGAGGTAAACACCGTAATGCACGAAACCGCCGCTGAAGTGGGCGGGGAGCGCATCGTCATCGTACCTGCAGAGCAATGGTCCGACGTCTGCGCTACCCTCGGGACCGGTGTCCAGCTCGGCGGCAGCAATGTCGGCCATCCCACGAGCTATGAGGCGCAGGCTAGAGAAATTGCAAAACGGCTCATCACCCAGACCGCACCACATAACCATCCATCCCTCGGTGGCTCACTTGTTTTCAAGGGGGGAAAAAGATGAAAATCACCATCCTTACTATCGGCAAAAAGCATGAACCATGGGTCGAGCCAGGCATTCGGCGCTTTTTAGAGCGCCTGAGGGGGCCGTTCGCGGCGGAGATGGTCATTCTCCCACATTCGAGTTTTGAAGGCGACAGAGCGCGCCAGGAAGAGTCTGAGCGGCTATTCTCCCGCCTGAAGGACATGGATTTCGTGCTACTGCTGGATGAACGGGGTAAAAATCTGTCGTCGCCTGAATTGTCGGGCCTCATCACCAGCCACACCCAGCAGCGCCTCGTCATCATCATCGGTGGTGCCTACGGCGTCACCGAGGCCCTGCGCCAGCGCGCCGACCTCACCTGGTCACTCTCCCGCCTAGTTTTTCCGCACCAGCTAGTACGCCTCATCCTGGCCGAGCAACTCTACCGCGCCCAGGAAATCGAGCGGGGCAGTGGGTATCATCACGATTAGACCGTCCCTTGCCGCGCCAGCACGATAACCCATATCGTCTCGGCACCCGCCTCTCGGAGCGTGCGCGCCGCCGCCTCCACCGTCGAACCGGTGGTGTAAATATCGTCAAGTAGCACGTAGGTCGCTTCTGGGTTAATCTCACCCCCGACGGTGAAGAAACTCCCCGCCTGGGCTCGGCGTTCTTCGGCCGTTTTCGCGAAATGCTGCGTGACATTACTGCGCCGCACCAACAGGGGCGAGTAGGGCAGGTGGCGCTGCCTCGCAAATCGCCGCGCCACCCGCTTCATATGATCATAGCCGCGTCGCTTGACATTACGCGGGGCGGTCGGGATGGGGACGATAACGGCATCCCCAGGAAGCGCTGGGGCAAGCTCATGAAACAGATCAGCCAGTACCTCACCGACCGCGCGGGCCCGCTGAAATTTATAGGCATCGATAAGCACCTTTACCGCACCGCGGCGCCGCAACAGGCAGTGAATGGATGAGTAGGGCAAGCCCTGATGCTGCGCCCGACGACAACGGGGACCACAGCGCACACAGCCCATAAAGCGCTGACGCATGATGTATTTTTTACAATCACGACAGATAATTTCACCGGTTTTCTGGCAGTGATAACAGTGGTGGGGAGCAATGAGCGAAAGCAGGGTGTCAAGCATTGTAATTTTTACGTTTTTACCGCTTCCTCTTGATTATACCGCATATACTAGTTATACTTATAGATAACATTGTCAAATGAGCCAAATAAAGTGGAGGAAAATATGGCACGAAAAAACGATGATCTGTTGATAGAAGACGAGCTGACGGCCGCCTTCTTGAATGATGACTTAGCAGCCGAGGAGACCGCGCAGCCACAGGCGATGCCGATGGCACCAGCTGCTGAGGATAACTGGGAAGACGAGGCAGACGACCTGATGGGTCAGTTGGCAGTTGACGTTTTCGAGACCGAGACTGAGCTTATCATCAAGGCACGCACCGCTGGTGTCGACCGTAATGACCTGGATGTCAGCATCTCTGACGGTATCCTGACCATCTCTGGCACCCTGTCGAGCGGCGATGACATGGAAGTCAGCAACTGGCACATTCAGGAATGCTACTGGGGCGAGTTCAGCCGCACCCTGGCGCTGCCAGTCGCCGTCAATGAAGAGGGTGTTAAGGCAGAGCTCAAGGACGGTGTCCTGACCATCACCTTCGAGAAGGTAAAGCAGGAAAAGGCCAAGAAGATCCAGGTTCTCTAAGACTCCCGCGCTCATTCGACGACAATTCAAGACAAAAAAAGAATCCCGGCGACTAGGCCGGGATTTTTTCGTAGATGCTTGATCTGTTTTAGCTACCGCTGGCACTCGTCAAGACAAAGTTTACGATGGCATAAGCAAAGATAGCCACCACCAGACCGATAACTGCGTACAGAATGGTATTCTTGGCGCTAGTCACCTTGTTTGAGTCGCCAGCTGAGGTGGTATAAGTGATACCGCCCCAGATCAGCATGATAACCGCCAGCACACCAACCACGTATAGAACAATATTAACGGCACTTTTCACCAGGTCGCTTGGGTTATCGACCTTATCGGCCGAACCCTCGCCCTTTGCACTTTCGACACCACCACGCAAGTTTAGATCCTTTGTCTGCGCGTCCGCCACTGGCGCCACAGCAAATGCCAATGTCGGCACCATCAGCAGACCAGCGATCATAAGTTTCAACTTATTCATTCTTATTCTTCCTTATTCTTTATCGTTTAATGTTATTATTTCGACTATGATTTTACCACTATTGCACCTGCTTGACAACCCAGTTGACGATAGCATAGGCGAAAAGCGCCACGATGAGACCGATGACCGCGTAGAGAATGGTATTTTTCGCGCTGGTCAGCTTATTTGAGTCGCCACCAGAGGTCACATACCGAAAGCCACCGACAATGATCATGATGACTGCCAGCACGCCCAGCACGAACAGGATGATGTTTACTACCTTTTGCACGATACTCTCAGGCTCCACCGCTGACGACATATCATCCGTCCTGGCTGCATTGATGCCCTTCTGTATCTGCGCCTCAGCCGTGCTCGGCACTAGCACTGGGCTGAGCAGGGCAGCCACTACTGCCAGGCTGGCCACCGCTGATGTTATAAACGTTCGTATTCGCTTCATGTTATGTCTCCTCTCTGAGTTTACTTCACATTATTTACCACATACTGGACGATAAAGGCCGCGAGCAGGGCCACCACCACGCCGATGACCGCGTAGAGAATGGTATTTTTCGCGGCTGCCACCTTGTTCGAATCGCCGCCAGAGGTGGTGTACTGAAACCCACCAACCACTATCATGATAACCGAAACGATGCCAAGGATGGTGAGGATGACATTGATGACATTCTTAAAGGTGTCTGTCGCGTCTGCCCCTCGATTGCTACAAATAGGATTATCTCTATCAACATTCGCATTCTCGCAGCCAGCATAGAGGTTCTGGGCAGCGACTGGCGTCAGCGGTGCCACCGCCATGGTGACCATCATCGAAACAGCGACGAAACAGAGGGCAAAAAGTTTTTTCATGGGTTATTTTACTCCTTTTATCACAAAGTTAGTAATAGCAAAGGCGCTGCTGATGATAATGATACCAATAACAGAGTAGAGAATGGTGTTTTTCGCCTTGGCGGCCTTGTTGGCGTCGCCACCCGCAGTGGTAAAATTGATACCCGCGATAACGATCATCAGGACAGCGATAGCCCCCGCGATAAGATAAACAACGTTCAATATACTGCCGAGATTATTCACCGTCAATTCGTTTTTCGGCACCCCGAGGCTATCTGCACTCCCTAGCACCTGAGCAATGACATATTTCATCCTAATTTAACCCCAATCCTACATTTGCTACTAGATTTACCAGGCCGATAGCCATAATGGCGATAACCAGACCGATAACCGCGCTCAGCACCGTCTTCATCCCCTTGGCGGCCGCATCAGGCGAGCCGGAGCTGGTGAGATACAGAAAACCACCGTAAATAACGAAGGCCACTGCCACATAACCCGCCACCTGTAGTAAATCTTCGACGATGTTTAGCACCACCGTCCAGACAAACTTACGCTGCTGGTCGAGCGTGGTGCCAAATGGCTGCACCTTACAGTTTGGGGGCGTCCCCTCGGTCAGATTGTAATACCACGGCTTCAGCGTCAGCAGCATACCGTGCCGGTCGCAGTCTGATGCCGCCTGAGCGGGCTGGGGAGCTGCCATGATCACACCACCAGCCGCGACCAGCACCAGTGCTAGGCTAAGAATCATTTGTTTCAACTTCGTCATCCGAAGACCCCTCCTGGTACCAAAAAGTTAGTGATAGCCACGAGGAATGTAAAGAGGATGAGCCCGATAACGGTATTCATCCAGATGGTTTTCGCTCGTTTCAACTGCTCGGGATTATCGCCCGACATAGAGTAGAGGATGCCGCCAAGGATGGTGGTGCCGACCGCCAGGATACCGACGCCGACGGAAAGGATACCGATGACGGTCTTGATAACCTCGACGATGGCTTCTTGGCCAGTCTTGCCACCGCAGTCGATGACAGAGGTCTCGGCGCCGCCACAGTTCGCTGCTAGCACCGGCTGACTCACCACGAATACCGCGACGCCCACCAGGGCCGCTGCGATGATGAGGTGTGTGATATTTATGTTTCGCATAGGTAATTCCTGCGTCTAATTGTAAAATACCCTGTAGAAAAAAGCAAATAATTTCTTGAAAAAGTTGCGAAAGTCTGCTAGACTACAGAAAGTCATGCGCCCGTAGTGAAGTTGGCCTATCACGCCTCCCTGTCACGGAGGAGATCGCCGGTTCGAATCCGGTCGGGCGCGCCAGAAGAGTAATATCACCCCAGTATCAATGCTGGGGTATTTTCTTATCATTTTTTAACAGAGGTGACTAGCGTTAAACGAATGTTTTTTGCCATCTGACTAGCGTTAAACGAATGTTTTTTACCAAGTCACTAGACAAAAACGAATATTTTTGCTATACTTGCCCCATGTTGCAGCGTCACATCCAGTCAAAAGTTATCACGGCGCTTGATAGCGGCATGGTCGCAATACTGTATGGTGCTCGCCAGGTCGGCAAGACAACCTTGGCGAAGCAGATAGCCAAACGCTATAAACAACCTCTCTATCTCAACTGCGATGACCCTACTGTCGTGAGTAGTCTCACTGAAAAGTCAGCTATAGAGCTTAAGTCGTATCTAGGGGATGCAGACTTGGTAATCATAGATGAGGCCCAGCGCGTGACGAACATTGGTATCAGCCTGAAGTTGCTTCATGACACCTACCCCGACATTCGCCTTCTGGTCACCGGCTCCTCCAGCCTCGACCTCTCAAACAAAATTACCGAGCCCCTCACTGGGCGTAGTGTCGAAATCCCCCTCCAGCCCCTCAGCTTGGGAGAGGTGGCCCAGGCGCCGTCGGAGTATCTCTCCTACGCCAAGGTCATGATGCTGCGAGGCGGCTATCCTGGCATGTGGTCACTGCCGGCAGAAGAAGCATATGACCGACTGTCTGCGATCGCAACCAACTATCTGTATCGCGATGCATTCGCGCCCCACGTGATATATGACCACACCATCATCAATGACCTCTTGCGCCTGCTCGCATATCAGATTGGCAGCGAGGTTAACTATAGTGAGCTCGGGCGCTCACTTGGCATTACGAACGACACGGTAAAGCGCTATATCGACCTCCTCGAGAAGGCTTTTATCATCTTTCGACGCAACCAGTATAGGCGCAACCAGCGTGCAGAAGTCGGCAGGCTACGCAAAGTCTATTTCACCGACCTTGGCATCCGCAATGCGCTCATCGATGATTTTAAGCCGCTTGAGCTACGAGATGACACTGGTGCGCTATGGGAGAATTTTTGCATCATCGAACGCCTGAAGTACCTACAGGCAGCTTCACGTCGCGTGCGATCATTTTACTGGCGAGGGGATGGTGGGGCAGAAGTCGACCTTGTGGAGGAGGAGTCTGGAGTGCTGCGCGGCATGGAGTGTAAATATGGCATGAAAAAGCCACGGGTACCAGCAGCATTTTCGCGAGCATACCCCGAGGCCCATTTTTCCATACTATCGCCAGACACTCTACTGACTGAGCTATTTGACACACCCCAGCAACCGCTACTGTAGTACGGTCTATTTACATTTTTTAAAAAATATGCTACAATCAGGCTAATCGGCGCCATCTCCGGTGCAACTGAGCGGGCGCCTCGAGGATATCATTAATATAGTTACTGGCTTTGCCAGAGAAGGGAATCCCAAGCGTTATGAGAGAGCGTAACCCAAGTGATTCTTTGAAAAATAGAGTAGGTAATTTCTTCCGTCGTACAGCAGAAGGACTTAAAAAGCTCGGCGCAACGGGACTCGCCCTGGTGACCTTCGCTGGTGGTCTCGCAGGCTGCAGCGCTCATAACGTAGAGGCTACACCAGAAGTGTCAACCTCATCAACCACCGCCACCCCTAAAGCAACAGGCGAGAGCAGCTCAACCGAGACATCATCGACGGAAAAGGCTACCTCAAAGGCGCCAGATACGCCGACACCAAGCAGTCCATCATCGAGCGCCGAAAAGAGCTCAGAGACACCGACAGGATCAGCAGAAATCGTCGGCGGAGAACCTCGATACAATCATCCAGATACCATAAAGGCCCACGAATATATCGATAAGACTATTGCGCCACTCTACACAGACTCCTACGCCGACGTATATCTACGCTGGGGCAATGAATGGAACGGTCAGACAATTACCCGCAGAAGACTCCACGAGACTGCCGCAACTTTCCGGGTAGCGATGGGTGTCGATGGCGCTATTAATCGCAGGAATTTTTTTGGCTACACCCAAGACGCCTCTGAGAATGGCAGGACCAACCCTGCATTTACTAGTATCGAGAGGACTCTTGCGGTACGCAAAGAGGATGGTGGCGTTGATGGAACAACGCTCTTTGTCAGGAACTCACTCATTACCCCTGTCGAATACGCGTTAGGACAAGCAGAGGGAGGCTCTCGTACGCCGGTTGAGGGAGAGCCCCTTGATCGCAAGAGGGCCGATGGCGTCTTTCTTTTGTCATTTTGGCAAATGCAGGCTGCGCTCGGGGAGGGAGCTCATGAGCAGGTAGGGATCGACCCAAACGAAACCAACGACTTCATAAACATGCTTTATGAGCCTATCAAGAACGCCTCGACTGTATCAAATATAAGCAATCTTACCGTAGAGAGCGCAGAGCCTATATCTGAGGATGATTTCTACACAGTCCAGATAAGAGACACTAACCTTGGTGATAAAGTGACGGAGCGTACACTGTTTGATGTTAATTTAACACTCAATGGCAGGCAATTTTGTGTCGTCTTCGCGATAGCCGAGGCCGTCGCGCCAATTGGCGCAGATAGGGAGTCGCCAAATGGGAAGTTTGACAGCTGGAATGGACCAAAGGGGAAATACTACGAACAAACCCTTCATGATCAAGAGGGTCATATGCTTGACGTAAAGACAAAAGAGCGGCTAAAAACCGCCTTTCCTATAGGAGTCAAGCCGGTAACTGGTGGGATTAGGTAGCCTACCTAGGTGACTCAGCCAGGCATGCCCGCAAGTGGCATGCCTGGTTTTTCAGTTAATACCGCTGTGTGAAATGTGGTATCATATAGAATATGAAGCTTATGCTACAGCGGTATCGTACATCCTCCACTAGACTTCTGTTTAGTATTGTTGCACTCCTAATTATGCTCACTGTCGCCCTCGTTTTCCAGACTAACGCTCAGGCGCAAACCATCACTGTTCAGCCAACCGAAGCCGAACTTAAGCAGGTTAGAGAAGTGGCCGTTATCTCTGCAGCGGGTCAATGTATTAGTAATGGCTTCTGGGGTGGAGCTGCTTTTTCTGAAAGGACGCTTGGCGAGATCCAAAGCTACAACTGGGGCAGGAATGACAAAGTGCATGTAGGACACCTCACCGACTCGGAGGACGGATTTTTTGGCTGCGAAAAAGAAGTGCCAACCGCTATATTAAACACCCTATCAACAGGTCTCAGTGTTGTCGAGACATACTGTTCACTCGGCGCAATACCCCACCTTAAAGAAGACCAGAACAAGGGGTATACCTGTAACGACTTCATACAAAGTGGCAATTCACCAGGAAAATTGAAGATTCTAAGAGATGCGAAAGATAGCGCAGTAAAATGGCTGCAAAGCAAGGCCTCGAAGCGAACCCTCTCGGCCGATGCGCTCATTTACGTCGATGCACTCCATTTGTTGCAATCACGCTGCAAGGCAGAGCCCAGGGGGGGCTCTGCTGACGAACGGGCCAACTCAAACACTCGAGCAGTTCGTGTGGTGACGTCGGACGGCTCCGTAAAGGAGCAGTGGTATTATATGCCGAGCCCTGATGACAGATTTAGCCTTAGCGCGGAATCAAGAGACATTAAATGTTTAGACATTGCGAATAATGTCAGCCAGAAGTCAGCTGCGTATGCTGAGGTGGTGCGGCAAAAAGTTGGCAATGCAGCAGCTCAAACAAGACAACGACAGATCGAAGCTGGGGCGTCTAAGTTTTACGAAACTATCTGCCCATCCTCTGAGCACACCATCGGCGGCGCCATAGACAACGAATCCCTCAGCGACTGCCAAAAGAAAGTAGCAAAAGCATGGAACGAATGTACGACGAAGCAGGGATCAGGGCCCTATACGCCAGGAAATACCGTCGCATATACACCGACTGCGGATGTACTTCTTGCATGCATGAAAAACAAATTTCCAGACAAGGCCGGTAATCTTACCAAAAAACTTGCGGAAGACTCACTCAGTGCCGCTGCATCAGTTGAACAAGTAGACCCAGGCGTGAGTACATCGCCCCCAGAAGGAGCTGGTGGCACCCAGGGAGAGGAGTCAGCTTGTAATATAGAAGGCGGCTTTGGCTGGATTATCTGTCCGCTGATGAACACGCTTGCTGATCTTTCAGATCAGGCTTTTCAGGTAATAGAAGGCGCACTGAAGATAAATATTGGCTACCTCCGAGCAAACTCTGGAGTCCAAACTGCCTGGGAGATTTTTCGCAATTTTGCTAACGCCGCCTTCATCATTGCTTTTTTGGTAATTATATATTCCCAGGTAACTGGCGCAGGTATCAGCTCTTATGGTATCAAGAAAATGCTTCCTCGTCTCATTATCGCTGCCGTGCTTGTTAATATGTCTTATTTAATCAGCCAAATTATGGTTGATATATCACAAATTATAGGGGCCTCTGTCAAGGGATTACTTGACGGTATCGCACCTGGAGGGAAGATGCCCGAATGGAAGGGGCTCATCGGTGAGGCGCTGAAAGGAAATGCCGGAGGGGCAGCCCTGGCCGGCGCCGCACTTGGTGGGGTCGCAGTCATCGGTCTTCTTGCAATCTCTGGACCTGTTTTGGCTGCCGCGACTCTCGCCATCCTTATCACGATCATCATTCTTATCGGGCGCCAAGCCGCCATCGTCATCCTGACGGCGGTCGCACCTATCGCCTTTGTCGCCTACCTTCTTCCGAATACTGAGTCACTCTTCCGTAGATGGCTAAAGATGTTCTGGGGGCTGCTGCTCGTTTACCCTATCATCTCTCTACTTTATGGAGGCGGGACGCTCGCCGGTCGTATTATTGCAAGCACTGCATCAGGTGAATTTTGGATGTCTATTACTGCGCTCGGCGTCAGTGTTATCCCGCTTATTATGACGCCAAAACTCCTTCAGGGGGCACTAAATGCCACTGGCGAGCTGGGTGCTAAGCTAAGTGGTGCAGCTGGTCGAGCGACAGCCGGTGTCGGAGAGAAAGCTAAAAGCTCCTCGCGGTTTGCTGAAGTGCAGCGCAAGTTTAAGCTTGATGCCGCACGACGACAGGCGAACCGACGAGCGGGAAACAGCATGCTTGCGCGTTTCGGTCGGCGCGTTTCGGCGAGTGGAGATGATAAGGCAGGCCTGAGCCGCTTGGCGCTCAAGGGGGCGGGCAATCTTATGGCACTTCCTGGCAATGCTTTTCGTAAGCTCGACCAGTCATGGGCTGGCCGCCAACTTGGCTTTGACGCCGGAGCCTCGATAGCTGAAGCGCAACTAGATAAGTTGTTCGAAGAGCAGGTAGACATGGCCCAACTCACCATGCGCACGATGTCTACTGAGGACGCTGTGCAAATTGCTAAAACTGGTAAGCAAAAGGATAAAAATGGCAAAGAGCGGACCGTCTCGCGAGCCGTTCGCGCTGCCGCTATCGACAAAGTCGGTGCAACTGGTGGCTTTGGTGACCGACGCAAAGCACTCGCAGGTCTTTCCGAGGGAAGCGATAAAATACTCTTACAGCGTATGATCACCATAGCCTATAAGAAAGAGGACGGAGAGGTGTACGGCGTCGGGTTTGGTGATGAGATGATGTCTGGCCAGACAGTGGGCGAGGCGGGCCTCGCAAGGGCTACTGTTAAAAATGCCGCTGAAGGCAACGTGACACCAGAGCAGCTAGTGAAGAGCCCGAGCAAGACTAAGTATACCTTTGAGGCTATTGACAATGACAGAGGACCGCACCGCGCGACAGCACTCGAAAATGTTAGGCAGTCCGCACGAAAGGCGGTTGAAGGCGAAGAAACCAAGGTTGAAGTCAACGGCGCCATCGCTGCAACCTTCCGTGCAAATGGCATTCATGTTGATTGATACTTTTTGACAAAAAACTATTGACATTTCATTCATGTATTGATATATATATCAGCTTTTGTAGATGATTTTTGACAAATTGTCCAAAAGCGAACATTTACAAGTAGAGAGGAGGTAGGTCATGGGATTCTTTGATGACCCCAGGCTAATCCATGAAGCCAAATCACGCCAAGAGCGGCGAGTACAAGATGAGCAGCAGACCATCCACAGATTTTGCTCAAAAGACAACCTGAACCGCATCGTGGAGCACGTGAAGACTCAACTACAGAAACAATTCATTGCAAGCGAAGGGGTTAGATATGACCTCTACAGTGTAGACCTCGGGGAAGAGTTTGGGATCAACTACAATACCAAGTCCTTGATTCTCGAGAGCCAACACTGCCTAGGTGCGCTTCAGCGGGTTCTCTGTAGGTTTGACAACACACTCAGGAGGGTGTCACTGTGTGATGAGTACGAAAGTACTCGTCTTAGGCTTGACCTCGAATTCTAATCGAGATAAAGCGATAGTGGCTATCCCGCTCACTCTGCTATCAAATTTTGAAAGGAGATGTCATGGGATTCTTTGATGACCCCACCCTCCAGGATGAGATTGCAAAAAATAGGGAGGAGCTTCTCAAGAAGCATGACAATGCCCTGAGGAAGTTCAGTGACCCTGCTAACCTGAAGCACATGGCTGACCAGATCGCGTGGCAGCTGAGACGGCAATTCGTCGCCTCACGGGGCCTGAAGGCAGAGTACCACGCCGACGTCACCCCTCAGGGAATGACCAAGGATGAAATCTCTTTTGTTGCTCACTCTCAGGATGCACACCACACCCTGGAAAAGAAGCTTAAGGAGATCGACCCCGCGCTGAAGCGAGTCGTTCTTCGCCTGGGTTATGATGGTGATGATTTCGCCGTCAACCTCTTCTTCTAACCACCCTCCAAGCGGGGCGACGCGCAGTCGCCCCGCTTGGACCGACCCTCCTCTCTACTTATTATCACCTTGAATATACTGAAAACCATTGACTTTTTCACCATAAAATGCTAAAATGTAGGTAATGGAGTGGTTAACGACGATTGGGCGATCCGTCATGAGTAGATCGCGATTGTTTCTGCTGCTGACCGCGGGGCTCCTCATCGGTCTGGTTTCGAGTACCCTCATGGCGACGACAACGTTCGCGGCTGAAGCCAAATGGGACGACGGTAAAATCGTCTACGAGGAAAAAACCTTCGAGCGACTGTCCGACGAGCAAAAGCTCAAGTCGTTCAACCTCGAAAATCAGCTCGTCTACGCCAGTAGTGCGGCCGCGAGCCTGCAGGAGATAACCCTCATTCATTTCAAGGAAGCGACCGATGTCGCCAGTGCAACGACCGCCTACGTCTCCACCTATACTCTGACGCCTTCGAGCACCTACGCACTGAGCTACACGAAAAGCATCACCATTAGCCCTCCGGAAACTGGCGCCACCAACTCCTGTAGCGTCGAAGGTGGACTGGGGTGGTTCATCTGTCCGACCACTCGCTTCCTTGCTGGCGGCGTGGACTGGATGTTTAACAATCTCCTAAAGGGCTTTTTGGAAATTCCACGCCTCGAGGTAGATAACACGAAAAGTGGACTATATATCGCATGGGACATCGTCCGCAACTTTGCGAACGCCGCCTTTATCATCATGTTCCTTATCATCATCTATTCGCAGGTGACGTCGGCTGGCGTTTCCAACTACGGCATCAAGAAAATGCTCCCGCGCCTCATCATCGCCGCTATCACAGTTAATATCTCGTTTCTTGTGTGCGCCGCGTTGCTTGATATTTCAAATGTCTTCGGAGGCGCACTCCAAGAGATGTTCTTAAATATCCGCAATACCGTCGCAACGGTAGGGACAAGTCAGCAGACATCACCTGCAGGATGGGGTGAAGTCCTAGGGGCTATCCTAGCCGGAGGAACTGGTACCGTCGCGGGCATAACCTTTGCGACAGAGCTCCTTTGGTTTATCGGCCCAGCGCTCATCGGTGCCGCGCTTATCGTTCTTATCGTCATCGTGGTGCTAGCAGCCCGCCAGGCACTTATCGTCATCCTTATTACCATTTCACCGCTTGCCTTTGTCGCCTACCTTTTGCCTGGAACAGAGAAGTGGTTCGACAAATGGAAAGAGTCCTTCCTGGCAATGCTCGTATTTTTCCCAGCCTTCTCGGCAGTATTTGGCGGTGCACAACTAGCGGGCACTATCATCATGCAAAACGCCAGCGGTGCCAATGCTGCAGTGATGTATATCCTTGGCATGCTGGTGCATATCGCGCCGCTTGCTATCGCGCCGCTCCTGATGAAGCTGAGCGGCGGCGTCCTGAACCGCTTCGCCGGTATCATGAACGACAAGCGCAAGGGTCTCTTCGACCGCTCGATGAACTGGGCCAAGGAAAACGCTGCTATCCAGAGAAATAGGAAGCTGGCAAATCCTATCAATCCAGTCAACCGCCTGCGACGAAACCTCGACCACCGGTCACGGGCGCGGAAGGACAACTTGGCGCGAACGGAAAAAATGCTAGAAAATGCCTATCATGAGTCGGAGAGGTTTAAAAAGCTCGACTTAAAGAGCCGCTACGAAAACGAGCGCGCATCACTGCTAGAGACTCAGGCTGCAGCTCGATATATGGAGGCACAGGCCGGCAAAATTCCGGCTGATATTGTCAAAAATCTCAGAGGTAGGGAGCTTAAAGCGCTCAATCAGCAAGTGTCTAATATCCAGACGCTCGCACAAGACATTGCTATAGCTGGCATGCGTAAAAATAATGCCGAGCGGGTCCATAATAAAGAATTCGCCGAGAAATTGCTCGCAAGTGAAAGTATGCAGAAGGCAGCTGGCGGTATCTATCAGTACGGAGCTGATGCCGCTGCCGCCTCAGCGGTTGCTACCATGCGCCAAGAATACGGGAAGTCAGTCCAGGAGGGAGCTGAGCTTATTAAGCACTTTAATCTTTCTTCCGATGAACGACAGACCCACGCCAAGGGCGGTACTGTTACGGCAACGAAGAATGGGATTACTCGTGTCTTTAACGCCAACAATGTCTTTACTCAAGAGGCAGCTATTGAGGAGCAGATCGCAGTTGGCACAGTGGATCAAGTTAAGGAAATTGTCGAAATTTCTGGTAGTACATTGAGCGAGTTCCGAACCACTATTGCTGGCGCTCTTGCAAAGTCTGGCGTAAAGAATAAGGCGGCATTCATGGGTGGCAAACTTATCGATGATATCGCCAGAGGCGCAATACGCTCACATAGTGACCTCATTAACCACGTCCAGGAATGGGTTGCAAATGGTAAGTTTAACGCTGAGCAAACCGCAAGTACCGACCCTCAAGGCCTCTCTCTCATCATCGAGGCTATGAAGTCCGCTCCACAGCCTCGCGTTCAAAAACCTGGCGAGAGTGATGCTGATTATCTTGCACGCTCCAGCGAATATCAGACTAAATTCCAGGAGGGAATTGAACGCTTCCAGCGCTCGGCAGAGCAAGCTCTTACATCAGAAAATATCAATTCACGCATCGTTGATGGCTCAGAGCCTCTTCTCCGAAAAATTAAAGATGGTACATTCTAGCATAGCGCTAAATTTGCTATAATATAACTCATGGCTGTATACAAAGTTCCTCAGGATGTGGAAGCTGAAGACAAGCTGCTGGGGCCGTTTAGTTTCAAGCAGTTTATCTTTTTAGTCATCTCTGTAGCGATGTTCGGCGCGGCGTTCGGCCTATATAATGTTCTGCTACCGCTGGCCATCATCCCACTGCCATTTGCCATCTTTTTCGGTATTTTAGCGCTGCCACTACGCAAGGACCAGCCGATGGAGGTGTATTTTGCGGCGCTTATCTCATTTATCACCAAGCCCCAACAGCGTCTGTGGCGACCTGATGGCGTAGAGCGCCTTGTCGAGGTGACCGCACCAAAAGTAGAAGAGAAGAGCTACTCGAAGGGATATGACTCGGCCGAGGTCAATCGTCGTCTGTCATATCTCGCCACTCTGGTGGACAGTCATGGCTGGTCGGTCCGCGGTGTGACCGATCCGCAGTTTTCGTCTATGCAGTCCGATTTGTATCATGAGGCGCAGGCGACAGAAGATCTACTTGATGTAAATAGCACAACAGGAAGACACATCGACAGCCTTATCGATAAGGCAGAGGCACAGCGTCGCGAGGATATCAGTCTGCGTATGCGCCAGGCACAGCACATTGCCGCAAGCACCAGCTCCGAGACGCCACAGCAGGACACAGCCAGCGACAACCAGGAGCAGCCGCTCACCATCAATCCATATCCTAGCATGCGCCAGTCAGTGATTTCACCCGTCAGCGAGCGGACAACCGTGACACCTCACCCTCGGCCTCATGAGGCACCGAGGTCCGAGCGGTCCACTAGTACCGACCCTGTGTCACCTGCTATAATAGATCTAGCGCGAAACCATAGCGACCTCTCGGTGGCGTCCATCCAACGAGAGGCGAACCGTATCCAACGACAAGAACAGGAAGGGGAGGAAGTGGTCATTTCGCTTCACTAGGTGGGAGAATATATGCAACCAGAGACACATCAGCAGTACAATCTACCAGATGCGGCACCCCAGCCGTCTGTTCCACCAGCCCCAACCCCCGGGGTGTTTCCGCCTGCCGAGCCAGCTATGCAGCAACTGCCACAACCCCCAGTGATGCCGCCGCAGTCGCCAGATTTTACCCCACAGCCACAGCAACCAGCCACGGCGCAGCCTGCGCCGCCGCAGCCAACCCAGCCAGCCCAATCGCAACAGCAAAAAGGCCCAATGAGCACCCAAAAGTCCCTCCTTTTCTCGGAGATGCGCGAAAATATGATCATCATGAATGATGGGAGTTTTCGCGCCGTCGTTCAGTGCCAATCCATCAACTTCGACCTCATGAGCTCCCGAGAACGCGAGGGGGTGGAATTTTCTTACCAAAACTTCCTTAACTCGCTGTATTTTCCTGTGCAAGTTCTCATCCGCTCGCGCCGCGTCGATATCGGGCCATATCTGGACCAGCTCGCCAATCTGCGCCGTAACCAGGATAATATGCTGCTGAATGTTTTGATGGATGATTATATGAACTTTATCGATGTCTTGTCCCAGGAGGCAAATATTATGGATAAGAGTTTTTATATCGTGGTGCCATTTTACCCGTCTGGTGATATGAAAGCCATCAAGCAGCAGGCCAAGGGTCTTTTCGATAGCTTCTTCGGTGGAAAGAAGGACGTTGCCGTGACAAAAATTGACCAAGTGGCTTACGAAAAAGCCAAGGATGAGATAAAAAACCGCGTTGATGCCGTGATGAGCGGACTGTTTCAGATGGGCGTGAAAAGTAACCAGCTGAATACAAAGCAGCTGGGTGAATTGTTCTACAGCTCATATAACCCTGACACGGCACCGCAGCAACCGCTCGGGGCTAGTCAGCAGGAATTAGCGACGACCTATGTGCGCAAGGGTGAAGGGCAGTCACCATACGGAGGAATGTACTAATGGCGAGGAAGAAACGAGACGCTATCGATATCGCGGCGCAGCAGCGAGCGCGCGAACAGGCAGAGGTCGAGCAAGCCTTTCTGACCGGTGTGCGGACACTGCGCGACTTTATCGCACCGAGCAGCCTAGAGCTCAAGTCAGATCACTTCCGTCTCGGTTCCAAATATGGCCGCACTATGTATGTGTACGGCTATCCGCGCCAGATCTACACTGGATGGCTCAGTTCCATCATTAATATCGACGAGGTGCTGGATATCAGTATGTTTATCTATCCGGTCGATACCCAGATCGTGCTCAATAATCTCCGCAAGAAAGTGACGCAGCTAGAGGCCAGCCTGAGCATCAATTCCGAGAAAGGGAAGGTGCGTGACCCCGGTATGGAGGCGGCGCTGCAAGATGCCGAGGAGCTGCGCGACCAGCTGCAGATCGGTTCAGAGAAATTCTTCCGCTATGGGCTCTACATCACGGTATACGCCGACAGCCTAGACGAACTGAGTTTCATTCAGCACAAGATTGAGACCATCTTTGGGCAGCAGTTGGTCTTTTCGAAAGTGGCTTCAGCCCAGCAAGAACAGGGTCTGAACAGCACCATTCCACAGTTGACCGACCAACTACAGATTCGCCGCAACATGAACACCGGCGCCATCTCTACCAGCTTCCCATTCACCTCGGCCGACCTGACCGATGGCAAGGGCGTGCTTTATGGTATCAATATGCATAACAACGGCTTAGTGATTTTCGACCGCTTCTCTCTGGAAAACGCAAATATGGTAGTGTTCGCCAAATCTGGTGCCGGTAAGTCCTTCACGGTGAAGCTGGAGGCACTGCGTAGTATGATGATGGGCGCTGACATCGTTATCATCGACCCAGAAAATGAGTATCAGAAGCTGTCTGACGCAGTAGGCGGCAGCTACATCCGCCTGAGCCTCAGCAGCGACACTCGCATCAATCCGTTCGACCTGCCGCGCGTTATCGATACTGAAGAGGCGGATGACGCCCTGCGCGCTAACCTCGTAACGCTGCATGGCCTACTGCGACAGATGCTGGGCAGTACGGTCAGTAGCGATGGCCAGATGACCACTGGACTGAGTGCAGCCGAGGAAGCGGATATCGACCAGGCGCTCATCGATACCTACGCACGCGTCGGCATCACCTCAGATCCATTGACGCATAATTCTCAACCGCCGACTATCTCTGATCTGTATGATACCTTGCTCCACATGGGCGGCACCGGCCCGAGCCTGGCACAGCGCCTGAGGAAGTTTACCACAGGTACCTTTGCCGGCATCTTCTCGCAGCAGTCAAATATTGACATAAATAATAACATGGTGGTGTTCAATATCCGCGACCTCGAGGACGAGCTGCGACCAACTGCGATGTATATCGTACTGAACCACATCTGGAATATCACCCGCACCGACCAGAAAAAGCGCATGCTTATCGTGGACGAGGCTTGGCAGCTGATGCGGTATGACGATTCGGCGAACTTCTTGTTTAGCCTGGCGAAACGCGCTCGTAAGTATCAGCTGGGACTCACCACCATCACCCAGGACGTCGAGGACTTTATGGGGAGCAAGATGGGGCGCGCCATCGTCGCCAACTCTTCGATGCAGCTTCTCCTGAAGCAGTCGACCAGCGCCGTGGATGTTTTGTCACAGGTGTTTAAGCTCACCGAAGAGGAGCAGAAGCGCCTGGCGAACTTTCCGGTGGGTCAAGGGCTATTTTTCGCCGGCCAGAACCATGTTCATATCCAGATTCAGGCCAGCGACACCGAGTACAATCTAATAAACACCAGTCCGGTCTCGCGCCAGCAGATGCCATCCGAAACGCCGATAGGTGGGTACGGGGGAGTGTAGGGTATGCCCCTGGCGACCAAAAACTCTGATACTGACGAGCTAAATCCGGCGAATGAGATATCCGCCAAGCAGTTGGCTGCGCACGAACAGGCGGCGCTCGACCATGTGGGGGCAGGGGGGCGCGAAGCCAGGAGAAACGGTGGGGCAAACGCCGCAGATGCCGTACGCGACGGTGAAGAAGCCTCGAACCAGTTCAGATACAACCCCCAGGAGTATCGTGAGCGTAAAAAACGCCACAAAGGCGTCGTCAAAGAGATGTCAAAAGTCGTTTTCAAGGGGCCACTAGGTAAAAACAAAGGCGCCTCCCTTGTCATCGGTGCACTGCTGATGTTTATCGTCGGCTCTATGCCGTTCATCGCTAGCATCATGAAGCTTGATGTATTTTTAGAGCCAGTTATCGAAAAAATGTCGCAGATCCCCGAGTACGCCGTAGAGCAGCGCGTTGAATATATGGTGACGCGCTGGCTGGCGATGATGGCTATGAAAGAGGCTTATCCGGGCGATGACAATCTCGTGTTTTGTCGTGGCGGCGGGTTGCTTTGCCACCTCGGTTCGACAAAATATTCTGCCTGGTTTACGAAAAAATTAGACGCCAAATTTGAAAAACAGGGGCGCGGAGTGAAGGTAGTACTGAATGCCACTGGGAAAACGGGGCTCGGCGGACGCGCTACTGAATTTTCTCTCACTCTAGAGAACCTCAGAGACAAAGATGTCGGTAAGGCGACGCATACCGTCTCAAAACAACTTAAAGGACACAAGGATGCTCGGCGCGTTATCAACCAGATGGTAAGGCAGGCACATGGGAGAAATTATGTCCTTCGCTTTGTTTCGAAAAAAATCCTCATGCGTAAATACGGCGTGACACGGTTTAATATCATTCCTGATGAGACATCAAAGAATATCGCCGAGAAGAAGGCGAAGATTAAAGCCTCCATACTAAAAAGTACCGTCGGCAGAATTGCACCACGTATTGCTACCTATATAGGCTGCTTCCAGGGGAAAAACACTCTCGACTGTAGGCGAACGATTGATAGTATTAGTGGAGATATTGACCAAAAAATCCAAGAAGCGCAGGAGGCCGTCGACAAGGCACCTGAGGGCTCGGATGAGCGCAAGGCAGCCGAGGATCAACTGCGTCGCGCGCAGTCAAAAAAAGCGTCAATCGGCGGGGCAAAAGAAGCGGTTGAAGAGGCTGCTCAGAGTACCGGTAAAAAAATATCCCAAACTATCATGCAGAAGGTGGTTGGTGGCCTGGCGGCGGCAGGACTTCTTGATTTTGTGTTTGGCGTGGTCGGCGTTATTGATGACCGCCTTATTGAATACATCTACTTTAACATGATGTCACAAAACGCCGTCGGCGCTGCCTTTAACGAAGATAGTAGCCCTGTCGTTGCAAAAGATCAGGTAAAGCTTGGAAAAATTAGCCTTGAAACCCTTGGAATTTTCTCTGATATGTATAACGGCGCCGAGAAATCTCCTTACTTTGGCCTCTACTACACACCCGGGGCTGTCTTTAATAAAGACGCCGTTACGCGCCCCTGCATCGTAGATGGGAAAGAGGTTCTCGTAAAGCTTCCGCCCGGTGAGACCATTTGTCCAGAGAAACAGACGCTGCGTGACTTTACAAAGCTCAAGCAAAATCCGTGGTGGAACACCCTGGCAACTATAGCACAGGCTTGGAATAGTACCGTTGGTTTAATCTTCGATGCGGTCGACAGTGTCACATCAGCCATTACTGGACCGCTGTGGGAATTGGTGAAAAAGCTACCGGGGGTCGATATTGGGCTTGAGGCACTCCAGAAGATTATCGAGGGTTTCGTTGCCAGTATTTTCAATGTACCGGAGCTTGGGCCGGATGCAAAGGGCGTAGACAACTACGAACAGCACGCAGCTGCGATGCAAATTGCCGGTAATTCGTCCATGGAGAGCGGACAAAATCTAGAAAACCAAGCAGGGCCAGCGGATGGCGCGGGCGGCGCCCTTATGTCCGACAAAGAAATTATGGCGGTTGTGAATGAAAAAGAGGAGCAGCGCCGCGATGAATTTGAACAGCAGACAACGTTCGCTAAGCTCTTTAATCCTTCACTGTACGGATCAGTCGCTAACCGAGTCCTTGCTACAACTATAATGCAGAGCTCATCATCATTAAAATTCCTCCTCAGTACACCAGGAAACATTCTTGCCAGCCTAGCGCCACGACCAGCAGCTGCACAGTCAGCTCAGGTTGAACTTATGAAGCTTAAAGCCTTCGGGATGCCGACCTATGGCTATGCCGACAAAGCAACGTTTGAGGTAGACCCAGCGACTTATACGCCAGAATTCTGCGCCGCATCTGCAGCCGCCCGCGAAGAAAGTTTGTCTCTCGACTCCGATGACCTGATTCATACCTATAAAAAAGCCGACCCGTGCGCCCTCGAAAAAGTGGTTGGCGGTATGCTGGCTACTGCGGCGGACGATACTGAAAATCCACTCTATATCAAGGAGGCGGGTAATCTACCAGAAGGCAGCGACGAAGCGACAGATGGCGGCAGTGCGAGTGGCTCACCATCAGACACCACCGGCCCAGTCGCGAATGATCCACTAAACAAAGAGGGGTGGGTATGGCCGGTGAAAGAGGCTTTGCGCCCGGGACCGTGCTGGGGAAGAAATGTCGGATCACTTGGTAAGCATGCTGGTATGGATATTAATGTTGGCATACCTAATGCACCGGTCTATGCGATGCATGATGGTGAGGTTATCGCTGCACGAGACGGCGGTGCAGCAGGAAAGTATGTTCACGTTCGCACAACAAAGGGTATGTATTATATATACCAACACCTCAGTAGCATAAGTGTAAAGGTAGGGGATAAGGTCAAGGCAAACCAAGAAGTTGCCAAGGGCGGAAAGACCGGTCGGGTGTATGCCTCATCGCCAGTCCACCTTCACATCGTCGTCTCCCGAGCAAATGATTTTCCAAGCTACGGTAATCTCAAGTCATCCGTAGACCCGATGTCTGTTCTGCCAACGCCAGCGCCAAATAATTATAGGTGTACATAATATGACTATAGTAACTACAAAAAATAAGACTTTAACTATCATGATAATCACCGCTATCATCCTCCTTGCGGCAGCAGTCTTAGTGTTCACTATTATCCGAAAAAAACAGTCACCCCCCGATCCCACCCTCTTTAGTAATGTATCTATATCACAGTCCATTAATGAATATATAAAAAGCAACCCAGGCATATTAAATAGGGCTACGGAAAAACCCATTTACATCGACCCTAATGACATAAAGCACTACAGGGAAGGTTGGCTCACTGCAACTATCACCTTTCTCGACGAAGACCCTCGTGGACAGAATCGATCATGGTTTTGTATAATAGAGTTAGGTAGCTCTGGGCCTGTGGTAAAATTCTTTGCACAGCCACATGGACCAATTGATCAGTCGCAGCTACCTGAAAATGCCCCTCAATCGCTCATAAAGGACCTATCCTCATGAAAAAAATATTGTATACATCGCTAATAGTAGCTCTCTCTATCTTGCTTACCATCCAAACCACTGCCGCTGTATACGCACTCGAGGAGCGTGACTACGGGAAGAACTCTATATACTTTTATAAAGAAGGAGTGTCCGAGACGTCATGTGTCGCCCCTTCGTTATCAAATACTCCAGCTGGCGAAAGGCCGATTACCTCACAGCCTATGCAACCCCTGCCATCCATCACAAGAACATTATTTGACAACTTTAAAGTTAAAGAAAAATTCCAAAAGAATCTATCGGCTTATACAGCAGCAGAAAGGGCAACCAAAGTTCCGGCGGTTATGCTTGCAGCACTACACTACAGGGAGGGCGGTATGGATCCTAAAAAAAGTATTGCCGACGGAGAGCCGTTAGGAAAGAAAGTTAGTATAGATGGCGTACGCATCGGAGACACTCTTGAAGAAGATGCTATTTATGCTGCCGAACACTTCAGAAAAATGGCAAAAGACGTGTATAGAATTGATATTTCCGCTAGTATGACAACGGCAGAGAAAGGACAGGCGTTCCTGGCATACAACCGTGGACATCTTTATAAGAGAGCGGGGTTAGACTATACGAAATCGGGGTACGTCATGCAGGGTATTGACGACGGCCATATGGGCGGGGACTGGATCTATCTTGACCCATTTGGTGGTCACTCGAAATCACGCCAACTCAAGAATCGTAACCCTGGGGCTCTCGCTTTCTTGGCATACATGGGTGACTCGACGGCAGTTGCCGACTGTAAGCCAGAAGGGGTTCCGGCAACTTTTGCTGCCTATTCACAGTGTGAGGGTAGTTGGAAAAATCTTCGATATTCAAGCGGTAACTTCTGTAGCTCCGCCTGTGGCGTGGTGTCAGCGGCAATGATCCTATCAACGCTCAAAAAACAGAGTATCACACCAGATGCAATTGTTGCCAATGTTAGAAAATATGGAGGGGAGGTTCCTGGTATTGGTTCTAATACAAATAATATCCAGCGCATGATGGTACAGGAATATGGCCTTAGGGGAGAGAATTTAAGCGCGCAGGCAAAAAATGAAAGCTACCAGTCTCTTAAAAATAAAGTGAACACTGCACTCGACAAAGGAGCCGTAGTATATACCTCTGGCAGGGGAGGGCGCCCCTTCACCAATGGCGGACATATCATTGTGATATACAAAAGAACAGCGGAGGGGAAGTGGCTTGTTGGCGACCCTGCCGGCTCAACCTCTTCAAATGCCTCCCGCAAGGTTTTGCAGGAATATGACCAGGACGCCGTCGCCGCAAAAATGCACCACCATCTAGGAGCACTCTATGCGCAGTAGGAGATTGTTGGTTATACTTGCTGTTATGAGTCTCCTACTGATAGTGGGTGGCCTCATATCATGGTCGCTTACGTTACGCCGAGAGCAGCCCGAGCAACCACTTATAATCAAGGACAACATATCGGGCGAGGAGATCTCCAATCAGGTCACCGGGGGCACAACGGGAGATCAGCTGCTTATCCTTGGTATTCAACAGCTCGTTGATCGTGGTATTCCCGGAGATGACATTGCTTTCGTAAGCGAATATATTAGCTACCTTGCTATCAGTAAATACGGTAAGCAATTGTCCGACCGAGTCAGCATCAAGAAAGATTCTTTGCAGTTCCTCGTTGATACAAAATTATCGATTTCCATGTATTCATTCCGGCTATACATTGACGACTCCCGCGAGCTTATCGTCAAGCTCATCACCCCATTCAAGTCAGAAGGTACATACAGTGGGGTGCGTAAGCTACTAAGGTTCGAGCTATCGAATGGTGAGCTCGTTGCCGAATATAAACTCAATTAACGCTTCAGCGGCATAATAATATGCATGCAGTCAGGCTGCTTCGCTGCTTCGCGGATAACGCACGGTGAAATCTTACCACTGAACGAGAAGGCAACCGTCTCGCCATCAGTCATCGTCAGCGCCTCGGTAAGATAGCGAGAGTTGAGCGTCACTTCGCCATCATTCGATACCTCAGCCGCCGCCTCAGAGGTGTTTTCGCCAAGCTCTGAAGCGATGGAGTGGATCGACAGCAGCGAAGTCTCCTTATCCGCCTTCAGTGTAATCCCGCCGCCCGAGTCACGCGCAAATAGGCTCGCCACCTTAGTGATGCGCAAAAAATCTGCCCTCTGAATAGACACGGTCGTCTCAGACTCCTTCGGGATAAGTTGCCGATAGTCTGGAAACTTCCCATCGATCAGCCGGCTAACGATCTCTTGCTCGGCAGTGCAAAAACTTGCTTGCGTCTCATCGATAAACATCGTAATAGTGTCGGTATCGCTCTCGAGGCTGCGCAACACTTCCTGAAGCGTCGAGGCAGGAATAATGGCCGACACCTCACCCTCACACGCCATCAACTGTTTTTCACTTAGTCGATAACCGTCAGTCGCCGCCAGGTAGAGCATACCGTCCACCGTATGCCAGTACACACCTGTCAAGACAGCACGCGTAGCGTCACCAGAGGTAGCGATGATGGTCTGTGATACTGCCTTTTTAAAGGTGTCTGTCGAGAGCTCTAGGCGGAGGGCTGCCGTCTCATCCACCGTTGGCAGCTCCGGAAACTCATCTGCCACCACGCCATTGATGACTGAAGAAAATTTCTCAGCGGTGATATGAAGGTGATCTTGCTTGACCTCCAGAGTTACTGTGCCAGATGGGAGGCTCGAGACGAACTCACTCGCCAGCCTCGCAGGGATAGTGATGGAGCCAGGCTTCTCGATCTTAGCGCCGATGTACTGTGTCGAGGCGATCTCCATATTTGTCGCCGCCACCAGTAGGCGAGAGCCGTCCGTGCGAAGGAGGATATTGTTCAGGATAGCCAGTTGGTTACGACTGGAGGCAACGCGTCCGATATTTGACAGTGCCTTAGCGAGATTTTCCTGAGTGACGGTAAGCTTCATAGTCTTATTATACCTCTTTCTTATTTTTTACGTGGTCTTGATAATAATAGGTGGTGTGGAAACCGGGGAAAACGGGTAAATAAACAGGGGTGGAATGCTGGTAGAGATGTGTGGAATATCCAGTGGATGACCTGCGGGGAATAGAGTGGATAATTGGTGAGTTAGCCTCAAGTCGGCGAGGCTCGTCGCACTCATCCACAGATTGTGCAAATCTTCTGCGCCATCCGTCCACGGCTTTTTCACTGCCTGTCCACAGGCTTTACACATATAATTTATCCCGCACGTCATTAATTTGCTCGCGGAGGGCGGTATTTGTTAGGCTTTCTTTGGTGATTTTTTCGACTGAATGCATGGCGGTAGTGTGATCTTTGCGTCCTAGCTCCTGCGCGATTTTCGGAAAACTCATCTTTAGCTCGCTTCGAAGCAGATACATGGCGATTTGGCGCGGCAGCATGATAAATTTATCGCGTTTTGGCGAGCAGATATCCTTGACGTCTACGCCGAAGTAGCGAGCGGTTTTGTCGATGATTTGCTTGGCAGTAATATGATGCGGCCGAGCGCGCTTGATATTACCGAGAAGCCCTTCGGCGGTCTCGGCGTCAATGGCGATATTTTGCATCTCGGCATAAGCCAGGAGCTGGTTGAGGGCCCCCTCGAGCTCGCGAATGTTTGTCTTAAAATTGGTTGCTAAGAATTCGACGACGCCACTATCGAGCTCGACGCCGCTTTGGCTAGCCTTGGCGGTGACGATAGCAGAGCGTGTTTCATAGTCGGGCATCTGTACATCGATGGCCATACCCCATTCGAAACGACTACGGAGGCGGTCGGTCAGAGTAGGGATGCTTTTTGGCGGCTTGTCGGAGCTGATGATAATCTGTTTATTGTTCTGATGTAGGTCATTGAAAGTGTGGAAGAACTCATCCTGCGTCTTTTCTTTACCAGCGATAAATTGCATGTCGTCGACGATAAGAACATCAACGTTACGATATTTATCAGAGAAGCCGCGTTTCTTGAAGCGAATGGAATCGAGAAATTCATTCACGAAAGCTTCGGTCGTGGTGTATAGCACACGGGCTGACGGCTGCTTTTTGATAATCTCATTACCGACTGCCTGCATCAGGTGGGTTTTACCGAGACCAGACCCACCGTAGAGGTAAAGGGGGTTGTATTTCGTGCCAGGATTGCTGGCGACGGCCTGGCAAGCGGCGTAGGCGAGGTCGTTACTGGAGCCAACGATAAAATTGTCAAAGGTATAGCGCGGGTTGAGGTTGCCGGGAGTTTTTTGGCGGGGAGTAATGAGTGGCGCTGCTGGTTGCGCTGACTGGCTGGGCTGTGCGTCGCGGTTGATGCGGGGCTTGCGGTTTTCTGACTTGACGACAAAGTGAATGGCCGCCCCGGTAATGCCGTTCTTTTCCAGCCCATCTGCGATCTGTTGGTGGAATTTCTTCTCCAGCTGTGCCTTAACGAAAATATTTGGCACGATAACAGCCACCTCTGATGGTGATATAATCTCTAATTCAGTTGGCTTAAACCAGGCGGTAAAAGACGAAGAGGGGATGGTAAGCTCGATCTCACCCAACACACCCTGCCAGATAGCGCGACTATTCACACGATTACTCCCTCCGTAACAACTAACTCTTACAACTCACTATAGCAGAGGAGGGGAGTTTTCCACAAGCACAGGCGCCATTCTAAATGAAGCAGGGCTAACAGGGGTAGGTTTTTCCACAGACAGTCACTACCCCTGTATAATATGTGGAAAAAGATGGTCAAGCCGTGGAAAACCGCTGCACTACTTGCAAAAAATCCAAAAAATAGGTACACTTAGTAACGATATGCCAAAGCGAACATTTCAACCTCATACTCGACACCGCGCCAAGACGCACGGCTTCCGTGCTCGTGTCTCGACCAAGGCTGGTCGCGCCGTGTTGAAGCGTCGTCGCCTGAAGGGCCGCGCAAAGATTGCTATCTAGGTAGCAGAAACAAATCCCGCTCACACTTGAGGGGGATTTTTGTTATACTTGAAAGTATGTTGGAGCAAAAACACCGATTTCACGGTCATGGGAGCCTGCGCTACGTATACGCGAAAGGTCAGGCCGTGCGGTCGTCGCAGATGACGGTGAAATATATCACCAATCCGCGCCGTGCTTCGAGTCGGTTTTCGGTCGTGGTGAGTAAAAAGGTGTTTAAGTCGGCCGTGAGACGCAACCGCATCCGTCGACGCATATACGAAATTATCCGCCTGGAGCTCCCGCGCCTCAAGGGCCATACTGATGTCGCAGTGATGGTTTTCTCGCCGGAAATTTTTTCTATGCCACACGCAGAAGTCAAGCGGATGGTGACACACGCCTTTTCGACCGCTGGACTATATAAATAGTCGCACCTCTGATATAATGGGGCTATGAATATTTTTGATGTGCTTATTGTCCAGCCGACATTGAACTTGTTGATGGCGATTTATGCACTTATTCCGGGTGGTGACTTCGGGGTGAGTGTGGTGATATTTACCGTAATTATCCGCTTCTTGTTGTGGCCGATGGTGAAAAAGCAACTCCATCAGGCAAAAGCAATGCGAAAGATGCAACCCGAGCTTATAAAGCTGAGGAAAAAGTATGCAAACAACCGTCAGGCGCAGGCTATGGCGATGATGGATCTCTATAAAAAGCATAATATCAGTATGTTTGGTTCTATCGGCGTGCTACTAGTGCAGCTACCGATCTTGATCGGTATTTACCGCGTGGTGCAGATTTTTGTGGCGGATCGCGCGTCGCTTGGTAAATATACCTATGATTTCATGGAGGGCTGGGAGCCGGTGAAGCAGTTACTGGCGCATCCAGAGCAGTTTAACCAGAATTTTCTCGGGTTGATGGATTTGACGCGGCATGCGGTGTCACCTCAGGGTGTCTCAGTCGGACTCCTTGTTCTGGCGCTTATCGCGGCAGTGCTGCAATATTTCCTCTCGAAGCAGATGTCGCCAAGTACCGAAAGTAAGAAGCGTCTGCGTGATGTGATGGCCGAGGCTGCCCAGGGCAAAGAGGCGGATAGCGCTGAGATTAATGCCATTATGATGCGTAAGATGATGAAATTTATGCCCATCATGCTGTTTATGATCATGATCAGTCTGCCGGGCGCACTGGCGCTGTATATGGCGACTTCGAACGTCGCGGCATATATTCAAAACGCGATTATTCTGAAGCAAGATGGCGAGGAGATGCAGGCGCTGGCTCGTGAAAAGCCGGCGAAGACAAAGGTGTCAGCCGCTGGATCAAAGCCAAAGGCGTCGCAGCGTGCGGCAGCAGCGCCTGAGGCGAACATTACGCGAATTAAAGCGAAGGACTAGGAGGAAGTATGGACCAGATCGCAAGTATGGAATTTGTCAAAAAATACCTCGAGGACTTCCTGGCGTTCTTTGATCTTAACGTTGATGTTGATGTCACGCTAGAGAATGATGTCATCAAGGCCACGGTCCCGTCAAATGAGCGCAATAGTCTGCTTATCGGTCGCGGTGCCGAGACGCTGCGCAGTCTCCAGACGGTCGTATCAGCAACACTGCGTAATCGCGACGCGGCGCTGGTGCGGGTGAATATAGATATCGCTGACTATAAGAAGCAGCATGCGGAGAAGATTGCCGAGAAGGCGCGTGGCTGGATTGAAGAGGTGCGACGTACTGGCGATTCGCGTATCGTGGAGCTGAATGCTGCTGATCGTTGGGTGGTGCATCATGTGGCAAGTGAATATAGTGATATCGAAACCCACTCTGAAGGCGAAGGCCGTGCACGGCATTTGGTGATTTCGCAGAAGAGTTCGTAAGCTAGGCTAGTTTCTATGCCTCATAGCTGACAAATAGATGCCAGTCAGCTTAACGAGGTTAAGAATCCTTGCGAAGGCTAGTGCAACTAGGGGGTGAAGGGCAAGTCGATGTATTATCTTCTCCAGAAGCCTCATCTTAGGCGTTATATATTGAGTTGTCTTTGCTATAGCGAGGTCACTATAACGAAGTTGTTTTATGTGATTAATTTTTTCACTAATTCTTAGATTAGATTTATCTACTAACATCCAGTATGAAAGTAGCCAGCGCCAACGCACCCATTGATGTAAGTCGAATATTTTTTCACTTGACTCTCTACCGACAAAGTCCTTAAGTGCAGCATCATTGATTTTGCGATATTTCGGGACTATGGAAGATTGTCGGAAAACACTCGACTCACTATTAACGAGATAGCTGTATGTTACATCTGCTATGATCTGTATTCGTTTAACATGTTTGAAGTATGAGAATGCAAACATGAGATCTTCACCAAATGAAACATCTTCCTGGAAACGGAGCCCATGTTTATGGATTAAATCGGCCCTAAAAAGCTTATTCCATAGATTGTATAGAGACCCGTCTCTTCCGATAGATAACAGGACAAATTCTATTATATTATTATCAATGAAAGATTGTTTCGGTGACATATCGATGGTTGACTTCGGCCGTATGCGTCGTAATTGCCAGCCGGATATAACTATATCCGCCCCTGTTGACGTCATGGCATCCATGATTGTGAGTAACGCACCAGGGGTTATCGTATCGTCTGAGTCGTAAAATTGAATATAGGTGCCACGAGCCTTGCTAAGGCCGAGGTTGCGTGCACTTGACGGGCCGCCATTAGACTTAGAGAGCACCACAACTCGACCGTCCGATGCGGCATATTCGTTTATTATGGCCAGGGAGTTGTCTTGCGAGCCATCATCTACCAGTATGAGTTCAAAATCTTGAAAACTTTCATTCAGAATGGGACGTACGATGTTATCAAGATGTGGAGCGGCATTATATATAGGAATAATAATACTAAGGGTCGGCCTCTTCATACGAAATATATTATATTCTTCTACTCTATGAAAAACAACAGGCGCCTTATGTTATAATAATCCTATATGAAAAGAAGAGGTCTGTTGAGTAAACAAAACAGAGTTTTGTTGTATGAACTTGTGAAAACCGATTTCAAGTTACGCTACCAAGGCTCCTTTTTGGGGGTGGTCTGGTCGGTATTGAAACCCTTACTACTCTTTGTGGTGATGTATACGGTGTTTGTTCATTTTTTGAAGTTCACTGACGGCACGCCGCAGTACCCTATCGTGCTACTTCTGGGAATTGCCCTGTGGGCGTTTTTCTCAGAAGCAACGAGTGTTGGTATGCAGTCAATTGTTGGCCGCGGAGACATTCTTAGGAAAATCAACTTCCCAAAGTATATTATCATTTTATCGGCTATGACTAGCTCTCTCATCTCACTCAGTATCAACCTGGCTGTTGTTATTATTTTTGCCATAGTAACGGGGATTCAGTTTACCAGCCTTGTTTTTTTGGTCCCTTTAAATATCCTGCAGTTATTTTTGCTAGCGTTTGGCTGTTCGCTTATTCTATCAACCCTGTACGTTAAGTTTCGCGATATCGGGCATATTTGGGAGGTGTTTGCTCAGATGTTGTTTTATGCAACGCCAGTATTTTACCCTCTCAGTATGGTGGCGGGCCGGGAACTTTTTGGCGTATCAGTAAGTCAGATACTTATGCTCAATCCGCTCGCTCAGACAATTCAGGATGCACGACACAATCTTATCTCGCCAACGACAGTGCCGACTACATGGGAGGTGCAGACGAGCAGTATCGCTATGCTTGTACCGGTCATGGCAACTGTGCTAATACTGATAGTGGGCATTTGGTATTTTACAAGGAATTCTAAAAAATTTGCGGAGATTATGTAATGGCGGGGGTAGACAGTCGAAGTAATATTGCGCTAAAGGTCAGTCATATCAGCAAGAGCTTCCGACTACCAACAGAGCAAGCAAACGGTATCAAGCAAGCTGTCATCAATCACCTTAAGGGCATAAAGGGCTATAAGCAGCAACAGGTGTTGAGAGATATTAGTTTTACGGTAGAGAAAGGTGATTTTTTCGGCATCGTCGGGCGCAATGGCTCGGGTAAGTCGACTCTACTGAAACTTATCTCGCAGATTTATCAGCCCGATAGCGGTAAGATTACCGTTAACGGAAAGTTAGTGCCGTTTATTGAGCTGGGCGTTGGCTTTAATCCAGAACTGACCGGTCGAGAAAATGTTTATATGAACGGGGCACTGCTTGGCTTTTCGCGCGAGGAGATGGCTGATATGTACGATGATATCGTTGCCTTTGCTGAGCTTGACGAATTTATGGATCAGAAGCTGAAGAATTACTCGAGCGGTATGCAGGTGCGGTTGGCGTTTTCTATTGCTATCAAAGCCGATGCGGACATTCTGGTATTGGATGAGGTGCTTGCGGTTGGCGACGAATCATTCCAGCGAAAATGCTTTCAGTATTTTGCCGAACTAAAGAAGCGAAAAAAGACAGTTATTTTGGTGACACACTCTATGGATCACGTCATCAAGTTTTGCAACAGGGCAGCCCTTATAGACAAGGGTCATGAGATGACAATTGGAAAGCCTGGCGAAATCGCTCAGCTATACCGCAGCTTGAATATGCAGGAAATCGAGAAACCCAAGGAGCAGGCCGCACAAAAACCGGAAGACAACAAGATCGGTACTAAAAAGCGGGATATATCAATCGACATAGCCTATCAGAGAAAAAACCAACAACTACACTTTACTGTCACTATTGAAACAAAAAGTGACATCGTTGATCCGGTCTTTACTTTTGTTATTCAAAAAGACACGGGGGAGCCGGTATATCGATGGGTAACCGACGAGAAACTAAAAGGCGGGAAGTTTGTGCTTGCTAAAAATCGACCAGTGAAGCTCACTCTGGCCCTACAGGACATCTTTCCCGATGGAGTATTCGGTGTTCAAGCGGCTATTAAGAAGAGGGATAGAACGGAGGATTATTTATTGATCAATGATTGCATCAAGTTTGAAATTATTAATAAACAATCGCCGCATCCGTATGATAATCTATGGAAGCCACGAGAAGAGTTTTTGACGGAGGTCGTCAATGAGAAGACTACGTGATCTCAACTATGATACAACACCTGGTGTAAAAGATGCCCTTAAACAGCTTATAAAATCGTTGGTTAGAAAATATTATATTAAACCTGCCGCGACATTTGAGCACTGCATGGTGTGGCGGCGCTTTAATAAAACGAAGCGCATGATCGGACGGTTTTATCTGAAAAAGCAGACAGCAATTCCAAAGATAATTCATTACATTTGGGTAGGTGGCAATAAAAAGCCAGCATCGGTTGAACGATATATTGCTAGCTGGAAAAAGCATTGTCCGGATTATCTCATTGTCGAATGGAATGAAAAAAACTACGATATAACGGTTAATCGCTATATCCGTGAGGCTTATCAATCAAAAAAGTGGGCCTTTGTGACTGATTATATGCGTCTTGATCTGCTGGATAAGTTTGGCGGCATCTATGTCGACAGTGATGTGGAGATATTGAAACCGCTTGATGCATTTCTCGACAACCCAGCCTTTACTAGTTTTGAAACAGGAGATCCCGATCAGACGTTAATGCCTACGGGGATGATGGCTGCTACTGCCGGTAATGCCTGGATACGCTATCTAAAAACGTATTATGACAACGATCGGCCATTTATTCTTGCTGACGGTAGTTTTGATCTTAACGCAAACACCGTAACAATCACAAGAATGACTCGCGAGCGGTACGGTATCAGGATGGACAACACACTCCAGCGCACTGATGACTTCGTGTTATATCCGAGTGATTATTTTTGTCCGAAGTCATGGAGCACAGGCGAAATTACCCTCACAAAGAACAGTCACACTATTCATCATTTTGCTGGCAGCTGGAAGAAAGTCGAGTAGGATGTTGTGAAAAATATACTATTGGTCGGCGAACGATATTCAACAAATCTTGGTGATGGTGTTATTTATCAAACTGTCGAAAGAATGATTCGAGCAGACATTCCTGATGCAGTTATCCACGGGCTAGACCTGTCAGGACGAGTCACCTATAGTGATGATACCGACTGGCTACTATCCTTCAGTGATGCATTAATTGCAAAATATATATCGTCAGATATTGCAAGAGCTCGACTTGTCAAAAAACAGCTCCGGCTATTACTTAAAAGACATCAGATTGATGTAATTGTATTTGTTGGTGGCCAACTGTTTATAGATTACTTTATTCGAGCAATAGATGTAGTAGTTAGAGAAGCTGATAGGATGGATATCCCCGTTATATTTAACGCATGCGGCTTTGGCGAGAGTAGCGCTTCTCATAGTGCAAAGATAATCTCCATTCTTAGTCGATCTGTAGTTAAGCATATATCAACAAGAGACGCTGTCGGAGAAATACTGCCAAAGAAATTACACAACGGGGTTGTGCCCACGAGAGTAATGGATCCAGTAGTGGAGCTTGGTAAATATTGGCGCGTCACGAGGCGGCAAGGGGGGAACGGAGTGGTGCGTGTTGGGATAAATATTATGAGCCCGTGGACAACCCATAGAAGTAATCCAGAGGTCGGAAATGCCTACATGAAAACATTACTTTTAGATATAATCGCCTACTGTGAATCTAATGGATTCAGGTGGGAAATTTATAGCAACGGGGCTGGTGAAGATATTGGCTATATTATGGGCGCATGTCGTGAGCTCGGCATTGATGCCGCTGCGATCGCACTTTCGCCACAGATTCCTGAGCAGCTCGTTACGCAGATTGCTTCCTATGATATAATTGTCGGGTTTCGGATGCATACCCACATTATTGCTCATGCTTTAGACATTCCTACTATCGGCTTTTTATGGGATGAAAAGCTATTGAGATATGCCGAACAAGTTGGCTTGTGTCCACAGTTTTTGCCCCTTGACGCCAACGGCCACGCTGTTTGTGGTGCTCTAGAAAAAACAATGAAGCGGAAGCCGCAGGTACGAATTCGACGGCAGGTGCAATTCAGCAGTGATTTTCTAATTGCCAGCCTGGGGCGCGTCCTTAAGTAGCTCAAGTGGTATACCAGACTGAGCATTTGCATCATAGTCTGTTTTTGTTCGGAGATACCAGCGACCACGAAGCTGGTATTTATCAATAAATGGCCTGGTTGTTCCAGCGGGGATAACTGGCCCTACTATGTTTCCAGATGCTAAATCTGTCTTCGAAATATCTTTGCGTAGGGTTAGCGAGCGAGGACTACTCATTGGCACAAAATTGACATGCTCCTCGGTCGCGTCTGCCGCTATGCCAATAAGTCTATTTGTGTCGAAGTCGGCACTCGTCTGGTAGTAAATAACGTTATTGAAGGAGAACTTCCGACTAAATAAGAAAGAGGTGTTTTTTTCTACAACTGCTTTAGTTTGTGTGCGGATGTCAATAAAACTTGAGCCCCTCGGAATAAAAAGCTTACGGGGGGTGTCAAATTTTATGGTTTCGGTTTTTTCCGATGTATTAACGCAGTCAATAGCCACGGCTAGATTGTTGTTTATACGAGAATCCATCTCTGTTCGAAGGTAGGTGACCCCGTTGACGGTTGTTTTTGAGGTAAACTTAACTACGCGTCCCCGGCGGAGGATGAAAGTATCGGAAATTCCAGTATTGGGGCTTATTTTATGAACAGCAGGACAGGTGATTGTCATCCAGCGGGGGTTTTCTATAGGCACGAACGGAATCTCCGCTAGTGAGGTGAGGGCGACCCCTCGATCTAGGCGTTGACTATCATCTTGGCTGGTGCGTAGATATACTACACCATTAAGAGTGGTCTTGCTGGTAAAATGAACGTGGCGACCTGCCAGTAGTGCGTCACTTTGCCAATTTTGATCTGAAAGGTCCATCTTTCTAGTATCCTTGGCAATACTCATCCAGCGGGGTTGACTCATTTTCTCCCAAACAATATCGGTTGTTGATCCAAACCAGTCGTGAAAGAGGGCGTAAAAATTACGATTACCGTAGGCGCTACAGTTATCACCAAGTCCATAGCCAGCCCTGAGGGCCGCCTGATTTGGTTGATAAGGAGTGTAGCGGTAAAGGGCAGAGGTTGCGCGGTTTTTAACATTCACCGTAGTCCCGCCACAGGTAGCAACTGGACTGAAGCGAATATAGTTGGGGCCTACTGGGTAGTTCGTCCAGCCACCATCGAGTACAGAGCGGAATAACTTGGCGGCATGACGAATCTGGTTTTTTAGGCCATAATATTGGGAATCACATGCTGCGGTATCGGGGCAGCCGAAGCCCGTTGCCGACCGGTACTGTATGTGATTTGGCCATGTATCAGTGATGAGGCCTTGCTCTTTTTCGAGCAGTACGATAATAACGCGGGGGTTGATAGTGTAATCTTGCGCAGCCTGCCAGATAATCTGCGCGGCGGTTTCGCCATTAAAAGTTTCTTCTGCCATACAGACGAACTTGCCGTTTCTAATATTATAAGTAAGATGAGGATAGCGCTGGGCAAGTTTGATATTGGTATTATTGCAAGGATTTTTACTTCTCAGGAAAGTTTGTATATGCTCGACAGACATAGTATCTTTGTTGGACATGACGGAATCTGACATTATATTGCCAGGATCAAATGCCGAGAGATTTGCCGCACGCAGTGGCAACGTTAGTAACCAGGAAAGGAGGAGTAAGGTAGCGATTAGTAGTGTGAGTGCAGCGACCGGAAGTAATATATTCTTTCGTGTTAAGTTGAGTGTCATAAAACCTCCATCAAAGCATTACATGCCCCACTATTTTACCTGTTTTGTTGTTGCTGTGTAATATAATCTCGATAGTCCACCGACCAGTAGCAAGGGTTGATATTGGTATGGTAAAGCCCATGCAAGACGACGAAGAAGGGTTTGGCTGAATACTGGAGTTTTTTGTCAAGCGATAAGAACCCTGTGTCATGTAAAGCTCACAGGTGCCAGAAGGTAAGACCTGGTCAATGGTTGTGCGAATAACGAGTTGTCCATCGACGACTGATTTATAGGTTATCGTCCCTGATAGGCTAGAAGATTGAGTAGTTGGTGGGGTTTCGGTTTGTAAAGCTGGCTTTTCGCGTTCACGCTTAAAAGGGGTTGTTTCTTGCGAGGGGTTTCTATCTTGCTTCGCTGGCTCGCTCGACGGACTAATGGCTGGTGGCATGGTCTCTGCGAGGGGTTTTTTATCAAGGAGGGAATATACGGCGAGCGATATTGCCGCCGCCATAAAAAGAATGACAATAGAGAGTATAAACTTTTGCCTGCGTGTGAGTGTGTGTTTTTTCATAACTAATAAATTAATATTTAGTTCACAGTCTATCACAAAAATGCTTAAGTATCAAACCCTGTGGTATATCTAACGATATCCTGCTTTGTGTTTTTGTGATAATTATTGCTTTATCAAAAAACATGGTATCATAAGTATATGATAAAGGTAATGAGTGTATTCGGTACCCGTCCTGAGGCAATCAAGATGGCGCCGGTCGTCAAAGAACTTGAACGGCGATCGGAAATTAAATCAATTGTTTGTGTGACAGCTCAGCATCGCCAGATGCTTGATCAGGTCTTGGAGGTGTTTAATATTACGCCGGATTATGACCTTGATGTTATGCAGCCAAATCAGACACTATCAATCATTACCTCGAAGATCCTTGAGGGTATGGATGAGGTGATTCAGAAAGAGCGCCCAGATATTGTTCTAGTGCATGGGGATACGACCACCTCTATGACTGCAGCACTTGCTGCATATTATCAACAGTCAGCGATTGGTCATGTCGAAGCTGGACTGCGCACCTATGATAAATACTCACCATTTCCAGAGGAGATTAATCGTCAGCTGATTGACTGCATGTCTGATATGTTGTTTGCGCCGACAGAACAGAGCAAGGCAAACCTTCAAAGTTTTAATAATAAGGGCCAGGAGGTGTATGTAACAGGGAATACGGCAATTGATGCCATGGCGGCAACAGTGTCAAATGACTACAGCCACCCTATTTTTGACTGGATAGGTGGTGACAGAATGATCTTAGTTACTGCTCACCGTAGGGAAAATCTTGGTGATCCAATGCGAAATATCTTTAGAGCGATTAAGCGAATTCTGGATGAGTTTCCTGATGTAAAAGCTGTATATCCGGTGCACTTAAATCCAAAGGTTCAGAGCGTTGCTCAGGAGATTCTTGGTGATAATGATCGCATTAGGCTGATCGAGCCTCTGGGTGTTGTTGACTTCCATAACTTCATGGAGAAGTCGCACATCATTATGACCGACAGTGGCGGGGTCCAAGAGGAGGCTCCATCCTTGGGCAAGCCGGTGCTGGTGCTTCGTGATACGACTGAGCGCCCAGAGGGTGTTGAGGCCGGCACCCTGAAGTTGGTGGGTACTGATGAGGACGCGGTATATGCAGCGGCACATCAGTTATTGTCCGATGACGCGGTATATGCAGCGATGAGTAAGGCACAGAATCCGTACGGCGATGGTCATGCTAGTGAACGAATTGTCGATGCGATTATCAGTAAGTTTAAGGAGGCCTAGATGAAAAAATCGGCAAAGCAGGGGGTGGATAAGGCCCAGGCGGAGATTGATGAGCTAAAAAGAGAAAAGGCAGCGCTTGAACGCGAGAACGCCGAGCTGAAGCTGCTTGTCTCATCGAAGCGCTTTCGTCTAGCCGACAAAATGGGCAATGCATTTAATAGTCTATTTCCAGTCAGTAGTAAGCGTCGGGCCGCTGTCAAGGGGGTGGCGCGCCAGGCAAAAAAGCTGAGTGGCGCCAGGCGTCGTCGGGTATTACGACCCCTTATGAAAGAGCTGCAGTCGCTGTCGGCTGGCTTTGATAGGGTGATGGTGGTTAATTCCATTCCGTGGGATGTCGAGTTAAAGCAGCGACCACATCATCTTGCCGTTGAGTTTGCTAAGTTGGGTTATTTTGTTGTGTTTCTAGAGTGTACTAATTATCTGCATAATTTGCGGAAAATTAATGACTCTCTTGTGACTATCAATAATCCAGAACTCCTAGACTCATTCCGGGGTTTAGGAAAAGAAGTGTATTTTATGCAGCTTAGCACGATCGCTAGCATTTCAGTTGAAGATATTCTTCGTTTTGAGAAAACGGTCGGGATGAAAGTGATCTATGACTACATTGATGAATTACATGAGGACATTTCAGGGGATCTGTATCATCAGCGCCTGATATGGAACGCACTGCCAAAAATAAAGCCAGCACTAGTAACAGTCACCTCTGATGTTTTATTGGAGCAAGTGAAGGAGCACTATACTGGATCGAAGATTGTCGTCGCTAAGAATGCGGTCAATATTGACCACTTCGACTTCAAGCAGCATAGTAAGGCAAAGCCGGCGAAGGACTTTAAAAAAATCTTAGCCAACGAGCGACCAGTGGTTGGTTATTATGGTGCAATTGCGCCATGGATTGACTACGACATGCTCAATACGCTAGCCCGGAAGCGCTCGGATATTGAGTTTGTGTATATTGGTATTGATTACGGCGATGCACTGAAACATCTTGAGTTGCTGCCGAATGTTCACTACCTCGGACCAAAAGACTATAACGATTTGGCCTCGTACTCATTATTCTTTGATTGCGCCATAATTCCTTTCGTCAGAGGCGAGATTGCGAAAGCAACTTCCCCGGTCAAACTGTTTGAATATATGGCAGCTGGGGTGCCCACTGTCTGTACCCGGGATCTTCAAGAGTGTAGAGGATATGAATATGTCTTTATGTCAAAGGATAACAAAGAGTTCGAGGCAAACATCGACAAAGCAATAATAGCAAGAAAAAGCATCAAGGCCCGCGCGGCCCTACTAAAGCAGGCCCAAGGTCATACCTGGACTCAGCGCGCAAAGGATATACACGAAGGCCTCTCGTAATAGAGGAGAGTTATAAAAAACCGAGTTAAACACTCGGTTTTTTCACGATACGACGCTTCAGCTGGGAGGCTGCATTCCGTGCCGAGCCCCGCACTGTTTTTAGACGAGACAACTCTGCTTCAAGAGACTGAACATGTGCGGCGCGCTCTTCGAGCAGGGCAACCCGATGGGTTAGCTGGTCAATAGTGGCTTGCTTCTGGCCAATGTCACGACCATAGCGCAGAAGAAGATATTCTATTAGCTCTGGCAGGTAGTTGATATTATTCTCTTCGCATAGTAGATGTTCTTTTGTGAGGTTGTTAAAGCGCCATAGCATATTACTGAGCCAAAACTCGTCCAGGTCGACATCTAGGGGAATAGCATGCTTTTCAAGGAACGTTCGCCAGTATCCACGAAGAACGGACAGGTATTCAAGGTAGCCAATAGGCTTGCCGTTGAGGGTATTGCCAGTAATGGTTTTTGAAAGTACGTTCGAGTTGAGGTCATTACGTCGATAAAAGTAAAGTTGCTGTTCTAAAAAAGCAAAGCTTTGTATAGTATCGAAAACCTGAGGCGTAAAGAAATTATCTTCGAAAGCCCTAAGGTTAGACCGTTTCCAGTCAACATGCTGAATAAGTTGACGACTATATAGTTTACCCCAGGCTGTCATGGGATAAAAATTGTCATAAGTGTTGGTGATTAGGAGTCGGAAGGCGTCTTCGACAGACGTTCTGATCTCGTATTTAGTATTGAGGCGCCCTGACAGTTCATTTTTTGGCATAACTTGATCAGAGAACTCTTTAAACTGGAACATGACCGCATCAACACCCTCCTTTAGCACGACCGCAACGGTATTTTTCATGGCATCTCTATGAAAGAGATCGTCTGAGTCAAGGAAGGTGATATAATCACCGGTTGATGCTGTAAAGCCTGTACGACGCGCCATATTTAAACCAGCGTTTTTTTGATGAATAACCTTGATGCGATGATCTGTTTTACCCCATGCATCACAAAGCTGGCCCGACTTATCTGGCGAGCCATCATCCACAAGGATAATCTCTAAGTCTTGATAGCTTTGCTCAACGACTGATGTAACGCAATCATTAAGGTAGGGGTAGACATTATAGACGGGAATGATGATACTAACAAGAGGCTTTAAGTGAGGCATATATAGTCATTATACTACACTCCTATTGTATAAAAACAAATAAAGACTTTTAAAGGGTGAAGTGATAAAATAAAAAGAGATGAAAACGGAAGGCTCTCTGTTTTTAAGGGTGGCACTTGTCGCGACAGATGTGTTAGCTGTGGTGATTTCATTCTCATTGGCCTACTACTATCGAATTCATATCAGCTCTAGCCCCTATTACTTTACCCCAGAGATTCGAAGCTTTGTTTTACTAGTTGTGACGTTGGTGCCACTGTGGCTTACTGTTAACTTCTTGTCGGGCCTGTATGACCGCTCGGTATTTATCTATCGTTCGCGCGAATATGGTCGCGTACTCGTGGCCTCGCTCGTGAGCGTGATGGCAATGATATCATATGAGTTTTTCACTGGCGAGGATATCTTCCCGGTGCGTATCATCGCGGTATACTTTGTTGGGATTAATTTTGTCATTATGATTTTGGGGCGCGAGATTGTTCGCGTCATCAGTCGGGCACTAGTGTATCATGGTGTTGGGCAGCAGCGCGTGCTTATCGTTGGTAATTCACAGCGCACGATTGAACTGGCACAATTTTTCCACACCAACAAGAGCTACGGGTATGAAGTAGTGGGGGTGGTAGTGCGTCCAGACATATTGCCGCAGGAGATTCCATATCGGGCCTTTCCTAAATTCAAGGACGCCCTAGAGGCACACCCCGATGTTATTATCCAGACGGATTTGGCGCGTTCAGAGGAGATTTATAGTTTCGCGATTGAGCACCACCTCGGCTATATGTTTGTGCCGCAGCAGGATCGCCTGCTTTCACAGCTTAACAGTGTAGAGATTATTGGCGGTCTGCCAGTTATTGATATTAAAATTACCAAGCTATTTGGTATGGGTCGTTTTTATAAGCGATTGATGGATATTGTATGTAGCTTACTTGCGTTGGTGGTGTTCTTGCCGGCTATGATACTGATAGTCCTAATCATGAAGCTTTCTTCTCCGAGGGACTCGGTGTTTTTCCGCCAAACACGCCTGACTCGATTTAATCGCCCGTTTAAGATTTATAAATTTCGCTCACAAAAAGCAATATACGATGGACTTACTCCGGAACAGGCATTTGAGAAAATGGGCCGACCAGAGTTGGCGGAGCAGTACCGCAAGAATGGTGATCAGCTAGACAATGACCCAAGGGTAACTCGGTTGGGGAAGTTTTTGCGAGCAACGTCACTTGACGAATTGCCGCAGCTGTTTAATATTCTTAAGGGTGATATTTCACTGGTCGGCCCTCGCGCCCTAATCCCTCAGGAGATCAATCAATACAACCGTAAAAGCATCATCCTCGCAGTAAAGTCGGGGCTCACCGGCCTAGCCCAGGTGTCAGGTCGTCGCGATATAAGCTTCGAGGAACGTCGTCGCCTGGATGTCTATTATGTTCAAAATTGGTCGCTGAAGCTAGATATTCAAATTTTATTCAAGACGGTATTTTCTGTGATCTTTCGACGAGGAGCTAAATAGTGAGCGAGTTGCGCAATCCGGCCTGTTTAAGGGGTAAGAAGGTAGCCATTGTGACTGACTGGCTGACAACCTATGGCGGCGCTGAAAAAGTAGTGAAAACAGTTGCCGAGCTTTACCCTGAGGCGCCAATCTTTACGTCGCAGTACTCAGAAAGGGAAGTTAACTGGTTTTGCGGTAGGGATGTTCGCACGGGTTGGGTGAACTGGCTGCCAGCGCGGCTGCGTAAAATCCTGTCCATCCCGCGGGCGATGTATTTTTCACGACTGAAGCTTCGGGAATTTGATATCATCATCTCTATCACGACCGCTGAAAGCAAGGGTATCAAGACACGTCCAGACCAGTTACATATCAGTTACCTTCAGGGCCCGCCGACACAGTACTTCTGGGGGATGTATGATGAGTATGTTAAGAATCCCGGCTTCGGGGCCTTCAATCCAGTAGTGCGATTCTTCTTTAGGCTATTAGTTGGTCCGCTGCGAAAGTTGGACTATAATTATGCTCAACGACCCGATGTCCTGCTCGCGAATTCATCATATTCAGCGGCGGAAATCGAGAAGTATTATCATCGGAAGGCGACAGTGGTGTTTCCGCCGGTTGATGTCGACAAGTTTCGGCCAAGCGATGAGAAGGATGACTTTTTTATCTCAACGTCGCGTCAGGTGAACTGGAAGCGACTCGACTTAGCGGTGGCGGCATGTCTTCAGACGGGTCAGCGCCTCAAGCTGGTTGGTGGTGGCGCTGAACATGATGCGCTCGTCAAGTTGGCGAGTGGCGATGAAAATATCGAATTCATCCCGACGGTCACTAATGCCGAGGAGTTGGCGGCGCTCGTAAGTCGTGCCAAGGGGTTTATCTTCCCAAGCCTGGAGCCATTTGGTATCGCTCCAATTGAGGCGCTAAGTGCCGGCGTGCCAGTCATTGCTTACCAGAGAGGAGGTGCAATGGACTATATCGAAGACGGTAAGAATGGGGTATTTTTTGCAGAACAGACCACTGCAAGTCTGGTTGAGGCGCTGCGACGCTTTGAACGTATGACATTCGATACGACGACCGTGACACAGTCTGCGCGGCGCTTTTCGACAGCACACTTTAAACGCCAGTTTATGTCGCTGGTAAGGAAGTATGATGCAGCGGATAAGTAATGTATGGCGCCACATTTTGGGGCTCACCCTCCCCGAGCGAGTTTTTTTGCTTGCGCCGATCACAATATGGTTTTCATACGTACCAAACATTCATTTGGCTCGGACGAGCGGTACGAATATCGAGATGTCCGTCACGCTGCTCTATGTGTGTGCCTTTGCTCTGTCGGGCGTGGCGAGTGTGTGGCATGCGCGCAAGCGGCTTCTGAGGCATCCGGCGGCATGGGCTGGATTAATCTTTGTTTGTTGGCAACTGATAAGTCTACTCTGGACGGTGAATCTCACTCGCGGCGCACTACAGGTTGGGGTGTGGTGTATTTTGTGGTGCTGTCTTTTGGTTGTGCTTAGTATGCAGCATATGCGCCGAGTAATATATACGGCGACCAGACTTTTGATAATATCTGCCACCGGAGTAAGCATCCTCGCGATACTACAAGTCGTCTACGGCGCATGGACTGACTGGGGATTATGCGCAGGCTGTCTGGCGCGCGGCTTTGGTTTTGTGCGGCCGAGCGTGTTTGCTATAGAGCCACAATTCCTGGGAAGCTTACTTATTCTGCCAATTGTTCTGGTGCTTCACCGATTGTTGCGTGGCTTAGCTTCTCGTCTAGAGATTGCCTCGCTTCTGCTAATGATCATGGCGCTCTACTTGACCTTGAGTCGTGGCGCGCTGTTTGCTGTCGCTGCGGCGGTTGTCGTCCTGAGTTTTATCGCCTGGCGCCACTATACAGTGTCTTTGCGGCGATTACTAACCGTCATACTAACAGTCTTCACTGTCGGATGTGGTGCCGGCATGGTATGGCATGGGCTATTTACTGAGCTTAATCCTCGGGTGAGCGATGGGTGGTATGATGCCATTGCTAAGTCAGTAAATCATCTGACGCTTGGTAAGATTAGCCTGCCCAAGGCAGCACGCCTGCCCGCAGATGACGCATCCCAGGCACCGCCAGAAAAGATAGAACCAGCAGCACCTCAAAGAGCACTGTTTGATGGTTATGTACAGCGCTCAACGGATGAGAGAACAACTCTGAACACCCGAGCAATACACACGTGGTCGCAAGACCCCCTTACGGTCATGCGTGGCGTTGGTGCTGGCGGGGCGGGTCGTGCCATGTATCAATTTGATCGCTCCGCCGGCTGGGAGTTTGAAATTGTCCAAAATGAGTATTTGTCAGTACTATTGGAGCTGGGAGTCATCGGCTTGATGCTCTTTCTGGCTGGTATCATCGGTGTATTCTGGGCGGTGCACCGTGAGCCATGGATGTGGGCTGTGCTGGCTGGTTTTCTGGTGCAGTGGAATTTTTTCAGTGGATTACCGAATGCACTGCATATTTATCTGACCATCATCTGCATGGTTGCTTGGGTAATGACAAGAGGAGGGGTGTATGCTTACCAAGAAGCAAAAAACCTTGCTTGATTTCATCGATGGGTTTATAAAGGGCAATGGCTATAGCCCGACATATCGTGAAATTATGCGAGCGCTAGGCTATAAGTCAGTTTCGACGGTGGCAAAACATATTGACAATCTCGTGGCGAGCGGCCACCTTATAAAGAAAGATGGAGCTATACGTTCGCTGGAGGTGATGAATGGTAATGGGCCGACAGCAGCTAATGATCGTCCGTGGTGGCATGAGCTGGAGCGGGAAATCGCCCGACGCGAGGGCGCGACCGATGAGGCACAGCAGCAAGAGGTGGAGGTGCTGCGGCAGGCGCTGGAGATTGTAAAGCCAAACTTGACGGATACACCAGGGTGATATACCATATTAGTATGGTAGCAAAAGATACGCGTACTTATGCTGATCGGCGTGAATATCTCATTGCGGCGGTGGCCCGTCGTCGCCGTGAATTAAAGCGTCGAGCGGTTGCATATATGGGTGGAAAATGTATGTGTTGCGGATACAGTAAGCACGTTGGTGTATTGGATTTTCACCATGTTGATCCTTCGACAAAGGAGTTTGCCATTAGTCAAAAAGGCATGACGCGATCATGGGAAAAAATTCAGAAGGAACTTGATAAGTGTGTGATGGTGTGCGCTAATTGTCACCGAGAGATTGAACTCGGCGTGCGGACTTTACATACCGACTAAAATACGCTACAATACAAGGGTATTCGTCCTGATGGGGCGAACGTACCTATTCCGGCATAGCTCAGTGGTAGAGCGGTTGGCTGTCAAAGGCAGCGTAACAGGGTAACTTGTTATGAAAAACAGGGTGAATTGCGGGAAGCCTACGGTGTATAACTATGGTAATCCGCAGCCAAGCCGAAGTTGGGATATTGTCTCTATGGACAGTAGGACTTCGGAAGGTTCAGAGACTAGGATGTGAGCCCAACAATACTCATCCAAATAGCGCCCTGCTCCGTTTATAAACGGATGATGAGATAGTCCACGCTTGTGCGAAAGTATAAGGTAAAGTGTAACCAATAGGTCGCTGGTTCGAGCCCAGCTGCCGGAGCCAAGATAAGAACATCCCTTAGGGGGTGTTTTTATTTTATCTATGAGTAAATTCCACAACACATATAGCGCGACAATGGCTTGACACACACTATATACGGGGTATACAGTAAGACATAAGCACTATATATAGTGTACCGTAATACAAAGAGACGCCAACAAATAATATCTGGGGCGGAGGGCCCTGGTGTGTTTCGTGACGCCAAAAATGCAGGTTCAAGGAGGGGGCATGCAAAAAACTATTAAAAAACGCGACGGTAGACGAGTAACATTTCAGCCAGCAAAAATTACCGCAGCCATCGAAAAAGCTGGTCTGGCGACAGGTGAATTTGACCACAAAGAGGCAGAAAAACTGACGAAAAAAGTGCTGTCGCGGCTCGAGAAGCGCACGGCGCGCACAGTGCCGGGTGTCGAAGAAATTCAAGATATCGTCGAGGACGTGTTGATTGATTCGAAGTTCAAAAAAACCGCCAAGGCCTATATCATCTACCGCGACCAGCACCAGAAAATTCGCGACATTACCTCTGGCGCTCACATTGACCTGGTGGACCAATACCTGGGCAAACTCGACTGGAAGATCAAGGAAAATTCCAACATGGGCTATAGCTTGCAGGGTCTCAACAATTACATCTCGGCCGAAGTCAGCAAGACCTATTGGCTAGATAAAATCTACACCCCAGAGATGGCGCGAGCGCACAAATCGGGCGACCTACATATGCACGACCTGAACCTCATCAGCGTGTACTGCGTGGGCTGGGACTTGATGGATCTGCTGCGCGAAGGCTTTACGGGCGTGCAGGGCAAGGTTGCCTCAAAGCCAGCCAAGCATTTTCGCTCGGCGCTGGGGCAGGTCGTCAATTTCTTTTACACCCTCCAGGGCGAGGCGGCGGGCGCCCAGGCCTTTTCGAACTTTGACACGCTGCTGGCGCCGTTCATTCGTCACGACAATTTGAGCTACGCCGAGGTCAAGCAGGCGCTGCAAGAATTTGTTTTCAACGTCAATGTGCCGACCCGCGTTGGCTTTCAGACGCCGTTTACCAACATCACGCTGGACCTGGAGTGTCCGAAGCACATGGCGGGCAACCCGGTCATCATCGGCGGCGAAATTCAGGAAACCAACTACGGCGATTACCAGTCGGAAATGAACACCTTCAACAAGGCACTGCTGGAAGTGCTGAGCGAGGGCGACGCGTCGGGCCGGGTGTTCACTTTTCCGATTCCGACGTACAACATCACAGAGGATTTCAATTGGGATAATCCAGTCATCGAAAATCTGTGGGAGGCCAGCGCCAAATATGGCATTCCGTACTTTTCGAATTTCGTCAATTCTGACATGGATCCGGAAGATGCGCGTTCGATGTGCTGTCGGCTGAGGATCGATAATCGGCAATTGGAATATCGCGGCGGCGGGCTGTTTGGCTCCAACCCAATGACCGGGTCGGTTGGCGTGGTGACCATCAATTTGCCGCGGCTGGCGCTGAAATCGAAAGACGAGGCGGCGTTCCGTGAGGGGCTGGCGCGGCTGATGGATATGGCGCGTGATAGTCTGGAAACCAAGCGTAAAGTGCTGGAGCGATTGACCGACGCCAACCTCTACCCGTACACTAAATTTTACCTGCGCGATATCAAAAAGCGCTTCAATGAATATTGGAAAAATCACTTTTCGACCATTGGGCTGATCGGTATGAATGAGGCGGCGCTAAATTTGCTAGGAGTGGACATTGGCTCTCGGGAGGGCAGGGCGTTTGCTGAGCGGACGATGGATTTTATGCGCGATCGGCTGGTTGAGTACCAAAAAGATACCGGTAATAACTACAACCTTGAGGCCACGCCGGCCGAGGGGACAACCTATCGATTGGCGCAAATTGACCGCAAGGACTTTGGTGCGCGGGCGCATTTTGCCAACGGCACCGGCGCGGATGATATCGAGCCGTTTTACACCAATTCGACGCACCTGCCGGTCAATTACACCGACGATTTGTTCGAGCTGCTGGAGCTGCAAGACGCCTTGCAAACCAAATATACTGGCGGCACAGTGATTCACTTTTTCCTCGGCGAGCGGATGAGTGACCCTGAAACATTGAAGCAGCTGGTGAAAAATATCTGCACCAATTACCAATTGCCGTACTTTACGTTTAGTCCGAGCTTTAGCGTTTGCCGCAACCACGGCTACTTGGCGGGCGAGCATCAAGCCTGTCCGACCTGTGGCGGCGAGACGGAAATTTACTCCCGCGTGGTTGGATTCCTGCGGCCAGTGTCGCACTGGAACAAGGGCAAGCAGGCTGAATTTGTGATGCGCGAACATTATGATGGAGCGGCGCACGATGCCAGGCTCGCAGTGGCAGCCGCCTAAAGTCTGGCCTGCGGTGCCGGTCGGCGGCGTGCAGAAATTGACCTTGGTGGATTATCCGGGTCATGTGGCGGCGGCGCTGTTTACGGCTGGCTGTAATATGCGCTGCGGCTACTGCCACAACCCCGAGCTGGTGCTGCCAGAGCGCCTGGCGCCGAGTATTCCGCTGGATGAAATATTCGTCTTTTTGGAAAAGCGGCGCGGGCGGCTGAACGGCGTGGTGGTGAGCGGCGGTGAGCCGACGGTGCATGAGGAGCTGCCGGAGCTGTGTCGGCTGATCAAGTCGCTTGGTTATGACGTCAAGCTGGATAGTAACGGTACGCATCCAGCGATGCTGCGGGAGATGATCGAAAAGGGCTGGATTGATTTTGTGTCGATGGACATCAAGGGGCCACTGGAAAAGTATATTGAGATCGCTGCTCGGCCGGTCGATCTGGCGGCGATAAAAGAGAGCATTCGGCTACTGATCAATTCGGGTGTGGGGCATGAGTTTCGCACCACGGTGGTGTGCCAGCAGCTGGCGGTGGAGGACTTTGAGAGGATTGGTCAGTTGGTGCGTGGTGCCAAGCGATTTGCGCTGCAGCATTTTCGACCGGGCAAAACCCTTAGCCCGCAGTTTGCCGAATTTGACACCTTCACCGAAGAAGAGTTTACGGCGGCGCAGAGAATTATGGAAAGGTATGTGATACAATGCACCATTCGCTAACAGTGACGGTCGAAAAAGTGCGCCGGGAAAACCCTGAAGTGGTGACACTGTATTTTCGTCGCCCGTTTGCGTTTACCGCCGGTCAATACATCACGGTGTATATTCCGGGGAGTGCGGTGACGGCGGGTAAGGCGTATAGTTTGTCGAGTCTGCCGCACGAGGAATTGGCGTCAATTACCGTCAAGGATGTCGGTGGTGAGTTTTCGAGCTATCTGTGCCAGCGAGCAGCTGGCGATGAACTGCGTATCAGCCAGCCCTATGGGTATTTCAATCCACAGACCACGCGGCCGCTGGTGGGGATCGCGGCGGGTTGTGCGCTGGGGCCGGTGTGGAGTGTGCTAGCCAGTGCCGAGCAGGATACTTATCTGTATTTTAGTCATCGTTCGCCCGATAGAACGGTGTTTGATGAGGAGCTGGCGAATTCGCGCATTCGGGTGACGCACTTTAGTACTCGCCAAAAAGTTGAGGAGGTGAATGGTTGGCGCAATGGTCGCTTTGAGGTGGCGGCAATTGTCCAGGAGGCTTCAAGCGGGGCGCACTTTTTGGTGTGTGGCAGCGTGGATTTTGTACGTAATGTGTGGCAAAAATTAGTGGCGGCGGGAGTGGACACGCAGCGGATTTCAACGGAGACGTTTTTTGAGTCATGAGTGAGCGGCTGGAGAATCCTGTTGACGTCGTTGAGGTAGAAGGCACCTCCGAGGTGCCCTCCGCAGCGATGGGGGCGGCGGCCTGCGTATCGTGCGTTGGCTGTCCATTCATGCAGCGATGTATATTGCCGCAGGCTGCCGAGGCGCGTGCTCGTGAAGCGCAAAGCCAATCGAATGAGTCAACTGAACCGATGGCGGAGGCGTCAGTCGAGCTTGATTATGCTGCGGCGCTGCTGGATGACGATGGCCCCGCGGTAGTGTGGGCGCAGGTGGCGATATCGGCTGATCCTGAGCCCGCGCCGAGTGAGGGGGAGTCGCCTACGTCGCCGACCGCTGAGCACGATGAGGGGGAGGCGGCGGAACATCGGGAAGTGCCGCCTCCATCATGGACGATGCCGGTGGCGGTGTCAGAGCCAGAGCTGGAGTCGGTGTTTGATCCTGATTCAGCCACGGAACCCGAGTTAGCCTTGGACCCTGGCCTAGTACCGGAAGCCGTCCCTGATCCAGTGCCATCCCTTGACCCTGACCCGGTATCGGAGTTAGTGGTTGAACAAGAGCTAGATACAGCACCAGAGATGGGGGCGGAGCCAGTGTTGAGTGATGGTATTGATGTCGCTCCTGCAGTGGTGTGTCAGGAGGTCCGAGTAGCTACGGATCAAGTCGAGACTCCTGTTGTTTCAGTCAGCCAGCCTTGTATTGAGCCGCCTGTCCAGATGAGTACTGAGCAGCCAACTATTGAGACGCATAGAGAACCAACCGCCGAAGCGAGCATCGAGCAGGCTGTTGAGGTGAGCACTGAACTAGACCTTGAGGCGAATGCTGCGCCAAATATTCAAACAATCGAGTATCGTCCGGCGACAGCCGAGACTGTTGAGTGTGGTATACCTTGCCAAGACCCAGTGGTGTCATGGGGTGCGACGACCTATGAAGAGGTACTGCTGTCGCAACCTGAGCAGGGGGACAAAGCAACCTTAACGATACGGGATGATGGGGCGACCCTTGTCAGTAAGAGTGCTGATTTCACGGTCGAGGTGGCGCCGCCTATGATGCGGGAGGTGATGCACGAACTACCAGATGTTCTGGAGATGGATGCACCAGAGATTATCATCAAGACACCCTCTGTCGAGTCGGTGCCAGTGGTGACGACGCCATTGATGCCTGATACAGTGGTGGTTTCAGGCAGAGAAGATCCTGCTATTGTAAGTGAACAGCAGTCGATTTCTGCGTCTTTGGCGGAAGCTCCCATGCGGATGGAGCATATGCCGGCAGGCGTGAACGAGCATAATACCACCAACGAGGAGATGGGAGTAATCCCGCCGGAAGCAGCGCTTTCGGTGGCAAGTGATGAAGAGATCGTCTGCGATGAGGTATTGCTTTCTCCCGCTGGTGTGGAGATGGAAGAGATTGATAGCCGAGTCGACGGTGAACCCTACCGAGAAGTATTAACAAACGTTGTCTATAATACAACAAAAAGAGATGATGATACTACGCTGACGGGGCGCGATAGTGATCATGCAGAATCAGAGGCACCAAATGCTGGCTATGGCTCCTCATGGTTAGCAGCGCTGCTCGGTGTGGTCGCAGTCTTTACGGTGGTGCGCCGCCGCTCGGGTGCGGTATAATGGAGGGCATGGCGAAGAGAGAAAGACTATCTCGACGTGCCTGGTGAAACGCTGATTAATGAGACGATGAGCCAAGATGATATTGTTCAGATGATAATAAAAGACGTAACGGGCAAGGCCCAGAAAAACAAAGGAGCGTGATGATGGCGATGCAACCAACCCCCTACCCGGCACCAGATTTTAGCTTGAACGGCGTGAGTCTTAAGGGTTTTCGTGGACGCTGGGTGGTGTTATATTTTTATCCGAAGGATGACACGCCGGGGTGCACGGTAGAGGCGTGTAGTCTGCGCGATGCGCGCGATGAGTTGGCGGCGCTGGGTGCGGAGGTGATTGGTATCAGTATGGATCCGCCCGAAGCGCACGAGAAATTTAAGGAAAAGTATAATTTGTCGTTTCACTTGCTGTCCGACCCGGAAAAGACGGTGATCACGGCGTATGGCACGTGGGGTCCGAAAATGTTTGGCCGCGAAGGGATTTTGCGGCGCACCTTTTTGATCGACCCGGACGGCGTGGTGCAAAAAGTCTATGGTCGCGTCACGCCGCTGGGCCATGGCGAGCAGGTGGTGGCGGAGTTGAGGCGGCTGCAAGTGTCGTGACGGATTACCGATAAAACCTGCTACAATAGACCTATGAAAGCCAATTCGTTGCTGGCTGAGGTCAGGGGGGCAGTTGACGCGTATATCGCGGAGTGTCTTCGTGAGCGAGTTCGGCAGGCGGCGACGATTCACCCGCGCTACGAGCAGTTGTGGCGGGAGATCGCTCGCGTGTACCAGGCGGGTGGCAAGCGAATGCGGCCATATTTGACGGTGGTGGGGTATGGCAAATTAGATGAGGCAATCGTGCCAGTGGCGGCGGCGCAGGAGCTACTGCATGTAGCGATGCTGGTGCATGATGATGTGATTGATCAAGATGTGGTGCGGCACAGTCAGCCGACCATCAATGGCGCGTACGAAGCGAGCTACGTGTCGGTGCTCCCCGGCCATTACGCCACCCATTACGCCAACAGTGCGGCGGTGTTGGCGGGTGATGCCCTGCTCTCCGAGGCGTACCGCATGGTGCAGTCGGCGCCATTTTCGCCAGCGGTGATTCGCCATATCTCTGAACGACTCAGTCAGTCGGTGTTCGAGGTGATCGGCGGCGAACTTTTGGATGTCGAGGCGGCGTTTGTAGTGGATGAAACGTTTGATCCAATGACAATCTACCGCTATAAAACGGCCAGCTACAGCTTTGTGGGGCCACTGCTGGCGGGGGCGATGGCGGCCGAGCTTGATGTATCAACCCGGGCGGTGTTGCAGGCATTTGGCGAACAGTGCGGTATTGCCTTTCAGCTGCAGGATGACTTGATCGGTGTGTTTGGCGACGAGGCAGCAACGGGCAAATCAACCGACACGGATCTTCGTGAAGGCAAGCGAACGGTGCTTATCGCCCAGCATCAGGCAGCGATGAATGCCGAACAGGCCGCGCGCTACGAGCAGTGGTTTGGCGTGCATGACGCACCGAGCGAGGCGCTGCGTCAATTAAAACGAGACATTGAAGTATCGGGTGCTCGCCACAAAACTGAAGCCATCACTCAGCGGTATTTTGCTCGGTCGCGGGCAGAGCTCGCCAAATTACCGCCGGGATTTCGCCGTGATGAGCTTGAGCAATTGGTTGACCGCCTGCAAGAAAGGCGGTGCTAGTGGAGCTGTACAAACGGGTGAGTTATGAGCTGGCCGAGCGACTGACGCGGCGATATTCGACGTCGTTTTCGCTCAGCAGTCGGTTGTTTTCTGCGCGTATTCGGCCGCATATTTACGCGGTGTATGGCATGGTGCGGCTGGCGGATGAGATCGTCGATAGTTATCGTGGTGATGACGCAGCCCAGCAGCTGGATGACTTTGAAGCGGCGGTCTACCAAGCCCGCCAACAAGGCTACTCGACCAACCCTATACTGCACGCTTTTGCCCTCACCGCACAGCGATACGACATCACAAAAGCACTGATCGAACCGTTTTTTGCCAGTATGCGGATGGATATGACCGCTACTACCTATGACGAGGCGGCGTATCGACGCTATATCTATGGCTCGGCAGAAGTGGTGGGGCTGATGTGCCTAAAGGTGTTTGTCGAGGGTGACGCTACGCAGTATGAGCGGCTGCGAACGGGGGCGGCGCACCTAGGTGCGGCCTATCAAAAGGTGAATTTTTTGCGTGATATGAAGGCGGATTGCGAAGCGCTGGGGCGGGTGTATTTTCCGGGCGTTGACTATCAATCGTTCACCGAGAGCGATAAGCGAGCCATTGAAGCCGATATTGCGGCTGATATCGCGGCGGCTCAGCGGGCGATTCCCCATTTGCCGCCAGCCGCCCGGCGCGCAGTTCGCACCAGTTTGCTATATTACAATGCACTGTTTCAGCGGCTGCAGCACGCCTCGGTGGCAGATATCAAAACGCGGCGGATTCGGGTGACGAACGGAGTGAAATTAGTGTTATTTGTGCGAGGAGCGGTGGGAGTATGACGAAAAAGATAGTGATTATTGGTGCGGGTTACGGCGGTTTGGCACTGGCGAATCTGCTGGCCAAGGCGGGGCATACCGTGGCGGTGTACGAGAAAAACCAGGCGGCTGGCGGGCGGATCCAAGCGGTCGAACAAGATGGTTTTGTATTTGACCTTGGCCCGTCGTGGTATTTGATGCCCGAGATTTTTGAGCAGTATTATCAATTGTTTGATCGTTCGGCTCGCGAGGAACTTGATTTGGTGCGGTTTTCGCCAGGCTACAAAGTCTGGAGTGAAGGCCATCAGCCGCTGGTGATTCAGGGCGATGTTAACGCGGACGCGGCACTGTTTGAAGCGATCGAACCTGGTGCGGGAAAAAAGCTGCAGCGATATGTAGCGCGCAGTAGTCAGGTGTATGAGGTGGCCGTGCGGCATGCCCTGTATAACAATTTTACGCGAGTGAGCGATGTGCTGCAGTGGCCGCTTCTGCGTCACCTGCCAACCATGTTGCCGTTGGTGTGGCGGACGCTGGATGCGCATGTCAGCCGCTGGTTTGACGATATTAGGCTTAAGCAGCTGTTAGAGTATCACATGGTGTTTTTGGGTTCGAGTCCGTTTCAGGCGCCGGCGGTGTATAGTCTGATGAGTCATTTGGATTTTCGCAGCGGGGTGTACTATCCGCGGCGTGGCATGCTGGAACTGGCGCGTAGCATGGAGCAGCTGGGGCGGAGTCTGGGGGTGGAGTATCATTACGACGCATCGGTGCAGCGGATCGTGCTGGACGGCGACCAGGCGACTGGCATTGAACTGGCGAATGGCGAAATTATCGAAGCAGACATGGTGGTATCAGCGGCCGATGTGCATCACACCGAAACCCGGCTGCTGCCACCTGCCGCGAGAAGCTACCCAGAAAAGTATTGGCGCAAACGCCAGCCTGGCCCCGGTGCATTGTTAGTGTCGCTCGGTGTGAAGGGTGAACTGCCGCAGCTGCAACATCACAATCTCTATTTTGTGAAGCGCTGGCGTGAAAACTTTGCTGCGATTTATGAAACACACACCGTGCCAGAGCATGCGTCGCTGTATGTGTGCAATCCAACCAAGGCTGACCCGTCGCTCGCTCCGCCTGGGCATGAAAATCTGTTTGTCTTGCTGCCGTTGCCGGCCGGTGTAACGCTGACGTCAGCACAGGAAGCGGCGTGTGTGGATAAGATCGTTCAGATTCTTGCTGAGATGGCCGACGCCCCAGATTTGCCGGAGCGAATTGTTACTCAACTGGTGTATGGCCCAGAACAATTTGGCGATCAATTCAATGCCTGGCAGTACAATGCGTTTGGCGGCGAATCACATCTACTTCGCCAAAGCGTCATCTTTCGCACGCGTAATCGCAGCAAAAAAGTATCGAATCTGTATTATGTTGGTGCGGGGACACTGCCGGGGATTGGTCTGCCGATGTGTCTGATTAGTGCGCAGCTGACTTTCAAGCGTATGATGGGCAATCGCCGCCCCGGGCCGCTCACCAAGGAGGATCTATGAACTGGCTGTACTTGGCGGGGATTGTGGCAAGCTTCGCGGGGATGGCGGTGCTGGATTGGCGATACGGGTTGGCGTATTGGTATGATGCACGCCGCACGGTGCTGACGGTACTGATCATGACTGGCGTGTTTATCGTGTGGGATATCTGCGGTATTTCGCTCGGCATTTTTCTCAGCGGACACTCGCCGTATATGTCGGACATCTATTTATTGCCAGAATTTCCGCTAGAGGAACTGTTTTTCTTGCTGTTTTTGAGTTATTTTAGCCTGGTGGTGTATCGGGCGGGAGTGAAGCGATGGCAACATATGTAGTATTGAATGGGCTGTTTTTAGCGGTGGTGCTGGGTGTGCTGGCGTGGCGAAAATTGCTGGTCGTGGGGCGTGCGGTGTGGGTGACGCTGGTGGTGTTGCTGCTCACGACAATTGTGTTTGATTCGCTGCTGATTTACCTTGGTATGTTCATCTATCCTGCGGAGAAAATTTTGGGCATCCGCGTGGGGCTGGCACCGATTGAAGATTTGTTTTACGCGCTGCTGGCGGGGCTAGCTGTGCCGGCAATTTGGAAGGGGGTGGATCGTGAAAGAAAAGCTTAGATTGTTATATATGACCTCGCGGCCGCTGTCGTGGGTGAATACGGCGTATCCTTTCGCGGCGGGATACCTGGTGATGGGTGGGGTGATTGATGCGCGACTGATCATCGGCACCCTGTTTTTCCTCATCCCGTACAATTTGCTGATGTATGGCATCAATGATGTGTGCGATTATGAATCCGACATGCGAAATCCTCGCAAGGGCGGTGTGGAAGGGGCGGTAACGCCGCGGCGGTATCACCCACTCATCGTCTGGTCGGCGGTGCTGTCGTGCGTGCCGTTTGTGGTGGCGTTGACGTGGCTGGGCGGTTGGCACAGTGCGTTGGTGCTAGCTGGCGTGCTGTTTTTTGTGGTGGCGTATAGTGCCAAAGGTTTGCGGTTTAAGGAAGTGCCACTGCTTGATTCGGTAACCTCGAGTTTGCATTTTGTTGGGCCGCTTATCTATGCCTATTCGCTGGTCGGCACGACGCAGGCGGGCTGGCTGGCGGCTGCGGCGTTTTTCTGCTGGGGTATGGCCAGTCAGGCGTTTGGTGCGGTGCAGGATATTGTGCCAGATCGCGAAGCCAAGATCCGCTCCATCGCCACTGTGTTTGGCGCACGGGCAACGGTATGGCTGGCGATAGTGCTGTACATGGCAGCGGTCGGATTGGTGGTATGTCTGGGCGCGGCGGCGTGGCCAGTGGCGGCCGCGGGTGGTTTGTATATTATCAATCTGCTGCCGTTTGTGCGAATTCGTGATGATACTTCCGCCACAGCACGGGCTGGCTGGCGACGCTTTTTGTGGCTGAATTATGTGACTGGGGCGGTGGTGACGATGGTGCTGCTGCTCGGGGTGTGAACTACAAAAATACGCGAAATAATGTTATCATAATAGGGTCAATGCAAGAGTAGAAGGGGCTTCAGATGAATACACAATATCTTGAAAAAACAGCAATGCTGGACTATGACAATGTCCGTATTCAGCAACTCATCAAAAGGCGTAAATGGAAGGATTTACCTGACTTTGAGCGAATTAGGGCAATCTATGACTATGTCCGTGATGAGATACTTTTTGGCTACAATAGCGATGATAGCGTCTCTGCGTCTCGAGTGCTTCGCGATGGCTATGGGCAATGCAATACCAAGGGGACGCTTCTTATGGCATTATTGCGTGCCTGCGGCATACCGTGTAGGACACATGGGTTTACAATTGACAAAAAGCTGCAAAAGGGTGCAATGACGGGAATTGTGTATAAAAATGCCCCGCGAAACATTCTTCATAGCTGGGTCGAAGTATATCTTGATGGTGTGTGGTATGAGCTAGAAGGTTTCATTTTAGATAAGCAGTATCTTTCTGAGCTGCAACGGGCGTATAGCTCGTGTACGGGTACTTTTTGTGGTTATGGTGTTGCGGTAGATAATTTCCAAAGTCCCGTTGTAGAGTTTAACCGTAACAATACCTATATCCAAAGCAAAGGCATTAATCAGGATTTTGGTCTATATGACAATCCTGACGCACTACTACGTGAGCACCGCCAGGAATTGTCGTTTTTGCAGGTCATCGCCTATAGGTATTTTGGAAGGCATCTCATGAACTATAATGTGCGAAAAGTGCGGAGTGGCAAGCATGTGGCGAAAGATGATGAACAATAGGGTTGCCTAGGAGCTTGTGCTGTTAAGAGTCTGAAAATGCACGACCGTCGCCCTATGGATCGCCCGCGTGAGAAGTTGGCGCTATATGGCGCGGCCAGGTTGTCTGACCTGGAGCTACTGATGGCGATTATCGGTAGTGGCAATAAGCAGGCGGATGTAAGTGTGATCGCCCGGCGGGTGCTAAAGGTGCTGCAGGTGAAGGGTGCGGACGTATCGTATGATGATCTGCGGCAGGTCGGGGGTCTAGGTGCGGCCAAGATTCCGGTAATTTTGGCGAGTTTTGAACTGGCGCGACAACATTTGCTGGAGCCTGATCGACCGGTGATTGACTCGCCCGAAAAGGCGGCTGAGCAATTGGTAGATATTCGCGACAAACAGCAAGAATATTTCGTCTGCTTGACGCTGGATGGGGCAAATCGGCTGATCAACAAACATGTTATTTCCATCGGCACCCTCACCGCCAGCCTGGTGCATCCGCGCGAAGTCTTCGCCCCCGCCATCGCCGACCGGGCTGCCAGTATCATCGTAGCGCACAATCATCCGAGTGGGAGTTTGCGGCCGAGTGAGGCGGATGTGGTCGTGACAAGGCGACTAAAAGAGGCTGCTGAATTGCTCGACATTACATTCATCGACCATCTTATTATCACCAAACAAGATTACCGAAGTATCGCAAATATGCTATAATACCCCTTAGATAACACTGTAAGATGAGTGCTAAATAGGGGAGAGGATGACCGAGGACCAGCGCCGCAATTTGCATGCGCAACTATGGAAGGTAGCCGATGAATTTCATGGCAAGATGAACGCGGATGACTACCGTGACTATATGCTTGGTCTTATTTTTTATAAATATCTTTCAGAAAAGATTACCGATTACGCCAATCATTTGCTTGAGCCGGAGCACGCGACCTACGAAGCACTTGTAGACCACCCGCAAAAAGAAGCGTATCTAAAGGCGATAAAGAAGCAGTCAATTGACAAGCTGGGCTGCTTTCTTGCCCCCGAAGATTTATTTACGGTTATCGCCGAAGGTGCGGCAAATAATAGTACACTCACTGAAGACCTTGAGCGGATTTTGCACGGTATTGAAAAGTCCACCATGGGAAGCGATAGCGAAGAAGACTTCGGTAATCTCTTTTCAGATCTCGACCTTCATAATATTAAACTTGGTAAAACAGTCGCCGAGCGTAATAAGCTCATCGCCAAAGTACTAAGTCACCTTAGTAGGATTGATTTTCAGCTTGGAGATTCGCAGATTGATATCCTGGGTGATGCGTACGAATACCTCATCGGCAAATTTGCGGCTGGTGCAGGCAAAAAGGCGGGCGAATTCTATACGCCGCAGGATGTTTCTGAAATCTTGGCTCGCATTGTGACGCAAGGTCGGGATCGTCTGCGCAATGCATACGATCCAACTTGCGGTTCTGGATCTTTGCTACTTCGTGTTAAAAAGCATATTGGGGAAATTGATAAGATTTATGGCCAAGAGCTAAATAATACTACCTACAACTTGGCTCGCATGAATATGATTTTGCACGATGTGCACTATGCAGATTTTGATATTAAGCAGGATGATACACTCGAGCGCCCGCAGCATTATGATAAGCGGTTTGAAGCGATTGTGGCCAATCCGCCGTTTGGTGCCAAGTGGTCGGCTGACCCAATTCACCTGAGTGATGATCGATTTTCACCGTATGGTCGTCTAGCACCAAAAAGTAAGGCAGACTACGCCTTCATTACCCACATGATCCACCAACTGGATGATAGCGGCACGCTGGCAGTTATTATGCCGCACGGCGTACTGTTTCGTGGTGCAGCCGAAGGGGCGATTCGTCGCTTTATTATTGAGCAGCGTAATTACCTTGACGCGATTATTGGCTTGCCAGCAAACCTATTTTACGGAACAAGTATCCCTGCCTGTATTTTAGTCTTCAAAAAATGCCGCACGCCAGAAGAAAGCGTACTCTTCATCGACGCCAGCCGCGAATTCACCAAAGGCAAGAATCAAAATTACCTTAGCGCCAAAAATATCGACAAAATTATCGAAACCTACGCCACCCGCGCCGAAATCAACAAATACAGTCACAACGCTAGCCTAGCCGAAATCGCCGAAAATGACTTTAATCTTAACATTCCGCGCTATGTCGATACATTTGAACCTGAGCCGGAAATTGACCTTGCCGAAGTCACCGCCGAAATCAAACAAATCGACCAAAAATCCGCCGAAGTTGACGCGAAAATCGCTGAGTTTTGCAAAGAATTGGGGATTGAGGCGCCATGATGGAAAAAATTGACCTAATATTTAGGACGACTCAGTATGGAGACATGCTCGACGAACCTATCGTCATTAGAAAAGAAGTTAACCTTGATGAGTCGCTGCGTTCAGTAATTATATCTACATATAATGAAGTCTTTGAGAAAGATGGGGTAATTACAAATCAAACCCCAATCGGTATAGCTATAGATAAAGGGTCGGATCAGGAGAAAAAAACCGACAGCGCATGGGGAATACCATACAAAATAAACGGCGATGATACAGTCAAAAAAACAGGTGATCTAGAGGGCTTTTATGAGGACTGGACATTACGCGAAATCGACGAAGCCTTAGGGGCTGGTATTATATTTGGTGACGGTAGAAGTGTCGCAATTAGCATACCTTCAGGCTTGGGCGCGTCTGGGGTGGAACTTTTTGACTGGTGGGGATTTGTTGCTGATACGATTGGAATCATGTCAGTTGCGAGATTTGGCTTACGTAAAATAGCTAAAAAAATATATCAAATAAAAAATAAGCGTTTACAGAAAGTGTTTGAGCGGTGGGCTGCAAGCAATATTAATTATCCTAGTGACCTTCGTGAGTTTCTTGATGTAAAACCGTATTGGAGACTAAGTGAAGTCAAGCTGAGGTTGGGTATTAAGTATGATGCGGATGCCATTAATTTTTTGGTCGCATTGGGGTATGTTCCTTACGCAAATGAATGGCAGATGGGAGATACGCCTGCAAGTAAGCGCCTTAGGCAACGGTGGCTTAATAACGAAAATAAGTATTTAGATAGAGATGTACGTAATGAAGCCTAGTTTGCGATTTCCTGAATTCACCGACGACTGGTCTACGAAAAAGATCGGCGACATCTTAACTATTGGCAACGGTCGTGACTATAAGCATCTAGGTGAAGGCGATATTCCAGTGTATGGCACTGGCGGATATATGCTCAGTGTTGACGATTACCTATATGAAGGCGAAAGTGTTGCAATTGGTCGCAAAGGCACGATTGATAAACCGCAATTTCTATCTGGTAAATTTTGGACGGTAGATACACTATTTTACACTCGTGATTATGTTGATTCTTGTCCCAGGTTTGTCTTTGAAATTTTTAACAATATCAATTGGCAACGATACAATGAAGCTACAGGTGTACCAAGTTTATCTAAGTCAACGATAGAAAAAGTTAAGGTTAACATCCCGAGCAAGCAGGAGCAAGAAAAAATCGCTGAGTTTTTGACGGCGGTGGATGAGCGGATTGAGCTCACTAGCCGCAAAGTCGAAAAACTCGAAGCCTACAAACGCGGCCTCACCCAAAAAATCTTCACCCGCACTCTCCGCTTCAAGCGCGATGATGGTAGTGACTTCCCAGAGTGGGAGACGACAAAGCTAGGCGATATCGTTGATAAAGGATTTATCAATATGGGTCGTGGCATGGTGATATCGGCCACTGATGTAGATGCCAACCCCGGAGAGTATCCCATCTACTCTTCCTCTGTGAAAAATAATGGTCTTTTTGGTAGGTACGGAAATTATATGTTTGACAGCGAGATGATAACTTGGTCTATTGATGGTGGGGGTGATTTCTTCTATAGACCAACTCATAGATTCTCCATAACTAATGTTTCTGGGTTTATTAAAGTTATTGATGAAAATCTAGTAGATACAAAGTTTTTAGCGAGCCAACTTCAATATCTGCAAGGTAGACAGGTATTTGATTATACCACGAAGGCACACCCATCTGTGATATGCAATATCTATACACTGGGAATGCCTCTAATTGAAGAGCAACAGAAAATCGCCGCTTTCCTCTCCCAAATCGACGAAAAAATCACCCTCGAAACTCAAAAACTAGAGGAGCTAAAAAAGTTCAAAAAAGCACTATTGCAAAGGATGTTTGTATGAGAATTGATTTGCACACACATACACAGTGCCTAAAGACCGGTGATGGAAAGAAACGTGAAATCACCCCAGAAGCATACATCGAAAAAATGAGAAACTGCGGAGTCGGCTTTTGTTCGATCACCAATCACAACAAGTTCGATGTGAATGAGTACAATAAGGTAGTTGAATTGGGTGAAGGCATTGTTGTAATACCAGGCATAGAACTGGATATCAAATTAGAAGATGGTCAAAATAGACAAGTTATTGTGGTATGCGATCCGGGAATTACTGAAGAGTTCAGTAGTGCGTATGATGGCGACCCGAATCGAAACTATAATACATTTTCATTTTCATACAAAGAATTTATTAATCGCACAAATCAATTACCTAAAGATAAAATTATTATAATACCTCATTTCTATGATAAGGCCAATGGATTTAGGCCGAATGAAAGGAGTGATCTTGAATCAGGCCTTGCCGGCTATGTGTTAATTATGGAAACGGCAAATACTCTCTCTATGGGTATAGTTAATCATAGAATCAATAGACTATGTTTGATTGGTAGCGATGTTAAAGACTGGGACAACTATAGCGCGTCTATGACGCCAGAAGTAAAGTTCTCTATAGATAGTTTTGGTAAATTCTACGAGTTAGCAAAAGATCCAAAAATGTTTGTAAAAAATGCTCTTGATGGCTCAAGTAGCCTTAACGTAAAAACCGATGCGGGAATAGTGAGTATATACGACGATATAAATATAGTATTTGGTGAAAAAGGATCTGGCAAAACTATATTAATGGAAGATTATATTATGCCAGCGTTTGCAGCATCAGGTAAAAAATGTTTTCTGCATAAAGGCTCGGATTATCAAAGATATTATGATCAAATAATCAATAGCTACGCTGAGAGAGAAAAAATAAATGAAGATATCTTGCGGGAGATCAAAGAAGATATCCAAAAAATTTTGAATTATCGAGAGTCTCCTGTCCGCGATTTCATTAAAGAATATAAATCTGCTAACCAGAGCAAAATAACAAATGCGCGCGCGAAGAGAGTTTTAAAGGCAGATTGTAGCTTTACCGACCTGAATTCACATAAAATGCAGGCCATAATGGATGCGTGCGAAGAAAATATGGATAAAGTAGATAAAGTAGTCGCATTAAATAAAACTACCAAGATTACGTCGAGAGACAAAGATAGTTTGATGAAAGAATTGTCTCTGTTGAAGCGGGATATTATGTCTGAAGCTAAAGATACTTTAGCAAAACAATACTCTGACAAATTCACAGAGCGATTTATCGTATCTATTAAAGACTCGCTGAAAAAATGTACTGGCAGCAAACCTAAGCCTACAAATATTGGACTCTCAAAACTATTTGCAAGCAGACTTGAGAGGCTTGAAGCAAACAGTAGGTTAGTAGAAAACATGAAACAAATACAGTCTGAGAGTGCCTTTCCAATAGGATACTTGCCTGGTAAGGGTGATGTGACCCTAGGAGTTGAGGTCGTTTGCCTTAGCCAGAGAGATAAACATAGGAAAGATTCTGTGTTTGATAAGAATCGAATCGTTTTTAACAGGGGTGTCGTAAAGAAAATTGAGAACTTTAATGTAACAAAATTTTCTAACATTAATGAATATTTTAAAGTAGCAGAACAGGGGGTTGATGTTAATAAATTTATTACAGATATAATTAAAAAACGAGAATCAATCAGGATAAAAGGTGATGATAACTATAAGCCTTCGGAGGGAGAAAGGGCTATTCTATCTGTTAGTGCCGCGCTAGAGAATCCCGAATACGATTGCTACCTATTTGACGAGATAGAGAGGGGTCTTGGTCATAAATATATAGTTAATCACCTGTTACCGCAAATAAAGAATATAAGAGAGCTGGGAAAAACAATAGTGATTTCCACGCATGATGCAAATATTGCAGTCAATACACTACCGAGCCAAGTTGTATATTGCAATTATCCGGACGATGAGACATACTATTGTGGCAATATGTATTCCGGTGAATTAGTAGGCGCAAGCAAAGGAAAAATGGAAGATTGGTTCAAGGTTGCAATTACTCATTTAGAAGGAGGAGAAGAGATGTTTAATAGTAGAAAGAATGTTTATGGAGATAGATAGAAAAAATATAATAAATGTAGTGATTAGTGGAGATAGGTCTGCTTCTAGTAGCGACAACATATGCTTAGAGTTTAAGGGGATAGGCTCTAAAGTGAGTTTGTCGGATAATTCTACAGATGACATCAAAGTCCTATTTGATAAAGTTTTTGATTTTGCGATAAATAGCGATAATCAAGTGAGTTTCGTACTTGAAGATGAAGGAACTGATCTATTTCATGACATTGCTAATGATGTGGTCAATCAGCTGAATATGGAAATAAGTCAATCGCGAGACGACATAAGCAGAATTCGGGGCTTAATACAGAAAAGTAAAGAGGTGTGAAAAACACCAAAAATCTATCAATTTTCACACCAACTACAATACCACCTGATCGCGCATTCGTGAAAAAATAAGGGGCAGTCAATCTGCCCCTTATCGCCATATTGCCAATTATAAGTATCGGTACTTAAACTCTACCACCGGGTCATTTTGCCATTTCCAGTAGTATAATTTATCGCCGCCAAACGTTGTCTCTTGGCTGTCTACCGTAGGGATATCTCCGAACGGATAGGACAGAGTTGGTGTTTCAATTTCTCTTGAAATTGTGTCTACGTCCTTGAAGATAACGTGCAGTTTGAGTGGCGCAGCGTTTTTCACGAAAAAGCTCGGAAGCGGCGCAAAGGCTTTGAAGCTGAAGGTTTTGCCATTCATATCATCGGGGTCCTTCTTGATAATCTGGCTACACTGGATTTTTACAACCAAGTTGCCAGCCGGAAGTTTGACCATAGCTACGCGCATACCTTTTAGGATGTTCCTCAGTGCTTTCTTGTTACCGAGCAACTCTTCTGAAGTTCCCAGATGCCTCAAGTAGGGGATATATTTTTCGAAACCGTTTCGAATCTGGGAAACGCTAAAGATGCGATCCCTATACTCGTCGGGTCCGGCAGATATTACCGAAACAGACGCGCTGAAATTTTCCGTTGCGAACGGTAGCGGTATTTCGACCCACCTCTCTTCGGGATTTTCGACCCACAATAGAGTGGATAGTTCCGCCGTGTCGTAAGCGTCTTTGTCGAAGCCATCAGCGAACGCGGTTGGTTCGACAATTATTGTGGTATGCTTCTGTGAGATATTTAAGTCGCCCACAGATACGACTGATGACCTATTTTCTGCCATCGTGTTACTCCAGCCTGTCCCTCCGCTTGACCTTCGTTTAAATTTCAATTAGTATGAGAAAGTTAAAATAATTTTAGTGGGTACTATATATTTTAACGAAGGGCGCCCTTTCGGGGCGTCTTTCTCGCTTATATTGTATGACAGCGCAAGGGTGGTGTCAAGTATTTTTCAAGGAAATGATGAGTATTATTTACATCAAGTTACAAGAATGTCAGAAACTTATTGCGCTTAAGCTTGGTCATTGATACAATAAATAGTACAAAGACGTATAAATATTTGACATTTATGAATTAAAATGCTATATTTATATCAAAGAAAGGGCGAAAAATGAGTATCACAAGCACAGTCGCACAAAACCTTGAGAATCTAAGGAGCAGTAAAGATTTGACGCAAGATGCCGTTGCTGGGCAACTGGGCATTAGTAGAGCGACCTATATAAATATTGAGTCTGGAAAATCCAAGCCAAATATTGAGCTACTAGAAAGACTGGCTAAAATTTATGATGTTTCTATTTCTGAGCTAATTGATACGCCGCGGAATAACGAGAAATTTGAACAGTTATATTTGTATGTTCTTAGTCATTTTAAAGGGGGGGTTCCTAAAACTAAGCTAGCCAAGATCCTGTACCTAATTGACTTTAGCTGGTATTATGACACACTGGAGCCTATGACCGGCATGAGGTATGTGCGCAGGCAGTACGGACCGGTTGCAGACACTTTCTTTGAGCTAACAGAGTCCCTTTATGACGGTGGAAAAATCAATATAGAGGTGCTTGATCGCGGTGCGTTTATGATTAGCCGAAGTGCATCAACAAAACCACAAGAAGATCTGTTGTCGGCTGATGAGAAAAAGCGCGTTGATGAAATCTGTAAAACCTGGGAGAGTGCTAGAACTGAGGAAATAGTCAATTTCACCCACGCGCAGCGACCTTGGCAGGCTTGCGCCGATGGCGAATATATTCCATATAGTCTAATCACCCAGGAAGATCCGCAACATGTTTACAAACCGTATACCAACTAGCAATGTTTTGATAGGCGTTGAGTATACAGATTACGCTCGTAGGCATTTTCTAAAAGGTTTTCAGAAAAAATACAGAGGCAAGCAGTGGGAGGTAACCGAAGAGTCTATCTTTCAAGACCTTGCGCGTATTTCGTTTGCCGAAAATACTTTGCAGCACACCCAGCAGGTGGATGAGTTGTGGCATGCTGATGGTCAATGGATCTTTAAGTATGACTTTAGGGTTGCTCAGACAAAGGTTGCAGCCAAAGATGCGGGCAATAGATGTGTGGTGTACTATTCTGCCGCAAAACGACAGATGAAAATATTACTAATTTATAGCAAGAATGATTTGCCGAAAAATTGTGGCGAAACCCAGTATATTAAGTCGATTCTTGAGAGTGAATTTGATGAAATTTGGGAAAATTTCACATGATTTTATATAATTTTAACAGGCTATTGGCGTGTAAAAAACACCAAAAAATCTACTATTTTCACAAAACTGAATAAAGAAAGGCAATCATGACTACCCAATCCGAATCACAGCTTGAAGAATCCTTGATGCAGCAGCTGGCTGGTCAGGGTTACGAGCGGGTAGTGATAAAGGACGAGGCTGATTTGGTTGCTAACCTTAAGGTGCAACTAGAAAAGCATAATAACACTGCCTTTTCTGACGCTGAGTTTAAGCAGATTCTTCATCACCTCTCAAAAGGTACGGTGTTTGATAAAGCCCTTGCCCTCAGGGATAAGTTTGCCTTGAGGCGGGATGACGGCACGACGCAATTGATCGAATTTTTACAGATTGAAAAGTGGTGTCAAAACGAATTTCAGGTGGCGAACCAGATTAGTAATGATGGCGAGTATCTAAATCGCTACGATGTGACGATTTTAATCAATGGCTTGCCGCTGGTACAGATCGAGCTCAAGCGGGCGGGGATTGAGCTGAAAGAGGCGTTTAATCAAGTCAATCGCTACCGTCGCCATTCATATAGTGCAGGCTATGGCTTGTTTGATTTTGTGCAGATTTTTGTAATTTCAAATGGAGTGAACACTAAGTATTATGCCAATACAGTTGGGTATGGCAATAGTAAAAAGGCGTCATTTAAATTTACGAGCTTTTGGGCAGACAAGGATAATCAAAAGATTAGCCGGCTAGAGCAGTTCGCCCAAGTGTTTTTGGACCGCTGCCATATCGCCAAAATGATTGCCAAATATACCGTACTAACGACAAATAAAACGCTACTTGTGCTGCGGCCGTACCAGTTTTATGCAGTAGAGGCGATTGCCGATAGGGTGGAGAATAGCATACATGGCGGCTATATTTGGCATACGACGGGCAGTGGTAAAACGCTGACATCATTTAAGGCGAGCCAGCTTTTAATTAGTAATCCGCAGGTTGACAAGGTGGTATTTGTCGTTGACCGTAAGGATTTGGATAATCAAACAATCCGTGAGTTCAATAGCTTCAAAGAGGGTAGTGTTGATACAACGACCAATACGGCAAACTTGGTAAAGCAGTTTAATGACCCAGATACAAAACTGATCGTCACAACCATCCAAAAGCTAAACACGGCAATTAGTCGTGAACGACATGCTTTAAAGATGGATGAACAGCGTGATAAGAAAGTTATCTTTATTTTTGACGAGTGTCACCGTAGTCAGTTTGGTGAAACGCACAAGCGAATCACCGAATACTTCACAAACTACCAGATGTTTGGCTTTACTGGGACGCCAATTTTTGCAGAAAACGCCAGTGGCAATGAACTTGGTAAGCGCACTACCAAGGATTTGTTTGGTGATAGGTTACACGAATACACCATCGTTGACGCGATTAATGATGAAAATGTGCTGCGATTTTCGGTTGAATACTATAGTGGTGTGAAATACAACGGTCGTAATCTTGCGGATGAAAAGGTGCCGGGCATCAATGTGCGTGAGGTGTTTGAATCTGAAAACTGGGTGGAGCAAAATGTTGATTTCATTATCAAAAATCACAACGCCAAGACGAGAAACCGTGAGTTTACCGCGATATTTGCTGTTTCTAGCACGGATATGTTGGCAAAATATTACGAAATGTTCAAGCGTAAAAAAGAGGCGGGTGAGCACAATCTGAAAATCGCCACCATTTTTAGTTATACGGCGAATGAAGAGGATAAAGACGCTGATAGTATTTTGGACGAGGACGTTATGCCAGATGATGGCAAGGTGAATCTGCATTCGCGCGATAGGCTAGAGAGTTACATTGCCGACTATAACCAAATGTTTGGCACGAATTACACCACCAAGGACTCGGCGAGTTTTTATGAGTACTACCGTAATATTGCCGATCGTGTTAAGATGCGTGAGATTGATATCCTGCTGGTGGTTAACATGTTCTTGACCGGTTTTGATAGTAAAACGCTCAATACGCTATATGTTGATAAGAACTTACAATACCATGGACTTATCCAGGCGTATTCTCGCACTAACCGCATTCTTAACGAAACGAAATCACATGGTAATATCGTGGCGTTTCGCAACCTGCGGAAAAACACCAATGAAGCGCTGAGGTTGTTCGCAAATAAAGAGGCGCAGGAGCGGGTGTTTATGCAGCCGTATCATGAGTATGTCGAAATGTTTAATCGGCAAGTGGCGGTATTGCGTCAAGCTGCTAATACGCCAGATGCGGTTGATAATTTGCTGAGCGAAGAGCAAAAAGAGGGCTTTGTGAAGGCATTTCGCGAGCTGCTAAAATTAAAAAATATCTTGATTTCATTCACGGAATTTCACTTCGACGACATTGACATTGAAGAGCAAGAGATTGAGGAATACCAGAGTAAATATCTTGATATTTACGACTCTGTCAGGCCAGGCAGTGCGGAAAAAGTTTCAATTTTAGCGGATCTTGATTTCGAACTAGAGCTGGTGAAACGTGATGAAATAAATGTGGGCTTTATTTTACGCTTGGTGGCACAGATGGTCGGTGCAAGTGAATCGAGGCAGAAGGAGATTAGACAGACGATTGACGGCTTGATGAAGTCGGATAGCGAATTGCGTAGCAAACGGGAGCTTATTGAGCGGTTTCTGCAGAATAATCTGCCGAACATAGAAGAGTCGGGTGATGTTGAGCGAGAGTTTTATGAATTTCTTGATGCCGAGCGTCGGGCTGAGTTTGAAAAGCTGTGCCGCGAGAATGGAATTGACAAGGCGAAAGCTGAGAAGGTTGTGGCACGCTATCTTTCTGGCGGACACAAGCCGCGCGACCATGAGCTGAATGATCTGCTAATTGAGCAGCCAAGACTGCTAGAGCTTGATAGTATTGTAGACCGCCTGCGTGATGGACTGCGGAAGTTTTTGACTACATTCATAGATGGTGTGTAGGAGCCAGAGGTTTTTATGGTATTGTTTAGATCAAAGAAAAAAGAGTTTTTGAGTCAGCTTGCGTACAATGAAAGGATTAGCGATATGGTCTTGATATCGCCGGATGGAGAGTGGTTTATTAGCCTTGGTCAAAGAATTGAAGAACTGATAGATGAAGGCGTGGCGCGTGTCGATATGTATCACAGAAGGCACAAGGGATGGATAGTGCGTATGGATATCGTCTATCACAAACATAAGCGAGAGATGTTCTTAGGGGATATTGTTTCGAAAATTGAGAATAGGGGTTATGGCTCTAGGATGTTGGAGTTTTTAATTAGTCTATCGAAAGAAATTGGTTGCCGTACAATTTGTGGAAATCTAAGCAATACTGATGCAGATCATTTTGATAAATTGCGATATTGGTATGAAAAATATGGTTTTGAGGTTAATATAAAGGATGGCCAGGGCGTCATTAGGAGGCATCTCTAACCCTTTGGTATCCCTAGGCTTGTCAACCGCTCTTATTAGGGCTAAAGTGGTAATATGGAAACTATACACCACATCCGCCCCCTCCTCCGCCTTGCCGAATCCGCGCAGCAGGCGCAAGACGATGATTTGGCGCGTGCGGTCCTTGCTGCGGCTGAAATTTTGGCACGGGATAACCCGCCAGTGAATATGGCGCCAGTCTTGGAATACATGCGGGCATTGACGAGTGAATGTAGTCACTGCTACATGGTGCGGAGCAAGGATGAATTGACGGCACTTCGTGAGAAGATGGCGCAAGAATTAGCCCGCCACAACATCTCACTCATCGAAAAGAATGATCAAAAAGCGCTTCACTTGCCGCCGATGGTGCGCTTGGTGACGGCACTATACATTCGCCAGGAGGGCAGGATGACCGAGGGAGTGTCAATCGCTTTTACCATCGATCAAGCGGGTGTGCTGGAGTTTCCTCGAAAAGGTCCGCTGATACCGGAGCTACAGCGCTACTGTGCCGAGCATCAGGTGGTGCAGGACGACATCAATGACTACTGGCCCCCAGAGCAGCTGGCTGATTATCGCCTCATGGCCGGCTCGGTCAGCGTGCAGCGCATCCTGCCCGAAGAGCTTCAGGAGATGAGTTGGTAGATGAAACTCGTCGCCCTCCTCAAACCCAACTCCCGCCACCGCCAAGAGGTCGTCAAGAACCCTGGCGGCGCCTACACCATCTACACCAAAGCCCCGGCACTGGAAAATCGCGCAAATAACGAAGCCATCATGCTCCTGGCGCAGCACTACAAAGTTCCGAAGTCATCCGTGCGGCTGGTGCGGGGCGCGACGAGCCGGCAGAAGGTGTTTGAGGTAGCGCTGCCTGATGATCCTTTGCCGACTGAGGCGAACTAGGCTATAATGGGCAAGGAATGCTGATACAAGTACTTATTTTCGTGTTGTCAATGGTCATCGTGGTGAAGTCCGCCGACTGGTTTTTGACGGCAGCCAAAGCGGTCGGTGAATTTTTCCGCATGCCGCCATTTGTGATGGGCGTGCTGCTGGTGGGCCTCGGCACCAGCTTGCCGGAGCTGGCGACCAGTATAGCAGCGGTATTGAGCGGCAATACCGAGATCGCGCTGGGTAATGTCCTCGGCTCCAATGTCGCTAATGTGCTGGTGATCATCGGGATCGCCACGCTGATGATGGGCACCATTCGCTTCCAGAAAGATTTGATGGATATCGACATTCCATTGCTGATTTCAACGACGATTTTGTTTGTGATTTTAATCGCAGATGGCGTGCTGAGTAGTCCGGAGGCGGTCATTTTACTCATCGGCTGCGCGGGCTATTTGCTGTACAGTCTGCTCCATTCCGACCGGCAAGATTTTCAGCGCGGGCTAGTGACCTTGATGCAGCTGATGGTGCAATCGCGGCGTCAAAAAGCCGCCAAAGCACCAAAGACCCAGCGTCTGGCATGGTGGGTGTGGCTACAACTGGTCGGTTCGATCATCCTCCTGGCGGTGTCCTCGACCTACGCGGTGGACAGCCTGCTTGCTATCGTCAAAGCCATCGGTATCGGTACAGGTGTGGCCAGCTTCTTCGCGCTGGCTATCGGTACCAGCTTGCCAGAGCTGGTGGTGTCGCTCAAGGCACTGCGCCGTAAGGAGGGCGACTTGGTGGTGGGCAATATTATCGGCTCGTGTATTTTCAATATCCTACTCATCGCGGGGCTGGCGGGTGCTTTGACGCCGCAAACGGTGGATCTTTCGAGTGGCCTCTGGATGCTGGCCGGTGTACTGGTGGCGGCAGCCATGCTGGGCCTGGGGTCGCTCACCAAGCGGCTGCAGCTGTGGGACGGCGTGGCCTTCCTTCTGTTATACGCAGCACTTTCCATGCAGCTAATTCGCTAGCTTCACCGTGCCAGACGCGCTATACTAAGCAGTATGAAGCAACGTACACCGATCATTATTGCTATTAGTTTTTTGGTGGTGGTCGCTGGCATTGGCTGGCTGGTGACGCGCCCGCAGCAGCCGACACCGCCAACGGTGGAAAAAGTTCGACGTGGTGACGAGGCCTTTCGACAGCAGTACTCGGGAGTTGCTGAGGATCATCGCTTTCAGCCAGTGACGCCGGAGTGGGCGCGCGAACTATTTGAGCGGGGCGATGGGCTCATCTTCCTCGGCTTTAAGGAATGTCCGTGGTGTCAAAAGTTAGCCCCAATCGTCGATGAGGCGGCCAAGGCGGAGGGGCTGGCGGCGATTTACTATCTGGATATTCGGACGGCGCGCCAGGAGCAGAATGAGCTGTATCAGTCAATTGTCGAGAAACTAAAGCCGCACCTGCGTAAAGATGAGCAGGGCAATCCGCGGGTCTATGTGCCTGACGTGACGGCGCTGCGTGGCGGTGACATCGTAGGACATTTCTTACAGGAGACAACGGCTGATGGCGAGACGGCGACCCCTGATAGCTACTGGACTGAGGAGCGTCGAAAGCGGGCGATTGACCAACTGCGCCACATGATACGTCAGACTAAGCAGTTCGCGGCCGTGACGGATGACTTGGCAAGGGGTGCGCAGCTGATTGACGTGCGAACGCCTGGGGAATTTCAGGATGGTCACGTACAGCAGGCGGTGAATTGGCCACTGGATCGGCTCCAGTCTGGCGTGATGCCAAATGTTGATAAAAACACAACATTGTACGTCTATTGCCGCAGCGGCAACCGCTCCGCCGAGGCCAAGCGCCTCCTGGAGGCTGCTGGCTTTACTCGTGTCAAAGACCTCGGCGGCGTAGCGGACATCGAGCGCATGGGTGCCCGACTGACGACTGCCCGCTAAAGTGCTATACTGGGTATATGAATATTCTAGTTACCGGAGGAGCAGGCTATATCGGCAGCCATACTATCATCGAACTGCTGGCGTCAGGTCACAGCGTGGTAGTCGTCGATAATTTATCAAATTCATCAGCTGAAAGCCTACGGCGAGTGGAGCGGATCACCGGGCAGGCGGTGCCGTTTCATGAGTTCGATTTGCGCGACCGGGCGCGGCTGGCGGCGCTGTTCGACAGCGAGAAGATTGACGCGGTCATTCACTTTGCGGGGCTGAAGGCGGTCGGCGAGTCGGTAGCGAAGGCGCTGTGGTATTATCAAAATAACCTGGAAAGCACGCTGACACTGCTGGATGTGATGGGCCAGCATGAGGTGAAAAAGCTGGTCTTTTCAAGCTCGGCCACCGTCTATGGCGATCCAGCGAAGCTACCGATCACCGAGGATATGCCACTATCGGCGACTAACCCGTATGGCCAGACGAAATTGATGATCGAGCAAATTCTGCGCGACACGGCAGCGACGAATGAAGGCTGGCAATTCACCTCGCTGCGCTATTTCAACCCCGTGGGCGCTCATCCCAGCGGCCTGATCGGCGAGGACCCATCGGGCATCCCGAACAACTTGCTGCCTTTCGTTTCGCAAGTGGCGGTCGGTAAGCGCGAACAGCTCAGCGTGTTCGGTGATGACTACGACACCGTGGATGGCACGGGCGTGCGCGACTACATCCACGTGGTTGATCTGGCAAAGGCGCATGTGGCGGCACTGGAGCATCTCGGTGCGCCCAATGAATATAAATATTATAATGTCGGTACCGGTCAAGGCACCTCAGTGCTGGAATTGGTCCATGCCTTTGAGCGGGCAGCTGAGCGGGAGATTCCCTATCAGGTGGTGGCCCGTCGCCCTGGCGATATCGCGGCGTGTTATGCTGACCCGAGCCTAGCGAGAGAGGAGCTGGGCTGGCAGGCTGAGCTGAGTATTCAGGACGCCTGCCGTGACTCATGGAAGTGGCAGTCGGAAAATCCAGACGGGTACGCTGAGTAGCTAAACTCACGCTCCCGAGCAATACAATCGCCGCTATGCGGCGATTTTTTCTCCTTGATTTACTATACACCCAGTGTATATTTTTTGGAAAACCCCTTGTATTAACTATACACTCAGTGTATACTCAGAGACATGAGCGCAAACTATACCCTATTAGGATTTTTAGCCTCGGAGCCAAACTACGGTTACGAGCTAAAGAAAAAGTATGATTCGCTCTTTGGGAAAGATAAGCCAATTTTAAGCGGTCAGATTTATTCGACACTGTCACGCCTGAAGCGAGACGGCAAAGTGGAAGAGGTCAAGGATACCGATGAAAGTGGCGGACCAGAGCGAGTCAAATATCAGATCACGCCGCGCGGCCAGGAGGCATTTGAGGCATGGTTGGCTATGCCCGAAGCACCGTCGCAATACCTACAAACAACCATGTACATGAAGACGGTGCTAGCGTTGATGCGAGATGGCGATGCAGCGCCATACCTGGATGCGCAGCGCCACACGCACATCGAGCGGATGCGTCAACTAACGCGACAGCGTCGTGACAGCGACCTGGCGACGACCCTGCTGATCGACCATGCGTTGTATCACATCGAAGCAGACCTACGCTGGATCGATATGACCAGCTCGCGATTAACAAAACTAAAGGAGGAATTATGTCTGTAGCACCAATTATTAGCGCCAGAAATATCAAAAAATCATTCGGTCAAACGCATGCCCTGCGTGGTGTTAGTTTGGACATCAAACCAGGCGAAGTATTAGCCATCATGGGGCCGAGCGGTTCTGGTAAATCGACGCTGCTGCATAGCTTGGCGGCTATTACCAATGTCGATGAGGGCGAGATTTTGTTTGACGGCACGCGGATTGATACGATGAACGACAAGGAACGTAGTATCCTGCGGCGTACGGCGTTTGGGTTCGTGTTTCAGTTTGGGCAATTGGTGCCAGAGCTGAGCGTGCATGACAATGTGGCGTTGCCGCTGCTGCTCAATGGAGTCAGTCGCAAGGACGCGTATGCTCGCGCTAAAAAATGGATTGCGGCAGTGGGCTTGAGGGGCAAAGAAGCCAGTCTGCCGGGCGAAATTTCTGGCGGTCAGGCACAGCGGGTGGCGATTGCGCGCGCTATGGTGATTGAGCCGAAGGTGCTGTTTGCTGACGAGCCAACAGGGTCGCTGGACAGCCTGAATTCTGAAAAAGTCATGGAGCTATTTATCAAAACCGCCAAAGAAAATGGCACAACGGTCGTCATGGTGACACACGAACCAACCATTGCGGCATACGCTGACCGCGAAATCATCGTGCGCGATGGACAGATCACCACTGCGGCTGGTGTTGAGCCGTCGCATAGTCCGACGACTGGCGCGCGGGCCGCTCGCAAAACAATGAACACCACTGGAGGAGTGCAATGAGAATTTCATGGTTACTTTTCAAAAAATCTGGGCGTCAATCAATCGGACGGTTGGGGCTGACGGTAGCAGCTATCGGACTGGGCACGCTGATGTTGCTGAGTTTTTTGGCGGGCATCAATGGCTTGATGGCTCGTCAGCAGCGCTATGCGTGGCAGTCAGTGGCAACCCCTTCTGATAGTCCATTTGCTTCCGAGGTGACGAAACAAGCTCAGCGACCTATCGATGGGGTGGCACCGCTGCAGGTGAACACGTTGCCGACGGTGTTTGGGAACACCTCTAAGTGGCGCGACCAGGAAATCATTCAGGTATTTCTGCACGCTACAGGCGACAATTCTCCTGAGTTTCCCGGCATGAAAACGCCACGGGCCGGTGAATATTATGTATCGCCAAAGCTGGCGGAAATCATCCGTCAACACCCAGAAGACAAGATTGGCGAACGGTTTGGTACGAAGAATATCGGAACGATGCCGGAACAGTATGTTGTTTCGCCAGACAGCTTGCAGGTGGTACGAGGTGCGACGGATGAGCAGGTGGCAGCATGGCAGCGGTCGGAACAACAGCCGGCAAAGTTGTACAGTTTGGAGTCACTAAAACACAAGCCTTTGTTTGAGCTTGATCCAGCATCACTACTCATATTCTCGTTCGGTGGCATCATCTTGCTCTTTCCGATTGTCATGTTTGTGGCAGTGGCAACGCAGCTGGGAAGTGCTCAGCGTGAACAGCGCTATGCCGCTTTGCGGCTGATCGGGGCAACACGGTCACAAATCAACCATATACTGCTGTTTGAATCATTTGTTGCGACAATGTTGGGTATGATCGTTGGCTCACTGGTATATTGGGCGGCATATGAACAGTTGCTCGGCAACTTTACCTTCAGCGATATGCGATTCTGGACGGGTGATTTGCGTGTTGAACCAGTCCAATACCTTATTTTCGCACTGATCACGCTGGGCTGTAGCTTGTTCGCTAGTTGGCGTGCGATGCGCAAAGTCCGCACCTCGCCGCTGGGAGTGGCTCGCCGCGAGCGCCTGGACAAACGGCCGCGTGCCTGGCGTGTCCTGCCGCTGTTAACGGGTGTGGGGATTTTTACCTGGTTGAGTGTGCCTGCGGGGAGTAGCTGGCTCAAGGCACAGGCCAATGACAGTATTGCGCCGATGCTGCTGGTGCTGGGTGGTGTGTTGTTGGTAATGTTTGGCTTGTTGCTTGCAGGGTCATGGTTGACCAGTCGGCTGTCGAAAGTGTTTGCCAATCACACCAGGCGGGCCACCACGCTGCTGGCATCGCGACGCATCACGGGACATGCCCGGACTATTTTCCGCAGCGTGAGTGGGCTGGTGCTCGCCCTGTTTGCTGGTAGCTTTTACCTGGCAGCGGTCAGCGGGGTAGGTAATCTCTCCCTGCAGTCGATTCAAGACAATGGTTATTCACAGTTGCAGTCAGGTACTGCTATTGTCTACTCAGACCAGTTACCAGCTGACTTTGAGGCAACCTTGCGCAAGCAGTCATTCATTAGCTCGACGGATGTTGTGACCGAAACGGACAAGGGTATGGTACTGTCCTGTCGTGTGGCAGCCGCCTATACGAAGCACCGCTGTCCAGCTGGTGCGGCTGATGACGCGTTGACCCGCATCAATTTCCTAAGCCCCGTCGTGGACAACATTGAGACTATCGATGCCAAAGAAGTGCCAGCAGATGCACCAGCGCGCTATATCGTGCGACTGAACGGTGAGAAAATTGATGCGCTGCGCAGCCTGGCGCTCAGTTACATGCCAGCGGCTGGTCAACTGGCTATCGCGGACGGTACGCGAGCGCAAAAACCAGTTGTCAATCCTGTTATCAATGATCTGGCGGCGCTGACCTATGTTGGTATCGGTGTTACCTTGTTCGTGGCAGTGGCGAGCCTGATCGTTTCGACAATCGGCGGCCTGTTAGAGCGACGACGCTCACTCTTTACGCTGCGCTTGAGTGGTATGACGGTCGGGCAAATGAAGCGAGTTGTGCTGGTCGAGTCGTTAATTCCGCTCATCAGTACCTCGGTGCTGGCAGCTGGTGCAGGCATCTGGGTGGCGACCGTCTTTTTGCAGAGCTTTTCATCGACGGTGCGGGTCAGTCTGTCGCCGACATACTTTGCCATCGTGGGCGGTAGCTTGCTCCTCGGTAGCATAGGTATCTGGCTGGTATTACCGATGATCCAAAAAATCACCTCGCTAGAGCAGAACCAGACAGAGTAGGCTACTTACCCCTTGTCATTAGCTGGCGCTCGTAAAACGACGAGCGCCTTGGCAACTCTTGGTTCAATTGGTCGATGCCGCCCAGGCGCTCCACCAGGGTTTTTTCGCCGGAGAAAAGATTGGTGCCGAGGCCGAGGCGCTCGCCCTTGATCTGCACACCCATGGCCGCCAGGGTCGTCGGGTACATGTCAAAACTGGTGAATTGGCGGCTGTGAGACTGATGTGGCTGCAGGGCAGGGTTCAAAAAAGCGTTAAAGATGGTGCGCTGGTAGTCTTGCCCAGCAATTTTTTCAGTGTAATAATCGGTCTGCATTCCCAGATGGTCACCGGTGATAATGACGGTGGTATTGTCATAAAACGGCTGTTGCTTCAGCCAGTCGATGAAGGCCTTCACTTGGCGAGATGAACAAGCGTGCACATTGTCGTATTTATGCGCGTAGTCTTGCGGACAGGTTTCATCCATCCAGCCATCGACGTAGTGAGTGTCAACCGTCAGCAGCTGCAGGTTAAATGGTTTATCAAGCTGGCTGAGGCGAGTGGCTTCTTCTTTGGCAAACTCAAACATCCGCTTATCTTCGTAGCCCCACCATACTTTGTAGTCAGCAGGAATCTTGCCTTCGCGCCGCGCCCAATTGAAATCAAGCAGCTGATAATCGCCGTGCTGCGTGAGCAGTTTGTCGCGCCCACCAAAGGCCGCGTCCGAGCCCATGACAAATGACTGGTTGTAGCCGTTGGCCTTCAGGATATCGCCGAGGGTGTGAGCGCCGGGCAGAAAATGGTTAAACTCGCTCATCGAGTTGTGGTCACGCCCGCCTGCCAGAGTTTGCTTGAGCGGTACGCCCGCTGACTGCGCTGTCATGCCGCCCACCGTCCAGGTGGTGCCGTGCGCTGGCAGTGCGCCACCGAGCCCCGAGTTGGTATGAGAAAAATTAAGGTTTTCACGCGCCAGTGTTTCAAGTTCTGGCATCACCGAGCGTTCATTCATGCCGCCGTGTTCTCGCGACAGCACGGTATTTTCCACCGACTCTAGGTAGATGTAAATCAGGTTGCGCTTTTTCTCCGGAAAGGTCAGCTCCACCGAGCGCGGATCGACATAGTGCTCTTCGTACAGCTTGGTCGACTGGGCCAGCGCCGCGACGTAGGCTGGGATACTAAAGCTTTGCAGGATCATCACGCAGCTGATAGTGCAGAGGGCGACGGCGTAGAGAAATTGCTTGCGAATGGTAAAGCCACCCAGTTTTTTCAGGGGGCGCGGCACGAAGCGGGCCAGCGGACGCAGTGCTCGGCTCAGCAGGCGGCGCATCCAAGCGGTGGTCGGTAGCCATAGGATGATAAAGAGTAGCACCGCCCATGGCAGATAGGACCAGACGGCATCGCTCAGACTGCCGGTTTGTCCACCGGCCAGGCCGTTGTTGAGATAAAACAGGATTTCGTCAATCTTCGCATCGTTAAATTTGGTCATCTTGAACTGAACAGCAACGAACAGGACGGCTGCTAGTGCCAGCAGCAAGATGATAAGGGGACGAATTGACGCCCTGAGAGCTTTTTTCACCATAATACTTGTTATTTTACCACTTGTTGGCCCGGCAGGGCAAACGCGCTATACTGGGAGTATGAAGCGAACTGGTGGGCAGACGCGACTCTTTGGCCCCTCGTGGTGGATCGGGCTGGGGCTGTTTTTGGTGCTGGTCGGCTGGATGTTCGTCGATATCATGCAGCGCGAGGGAAATTTTGGCGATACTCAAGAGGTGCTGATCATGGGAACAAATGCTGGGTTCAAGCCGTTTGAGTATCGTGAAGGGGCTGAGGTAGTGGGCTTTGATGTCGATCTGGCGCGGGAAATTGCCAAGAGTATGGGCAAGGAGCTGCGGGTAGAGGATATGTCGTTCGATGGGCTGTTGCCAGCGCTGGATGCCGGGCGGGTCGATATGGTGATCGCGGGGATGTCCATGACGCCGGAGCGCGCCAAGAATGTGCTGTTTTCGGATGCCTACTACACGGCGTCGCAGCGGATTATCGTGAAAAAAGGCAGTTCACTGCGGACGGCAGGGGCACTTGAGGGGAGGAAAATTGGCGTGCAGCTTGGGACGACGGGCGACACGCTGGCCTCAAAGATTTCAGGTGCCAAAGTGGCGCAATTTCCCAGTGTACCGACGGTGCTGAGTGAATTGGCTATCGGCGGGGTGGATGCGGTGATTTTGGATGACGCGCCGGCCGCGCAGTATATCAAGGGGTTTCCGTCGCTGGAAATTGTGCCGGGTGAGTTGAGCAGCGAGCAGTACGCCATCGCTATCAAGCAGGGCAATGACGCCCTCAAGCAGGCCGCCGACCAAGTCATCCGCGACATGAAGCAAGACGGGCGTTACGATGCCTTGATCCGTAAATATTTCGGTGAGTCGGCAGCAGGAGCGCGCCCATGAATATCATCGAAGTGATCTTCGGCGATGGCCGCTGGCTGTATCTGTGGCATGGCCTGGAAGTTACCTTGGTGCTGACGGTGCTGTCGCTCATCCTCGGCCTGATCATCGGGCTGGTGGTGGCCTTGATGCGGCTGTCGCACATCGCGCCGCTGCGCTGGATAGGCAAAACCTATGTGACGATCATCCGCGGCACGCCGCTCTTGGTGCAGCTGCTCATTATGTACTACGTAGTGTTCGGGTCGTATCAATTTATGCCAAAGCTTATCGTGGCGGCCATCGCCTTCGGTATCAATAGCGGAGCCTATATCGCGGAAATTATCCGCGCGGGCGTGAAGAGTATCGACAAGGGGCAGATGGAGGCGGCGCGCGCCCTGGGGCTGAGTCATTGGCAGGCTATGCGACTAGTTATCTTACCGCAGGCGCTGCGCAACTCCCTGCCGACGCTGATCAGTGAGTGTATTGCGCTACTGAAAGAGACGTCAGTGGTGGGATGGATCGGACTGAACGACATCATTCGCGGCGCGGATAATATTCGCTTTCAGACGGCGACGGCGTTTCAGTCGCTGTTTGCGGCGGCGCTGCTGTATCTGGTGATGACCAGCTTGCTCACAAGGGTGGCGGCGCGAATCGAAAGGAAATTAAAAGATGATTAGCATCAAAGATCTCAAAAAATCATTTGGCGACGTGGTGGTGCTACGCGACATCGACCTAGAGGTGAGCGAGGGCGAGGTCGTGGTGCTTGCTGGGTCATCTGGCTCTGGAAAATCGACGCTGCTGCGCTGCATCAACGCGCTGGAGACGGCCAGCGGCGGGTCCATCACCGTGGACGGCATAGAGGTGACCAGCGGGCGAGCTGACCTGAACCGTTTGCGCAAAAATGTTGGCATGGTGTTTCAGCAGTTCAATTTGTTTCCACACCTGAGCGTGCTGGAAAATATCAAGTTGGCGCCGAAAAAATTACGCAAACTGTCTGACGCCCAGGCAACGCGACTGGCCATGAAGCTACTGGCGGAGGTCGGCCTCAAAGACAAGGCGCACGCTCGGCCGTCGCAGCTGTCAGGCGGGCAGAAGCAGCGGGTGGCCATCGCCCGTGCGCTGGCCATGGAGCCGAAGGTGATGCTATTTGATGAGCCGACGTCAGCGCTTGACCCAGAAATGGTGGGTGAGGTGCTGGATGTGGTGCGTCGGGTGGCTGGTCGCGGTATGACGATGCTCATCGTGACGCATGAGATGAAATTTGCGCGTGACGTGGGCACCAGGATGTTGTTTTTGCACAAGGGGCGAATTGTCGAAGATGGCACGCCGAGCGACGTGATTGACCATCCGAAATCAGCGCGGGCGCAGCAGTTTTTCAAGCGGCATTAGCAGCACTATGATGGTAGGTCGCTCAAAATCTGAGTTGGTGTGGTAGGATCGGTCAGCCAGTCCAGGTCAACCTCGGTGAGATAGCGGGGCAAAATAACAGTGGTCACCGGCGAAACGAAGCCGCACTGCATGACCTCGCTGACGCCGTGGCTAGTGGCTTCCAGCTGGACGGTTTGGTAGTCCTGCCAGTTGGTGATGTGAAAAAAGAATTCCAGTTGCTCGCTGGGGCGGTCAGGGGTTGGCTGGTCAGACTCGGTGAACTGCTGAACGAACAATAGCTTGCCAATCTCTGGCGTCACGCCTGTCTCTTCCAGCATCTCCCGCCGCAGCCCGTCCAGTAGACTTTCGCCTGGCTCCAGCCCGCCGCCCGGCGTACACCAAAAATCCCGCCCATCACGCTGCCGCGCCGTTAGCAGCTGGCAAAACAGCTCGCCCTTGTCATTGATAATCACTCCTCGGATGTTGATGCGTCGCGTCATATGAAGTAATGTGGTTTAGGCCGCTTCTTGCCGCTCCTTTTCTTATCGAAACGAATTGACTTGATGGGAACTCGCCCTTGGATCACTGTAAAGCCTTGCGAAGTATCCCTGCCTGCTACTTTCAAAATCGGAACACTGTCAAGAGGATCCTTGCGGGTTGGTCGCTCATACCGCGCCATTCGATGTTTCAAGCTAAGGCTGTCCTCTTGCTCAAACTGAGACTCTTCTGGTGAAAGTGCCACGCCTTCACCCTCTAAAGCCCTCTCGCCCAAAGGTCCCCGACACCGCTCGCATAACGCCTCGCGGCTTTCCATTTGCTCGGAGTGCACCTCGGCCTGGGGTTGCGAACACTCTTTCATGATACAGTTTAGTATGAGCCAATATAGTGAAGCTGTCAATCTTGAAAGGTTTGATATCTGGATGTTCATACAAGTCGCGCATGTCTGCGGCCAGCATACATCAAAAGATCCCTCCTCCAATTTTTGATTCCATTCGCCAGGTCCAGTCGTCACCCCAGGACTCCTCTTTTGCCCAGAGCCTATACTCAGTTTCTTCTTTTCCCATGCGCTTGAGTAGTTGGAGTACATCTTTGCGTGCATTGCAAAGTCTCACAAAAGGACAGTCGCCCGCCTTAGGGCACCTCAAATTTGCGCACTCCGAATTTGGGTCAACTTTTTCCTGGAGGGCGGTAATATCTGATACTTTATCACTTAGCGAAACCATCGCCATGATGTAAGCACCTATCGTGGGGAGTACTTTATGTTCGCCCCATTCGTCCTTCAGAATTGAATACGCTTCGTGCGGAATATTGACAGTTGTTGCTTCTCCGTCAATTTTTGGCTCGTCTTCTTTATAGCCGAGTGTCTCCTCGATTTCATCCACTAAAGACTCAGCATTTTCTCTGATATAGCACACTTCATTGCCTCCCAAGTCTGTGCTGACCGCCACAAGACGGTCGGAGTTCGATCGGGAGATTGTCCCTGCTCCATAGTCGTGTTCCATAGATACATTTTAGCACATGAGCTGCTTACATCGGTCTTTGCCCTGAATATTTGCCGCATCGGACGGAGTGAAATATTCCTTTCCGTGCCGCATCAATAGTATAATGCGTGGTAATCATGGAAAATTACCGTTCACCAGTGTCAACTACAGAGGTTCTATCCAAAACCAACGAGTGGCAGCACTCCCTAACTTAACGTACCCGTTGATACGCTAGTCCTGCAGGGCACGCTCGACATCTTCATGGAAGTAAGGAGCAAGATCTGGATGCTCGTAGAACTCCCGGACTCCGATGCCCTCGCGGCCTGCTCCTTCGATTAGTTTCCGGATGCTAAGCTCTATCTCTGAGTCACCCGTCCCTAGTATTTGAGCAGCTTCTTGCTCTGTCAGCTCTGGTTTACAGTTGCAGGCTAGATTCTCCATCCCCATACTCTCCTCGCCTAGATGGTATTTAAGTTCATGAAATGAACCTCATCTACTATGTTTGGTCTGGGTGACTGGATTTGAACCAGCGACCTCACCGTCCCGAACGGTGCGCGCTACCGAGCTGCGCCACACCCAGATACCTATGGTGCATTATACGCCGGTTGGTCGTATAATAAAACCCATGAAGTTGCTTTCTGACCAAGTTGACGAACGCGAAGTGAGGACAATCCTCCGTGAACTTGCTAGCACCGCCGCAGTGCCGGGTGACGTGGTGGAATTTGGCTGCTATGTCGGCACGACCAGCGTTCATCTGATGCAGGCGCTGGCGCCTGGCAAGACGCTCCATGTGTACGACTCCTTCGCAGGGCTGCCCGAAAAAACCGCCCCCGACATCAGCCCGGCCGGCGAGCAATTTCGCCCGGGCGAGCTGGCGGCGACTAAAAAACAGCTCATCGCCAATTTTAAAAAGCTCGGCCTGCCGCTGCCCGTCATCCACAAGGGCTGGTTTGACGCGCTCACGCCAGATGACGTACCGCCGGCGGTCAGTTTCGCCTTTCTGGACGGGGATTATTATGAATCGGTGCGGGTGCCACTGGAGCTGCTACGGCATCGGCTCAGCCCAGGGGCTATCATCGTGGTGGATGATTATGCCAATGAAGCGCTGCCAGGGGCGGCCAAGGCGGTGGACCAGTGGCTGCGCAGTGAACCGCGGGCGCGTCTGGTACGGGTGGAACATTCGCTGTGCGTCATAGCTCTTGCACTTTAAACTGCTTGTGCTACGATTATAGGTGAGAACTATAAACAAAAAGGGGATGGGGTATGGATCAACCATTACATATTACGTCGGAAATAGGCAAATTAAAGACAGTATTATTACATCGGCCAGGCGCGGAGTTGGAAAATTTGACTCCAGAGTACCTGACCGATCTTTTATTTGACGACATTCCGTATCTGGAAGTGGCGCAGCAGGAACATGATGCGTTCGCAGAGGTGCTGCGCAGTCGTGGTGTTGAGGTGCTGTATCTGGACCAGATGACCACCGAGGCGCTGGACTCAGATGTGTCGGGTCGGCTGCGTGAGCAGTTTGTCGATGAGATGCTCGCGGCTTCAAAGCACGGATCGCACCGGGTGACACATGTGCTGCGCGAATTTTTGCTGGATCTGCCGACACTAGCCATGGTGCGCAAGCTGATGGCTGGAGTACGCAAGGATGAGGTGACGCTACCGCCAGAGCATCACCAGCAGCTGCACGACATGGTAGAGCAGAATCACTATCCGTTCTACCTTGATCCGATGCCAAACCTCTACTTTACGCGTGACCCCGCAGCGACGATCGGCAGTGGTCTGACGATCAATAAAATGCACTGGCCAGCCCGCCGCCGCGAGTCGCTGTTTATGCGTTATATCATCGACCACCATCCGCGCTTTGCCGGCCGCGAAGTGCCGGTGTGGTATAACCGCGATGAGAAATTCTCCATCGAGGGCGGTGACGAACTGGTGCTGAGCCGTGAAGTGATGGCGATCGGTATTTCGGAGCGCACCTCGGCGGAGGCGATCGAAAAAATGGCCACCAAGCTGTTTGCGGGTTCGGATTTCAAGAAGGTCATCGCTATGGAAATTCCGAAAAGCCATGCCTTTATGCACCTGGATACGGTGTTCACTATGATCGATCATGATAAGTTCACCATCCATCCGGAAATTCGCGATAATGGCGGTAAGATTAACTGTTACATTTTGGAAAAGGTAGAGGGTCAGGCATTTCCACGCATTACCCATGAAACTGATCTGGAGCATGTGCTACGGGTGGCCTTGCAGTTGCCGCACGTGACCTTGATAGAGTGTGGCGCTGGCGACCCGATCGCCGCAGCCCGCGAGCAGTGGAACGACGGCTCCAACACCTTGGCCATTGCGCCAGGCGTGGTGGTGACCTACGACCGCAATTACGTGACAAATAAAGCACTGCGTGAAGCAGGATTGGAAGTTATTGAAGTGGCCGGCGCTGAGCTCGGTCGTGGCCGCGGTGGTCCACGCTGTATGAGTATGCCGCTGGTACGGGAGGATGTATAAATGGCACAAAGTTTAAAGGGACGATCACTACTGACGCTGGCGGATTATTCGCCAAGCGAAATTCGCTTACTGCTGGATACGGCACGCGAGTACAAGCGGCTCAAGTACGCCGGTATTCCGCACCGGATTCATGAAGGGAAGAATATCGCGCTACTGTTTGAAAAAGCGTCAACACGCACCCGCTGTGCATTTGTGGCAGCAGCAAATGACCTCGGTATCGCGCCAGAATACCTCGGTAAAGATGATATTCAGCTGGGTAAAAAAGAGACCGTCGAGGATACAGCGAAGGTGCTGGGACGGATGTTTGATGGTATCGAGTTCCGCGGCTTTGCTCATTCGACAGTGGAAGAGCTGGCGGCTCATGCCGGGGTGCCGGTCTGGAACGGCCTGACGGATCAATTCCACCCGACGCAGATTTTGGCTGACTTTTTGACCATCGAGGAGCATTTAGGTCGGCTCAAGGGCGTCAAGTTCGTCTTCGTTGGCGATGGCCGTAACAATATGGCCAACAGCTTGATGATCGGCGCGGCGAAAATGGGGTTGGATTTCCGTATCCTGTCGCCTGAGCACCTCCGTCCTGAGCAGCATCTGGTCGACCAGGCGCACCGCTTTGCGCATGAGAGCCACGGCCGTATCACGCTCACCGACAATTTCGAGGAAGCACTGCGCGGCGCAGAGGTGATTTACACCGACGTATGGGTGTCCATGGGCGAAGAGGATAAGTTTGCGGAGCGAATTGACCAGCTGCGGCACTATCAGGTGAACCGCGCCATGCTTGATCTGACGGGCAATCCAGAGGTGAAATTTATGCACTGTCTGCCGGCCTTCCATGATGCGCTGACGGTGACGGGCAAGCACGTGCAGGAAGAATTTGGGCTGGATGCTATGGAAGTATCGGATGAGGTGTTCCGCTCGCCACATTCGATCGTGTTTGATCAGGCGGAAAATCGGATGCATACCATCAAGGCCGTCATGGCATTGACGCTGTAATTGTCGTAATAAGGGAGTAAAGGAGGCTCCAAGGCAATGGTTGAAAAAATGAAAAAAGTAAAGAAGAAACTGCGGTCACCGTCAGCGTTTACCGTACTCTTCATCGTCATCGCCATGATGGCCGGTCTGACCTGGCTGGTGCCATCGGGGCAGTATGAGACTAAAACAGTCGATGGCAAAGAGGTGCGCGTGTCTGGCACCTACAAACAAATTGACAAAGTCACCACCGAAGAAAAAGATGGTGAGAAGGTAACAACTGATACCCGTCAGGGCGCGTGGGATGCCTTTATCGCGCCGGTGCAGGGTATGAAAGAAAAGCTTGACGTGATCGTCTTCGTGCTGATCCTCGGTGGATTCCTGGGCGTGGTCATGAAGACCGGTGCACTGGATGCAACCTTGGGTGCGCTGCTGAAGAAGATGAAAGGCAAGGAACAGTGGCTGATTCCTATCCTGATGGTCTTCTTTGCTATCGGCGGAACGACCTACGGTATGCAGGAAGAGGCAGTGGCCTTTTATGCTCTCGTGGTGCCGATCATGATGGCGGCGGGCTATAACGCCATGACTGCGGTGATGGTTATCGTTCTCGGTGGCGGCGTTGGTGTGTTGGGTTCGACCATCAACCCATTCTCAACGGGCATTGCGGCCAGCGCGGCAGATGTGCCACTGGGTAATCTGCTCGGCGTGCAGTCCATCATCTTGGTGCTGTGTCTCATCGCGGCTATCGCCTTTACCATGCGCTATGCTGCCAAGGTGAAAGCGGGTGCGTACAAGGACGATGTGCGCTACAAGCCAGCAACCACCACGCTCGATATGAGCAATGTGCCGAGCTTCACTGGTCCACGTAAGGCAGTGATGGCAGTATTCGGCCTCACTTTCTTGATCATGATCATCTCACTCATCCCATGGGAAGACTTTGGTATCAAGGTATTTGCACAGCTGCATACGTGGCTGGTTGGTCTGCCGGTCATCGGCGCAGTCCTGGGTGCAGGACACAATGCAGCCCTAGGTGCGTGGTACTTTAACGAAATCTCGACCTTGTTCTTGATTTCAACGCTTATCATTGCGGCAATTTATTACCGCCAATTTAAGAAAGAAAATGTCTTCGTGGTGGATACCTTCCTGAAAGGGACGGCCGATCTGCTCAGCGTGGCGCTGATCATCGCGGTTGCAGCGGGTGTCGGCGTGGTGATGCAAAACGGTGCCATCCAGGACACCATCATCAGCTGGGGCGAAAGCGCCCTGAAGGGTGCAGGCAATTTCGTCGGCCTCTTGGCGTATCTGTTCTATCTGCCGATGAGCTTTATCATCCCATCATCATCAGGTCTGGCGGCGGCAACTATGCCAGTTATCGCACCAGTGGCTGACCTGGTGGGTTCAAGCAAGGAAGTCATCGTGGCGGCCTTCGCGACTGCCTCAGGACTGCTCAACATGATGGCGCCAACCATCGCCTCACTGATGGGCGGTCTGGCGCTGGCGGGCGTGTCGTACCGCGCCTGGCTGAAGCGTAGCCTGCCTATCATGGCGGTGTTTGCGGTGATCAGCCTGGCGGTGATAGCTATTTACGGAGCGATGGCCTAGCCTATGGATCAGAAGCGAACGATTGTCGTTGCGCTCGGAGGTAACGCCCTGCAAAAGCGGGGCGAAGCCTCGTCTGAGCAGCAGCAACGAGTAGCGGATGAGACGGTGCGGCAGCTGCTACCGCTTATCAAGGCAGGGCACAATGTCGCTATCGTCCACGGTAATGGGCCACAGGTTGGTAATATCGTGCTGCATGAGGAAGCGATTAACACTGAAGATGTGCCAAGCTTGCCACTAGAGGATTCGGGCGCCATGAGTCAGGGGCTTATCGGCTTTTGGTTGCAGCAGGCGCTACACGATGCTTTTGCTGTCGAGGGGTTGCAGCATCATGCAGTCAGCGTGGTGACGCAGACGGTCGTGAATCAGGCGGATCCAGCATTTGCCAATCCCACTAAGCCCATCGGGCCATTTTATACCGAAGAAGAGGCCAAGACGGTGGCTGCCGAGCGTGGCTATACCGTAAAGGAAGATGCCGGGCGCGGCTGGCGGCGCGTGGTGCCTTCGCCGAAGCCGGAGACCATCGTCGAGGCTGATGTCATCAAGGCGCTGGTGCATGCTGGTGTGACGGTTATTTCGACGGGCGGCGGCGGCATTCCGGTGTTGAAGGACGAGGCAGGTCAGCTGAAGGGTGTGGCCGCGGTGATTGACAAGGACTTTGGCGCTGCGAAGCTCGCTGACTTGCTAGGGGCCGACACCTTGCTTATCGTGACATCGGTGGACGCAGCAAAGGTCAATTTCGGCACTCCTGATGAGCAAGCGCTTGGCGAGATCTCGGCTGAAGAATTGCAAAAACACATTGATGATGGGCAATTCGCCGCCGGCTCCATGCTACCAAAAACCCAGGCAGTTCTCAGCTTTGTGAAGGGTGGTGCGGGGCGTACGGCCATCATCACCTCGCTGGAAAAAACCGCAGCAGCGATTGAAGGCACCGCCGGGACGCGTGTGGTTAGCGCATGATTCAGTATCTGTACGCCCCGAATGAGACGCAGCCGATCGAGGAAATTGGTCGGCTGGCCTCTGGGGCGTGGCTGCGCTGCGAGCGGCCGAATGACGAGGAGGTGGCGGAGTTGCTGACGCTCGGCATGGACGGCGATATGATCAGCGACGCGCTGGACCCGCACGAGGTGCCGCGTGTCGAATTTGAGGATGAGTGGACCTATCTCATCGCGCGCTTGCCAGATACGGATGATGAATTCAACGATTTTACCACGCCAATTCTGTTTGGCATTCACCGCGACTATGTGGTGACAATTTCGCGCGATAGCCTGGGGCGGCTCTGGCAGCCGTTTATCGACAGACGGCGAGTGCGGACTGATCGGCAGATTGAGCTGTTGGTGGATATGATTGACGCTATTGCCACCCAGTATCAGCGGCGAGTGGCGACCATTAACCGCCAGATGCGCGCTGCCACGGACGATATCCGCACGCTGCATACTCGCGACATCGCCACACTCACTGAATACGAGCGGAAATTGAACGACTACTTGGACGCACTGATCCCGATGAACTTAGCCATCGAACGGCTGAAGGCTACCCGGGCGCTGCGCCTGAAGGCAGATGACAAAGATGACGTGGAAGATATTTCTATCGACCTGGAGCAGGTCATCGTCCGCTGTAAATCCTTGCTGCGTACCATCACGAATGTGCGCGATAGCTACCGCGCCGTCATGGATACTCGCCTGAACGAAACCATACGCCTGCTGACCGTCATCACGGTGGCGCTGACCATCCCGACCATGGTGGCGGGGCTGTTCGGCATGAATGTGCCCGTGCCTGGCGCCGAGCATCCACTGATGTTCTGGCTGATCACCGGCGTGAGTATCATCATGGCGCTGCTTATTGGGTATTATTTCTTGCGCCGCCACTAAGTATATAAAAGGAGAACTATCATATGGCTCATACCTCACAAAAAGACATCACGGCCCGGACATTGCGTCGCCTGCGTCTGCAGCTCATCGTTGGATTCCTGTGTCTTGTCGTGCTACAGGTTGCTAGCCATATCTACCTCAGTCATCTGGTAGTGGAGCGCGAAGGGGAAGTTCGCCAGGAGGTTTTTCTTCTTAAGAAGCGCCTGCTCGACAAAGGAATTAACACTTTCGCTGAACCAGGTGAACAGTAGCTTTTTCGTAGACTGTGCTATATCTGCCGAGCCTAGCAACCGCGTTCGGCGGCGCAGTCATTTTGCTGGCAATTTTGCGCGCCATCAAGAAATAGTCCATGCACTACATACGACAGTGTCACCCCTAGCGGTGGCACTGTTTTTTGCGCTCATCCGCCAGAAGTGGTATGATGAAAAAGTAAGCGGTTGGTTGGTCGGAAACACTACCAGTGTGCCTGCGACGCTGCCAGTCGGGCTATACTCGCGGGGACGTAATACGAAAGGATGATGGCACATGGCAATCATTTCTGTGGATGACCTGCGCAAGACCTACGGCAAGAAACATGTCGTCGATGGCGTCTCATTCACTGTCCAGCAGGGCGAAATTTTCGGCATTTTGGGACCGAACGGCGCTGGCAAAACCACGACGCTAGAAATGCTCGAAGCACTGCGGCCGATTGACGGCGGAACAGCCGAGATCGACGGCATCGATGTGGCGCGGCATCCGAAAAAAATCAAAGATATCATCGGCATTCAGCTGCAGTCAACCAATTTTTATGACAAGCTGACTCTGCGCGAACAACTGCGGATGTTTGCGAGCCTATATGGTATCAAGATCGATGCGGACGCGCTGCTGGCGAAAGTCCAGCTGACGGAAAAAGCCAAAAGTTACGTCGAGCAATTGTCGGGCGGCCAAAAGCAGCGCTTTGCCATCGCCTCAACCCTGGTGAACAGCCCGAAAGTACTGTTTCTGGACGAGCCAACCACTGGTCTGGATCCGCAGGCGCGACGCAATCTCTGGGACTTGATCAAGGAGATCCGCAGTGAGGGAATTACCATCGTGCTGACCACGCACTACATGGATGAGGCAGAGCTGCTTTGTGACCGTCTGGCGATCATGGATAATGGTCAAATTATAACGATTGATACACCGAAAAACCTCATCCAGCAACTGTTGAAGCGTGGTTTCAAGAAAAAGCAGGAGGTCGTGCAGGCGAACCTCGAAGATGTGTTTATTGACCTAACAGGAAAGGCGATTCGGGAGTAGTATGAAAAAGTATTGGACAGGTATTGGCGGGCAAGTCAATGTTGGATTGCGGCGCTTGTTTCGCGACAAAATGGCGCTGTTTTTCACTTTTTTGTTTCCGCTGATTTTCCTCTTTGTGTTCGGTTCGATTTTTAATAATCAATCGATGAGCTTTAATGTTGCCATCATCAACCACTCAGACACGGAGTTCGCCAAAAAATTTGTCGAAGGCGCCTCGAAAGATGACAAGGGTATCCTGAAGGTGAAGACCGTGAAGGATCTGGACGACGCTAAGGAAAAGATGAAGCGCTCGGAGATCAATGGTATCATCGAGCTGCCGAAGGAGTTTGGTCAGATCACCGGTGAAGGCGAGGCGGCTCGTCCGACTGGTACTATCCGGGTACTGCACTCCAAGGGCCAGGATCAGTCAGCCACGGCACTGACGGCTGTCATGGAGAAAATTGCCGGTACGATAAATAAGCACCTAGGTCAACCAGAGCCGCCGATCGCGGTCACTGCTGAGGCGGTGGGTGACGCAGCGCTAAAGCAGTTCGACTACACCTTTACTGGTCTGCTGGCCTTTAGTCTGATGAGCATGGGTGTGTTCGGCCTGGCGAACCAGATGCCGGCTGAAAAGCAAAAGGGTAACTACCGCCGTATGCGGGCAGCGCCGTTCACCTCAGGGCAACTGATCATCGCCACCTCCATCGTCTACACCATCATCTCACTGATGAGCGCTGCTCTGATGGTGATCGTCGGTATGCTAGTGTTTAAGTTCACTATGCGGGGCGACTGGCTGCTGTTTGTCCCGTTCTTGACACTGGCCGCTCTCATGATGGTTGGCCTCGGTCTGATGATCGGCGCCTGGGCGAAGAATGAAAATCAGTCCGCGCCGCTGTCGAACCTCATCTCCTTCCCGATGATGTTCCTTTCGGGCGCCTTCTTCCCGGCCTTTCTCTTCCCAGAGTGGCTGAAGGCCATCAGTCAGTTCATCCCGATGACTCCAGTGGTTGACGGCATGCGCCTGATCACCACCGAAAACGCTAGCCTGATGGAGGTATTGCCGCAGTTTGGTTTCATCATCGCCTGCATCGTCATCGTTTATCTTCTAGCGATCAAGCTGTTCCGCTGGGAATAATCAGCGCGATTCACCCGGGGAGCGGCCGTCCACGCAGCACGGCCGCTCTTTTTTGCAAAAAACTACTTGCCAAATGATTTTGGGTTGGTATACTGACCAAAGAAGAAAACAGCATACACAACGAAAGGGAAGGTATGGCCAAAACTACAGATACCAAACGAGAAGACACTACAGAAGATAACCTTTGTTTAGCATTGGCTTTGTTATATCTGCCTGTGCCAGTCTTAGCTGTTGTGCTTCATTTTACAATCGAACATTGGAGCATTTCTTACACTTTTTTGATAATAGGCGTTTGGTTTTTACTAGTAACAGGCTGCTTAATTTTACTCACGTTAAAATACAAAAGACAAAAATATGATCAACCATTTAAAAAGGCTGTTGATAGGATATTTGATGCTTTAGATATATTCGGAGCTTTAGGCAATTTTACCTAGAGATGATAAGGATATACTTATGGTTTTTGCGACAATTCCCGCAGCAAGTCTTATTGCAACTCCTTTTGCGTTTTTGATTAACTACGCCACCTAAAAATACCCTAACGCAGTCGTACTGAATAATGTTACTATGGAGCTAGCGATAAAATAGAATGGCTATAGATAATGAAACGAGATGCAATCGGGAGTAGACTGTGAGCTATTGCATATGTAGAAAAGAAAAACACAATCAGACGGGCCACGAGCTAGAGCTGCCCGATGTCGTCATATGGTACGGTGCTGTATTACTCATTTTGTGCATAGTTTATTGGGCGTTTATGCTCATTCCGCGGGTTGGGCAGTATATGTAGCGGCTTGACGCCACTCACCGCATCTGCTACTATAGGTGACGTGTCTCGCGCCGAGCATTCAATTGCTTAACAAATGGGTAATAAAGGTCGAAGCGCGTGAGGCTGCACGTAAGTACAAGGAGTACGAAACACATGCCAATAGCGATCAATTTTGTGTCTTCGCGGCGCAAAAGGGTCCCAGTGGATGTGGTGCCTGCCGAATGGCAAACATACATAGCACAATAGTGCATCGCCCGAGATAAAGCGGCGATATCAAAAATCACCCCAAAGGCACCGGGGTGATTTTACTTTTCTGGCCCGAATTTACTGCTCGGTTGGCAGTGTGACGCCGGCCTTGGTGAGGGCGTCGCGGATGGCTTTTTCCATGCCATCAGCATCTTCCAGTTTCAGTTTTTCACCGTTCAAGATCAGCGTCGGCGTGGCGTCTACTTGCTGCAGGCGGCCGACGGCGGTGTCAAAACTAATCTTTTTGTTTACTGCATCACTGGCGACGTCGCGGTCAAATTCGTCCATATTTAGCCCCAGCTGCTGTGCGTAGCCGATGAAGAGCTCGGTGCGGTCCTTGAGCTGTGCAGCACCCCATGCTTCCTGGTTGGTGTAGAGCAGGTCGTGCATTTCCCAGAATTTGCCTTGCTTGCCAGCGGCTTCAGCAACAGCTGCGGCTGCCCGGGCGTTTGGATGGAGTGAGGCGATAGGGAAATTACGGAAGATGAGCTGCACATGCTCTTTGTATTTATCCGTCAAGCGCTTAACCTCAGGCGCGGTAGTGCGGCAGCCAGGGCATTGGTAGTCGCCGTACTCCACAATGGTGATTTTTGGTGCAGTGCTGCCAAAGGTGTGATCAGCGATGTTGCCGTTACGCTCTTCTGCGGGCAGTGACTTTGCTGCAGCTTCTGTGCCGATATTGCTGACGTCGAGGCGATTTTGTGTCGCGATATATACCATGCCGCCGATAACCGCGACAACGATGATGATAAAGATAGCCCAAGTTTTTCCGTTCATATTTCCTCCGATTAACTCTGGTTATTATAGCATAAAAAGTATACAATGACAGTATGACAATACTATGGTCAATACTATACGGCCTCGTTTTGGCCTTGCTGCTGATAGTTTTAGGAGTTCATCCACAGTCTTCGCGACACAGTCGCTTTGAGTTACAGCGCCGCGCCAAGCAGGGTGACAAGGATGCCGCGCATCTCCTGAAGCGTCGAGGTCTCTTGCATGATTTATTTTCTTTGCAGCGCGTTATCGCGGCTATGCTCATCGTGACCTTGAGCGTGCTGGGTGTGCAATTATTCCACTGGGCGCTGGGCTTTCTCATTTCCCTGATCATTGCCTTAGAGTCGGGGGCGGTGGCGCGTATCTCAGTCATTCAGCGGCTCTCTCAGTCGCTATATGAGCGTGTCGAGGGCAAGTTGCTTGCATTCATCGAGCGTCATCCTCGAGTCTTCCGAATGATTCGCTCGGTTGCGCCCATTCCGAACGATGCCTTTGATATCGAATCAAAGGAGGAATTACTGGCCATGGTCGAACAATCAGGTGATGCGCTGCAGCCAGATGATAAGCGGCTCATCGTCAATGGTCTCACCTTTGACACGCGACCCGTCAAGACCGTCATGACACCTCGCAGTATTATCGATGCGGTGCCAGAAGATGAAGTTTTGGGGCCGCTAGTGCTGGATGCGCTGCACAAGACGGGACATAGCCGCTTTCCGGTTATCGACGGTGATATTGATCATGTGGTCGGGATGCTTTACATGCAAGATTTTCTGGATATCAGCCGTAAAACAGCCGGCAATACCGCACGGCAGGCGATGACGAAAAAAGTGTACTATATTCATGAAGACCACTCTCTGCAGCAAGCATTGACGGCCTTTATCAAGACGCGTCACCATCTCTTCATCGTGGTAAACGAGTTTCGCGAGACGGTCGGCATCGTCAGCCTGGAGGATGTGATAGAGGCGCTGCTGGGTCGCAAGATCGTTGACGAGTTTGATGCACATGAAGACTTGCGGAAGGTCGCTGAGAGCAACCCTCGCCGGAATAATAAGTCCCGTGCGGCGCAAGATATCGCCTAGTTTCTCAGACTATGGTATAATATAGCGTAATGAAGCCAGACACACCGCAGGATTATACTCAGCCCGTTGCGTATGATACGGATGGGCAGCCGCTATATCGCCACCCGCCAGTGGCACCACCGCCACCGCCACCCACACCACCTGTCATGACTCCCGACCCTATCGAAGTTCCGCGGTCTTCGCACGTCACGACGCGCCCTGAGGCTATCGCTGGCGAACACTTTGATCCTCAAATTCGTGCTCAGTACGCAAATGAGCCAAAGGTAGTGCACGCCACGCGACCATATGAGCCAGTTGTCGCGCCCATCAGTGATGAGACGAAAGCGCGGCATGAGCAGTCGGTGCGCGATTATCCTCACCTCAACCTTAGCGAGGCTGAGTATGTCATTCTCGACATCAAGCGCCACCCCATCGGTATGGTGCTGCCCATCGCCATGACCTCACTCCTCATCATCATTATCCTTGGCTTTACTGCCATCCTTCCGTCACTCTCGAGCAGTCTGTTCACCTTCGCGCCGGTGAACATGGGTCTGGTGGTATCTATCGCGATGCTACTTGCACTCCTGGTGGCGCTCGGTGGCGCGGTCGCGCTGTGGGTGTATTTGCAGAATCGCTTTTTTATGACAAATGAAAGTGTCGTTCAGGAAATTCAGACCAGCCTCTTCGCGCGGCATGAGCAAACAGTGAGTCTAGGGAGTATCGAGGATGCAAGCTTTTTGCAGCGAGGCATTATCCAGACTATCTTTAATTACGGCACCATCCGCCTAAGCACAGAGGGTGAGGAGACGACCTATATTTTCCATTACGTCGCGAACCCTAAGGAGCAGGTGGCCATCTTGAACAACGCCATCGAAGCCTTTAAGAACGGGCGCCCTGTACTATACCAGGATTAGGCTATGCTATTTGTGGCGACTTTCTTTGACGAAGTCTGCTTCGCCATCCAGTAGCGTGCGCAGGGTGTATGATTTACACTGGCCATCTTGACACTGGGTTGGCTCATAGCGATAGCTACTGTCTTTATCACCGAGGACTTTCCCCTTAGGGTCTTTCAGAAGCTCCTTGTCCATAGTCGGTAGCGTTGTCTCGCCTATGTGTTCTGGATAGAAGCCGTGTCGTTTATGGAAAGCTTCCTCAAGGCTGTAATACATTGCATTGATAGCGGTTTTTTTCTGATTGTTCTCACGCTCACGGTGTAAGTTATTTATCTGTATCATCGCCACGATCATCGCCGTCACGAGAAACGCGATAACGACCAGTACCTCGATAACCGTAAATCCGGATTGCTTTTTCATAGGTCTATTATAGCAAATATCCGTCGCGGGCGGTATAATAAAGATAGCAACTAAGGAGGGATTCGTATGGCGAAAGCAGACGAGAAAAAGGACGCAAAAGCAGGAAAGACTGAGCAGGCGGTGGCGGCAGAAAAGAAGGTTGACGAAGGAAAATTGAAGGCGCTGGGTCTGGCGATGGATCAAATCACCAAGCAGTTTGGCGATGGCTCCATCATGAAGCTGGGTGAGTTTCATCAGGCGGATGTGGAGGTCATTCCGTCGGGTGCGCTGAGCCTCGACCTGGCGCTGGGTGGCGGTTATCCAAAGGGCCGCATCATCGAAATTTATGGGCCGGAGTCGAGCGGTAAGACGACGCTGACGCTACACGCTATCGCTGAAATTCAAAAGCAGGGCGGCACGGCGGCGTTTGTGGACGCAGAGCACGCGCTGGATCCAAGTTACGCCAAAAAGCTGGGCGTTGACACCGACAATTTGCTGGTAGCGCAGCCCGACAACGGCGAACAAGCGCTGGAGATCACTGAGACCTTGGTGCGCTCCAATGCGGTGGATCTCATCGTGGTGGACTCGGTGGCGGCACTGACGCCGCAGGCGGAAATTGACGGTGACATGGGCGACAGTCACATGGGCCTGCAGGCGCGGCTGATGAGCCAGGCGCTGCGTAAATTGACAGGTATCATTAACAAATCGAAAGCGACGGTGATTTTCATTAACCAAATTCGCATGAAGATCGGCGTGATGTTTGGCAATCCTGAGACGACCACCGGCGGTAACGCCCTGAAGTTTTACGCGTCGCAGCGCGTTGATATTCGACGCATTGGTCAGATCAAGGTTGGCGATGACATCCTCGGTAACCGCACCAAGATCAAAGTGGTCAAGAACAAGATCGCGCCGCCATTCCGCACCGCTGAATTTGACATCATGTACAACGAAGGCATTTCGAAGACCGGCGACATTCTGGACTTGGCAGTCGAGCATGAAATTGTCGCCAAATCCGGTGCGTTTTATAAGTACAATGACGAAACCATCGGCCAGGGCCGCGACAAAGCCAAGGCGTATCTGAAGGAAAATCCGAACGTCCTGGCGGAAATCGACCAGAAGGTGCGGGAGAAGGTGAAGGAAGCGGAGGCGTAGCTCTCTCGTCTACATGAAAATCACCGACATCTCCCTCCAGGCCCGCGATAAAAATCGCGTCAATGTCAGTGTTGACGGGAAGTATCGCTTTAGTTTGGATGTGTTTCAGGTGGGCGAGTTGGGGCTGAAGGTCGGGCGAGAGTACACCGAGGCAGAGCTGACCGCGCTGGAGGATGAAAGTCAGTTTGGCAAGCTCTACGCCCGCGCCATGGACTACTGTCTAATGCGGCCGCGGGCGGTGCGCGAGGTGCGCGATTATCTCTGGCGCAAGACGCGTCCGACCAAAAAGCGCTCGCCTAAAACTGGTGAGATCATCGAAAAGCCAGGCGTTAAGCCAGAGTTAGCCGACCGAGTGCTGCAGCGATTGATCGACAAAAATTATTTGAACGACGAAAAATTCGCTCGCTTTTGGTTCGAGCATCGCTTTATGCAAAAAGGCACCAGTCTGCGCCGCCTGAAGCTCGAGCTCAGCCAAAAAGGCATCGACCGCGAACTCATCGACCAGCTCATCGCTGAAAATATCCGCTCTGACGAGGAAGAGCTGACCAAGATCATCGCCAAAAAACGCTACAAATACCCCGACCGCCAGAAATTCATCGCCTACCTGGCGCGGCAGGGCTTTTCTTATGATGACATTATACAATCGCTTGAGGGATCATAAATGCCACATATACATACATCACCAAACCAGCACGATCACACGGTCACAGCCTACATTATTAGAACTGATGGTAGTTATCCGCGTGTGCTACTCCACCGCCACAAGTATCTCGGAAAACTTCTTCCGCCGGGTGGCCATATCGAACTTGATGAAACGCCTTGGGCGGCACTCTTGCACGAGGTGAGGGAAGAGTCGGGTTATGACGTATCGCAGTTAATGGTACTACAACCACAGCTGCGTGTGCGCCAGGAGGATGTCTTAGGAGTTACGTTGCACCCGCAGCCGATCTTGATGAATACCCATGACATTACTCCAGATCACTATCATTCTGACACTGGCTATGCGCTTCTGGTGCGAGAGGATCCGAAGTACTTTCTAGCGGCGGGTGAGTCAACGGATATGCGATGGCTCACAGTAGAGGACCTTATGTCTCTCTCGGGAGATGAGATCTGGCCAAACGTGCGTAACACATACCTAGCACTGGTCGATCGGTTTATGAGTGAGTGGGAAGCTGTTCCGGCAAGCTATTTCTCGGCTGGCAAATGATAAGCGGCACCTAAGCGTCCGCGTACCCAGCCGTCGATGCTGCCAGCACCCATGCAAAGCACCAATTTTCCTGCGTCACGCGCGGCATTGAGACGCTCCCATAGTGCGTTATCCAGCTCGGCGTGGTGAATGTTCGGGTGGGTCAGGCCAGCGGTCAAGTCATGCGGCGTCAACACTGACAGCGCCGGGTCTTCGCGCGTCAGATAGGTCGGCAGCCAATAGATCTCCTCAGCTCCCCTGAATACCTCATCAGTGTATTGCGCTCGAATTTCGTGCTGGCGAACATTCTGGTGCGGCTGGTACACCAACACTACGTGCTCAGACAGCTCGCGCGCCAGCTGCAGCGTGGCGGCAATTTCGATCGGGTGGTGGCCGTAGTCAGAGTACAGATTGTCCGCCAGTTTTTCAAAGCGTCGACCAGTGCCGGGAAATTGCTCCAGCCAGCCGCGCGCCTCTTGATTGTCCAGTCCGTCCATCCGTTCGCAAGCCTTCATGACCAGGGTGCCATTGCGCCGATTATGCGCGCCAGGCAGCGCCAGTGCCATGACCTCATCGTCCTGTAACTGCCAGGCCTGTGGGTAGCGGCTCTTGATATAGTCAGCATCGCGCTGCCACATCACCACCTGGTTAGATTGGACGATAAACTGCCGAAAAGCTGACCGGTACTCATCTTCCGTCGGGTAGGTGTCAGGGTGATCATAATCCACCGACGTTACCAGGCTCAGCCACGGCTGAAAGTGCAAGAAATTGCGGTCAAACTCATCACATTCGTAAATGAAATACTGGCTGGCTGGGTCAAACGCACCGCTCGGTCCAAAGCTCAGGGTTGAGCCCACCGAATAGCTCACTGGCACACCGAGCTGCTGCAGTGTCCACACCAGCATACCCGTCGTCGTCGTCTTGCCGTGTGTGCCAGCCACCGCCACCAATTTTAAGTTCTTTTCAGTGATAATCTGTGCCAAGAGCTCATCGCGCTTGCCGGTGCGAATCCCCAGACTCCGGGCCAGCACCAGCTCTGGGTGGTCTTCCGGGAGGGCCGCCGTATGAACGAACCAGTCGAAAGGCGCCCGAGCATGCTCCTGGGCCAAAAACGCACCTGACTGGTCAAATGATAGCTGGATGCCGCGCGCCTGAAGCGCCTCAGTCATCAGTCCTGCCTCGCGGTCCGAGCCGCACACCTCATAGCCTGCGTCGTGTGCAATTTCCGCTAGCGGGCCGATGCCGACACCGCCTATCCCTGAAAAATACATCCTCATACCCCTAGTATACACCAGCTATGCTATACTAAATAGAGAAGGAAATGGTGGGATGACGGATACACGAGGCACGAAACGCAAGATTCAAAAGCTCGAGCAGATCAAGACATGGCAGCTCGTCGTGCTCTTCGTTATGCTGGGCTTTGTGACGGCGACATTCTTACGGCTCAATAATATCGGTATGATAGAGCGCCGCGATGCGGTCATCAATGCTGATAAGCAGGACGATACCGACACACTGCAGCGCCGCGTGTATGACTTGCAGCGCTATGTCTCGAGCCACATGAATGCCGACCCGGGGCGTATCGCGCTGGAATATTCCTATGAGCGCGCCTACAAGGCGGCCCTCGCCGAGTTTGAGGCCAAGGTAAAGTCTCAGTCGAGCAATGACACGGTGGCCAAGGTGCGCCAGGAGTGTGACGCGCGGGCCCAAGCTGGCGGATGGGGGCGTTTCTACCGCACCGCTGACCCGCGCTATGTTGCTTGCATCAACGAAGAGTGGGCCAAATACCCAGCCGCTTCTACCGCTGCATCTAAGTTTACACCGCCCTCACCAGCGCCCTTTTACCAAACATTCGTGCCGCCGCTCTGGTCCAGTGACTTTGCTGGCTGGTCGCTGCTGGCAACAGGGGTGGTTGGCCTCCTTATCATTGCCCGCCTCTTCTCGATGCTCGCTCTGCGTACGCTGCTGAAAATTCGCCAAAAACGCCTCTAGGCTTGACAGGGGTCAACAGAGGCGCTACTCTAGAAGGGTATAGCACTAATAGGAGGTATGAACCAATATGGCTTACAAGCACACTAACTCAAAGGGTACGACTTACTACTTGCATAAGACTGAAGTAACATTGCGCGGTGGCAAGACACAGACCATTTACTTCTTTGCGAAAGTTGAAAAGAACGCCAAGGGCACCCCAGCTGACCTGCCAGCAGACCGCGTCGTGACTGAAAACCCACGCAACGGCTTCTTGACCATTAAGAAAAAGAAATAAGCACTTGCATTATGCACATGGTTAGCGGTACAATAGTACCAAACAAACAGGTGCCTAAGACAATCCTCGCCAAAGTGCGGGGATTGTTTTTTAAGATATTTTGTGGTACAATAGAAGTATGAGTATTGAAACGCTGCCAAGCTGGTCGCCCGATGATATAGAGAGACGTGTCGATCAGGGTGTTGGTAGTTGGGGCGACTTGCGCGATGCAGAAACTGGCGGTGCACCTGATGTGACAACTACGTCCCCTGGGGTGGTAGGTCCAGCGCCGTCTTTTCGCAGAACTGATCAGACGCGTGTCGCAAATAGGCTCGTTCCTGGAAGGACGGGGCATGTGCGTTTTAGCGAAGTGACCGCGAGGGACAAGGCCGCTCATGAGCTTGCGGGGCAGGGGCCACTTTCCGAGGAGCAGAAGGAGATTAATCGTCGTGGCATTGACCAGTTTCGCAGGGTGGCAAAGGCGTACAGTGAGGGTGGTGTTGCCGCAGTACAAGCACTCAATACGGATAGTCAGCTTGCAGGGCAGGGTGTTGTGGAGACTGTGCGGCCTGTGCAGGATACGCTTTTTTAGAGGCTTCGCGCCCACAAGTTCTACAGTCCGTTGCGCGGATGATTTACCCTCTTGGAGGCCTAAGAGATGGTGTATCTATGATTCTTGCTAATCAAGCCATCCCTGCCTGGTGTACCAGTGAGCAACCTCCTGCTGAAGAATAGCGTCAAATCCTTCAGGGTCATCTCTCAGGATTTCGCGTATTGTATCCTCAAAGCTTTTTGCGGACTTCGTCGAGGGGGTGTCCATCACTGGTGATGATAGCGTAACATGTTCACTCACAACTCTCGTCCCCATCTCTTGCGCAAACGGACACCTCTCGCAGATCACATCTTGTGATTCTTTGATTTTTGAGTTTGGTCGTGGGTGCGTTTCTGTCATCATTAACATTATTTTCTCACAAGATTGTTAGAGTGTCAACTTCTATGTGGGGCGGGCGACTGGCATCTCTCCAGCCATTTCATGGGCGCCTGTCGAGCAAACCCACCCGCCCCTGATGATTATATACAATACCAAGCGGGGGTGATATACTTTGACTATATGGAACTACTCAGAATCATGGCCGCCGATGCTGAAGCGTGGATCATCTACGAGTCGGTATCTGGCGGTCTTCTACAACCTGTCAAATTCTTTGTTGAGCCTCCGCTGGCCGTCAAGCTCCCTGGATACGGAAAGCTTGATATCATCGCCAGTGCATTCGTTCTCACGCTGCTCCTTTTGCTCTTTACGCTAGGAATTCGCCTCTGCGCGTCGGCATCCATGTGGAAGCGACTATCTGCGGTCGCTTGTGTGTCTCTGGGCGTTGCCTTTCTCGCTTGTCTTTGTATTCACAACTACAAGCTGTTCGAGGTCAAGGTAGGTATCTTGGTCGCGGCATTACTCTGTGCAGTGCTTGGTGTCGTGTGGGCAGTCATGCACTATCGGGCTGCTAAGAGAGCACTCGGCGCAAAACTTTAGTGAAGTCGGCTCAGCCGCCCCCTTGCAATTCTCCGCTTCGTCTGCTATGATAGATATCGTGGCGCGGGGTAGAGCAGCCTGGTAGCTCGTTTGGCTCATAACCAAAAGGTCGTAGGTTCAAATCCTACCCCCGCAACCAAGATGATCTCGTTCGAACAACTGACCTCATGATCTTGAGGTCTTTTTTCGTTCTCAGGGCCTTTGTTCGAACGTCGTCCCGTACGGCCTACCACGTTCGGCTCGTTCGAACAATCGACCTTCAGGTCTTGAGCCGAAGGTACGACGCAGAAGGCGTCGGGCACCCGCCCGGCGCCTTTTTCGCACCCACGACGCAACCGGGCCACCACATCCTGCTCCTCCACCACCACCGACGGCCCCTCCCCATCGTCATCAAGCCAGATCCCGGAGAAGAACGCCCCCAACAACTTCCGCCTCACCGCAGGCACCGCAGCCGCATAGAACCGCTCCGGCTCCCCCAACATCGGCTGTCCAGGCTGTGTTTGCAGGGTGAAATGGTTGTCGGAGATGGGGGAGTGTGGTTAAATAGATATACGGAGATTTGCAATATGGAAGAAGTATTACAAGAGCTCAGGAAAATAAACCAGCGGCTCGACGGTATGGACGAAAGATTCGAAAGCCTCGAAGAGGCCAACCAAGTCACCCGCGACCTCATCAAGGACATGGAGCTGCGGTTTGAGGAGCGGTTCGACCGGCTGGAGAGCCGGATGGATGGCTTGAGTGGCGGGCAGAAGGAGATCTGGGGTGGCGGGCAGAAGGAGATCCGGGCAGACATCGCTGGGTTGGAGCGACGACTCTTCTTGGAGGAAGGGTCGCGTGCACACGTAGACCGTACTCAGGGTGAAGAGCTGCGCAAGCTGGAGAAGCGTGTGGCGGCGCTGGAAGCTATCCAGGGACTGACGCCACGGGCGGCGTAGCGCGTCCTGTAGGCCGGCCCTATCTCCCCGGCATCCACGCGTAGACGTGGTGCTATTCCACTACTCCATTACTGCCACGCCTCACACCAAATAAAAAGTTCATCCACTGCTGGAAGTTGCTGGTTTCTTGCTTTTCGGAGGTGGCGGTGATGGGTTTGGCAGGAGCGGTGTCGGTAGAGGGTACGATGAGTAGTTTTTCGCCTGGCGAAGCTCGGTTCATGCGTTGGCGCACTGCGAGGTCGAGGTATTCGTCGCTTTGGTAATATTTCGACTCGTATTCGAGCAGTGTTGTTTTCAGATTTTCGACGGCTACTTGATACTTTTTTTGGTCCACCAGCTGCTGTAGTTCATAATTTCGCTGCATTGACTCAATTGACCCCCAGATCCAGCTCAGAGCGATGATGCCTGCGGTGGCGATGACGATGTTGTTCAGGGTGAGATAATCACGCCGCAGACGGTAAATGAGGCGCTTAACAGAGGTCGAATCAATGGTTAGATGGGGGAGTTTCATAGACGTTTCACGTGGTGGGGGCGGCTGGACTTGAACCAGCGACCAACAGGTTATGAGCCCGCTGCTCTGACCACTGAGCTACGCCCCCGCACCTGGTATTATACCCCAGGTTAGAGTAGTTTACCAGCGGCGATGCGGATGGCTTCCGACCAGGCGGTGAAGCAGTGCGGTGTCATCATCAATTGCTTTGCGGTGAGTTCATGGCGGATGGCGAGGGTGAGCTCGGTGATAAGGTCGCTGGCATTCGGGCCGACGATGGCGGCGCCGATCAGGACGCCCTTTTTGTCGCTGATAAGCTTGATAAATCCTGTGCGATGGTCGGTGATATTGCTGCGGGCCGTCAGCGTCAGTGGCGCCACCGCGATATTTGTCTTTAGATCACGACGTAGGCAGTCGTCTTCGCTCAGTCCAGTCTGTGCAATCTGCGGGCTCGTAAAGGCTACTTTTAGAGCCGGGCTGTCGTCGAGGGCTATCATGTTGCGGTGTAGCATGTTGTGTGCGGCAGTCCGGCTGTGACTGAGGATGGTATGGGTTTGGGCGTGAATATCGACGACACTGCCAGCAGCAAAGATATGCCTGGCCGAGGTCTGCAGGTGTTGGTTTGTCTGGATGCCATGTTCATCGTACGCCACGCCAGCATTCTCCAGCCCCAGGTCAGTAGTCGGTAGGCGATTATCCGCGATAAGAATTTCATCGACACGCAGTGAGTGCTCTTGGCGCCCCTTAACGTAGGTGACGCGCCGCGCGATGCTATCTTTCTGGATGGCGATGACCTTCGCTTGGGTCAGCGTGGTGATGCCGCGGTGCGCCTTGCCTTCGGCGGCGATGAGCTCGCCCACTTCTTGGTCAAACTCAGGCAGGATGCGCGCTGCAGTCTCGATGAGGTAGACCTTCGTGCCAAAGGTAGAGAATAGGTGTGCCAGTTCGATGGCGGTGATGCCGGAGCCGATGATACAGAGCGTTTTCGGCGGCCGCGTGAGGCCGAGGATGGTCTGAGGGGTGTGATACGGCGTTTCATCAAGACCGGCGATGTTCGGCAAATGCCACGTCGAGCCAGTTGCGATGAGAAATTTGCGAGCCGAGAGGTGGCGGCGGCTCACGGTGATTTCATTTGGGCTAAGGAAGTGAGCAGCCCCCGCAAAGACGCTGATATCTTGCTTTTCATAGTAGCGACGATTGCCACCAGCACCTGTGCGCTTGATGGCGGTGTCTTTCCAGGCGAGGAGCGATGGATAGTTGTAGCCCACCGCGGCAGTACGCAGGCCGAATTTGGCGGAGATTTTCGCTTCATGGTAGACTCCAGCTGCATGGAGGAGTGCGCCCGTCGGGATATCGCCCCAGTTGGGAGATTCGCCCCCGAACGTTGCTTTTTCGACGATAGCGACCTTTTTGCCGGCACGGGCGAGGATGCTCGCTGCCGGTGCGCCACCAGCGCCGCTGCCGATAATGATTATGTCGTAGTCGAATGTTGGTTTTTGTGCCATAGTGCCTCCTAGATCATCGTTTTGTGGTGGTTATATAAAAATGCTGCATCGGGGTGGAGCGGTGACAGTAGCTTCCCAGCCTGGCGGCGAATGTCACTTGAGGTAATTTCGGGCCGCGTCCGACACCAGTGCATGACGCCCAAGGTGACTGACTTGGCGATGTCTTCAGCCTGACCTTCGGGTGTGCGCAGACTGCGGCAGGTCATGAGGATGGAGGCGTGAAGCTTGTCAGGGCTAAATTCTTCATTTGGGCGGCGCCCGCGCTTGACGATGTCGATACGTTCGCTGGTCATTTAAAATCCTCCGTACACGTTAAAACCTAGTACGCGGTCGGCAAACAAAAAGGCCGAGAGAATAATAAGGCTGGCCCCAGCGGTGAATTGTAAAAAGCGTTTATGCGCGACGCGCCATTTTTGCAAGCGAGCGATGCTGTGGCCGCTGCCGACGAGGCCGGCGATAATCAAGAGTGACAGCATGGAGATAATGAGGTAGAGCAGGATGCCGATAAGACGCCATTCGATGGTCGGCAGGGTGATGATGGCGAGGGTGGCGGTAAGCAGTGGACCGATGATAAAGAGAAGCTCAGCGATGACGCTGGTCAGCCCGAGTGCGAACGCCTCGGCACTGCTTTTGGTGGCCTTTGAACGCTTTGAGAGGTAATCAGCAAAACCACGCGGTAGCCACAGGGCGGTACCGTTGCCGCGCCGGTAGTAAAAGGCCCAAGTGGCGATGCCGAGGCCGACCATGAGTCCGCAGGTGACAGAGGCCACAAGCTGCTCGGTTTTGGCGACGTGGTTGATGAGGAGCGACAGGTAGTACACGCTGGCCGAGATGAATAGCGCAGTAATGAGGAAAGCGCCGCATAAGAAGCTGTTGATAAGGCGCAGTACTTTGCGGTGAGCGGTTTTTTTACCCAAGGAATGTCCGCTGAGCAGTGTCAAAACGCTCACGCTCAATTGAAAACTCGCGTGAATCAGTGCCGCAAAGACGATGATGGCCAGAGATGAGATAATTACGGGGGTCATGTTTGTCTAAAAATCCTCTCTTACCAGTGTAGCATAGGCGGTTTGAAAAGGGAAAGATTTTGCCATAAAGCTATTGCTTTTTTGTCAATTCTGTGCTATTATAAAAGTAGGTTCATTGATACCAATTGTCAACACAAAAAAGGAGCAGCTATGGAAATCAGCGAGCGCGAACTGGCGCAATTTTTAGAGGCAACCAAAAATCAGGAGCTGGCAACGTGGCAGCGCCAGCGCACGACTGATGAGCTGGGGTCGTTTGTGGCGCGGCGGCTGGCGGCGTTGGATGAAGTTGATGATGAGTTCGCATTTTAGGCTGGTCTAGTAAGGTCATTGTCATTTCTCTCCTTTTCTTGACAATTAAAAAAACTTCGAGCAAATTTGCTTCGAAGTTTTTTGATTCTCCAGCTTTGGTAGCACCGGGTGGACCCGAACCACCGACCTCAGGCTTATGAGTCCTGCGCTCTAACCAGCTGAGCTACGGTGCCACGTGAGTTGTATTGTATCAGATGAAAATAGATTTTTCAAATGCTTTTTGCGAGCGGTAGGGTTGTAATGAGTTTAGCAAGTTCAGCGGCGAAGACCTGGTGGCTCTCGGCAGTCCAGTGAAGTCCGTCTGCTCCTGGCGCGGCGCAGCTATTGGCATCAAAAAAGGTGATGTGGTGCTGAGCGGCTAATGTTTCGAGTGCTGTGGGGAGTGCATTGAGGACGTCGATTGACTGGTCATCAAAATTCCACAGCTCGCGCGGCATAATGGTTTCGTCGAATAGTCCCGCGGGGTTGGGGCGAACTGGTGCAACGACCAGTGGAGTGGTGCCATGTTCAAGGCAGTAATCGACATAGGTGAAAACTGCCGCTGCGATGTCGGCGGCACTTCGGTGATAATATCGCTGCGCGTCGTTGGTGCCAAGCATGATGATGGCAAGGTCGGGGTTGTGACTCGCCAGGCATGGCGGGAAATACAGCCAGCCATTTTTTGACACCTTGAGCGGGTCGGGATGGTTGAGATTGGTAAGGCGACCGCCCAGGCCTTCTTCAATGACATAGCTGTCAGGCAGGAGTTGTTGCAGGACGCGCGGCCAGCGGATAGCCTGGTCAAAGCGCGCCTTCATATCTGGCAGTTGACCGTAGGTGTTGGAGTCGCCGTAGCAGAGGATGGTGAGTGGTGTTGCCGAGGTGTCCATATATGTTGATTATACCCGTTTTTCTCAAGAATAACAGGATCGTTACCGCCTGCCGTAATGCGATATCTATCAAGTTCACCTGTATCTTTTACGAGCGCGAGAGCTTGATGGCCGTCATGTAATGGGGTAAAGCCAGCTTGTCGAGCTGCTTGCTGCATCCGGTCGTATTGAAGGCCAATAGAAATCCAAGTCGCGCATTCTTTGTCGCGAACCTCTTCTAAGAACGATACCATGCGGTTGAATCGGCTAACGATGTGACCGGGCGCTGTTCCTATGGTGGTAATACGGCCACCGGCGCCTACGACACACCCCGCGTCCACTCGGTTTTCAGTGAGTCGGAGAATGCCGACTGATGCTTCGCCCAGTTTGCGTAAAAGCGCCGCATCGCCCCGGTATGTGTCACCGTAAGCCTCGCGAAACAGTTGACAGAAAGTATCACTAATCTCCCCTTGGCAGAGGTTGTGTGGTTCGTAGATCTCTAGTGCCGTAACATATATTATAGCAAAATTTATCTTAATTGTCAAATGTACTACTACTACTACTACTACTACGTCTCCAATTGTTCAAAGTTGTGAGATAATACCCCTATGAACTATATCGTGGCGGTGTCTGGCGGGGTGGACAGTGTGGTGCTATTGCATCAGTTGGTGCGAGCGGGTCGGCACCGGTTGGTGGTGGCCCATGTCAATCACGGGATGCGCCCTGAGGCGGACGCGGATGCGCGGTTCGTGGCGGGGCTGGCTGAGTACTATGGGCTGCCATATGAGGAGCATCGGGCGGCGCTGGGCGAGGCTGCTAGTGAAGAGGTGGCGCGCCAGGCGCGGTATGATTTTTTGTTTGCCATGGCTCAGCGGCATGATGCCCGGGTGGTGACAGCGCATCATGCGGATGACGTGGTGGAGACGGTGGCGCTGAACCTGCGGCGCGGCACGCGCTGGCGGGGGCTGGCGGCGATGAGTGATGAGCGGATTGCACGCCCGCTGCTGTCTTGGACGAAGCAGCAGATCTATGAGTATGCGATGGATCATCATCTGGAGTGGGTCGAGGATGCGACGAATTACTCGGATAAGTATGTGCGAAATCAGCTGCGCCGGCGCCTTTTTCGCGAGTGTACGCCAGCGCAGCGAGATGCGGTAGTGGCGCTGTGGCGGCAGCAATGCGTGCTGAAAAAACAGATCACCAGGGAGTGTGATCGTCTCCAGAGTCTAGCGATGAGTCGCTATGGGATGAGCCAGATTGACTTGGTGACGGCCGGCGAACTGCTACACCGCTTTGTTTGGCAGCAGACCGGCGTGTCGCTGATGGCGGGGCAGCTGGAGCGTGGTGTGATGGCGCTCAGAACTGGCCGTGTGGGTACCACGTGGCAGCTGGCCCGTGGGGTGGAGATGAAATTGTCATTGAAAAGTGGTATAATCAAACGAGTTGACTAGACAGAAAGGATTTTGGAATTTATGGCGGTAAAGATGCCGAAGAAGAATGACAAGAAGGGTGCTGGCAAAGTCGCGAAAACAGGTGTGTTTTGGGCGATCGTGATATTTATGGGCCTTGCGGTATATGCGGCGATGAGTCAGGGCAGCGCGCTAAAATCGGTGCCGCTGAGTGATGTCATCAGCCGGGCGAATAAGGGCGAAATTAAGAAAATTGAAATTCAGGGCAATGACCTGCGCATTACCACGAAAGATCAGGACAAGCCAACTGAAAAGTCATTCAAGGAAGCAGGAAGTACCATTTATGAGCAGGGCCTAAAACAGGGCGTGACGACGGTCGAGCCGGTGCCGCAGTCGCAGACTGGCGAGGTGATGTGGAACCTGGCGGTGATGATTATCCCAGTAGTGATCATCGTGATCTTCTTTATGTTTATGATGCGGCAGGCCCAAGGCCAGAACAACCAGGCGATGGGCTTTGGTAAGTCAAAGGCGCGGCTGTATGGCGAAGACAAGGAAAAAGTGCTGTTCGAGGACATCGCGGGCAATGACAATGCCAAGCAGGATTTGCACGAGGTGGTGGACTTTTTGAAACATCCGAAAAAATATCAGGAGCTGGGCGCCAAGATTCCGAAGGGCGTGCTGCTGGTAGGTCATCCTGGTACCGGTAAAACCATGCTGGCGCGCGCGGTGGCGGGCGAGGCTGGCGTGCCATTCTTCTCTATCTCTGGCTCGGAATTCGTTGAGATGTTTGTCGGTGTCGGTGCCTCACGCGTTCGCGACCTGTTCTCAAAAGCCAAGAAAAATGCCCCATGTATCATTTTCATCGATGAGATCGACGCGGTGGGCCGCAAGCGCGGTTCTGGTATGGGCGGCGGTCACGACGAGCGGGAACAGACCCTAAACCAGATTTTGGTGGAGATGGACGGCTTTGATGGCGACACGAACGTCATTGTGCTGGCGGCCACCAACCGGGCCGATGTGCTGGACCCAGCCTTGCTGCGTCCTGGGCGGTTTGATCGCCGGGTTAATATCACGCTGCCAGAGCGTAAGGATCGCGAGGCCATCCTCAAGGTGCATTTCAAGAAGAAGCCGACGGACGAGACGGTCAATCTGGACAAATTAGCGGCCAAAACAGCTGGCTCGAGCGGTGCGGACCTCGCGAATATCGCCAATGAAGCCGCCATCATCGCCGCGCGCTGCAACAAGAAAAAGATTACCAACGACGAGCTGACTGAAGCGTTTGAGCGGGTGGCCATTGGTCCTGAGCGCAAGGCCAAGGTGATGAATGACAAGGAAAAAGAACTGACGGCCTACCACGAGGCGGGCCATGCCATCGTCGGACATGTCTTGCCAGACTCTGACCCAGTCCACAAGGTGACCATCATCCCGCGCGGCGGCACTGGTGGTGTGACCTGGTTCTTGCCGCCAGAAGACAAAAGCTACACCAATGTCTACGAATTCAAGGATATTTTGGCACGGGCTATGGGTGGGCGCATCGCCGAGCAGATCATCTACGGTGACGACGGTATCACCACCGGCGCGGGTTCTGACCTGCGAAAAGCCACTGAAATTGCCCGTGATATGGTCATCGAGCAGGGCATGGGCAGGAGTCTGCGTGACCAAGTCTTCCACGAGGATAATGGCGGGCTGATGTTTGACAAAATGACGCGCGAACGACCATATTCGGACGAGACTGCTAAGGTGATCGACCAAGAGGTTGCCGAGCTGATCAACGAAGCCAAGGAGCGCGCTATGGCGGTGCTCAAGGCTAACCGATCTCATCTGGACAAGCTGGCCGAGGCCCTGCTGAAGGATGAGACGCTGGAAGAGGAAGCAGTCGCCGAAGTACTCAAGGGCACAAAGCTGCCAAAGGAAGCGAAGCTACACGCGTAAGGATCTATGGGGCGCGTCAGGACTACCATTGACAAGATCAATCAGCGGCTAACAGTCAAGTTGGCCGCTACGATTTTAGCGAGCTCGACACTACTGAGTAGCCTCCTCGGGTTTTGGCGACAGCGCCTCCTGAATGCGGCCTATATGCCAGACCCGACCGCGGGGCTGGCCGGGTATCCAGTCGGCCTGGATGCATACACGGCGGCCTTCATGGTGCCGGATTTTATGTTTGCCATCTTGGTGTCGGGTGCACTGAGTGTCACCTTTATCCCAGTGTTTAATGAGCGCTGGGCGAAGGGAAATAAGCAGTCGGCGTGGCAGATTAGCTCTAGCATGATCAACTTCATGGCGCTCATCACGCTAGTGGCCAGTATCCTTATCATTATCTTTGCCGACCCGCTGATGCGCTACGTCATCGCGCCGGGTTTGAGTGAGTCGGGCCATGCCTTAGCGGTGAGTATGATGCGTGTCATCGCCGTCAACCCATTTATTTTTGCGATTGCGGCAGTTATCGCCAGTGTGCAGCAGGCAGTGGGGCGTTTTACGTTCTACGCGCTGGCGCCGATGATCTACAATGTCGGCATCATCATCGGTATCGTCTGGTTTACGAATGGAATCAGTATCTTTGGCTGGCAGATTTTCGATGGCGGAGTCATGGGTGTCGCGCTGGGTGTGGTGCTCGGGTCAGTGCTGCAGTTGATCACCAGTGCTATCGGGTTGATCGGCCTTGGATTTGATTATAATTTCAAACTATACTGGCGAAACAAAGGCTTTCGTAAGGTGCTTGGCCTTTTGCCGTCGCGCTCGGTCGACCAGGGGATGGACTATGCGGTGAGCCTGGTGGAGGTTAACTTAGCGTCGCGTATGGGCGAGAAGGCCATCACGGTGTACCAGCAGGCTCTGATGCTCCACATGATGCCGATCAATCTTGTCGGTGTCGCCGTCTCAAATGCCGCCTTTCCGCAGCTCACTGAACGCCTGGCTGAGGGGCGGAAAGACCTATTTCGTAAGGAACTGCGCGCCTTCTTGCGGGGCGTGATTTGGATGATTTTGCCTATCGCTATCGTCACCTTCTTTGCTCGTGGCTACGTGGTGCACTTCATTCACAACCGCGGGGAATCAACGATGGCTGATGTATTGGGCTGCTTGGTGATCGCTATCATTTTCCGTGCTATTTACCACATGCTGGCGCGTGCCTTTTACGCCGAGCAGGATACGAAAACGCCGCTGTATATTTCCATTTGGTCAATTACGCTCAATATTATCCTCGCCATCGTCTTATCGATGAACCTCAAGATGGGCGTGACGGGCCTTGCCTGGGCGCAGTCCATCGTGGCGGTGGTGGAGGTTATCATTCTATGTACAGTGTTGGCGCGTCGTATGCCGACGCTATTCAATGCAAAGTTTTGGTGTGGTCTACAGAAGATGGCGCTGGCGGGACTTATCGTGGCAGTGGTCAGTTATGCGAGTGTGTTGCTGATACCATTCCGGGCGTCGGACGACAGTTTCTTTAGCGCATTGCCGAAATTTATGGCCATCACGGCCATCAGCTTTGCGGCATATATCGCGATATCGAAGGCATTAAAGCTCGAAGAAGTTGAACCAGTGCTCGCGAGACTTCGTATGCTCTGGAATAAGCGAGGCGTGCTGCTGAAAAAAGTGCGCCGCTTGTTATTCCTGCGCTTTGACACAAAGAGATAAGGCGCTTTGGTATAATGAAAGAGATGAAATCACTTGAGACTATTCGGAATTTTTGTATTATCGCTCATATTGACCATGGCAAGTCGACGCTGGCTGACCGCATGATGGAGATGACCAGCACGGTCCAGAAGCGGGATATGAAGTCGCAGCTGCTGGACTCGATGGATTTGGAGCGGGAAAAGGGCATCACCATTAAGCTGGCGCCGGTACGGATGAAATATACATACGGCCAGGATGCATCCGCTTCTTCGCCATCGACTGTCGCGGGCAATACCAGCGACGGGGATATCGATGGCGCAGAAGGGCTGCCTCCTGCGGGCGACTATGACCTTAACCTCATCGACACGCCAGGCCATGTGGATTTTAGCTATGAAGTTTCGCGTAGCTTGCAGGCCTGCGAGGGCGCGGTGCTGGTGGTGGATGCCAGTCAAGGAATCCAGGCGCAGACGCTCGCTAACGTGTACCTCGCCATGGAACAAGATTTGGTGATCATCCCAGTGCTGAACAAGGTAGATTTGCCGGCGGCTGATGTGCCGCGAGTGTCGAAGCAGGTGATGAATTTGCTGGGCTGCAGCGAGGATGAAATTATTCATATTTCGGCCAAAACCGGGCAGAATGTCGACAGGGTGCTGGAGGCGATCGTCGAGCGCATCAAGCCGCCGGTGTCGCTGCTGGCCGAAGAGTTTCCTGATGCGGAGCCAAGCAACATTCCGACTCGGGCGCTGATTTTCGACAGTTATTATGACGATTACCGCGGCGTGATTTTGTATGTTCGCGTGGTCGACGGGCAGATCAAGAAAAATGATGCAATTCATATGATGGCGACTGGCGCTAATGGCTTGGCATTGGAAGTCGGGCATCTGAGCCCTACCATGAACCCCGACCCGTCGCTTGATACCGGCGAAATCGGCTACATCGTCACCAACCTAAAGACAACGCGCGAGGCCAAGGTGGGTGATACGGTGACGCTGAAGAAGTATATGGGGTAGCCTGACATGAAATTTTGTGAACAATACGACAAACCGTTGGCAGTGCTGTTTGCGGTATTATCACTTACCTTTATCTTGGCTGCGTACATGTCGCCTGACTTTTGGCAGTGGCTATGGCAACGTCATCATAATCAGTGGAGTTGGTATATTCGGCCACTTTTCCTTATTCCGTTTTGCTGGTTTGCGTGGCGACGCTGTTTGGCGGGAGTAATGCTGAGTGTGCTATTAGTGCTGACTAGTATGGGGTGGTTTGCCCCACCTGGTGAGGTGATTCCTCAGGTGGAGGAATTTTTACAGTTTGAGCAGCAGTATTTACAGAGCGAATGGACACCGCTTAAGGTGATAGTAACCGCTTTTGTACCAGTTAGTTTGGCTGGCTTAGCCTGGGCTTTTTGGCGGCGTAGTTTGTGGTTGGGGTTGGCGGTCATGGCACTCATCGCCGTTGCGAAAATGCTGTGGAGCGTAGCATTTGCTGGCCAATCGGGCATGTCGACCATTGTGCCGGCGTTCGGTGGCTTGGTGGCCTGTGTCTTGTTTGTCGGTTTGGCGCTGCGCCGGACCGCTCCGTCTGTCAAGACAAAGACATTAGAAAAAAGGAATATACCATGACAGAATATCCTGGAGTTCGTCTTGAGGGGGCTGTAGAGACTGACCGCCAGCCTGGCGCAATGTCTGCGAGTAAGTTAGCGCAGTGGCTAGGGGTCAGCCCAAAATTAGTGCGACAGGCGGTCGACAGTCTGGGGCTGTCTGGCCATCCTTGGCAGTATGGCGGGAGAGAGGTTCGCGTGTATTCGCCTGACGAGCAAGTGCAGATTGAAGCGCATCTTCGTGAGACTGAGCATTTATTGCCGAGGGCACCAGAAGGCTATTTGCCGGTAACGCGCATAGCCGATACGTTGGGTCTGTCAAGCGTGCATCCAGTGAATGATGCCGTGGTGGCACTTGGCCTTGAGGGCAAGCTATGCCGCTCGGCAGGCGGTAAGACTGGTGGTCGCAAGACTCGGTATTATTCACCAGCGCAGCAGGCGATGATTCGCGAGTATCTTACTGCTGGCGAACGATCACCAGGAGTCTCCGCAGAGGCTGCTCTTGGTGCGGAAGCTGTCCAGTTGGTGGCGCATCGTCCTATGCGTTCATGACGAGCTGCGCCAATTCATCCCGCCCGACGTTCACCCCAAACCCTGGCTGACCAGGTTCAAGCACGCGGCCGGCGGCGAGGTTGGGTAGGAGCAGCGGGTCAAACCCTGCTTGGTCGATGAGTTGACTGACGGTTGCGGCGTCATCCGCACGGTCACTGGCCACGGCGATGGCTTTGCGGTCAGGTGCACCTGCTGGCCGGGCGCTATCGCGTAGGTGATGATAGCCCATGTGGCTAAAGCCTTTGACCACGCGGGCACCACTGAACCAGTCTTGCACGGCTTGGCTGCTGGATTGGTCATCTGGTAAAATGTCCGTCCGCGGCCCGTCCACTTCCCACCAATAGTTCATGCCGTCAATCACCAATTTACCATCGACTAGATCGGCTGGTATCTGGCGAAACTTGCCCAGTGGCAACGCCAAGATGATGATATCAGCGTCTTTTGCTAGTTGCTCGGTGTCGGCAGCGACGGCTCCGGGCACCAAAAAATTGACAGTCAAACGGTTTTCGGCGGCTGGTCGCGAGCTGGATATTAGCACTGGCAAACCGGCCTGGCGCAACAGCTGCCCCAGGGTGATGCCGAGCTTGCCCGCACCGATAATGCCGATGGTCGGCTGCTTAGGCGTCACGCTGCTTTTCCTTCAGCAATTCTTTCACGCGTGGAATGACCTCTTTGGCGTATAGCTCCACGGTGTGCAAACGCTCACTGGCTGGTACTGGACCAAAGCCGTAGACGAGGTCAAAGCGATTGGCATCAACCGTGTGCATAGTGCTCGCAATTTTTTGCGCCACCGTTTCAGGTGAGCCAACATACATCGAACCGTGTTTGACTTCCTGCAAAAAGTGCTCACGGCTCATTGGTGGCCAACCGCGTGTTTTGCCGATGGCGTCAAAGGCGGTCTTAAAGTATGGGAATGATTTTTCAATCGCTTCTTCATCAGTATCGGCGATAAAGCCTGGCGAGTGCACGCCGATTGGGTGCGCGGTTTTGCCCATTTCCTTGGCGGCTTCGCGGTACAGCTGGGTGAATGGGCGGAAGCGAGCAGGGTCGCCACCGATAATTGCCAGCATGACAGGGAAGTCATATTTGACAGCACGGATGATGGATTGTGGCGAGCCGCCGACACCAACCAGCGTTTCTAGGCGGCCCGATTCGGTCTTCGGGAATACATCGGCGTCGGTCAGTGAGGCACGAGTGCTACCGCTCCAGGTGACTGGTTTTTCATCAAGCAACTTTGAAAACAGGTCGATTTTTTCTTCAAACAATACTTCGTAGTCGCGTAGGTCATAGCCAAACAGCGGGAATGATTCGGTGAATGAGCCGCGACCCAGAATGACTTGTGCTCGTCCGTTCGACAGTGCGTCCAGTGTGGCAAAGCGTTCGAACACGCGTACTGGGTCGTCAGAACTCAGCACAGTTACGCCTGATGCCAGGCGAATATTTTTCGTGACACTAGCGATGCCAGCCAAGACGGTTTCTGGGCTCGAGATAGAATATTCTTCGCGGTGGTGTTCGCCCAGTGCGATGACGTCAACGCCGAGCTCGTCGGCTAGTAGCGCTTCCTCGACGACCTGGCGAATAGCCGCAGCGTGGCTGGTTGTCTTGCCGTGTTCGTCTAGCGGCAGATCACCAAAGTTGTCTAGGCCAAATTGCAGTTCGGCGGTAGCTGGTTTCGTTTTGCTCATATTGTCACTCCTTTTCGTTATGTACTGTGTGGCTAATTGTTCTTTTTCATTATATCAAAATATTTTTATATTTCAATATACTTTTTATAAAAACATATAAATATTGTAATATTTTATATTTTGTAGTATACTTACTATATGAATCATACCGATCAGCAACAAACTGTCCGTATCCTGAAGGCCCTAGCGGATGACATTCGCCTGAACATCGTGAAGCATATTGCCCGCCAACGTGGGCCGATCGCCAGCTGCGATGTGGTGACATCGTGTGCGCGCTACGCCCAGCTGTCGCAGCCAGCCATGAGTCATCATTTCAAAAAGCTGGTCGACGCTGGCGTGCTGCTCGTCGAAAAGCAGGGCACCGAAAATCACTATTCGCTCAACAAAAAACTGTGCAAGCAGCATGGGATTGATGTGGGGAAGTTATAGATTCCTGATACTCGTATCATACGGCACCGTCCACATCTCGCCCTTTATTACCTCCAGCTCGATAAACAATCCCAACCGCACTACCTCATCAATGCACACATTGTATTCGCCAATTTTCGACTCAGCGCGCAGCTTCTCCACCGTCACGACTTCCTACCAACCCATCGCAGCTAGCATGTGCCGCGCTGTCGTGCCATCTTCAACCACAAATTCATATTCATCGGACGCTAATTTCGTCTCGCGTTCAACTTTGAGCGTTAGTAAACTTTTTATGAGCTCACCAGATTTTGGATCCAACACATCGCGCACGCGCATGACTTTTGAGCCCGGCATGATCGGCACATCGACCTGCTCAGGCAGCAAGAAAACCGTATCAATTTGGTGTTTTTCCGTGAGCGGCGCGCTGAACTTTGGCGCGAGTTTTTCGGGCAATTGCTCGCGTTTTACCTCAGTTGACAACTTAAATTTGGCTTCAATCTCGATCATAGTATTTAGTCTAGCACAATATCTTTTGCTAAATGATCCCGCACCATCACAAAAACATCCACGTCTTCAATCGCCGCTAAATATTCCTGCCACTCGCTGTCGGACAACTCCGCCAAACTTCGCCCCGGAAAGCTCGGGTGACCATAAACGTAGAGAAGCTCCGTCCAGTCATGCAGGTTGTCGCCGCGCGGCTCGTCGGTGATGAAACCTTCTTCGTTCGCCACAAAAATATGGTCTTTTTCGCCGTCAAAATATCCAGCCGCGAACGAAAAAATCGCCCGCCGATCAGCCTCGCCGCGCATCAATTTGGCGAGTCCCTCGTGGCTGAAACTATCCAAAACCAACTTGACGAACGGCCCCGGAAAACCCTTCAAAGCCGGAATGAAAAAGCCGCGGTCATCGACAATCAATTTCTTGCCCGGAAATGCCCGCTTCGCCTGCGCCAGCTTCGCCTCAGCAATTTTGCGAATATCCAAATCGCGCCCTTCATCAAAATCATACTCTAGCTGCTGCAAATCAATCCCCAGCGGCGAGAGCAGATTTTTGAGGCTGGTGAATTTTTTGGGGTTGGAAGTGATGAAATGGATTTGCTGATCATCGTTCATAAATAATCTCCTCAACTAAACTTGTAAATTTATCCTTATCGCGCACTAAATCACCGGAAGGGTCGACAATAAAATCTGACTTAAGACGACTACCTGACATAATTGTATCAAACTCCCCTTAGCCAGGTGATAGATTTAGAATGAGGAAGGGTTGAATTGCTATAGAGCATGGAGCAAACTGCTAGTCATTGGACGCAAATCCCACTCGAAAATAAATGCTAAAATAGTTACATGAACGACCAATCAAACAAAATAGACTATATCGAATTTCCGGCGAAAAGCGTTGCGGAGTTGAGTAAAATGAGCGATTTCTTTGGCGGGGTGTTCGGCTGGGATTATACTATGTACGGCAACGATTTTGCAGACACTAACGACAGCGGCACGTCCAGTGGCATCAATGCCGAAAATCCGTCATCAGCGCCGCTGGCGGTTATTCACGTCGCTGATGTGGAGGCGACTTATGACAAAGTAGTGGCTGCTGGTGGTCGTATCACGCGCGAGGTTTTCGAATTTCCGGGCGGGCGGCGCTTTCATTTTCAAGATCCAGCCGGCAATGAATTAGCGGCGTGGTCGGAGTAGGCGTGTCGGGCGTTGATGAGCTCCAGACGATACCCGGCGTCGGCAAAAGTTTGGCAGCCGATTTGCGCAGCCTTGGCGTCCGCCGCGTCAAAGATTTGCGGGGCAAAAATCCAGAGGCAATGTACGAGCAATTGATGATTGACGCCGGTCGCCATGTCGATCGCTGCGTGCTGTATGTGTTTCGCTGTGCCGTGTACTTCGCCGAAAACAACCAGCCCGACCTCGAGAAATTGAAGTGGTGGAATTGGAAGGATGGGGCAGGCGAGTCTGGGCGCTAGTCGTCATTCAACAACCAAGAAAGGAAATATATGAATTCACAAAACACTAGCCTGGCAGAACTGCAAAAACACCTCGCCAAAACCTGCGCGGAGAAGGGTTGGGATAAAAATTCGATCACCGAGGTTTTCTTGCTATTTACCGAAGAGGTCGGCGAGCTGGCTAAGGCGATTCGCAAAGAAACGGGCTTTAAGGGCGAGGCTCGGCCAGAGACGAGGGATAATTTGCGAGAAGAATTCGCCGACGTGCTGAATTATTTTATGGAGTTGGCGAATCGTTTTGATATTGACCTGGCTGAGGTGTATTTCGAAAAGCACAAGATTAATCAGAGGCGTGAGTGGAAGTAGGTTGGTTTAGTTAGGATTTTGATTCGCGGTAACCGCCTAGCTCAAAGCAACGAGCGTAGCAGATTATGTGTAAACTAAAGGCAGTACGTGCTCTTGGATTGATGTTAAAATAAATATAAATAGAGGAGGTTAATATGCTAGCCATCATAGGAGCAGCCACATTTTCACTACTAATTGTCCTGTCAATACTTATCATCTGCGGCCTGCCATTAGGCGAGCTGACAATGGGAGGGCAGCACAAAGTTTTTCCTGGGAAACTAAGAATAATATTAGCCATACAACTTATTTTGCAAGTATTTTTTGTGATTATCATTTTACAAATGGGCGGATTCATGCCACTATGGTTTTCTGCTGGCGTAACAAAGATAATTGGCATGGTAATGGCGGCGTATCTTTCGCTTAACACGCTTATGAATGTTGTTTCAAAAAGCAAGAAGGAAAAATATATAATGACCCCGCTTTCGTTTATTACGGCGGTTTGTTTTTGGGTGACGGTGTTTGGAATGTAGCAGATATTGGCGCGGTTTAAGTTTGGTGAGCCGTAAGGGTGAATAGCTAGGCAAAAGCCGAGCAAAATGGTACAATAACAGAGATGAATCAACCAATTCCGCTCCGACCCCTCCCGGGCTACAAAGATGTCCAGCCGTTTGTCTATGCTGGGTTTTTTCCGGTTTCCAATGAAGATTATAATGATTTGAAAGAGGCGATTGAGAAGCTTTCCTTGAGTGACTCGGCGCTGCAGTTTGAGCCGGAGAATTCGCCGGTGCTGGGTTTTGGTGTGCGAATTGGTTTCCTCGGTTTGCTCCATATGGACATCATCCGCGAGCGGCTGGAGCGCGAATATGACCTCGACCTGGTGGTGACGAATCCGAGTACTGATTACAAAATTACGCTGGTTACGGGCGAGGAGGTCGACATCAAGTCGGCTTCGGAAATGCCCGAAGTGACTAAAATTACGGAAATTCGCGAACCGTGGATCAACGGTGAAATTGTCGTGCCGCAAGCCTACATCGGCGCGGTGATTCAGCTCATCGTCTCAAAGCGCGGCCGGCAAAAAAACCTCAGCTACATCGACGAGCGGGCGTTGATTTCATTTGAAGCGCCGCTGGCCAATTTGCTGACTGATTTTTACGATCAACTAAAATCCGTCACTAGCGGCTACGGCTCGTTTAATTATGAATTGGCTGATTACCGCGCGGAAGATTTGGTACGCGTTGATTTTTACGTGGCGGGTGAAATGGTCGATGCGCTGAGCGTGATGTGTCACCGTTCTGAGTCGCAAAGTTTAGGCCGCGACATCGTCAAAAAACTCAAAGAAGTCGTGCCGCGCCAGAGTTTCCAAGTCAGCCTGCAAGCTGGCATCAACGGCCGCTTCATCGCTCGTGAAGACATCTCGGCCTATCGTAAAGATGTGACCGCCAAGCTCTACGGCGGCGATGTCTCGCGTCGCAAAAAACTGCTCGCCAAACAGGCCAAAGGTAAAAAACGCATGAAAAAATTCGGCAATGTCGAAATCCCGAGCGAGGCTTTCACGGTGATGTTGAAGCGGGATTAGGAGTTGAATAGGAACATGACGCACGCCAAAAAACCAATCCTCTACCTCGACATGGACGGTGTTCTGGTCGATTTCACTTCGGCGTTTGATAAGGTACCAGCCGAGACGCTGCGCGAGTACGACGGGCGGCCTGACGACATCCCTGGGATTTTCGCGTTGATGGAGCCGATGCCGGGTGCGCTGGAAGCGGTGGAACAACTGCGTCATAAGTATGACCTGCACATCCTGTCGTCATCGCCGTGGGAAAATCCGACCGCGCTGGGCGATAAATTGGCGTGGGTGAAGCGTTATTTTGGCGGCGACGGGCCGGACAATATTTTCTTTCGTAAGGCGATTTTTTCGTCGGTCAAACATCTCAGCCGCGGCGACATTCTCATCGATGACCGCACGGCGAACGGCGCCGGCGACTTTCAGGGGCGGCACATTCATTTTGGCAGCACTGCATTTCCCGACTGGCAGGCAGTGCTGGATGAATTGCTATAGGGTATAATGAAATAATGGAAGATCTGGAAACTCATATTGCGTCATACCAGCCAACGCCTGCTGCGGTTGAGCTGGTGCGCCAGACGGATATCGTGCTACTAGCTGGGATTTCTGGCGCGGGGAAAGACACTATCAAGCGGCAACTGCTGCAACATCCGCGTTTTCGCGATATCGTGTCGCACACCACGCGGGCGCCGCGAGTGAATAACAATCGTGCGGAAGAAGACGGCGTTGATTATCATTTTATCGATATGCCGACGGCTGAGCGCATGGTGTCCCAGCACGAGTTTATCGAGGCGAAATTTGTGCACGGGACAATTTACGGCACGTCGGTTGCGGAACTGGAGGCGATTCACGACGCTGGCATGATCGCCATCACGGATGTTGACGTGCAGGGTGTGGCGGAGTACGAGGCTATGGCGCCAGAAAGTGTGTCGATTTTCCTGGTGCCGCCGGATTATGATACCTGGCTGACGCGTCTCAAGAGTCGCTATGCTACTGAAGAGGAATTTCAGGCGGAATGGCCAAAGCGGCGCGCGAGTTCTATCAAGGAGCTGACGCACGCCTTGACGGTGCCGTATTATCATGTGGTGATCAATGACGATCTGGAGCGGGCGGTGCGCGTTTGTCGGGAGATTATTGAGCGGGGCGATGTGTTTAATCGCAAGGACGACGAAGCCCGATTGGCGGCGCGTGATCTACTCGATGTCCTGACGAGCCAGGCGGGGGCGTGATGGCGCAGGAGCGGCGCCAGCGATCAGCGCGTGAGCTGCAGCGTCCGGTGTGGTCGCTGGCGGGACTGATCGACCAGGGGTTTTTCTTGCTGGCGGGTGCGGCGTCATTTTGGCTGGCATGGCTGGTTTGGCGTGAAGGCTGGAGTTCGGGCGGCTGGTGGCTGATCGGGGTTTTTGTGGTGGTGTGGGCTATCACGGCATACTTGGCACTGCCACGATTGCACCGTATTTTGAGCAGTATTTACGTACCAAATTATTTCATCGGGCGAACGCGGACGGCCGACGGGCTGTTGGGGGATCCAGTCAATCTCGCACTGCGCGGCTCGGAGGCTCAGTTGCACCAGGCCATGACTGCGGCGGGTTGGACTCGTGCGGAGGAGATCACGGCGCAGTCAGCTTGGAAGATTATTTTTTCGACGCTCACTGGACGGAGTTATCCGCAGGCGCCGGTGTCGTCACTCTTTTTGTTTGGTCGGCGGCAAGATTTTGCATACCAGCAGGAGGTAGATGGCAGCCCGGGCAAGCGACATCATGTACGGTTTTGGCGCTGTCCAACCGGATGGCTGCTCCCGGGCGGGCATCAGGTTGACTGGCTGGCAGCAGGCACCTATGACCGGAGCGTTGGATTGTCATTATTTACGCTACAGATCACCCATAAGATTGATGAAAATACTGACATTGAGCGCGACCATATCGTGCAGACGGTGCGGCAGGCGACACCTGCGGTGAGGATCACCAATCTGAAAGATTTTTCGACCGGGTATCACTCGCGAAATGGCGGTGGCGACAGTATTCAGACCGATGGTGATTTGCCAGTGCTGGAGCTGGGGCGAGTGCGCGCGGCGGCGGGTGGTGAGCGCGAGGCGGAGCAGATTATCCTAGACGCCACTGGCTACGAGACACCGTCGCAGCATTATGCGGCACTGCTGTATCAACTGTGGAGCCGTCGTCCGCCTCAGGTTTCCTTCGCAATTGTTCTGGTTGGAGTGGCAATGATCAGCACCGTGGTGAGTACCATCCTTGAATTCGTGTCGTTCGATCAGCTGCTCGGCAAGGCGGTGAGCGATCTTATCAATGAAGGATTGTCGTATGCGGAAGCGGCGGTGAGTGCTGAGTGGCTCGTCTGGGGTGTGGCGGTGCTGAGCGTTGTGTGGATCGGCTGTACGGTGTGGCTGGCGCGCGGCACCTTTCGTGGCTCAGACAGAAGTCGCTTGCTACTGATGACGCTGTCGAGCGCTGCGGCGCTGCTGACGTCGTTTAGCTTGACCATCGGTAAATTGACCTGGGACAGCCTCGGGGCGTTGGTGTTTATCGGGTTGAACATCGCTATCGTGCTGATGCTATCATCTGATGCAGCCCGGCGATTTACACACGCTCGAACAGTGGCGCGCCATCATTAGCACTCACTTGCTCCGAGTGCTAGATTTTGCTATACTGGAGATATGACTGATCGTCAGATGGCAATTTTAATCGCGCTTATCGAGCAGTACGCTGAAGTGGCAGCGCCAGTCGGCAGTGTGACTCTGGCGAAGCTGTTTGGTGTGTCTAGCGCCACCATTCGCAGTGAGATGGCAAAGCTGGAGGAGCTGGGGCTGATCACTCATCCGCATACCAGCGCGGGGCGCATTCCGACGGATCAGGGGTACCGGTTTTATGTCAATCAACTGACTGAGCGCGAAGAGCAGCGCCGGTTAGGTGACGGGGGTGAGGTAGCGCCGAGTGTTGATCGCAGTGCGAGAGCGATTGACGCGCGAGTGCAGACGCATCTGGACCGGGCCGACCGAGCCATTCGCAGTGCGGTGGACAGTCTGGTGGAATTGACGCATAACATGGGCCTGGCTACCATCGGCGATGAGCTCTACATTAACGGCATGGGCAATTTGTTTTCGCACCCGGAATTTCACGATGGAATGAATGTGCAGGCAGTGGCGCGGCTGATCGATAATCTCGAGCCGTGGCTGCGCGAGGCAGCGCCGAATGAGCCGCTAAATGTCTACATCGGCGCCGAAAATCCTATCGGCAAAAGTTCAGGCGCCAGTCTGATCATCAGTCGGTTTCGTTCGCCGTTTTCCAACCGCAGCTACATCGGCGTGCTGGGGCCGACCCGGCAAAGTTACGCCAAGGTAATGCGGCTGGTCAGGCACACCGGAGCAATGTTAGAGGAGGTTCTATAAATGGAGTTGATAGTGGAGGCGATTCTCCAGCTTTTTGAGCGTAGAAAGAAGAGAAAGGCGGCACGTCGTGGCAAAAAGTAAGAAAATTGAAGAGTTAGAGCAGCAGCTGGCGGAACTGACAGCGGATGTGCAGCGGACGCGGGCGGATTTTGAAAATTACCGCAAGCGCGTGGAGGCGGAAAAGCAGGCAGCTCAGGAGCTGGGGCAGACTAAGGCGGTGATGAAGCTCTTGCCGGTCATTGATACCGTTGAGCTAGCGACAGCGCAGGTGCCAGCCGACCTGGCAGAGCATCCTTGGGTGAAGGGGGTGGCTGGCCTCAGCAAGCAGCTAGCAGCACAGCTGAAGGAGCTTAACCTCGAGCGTATCCAGGCGACACCTGGCGTGGTGTTTAACCCCGAAGAACACCAAGCAGTGCAGTTTGACGACGAAGCTGAGGGCGAGACCGAGGTGATCGCCGAAGAACTGCGCACCGGCTACCGCCTGAACGGCGCGGTCATCCGCGATGCCATGGTCAAAGTGACGCGGCGCTAGTCGTTTGGTATACTAAAAAGATAAGGAGGGATTATGAAGAAATGGACAATACCGGCAATTATTATCGGAGCGGTGCTTGTTATCGCTCTGGTGCTGGGCGGTGCGTACAATGGTCTGGTGGCCAGTCGCGAGGCGGTGAACACCGCGTGGAGTAAGGTGGAGTCGCAGTATCAGCGGCGCAGTGATTTGATCCCAAATCTGGTGAACACGGTGAAGGGTGCGGCCAATTTCGAGCAGGAAACCCTGAGTAAGGTGGTCGAAGCGCGTGCGAAGGCGACCCAGATTAAAGTTGATGCGAATAATCCTGATGACATCGCGCGCTTCCAGCAGGCCCAGGGCGAGGTCAGTTCGGCGCTGAGTCGGCTGCTCGCGGTGTCGGAAAACTACCCACAGCTAAAGGCGACCGATAATTTCAAAGACTTACAGGTGCAGCTGGAGGGGACGGAAAATCGCATCACCGTGGCGCGCAATGATTTTAATGATATGGCTAAGTCGTATAACACTAAGGTAAAGTCATTCCCGACAAATATCTTTGCTGGCCTATTCGGCTTTAAGGAACGGCCATATTTTGCGGCTGAGGCGGGTGCCGACAAGGCGCCAAAGGTGGACTTCGGCGCGCCAGCGGCGCAAACACCAGCCAGCTAGAACTAGGAGGAGTGCATGTGGCGACGACTGATTACAGGATTGGCGGGTGGTGTGCTACTGGCTGCCGCTATGGCGGTCAGCGCGCATGCCAAGTTGGCAGTACCACCTTCGCCGCCGCTGGAACGCCCCATTGTCGATCAGACAGGGACATTGTCGGCTGACGAGGTGACGCGCATCTCGAAGCATATCGTCGACCAGCAGCGCAGCAAATCATTTCAAATCGGCGTCTTGATCATCCCGACGCTGGGCAGCGACGACGCGCTTGAGGATTATAGCCTGGCGGTGGCGCGGGCGTGGGGTGTCGGTGAAAAGGGCACGAGCAATGGCGTGTTGCTGCTGATAGCTAAAAACGATCGCAAAATGCGTATCGAAGTCGGTGACGGCATGGAAGGATTGCTGACCGATGCACAGGCTAGTCGCATCATTCGCGCCACCATTGCGCCACAATTTCGTGCTGGACGGTTCACCAAGGGTGTTGAAGCTGGCGTGCAGGCTATTATCGACACCGCTGAAGGCCGAGCTGTGACTTTTCCCGACCAGGACCCCGGACACTGGCGGGGCATCGCGTCTGTCGCTATTTTTAGCGGACTATGGATCATCCCTTTCCTCGGCTCTATCCTCGCTCGCAGTAAAAGTTGGTGGGCGGGCGGCGTCTTGGGTGGTGCGGTCGGCGCTATCACGATGTTTTTTGCCAGCTTTGCACCCTGGTCGATCGTCACCACCGTATCCCTCATCATCTTTGGTCTACTGTTTGACCGCGCAGTATCAAAAAACTATCGCCAAGCGCGGCGCTCAGGCCGCACCCCCTCATGGTGGGCAGGCGGCGGTGGCTTCGGCGGCTTTAGTGGCGGCTCGGGCGGATCCTCGGGCGGCAGTTTCGGCGGTGGCGGTTTTTCTGGCGGCGGCGCCAGTGGTGGATGGTAGAAAGGCTAGGCAGAACGCGGTATGTATTATATAATAAACGTATGAATAAGGTGAAGACGACCATCATAGCCGCTGTGTTTGCAGTGGCGGGCGTGATGATGCTGGGACCAGTAGCATCCGCTAAAACAACTGCTCTGAATCAAGCTGATATCGACGCTATGGAGCGATTTGAAAAGCAAATGAACGAAGGAGCTGAGAAGCTGAAGTCGGCTCAGACACCAGAGGCAGTGAAGATGGCGCTCGCGAGCCTTGCGATGAACATCGACACCTTTACTCGTCACAACTTTTCTACCAAGTTGGGTGCTGACTACACTGCTGCAACGAACAAATATCGTGATGCAGTGGCGACAGTGAAGCAACCACTGAGCGACCTACGCGCTGCAGTCAACGCTGGCGATCCTGCTGCCATCCAGACGCAGTACCAGAAATTCTCTGCCACCCTGACGGCTGCCGAAAAGCAGACCATGGCGGCTGCTGATGAGATTAACAAGGCGGTCGAAAAGGCGAACAGTGCACAGAGCACTCCGTATCTCTGGGCGTTGATCGCTACGGCAGTACTGGCGGTCGCTTCAGCTGCGTGGGCCTTTATGAAGCACGAAGCAACACCTGAGTTGACCAAGCATCGTCGCGGCGTGGCGCTGGCGTCAATCTGGCCACTGCTCGGTGCAGGTATCACGTACGGCACCTTTGCCTTTGCAGATAAGTTCGGCGGTAAGTTCTACATCATGTATGGCCTGATCCTCTTTGGCCTGGTCGCCTATGCCGGTGCAGTTGCCAACTACCTGAAGGCCCGCAAAGCAGGCGCTGGTCACAGCCAGACCCCACCAGCGATGCCACAGGCGTAAATCGTAACGGCAACAAAATCTAATTAGCACTCTTGACACGGGAGTGCTAATTTTCTATACTGAAATAGTTGGCACTCGTCAGCAAAGAGTGCTAAAATAGGAATAGATAACATAATGATTTGAAAGGAGGAGTCCAAGGGAAAAGAGCAGCCGGTCCCGAGCGATTTATTCGCTCGCACCGCCTGGGTGAGAAAAACCGTAGGTTTGTCTCATAAGCCCTTGGGCGCGATAGTATGGGAAAGATTATCGGTATCGACCTCGGAACGACCAACTCGGCCTTCGCCTACATGGTGGCGGGGAAGCCAGAGGTCATCACCAACGCCGAGGGTAATCGCACCACGCCAAGTGTGGTGGCGATCAACAAAAAAGGTGAGCGCCTGGTCGGCCAGGTGGCGCAGCGCCAGCGCGTGACGAATCCAAAGGACACCGTCTATGGCGTTAAGCGTCTCATCGGCCGTAAGCCAAGTGACAAAGAAGTGCAAAAAGACCGCGACATCATGCCGTACGAAATCGTCGAAAAGGGCGGTAGCGTAGCAGTCAAGATGGGTGGCAAGGATTACACTCCAGAGGAAGTCTCAGCCATGATCCTCAGCAAGATCAAGGCGGACGCCGAGGCCTTCCTGGGCGATAAGGTGACCGAAGCAGTTATCACGGTGCCGGCCTACTTTGACGACGCTCAGCGCCAGGCGACCAAGGACGCTGGTAAGATTGCCGGACTGGAAGTCAAGCGCATCATTAACGAGCCAACCGCCGCCGCGCTGGCCTATGGCCTAGAGAAGGGCAAGGAAGAAAAAATTGTGGTCTTTGACCTCGGTGGCGGTACCTTTGACGTCTCAGTCTTGGAGCTGGGCGACGGCGTGTTCGAAGTGCGTGCGACGAACGGTGATACTCACCTGGGCGGCGAGGACTTTGACAATGCCATCGTCAATTATTTCCTCGATGATTTCAAGTCGAAGGAGGGTATCGACCTGCGTAAGGACAATGCCGCCATGCAGCGTCTGAAGGACGAGGCCGAGAAGGCGAAAAAGGAGCTGTCGACCACCACTGAGTACGAGGTGAATATTCCGTTTATCACTGCTGATGCCGATGGGCCGAAGCACTTTGAACTGACCCTGACACGCGCCAAGCTGGAAGAATTGGTCAAGGACCTGCTGGAGCGCCTGGACGGGCCAGTGGAGAAGGCGCTGAAGGACGCGGGCCTCAGCAAGTCAGAGATTCACAACGTGGTGATGGTCGGTGGTATGACCCGTATGCCAGCGGTCGTGGAGCGCGTCAAGAAATTCTTCGGCAAAGACCCGATGCAGGGTGTGAACCCAGATGAGGTGGTGGCAATTGGTGCGGCCATCCAGGGCGGCGTGCTGGCGGGTGACGTCAAGGACGTATTGCTGCTGGACGTGACACCGCTGACGCTCGGTATCGAGACGGCGGGTGGCGTGCGCACGGCCATGATCGACCGTAACACCACCGTGCCGACCTCAAAGAGCCAAGTATTTTCAACCTACGCCGACAACCAGCCGCAGGTGGAAATTCACGTGCTGCAGGGTGAGCGCGAAATGGCTGTTGACAACAAGAGTCTCGGAACATTCCTGCTCGATGGTATCGCGCCAGCGCCGCGCGGCGTGCCGCAGATTGAGGTGACCTTTAATATCGATGCTAACGGCATCTTGAACGTGACAGCGAAGGACAAGGGCACGGGCAAGGAGCAGTCGATTACCATCCAGGATAGTGGCAATATGTCGAAGGAAGACATCGAGAAGGCGCAAAAAGAGGCTGAGCTGCACGCTGACGAGGATAAGAAAAAGCGTGAGGCGGTCGAGGCGCGCAACCAGCTGGAAAACGCCATCTACCAGGCAGAGAAAATGCCAGACGAGTTCAAGGATAAGATTACTGAGGATGACAAGAAGGTGATCACCGAGGCTGCTGAGGCTGCCAAGAAGGTCAAGGACGATGAGTCGGCCGATAAGGACGCACTGGAGGCGGCGGCTAAGGAACTGCAGGATAAGATCATGCCGATCGGTGCCAAGCTCTACCAAGCAGCAGCCGAAGAAGGCAAATCTGAGGACGCGGCTGGTGACGCCCCAAAGTCCGACAAAGACGAGCCAGTCGAAGGCGAAGTGGTGGATAAGAAGTAGTTTCCGCCGCTGATGATAGAAAATGACCACCCCGGAGATAGGGCGGTCATTTTAGTTGCGGCGGACGATGCAGCTGTAGGGCTGTGTGGTGCCGCCAGGCGGCGTGCGGTCAACGATGAACAGATGACCCACTGCTCGCTGCGCCATAAGTTGCTGGATAGTTGCGTGCATCGCACCGAGGTAGCGCTCCTCGCCAGGCGGCGGCGTGTAGCCGGGCACCTCATGGTCGGCGAGCGGGACCGCCCAGCAGCAACTGGCCCGAAGACTGGAGGCGGTTGGTTCAATATGACCAATTAGTTCGGCGCAGATAAGATGACGCGCTCGCTCTTGGTGTGCTGATCGCTCTGACGGGAGGTCAAACACCCCTTCTTCCTCCGGCGTGAGAAATGACTTTCGCGCGAGTACCGAGCGCTTGCCACCTTGAAGACCCAGTACACTATTATACACAGCGCCCTCCGTATACTCTGGTGTGCCGATAGCAAACTCAAGGTGGGGGAGGCGACGCGAGAGCATCTCGACTTTATCGAGGCGACGTCGAACTGCATGTTGAGCGGATCTTTTGGCGAGATCAGCCAGCTGCATGTCGCTGACGGTCATCAGTTCCGGACTGATAATCTGCCGTGGCGACAGCCCACCCGGTAGATTGCTTATCATATCATAAAAATCATACCACTTATTCGCCGATACACCCGTCATTATATGGCCATCCACTTCGTCGGAAAACATACCCGGCTGACGATGCCAGGTGACGGTATAGTCGGGCGGATGCTGAGTCTCGTGTGAATACGCCATAACTATATTATATCACAAAATTGGTATTTTTTAAATATCTACTCACCTGAACTATGAGTACTGCCTAGGAGTGGGATTATTTTATATCCACCAGCTCGATATCAAACACCAAATCGCTATTTGGCGGGATGTTGCTGGCGGCGCGGACGGAGCCGTAGGCCATGCTGCTGGGGATAATGAGCCGGCGCATGCCGCCAATTTTCATGCCTGGCACGCCCTTGGTCCAACCTTCGATAACTTGGTCGAGCCCAAAGGTCACGGCTTTGCCAAAATCATGGCTGCTCTGAAAAATAATGCCGTTGTTGCACAGCGCGCCGGTGTAGTGCGCCGTGATGGTAGCGCCTGGACGGACCTCAGCGCCGTCGCCCACCGTAATATCGATAATTTCCAGCTGCTCTACCTTTTTCATTGGCGTAAAATCAGCTAGTTTGGTTCCTTCGTACTTTGTCATGGGTTTATTATAGCGTACTCAGTGAAGCGACGCGACCCCAGTCCACCACCGCCCACCAGGCATCGATGTAGTCGGCGCGGCGGTTTTGGTAGTGCAGGTAGTAGGCGTGTTCCCAGAGGTCGAGACCGAGTAGCAGCTCCAGTCCTAGGGTGATCGGGCTGTCTTGGTTGGCGGTCGTGATGATGGACAGCGCGCCATCCTCGCTCCGTACCAGCCACGCCCAGCCAGAGCCGAAGCGCGCCATGGCCGCTTCTTTAAATTGCACCTTGAAATTATCCAGCGAGCCAAAGTGCGCTGAAAGCAACGCCGCCAGTTCCGCGGGCGGTTGATTATCCTCACTGCTCGGGCGCATCGCCTGCCAGAAAAAACTGTGGTTCAGGTGGCCGCCAGCATTGTTTAGCACTACGGCTTGAACCGCGCCAAAATCATGCTGTTCATTCAGGATAAAGCGCAGCGCCGCTTCCTCGCCGCCCTGTGCGAACACCTCGGTGATGGACGCATACAGCTCAGGCTGCTCAGCCTCCACAGTCTGTAGTGCCGTATTGAGCTTATCGACATAGCCCTGATGATGGGCGCTGTGATGCAAGCGCATGGTCGCCGCGTCGATGGCCGGCTCCAGCGCGTCGTAGGCATAGGGAAGTGAAGGCAAGGTAAACATAAGATAATTATACCATCTCGAGCAGGCGGTAGCCAGAAATCCTCTTTAGCACTCTTGCACGTCGAGTGCTAAAAATGGTACAATGGAGGGTATGACCAAGCGCGATTATTATGAAGTGTTGGGCGTGTCCAAGACCGCCTCTGAGGATGAGATCAAGAAGGCCTTTCGTAAGGCCGCGGTGAAATATCATCCCGACAAAGAGGGCGGTGATGAGGCCAAGTTCAAAGAGGTCAATGAGGCCTATGAAGTGCTGAAAGACAAGCAAAAACGCCAGCGCTACGACCAGTTCGGCCATGCCGGTGTCGGCGGCGGGGCGGGCGGCTTTAGCGGCAATCCGTTCGAGGGCTTTGGCGGGTTTGGTGGTGCTGAGAACATTAATTTCGACTTTGGCGGCGGTTTTGGCGATATTTTCAGCCAATTTTTCGGTGGCGGGGCGAGTGCTCAGCATGGGCCAAGGCGCGGTCGTGACCTTGAAACCAGCGTGACACTGACATTTGAAGAAGCAGTGTTTGGCGTGGAAAAGACCATCGGTCTGACGCTGGACGATGAGTGTGAGCACTGTAAGGGCGAGGGCGTCGAGCCAGGTCATAGTCTCAAAACCTGTGAGACCTGTCAGGGTGCCGGACAGCAAATGCGGGTGATGAATTCGATTTTTGGGCAAATCCAGCAAGCGGTGACCTGTCAGACCTGTCACGGCCGCGGCAAGGTACCAGAGAAAAATTGTTCGGTGTGTGGCGGCAAAGGCACCACGCGCCAGTCGCGTGACATCACGGTGAAAATCCCAGCCGGCATTGACGACGGTGCGACCATTCGGCTGCGTGAACACGGCGAAGCGACCCAGGGTGGCTCGCGCGGCGACCTCTACGTTCATGTTCGCGTCAAAGCGCACAAAAAGTTCACTCGCGAAGGCAATATCATCCTGTCCGAAGAGCATATTTCCATGGTGGACGCGGCGCTGGGGACGGAAATCGACGTCGAGACCGTGGACGGCACCGTGCGGATGAAAATTCCGGCTGGGACTCAAAGTGGCACCGACTTTAAGCTGTCAGGCCACGGCGTACCGCACCTACGCAGCGAAGCACGCGGCCCGCACATCGTCGGCATCATCGTCGATACGCCGACTAAGCTCAGTAAAAAGCAGCGCGAGCTGCTGGAGCAATTCGACGGCGCCAAGAAGCGCGGGTTGTTTGCGTAGCGCCAGAACCTGCTATACTGAAAACATAAGGAGGTATGGCGGTGGGGCTGCTGATATTTATCATTATCAATGTGTGGGCGCTTTTGGCGATCAAGAATCGGGCGGAGCGCAATGCTGCGGAACTGGCTCGGCGTGAATATGCCAGGGGATATGACGCCGGGTTCCAGGCCGCTCGGTCTGGTGGTGGGCTGTCTCCAGAGGAGCGATTAACACCTTTGAAATCTGAGCCGACAAATATGGCGCAGGAGGTTGAGGATGATACATTCGCGGTAGATTCCCTTGATGAAGTATCTGTCGCAGGCGAGGCAGAGACTATCCCGCCTGAAGACTCGCCGCAGCCGTCGGTTACGAGCGAGGCGGTCACCGCAGAGCAAGCCGCTCAAAAAGACCGCGCCAAGCGCACCACCATCAATGTCGCACTCTACACCGCCTCGCTGCTGCTCGTGGCCGGTATTTTGCTGCTCGCGCAGGCCATGGAGCTCGCGCCAATCGTCCGTTTTGCCATCATATGGCTGATGATCGGTGTTTACTATCTCACTGGCTGGGTGCTCTACGCGCGTACGCCCGTCATCAAGCCGGCGGCGGTGGCATTCGTCGGTACAGCGCTGGCGGCAGTGCCTTTCGGCGGTATCGTGATGCACTCGTTAATCGGGCTCGAACCAGCATGGTGCTGGCTCCTGACATCACTCATCGGAGCGGGCCTATTAGTTGACGCAACGATTCGCTTTAACAGCTCGGCCTTGTCGTATGTCGCTATTTTGGCATTTTTCATCACTTCGGTCAGCATGCCAGCGGTGATGGCGGCATCGCTCGTGTGGTACTATGTGGTGCTACTCCTGTTTGGTGTGGCGCTCACTATATTGGCCCGGCTATCATCTCGCATGCCGGCACAATTTACAACCGCGCTACATCACACCAGCCCCGTCATCGTGCCCGGCGTCATGGTACTGTTGTTTTCGACACTACCTTCGCTCACTGAGCTAGAGCGGATGATGCTGTGTGTCGCTGGTATGGTATATCACGGCGCGGTCGGTCTGACGATGCCGTCTGGTCGGCGGCGAACCTATGAACTGACGGCGGCGCGCACGCTGGGAATGGCAAGCGCACTGTTGATCGCTGATTATCTGCTGAGCGACACGACGACCACTTTGGCCATCGCAGTGGCGGCGGCAGCGGCGAATATGGTCGCATCGCTCATTCGCTTGGTTCCCCGGGAGCGACGAGTGACGCATGATGAGTTGTCCTGGTGGCTTGGTAGTGCGTTTGTGCTACTGTGGGCCAGCATGGCAATGGCGGTTGCACACTGGACGAGCTGGCCGGCAATGGAGTGGCTCAGTTTGGCGGCGTGGGCTGGTTTGCTGGTTGTCTCGGCGGCAGCGGTAGTTCGGCTGCGGCGGCCAGAGCTGGTCATCGGTGCTATGATCGCTAGCCTTGTGTTGCCACAAAGTGCGCTGGTCGTGATGCAGATATATGAGCCATATGCATCGGCTTTTCGCTTTACCGCCTTCGTCGCTGCAGCTATCATTATGCTAGTGCTGCGAATTGCGCTCATCACGTCGTCCCCGGCTCCTCGTCATTGGCTGGTGTCAGTCTATGGCAGTGTCAGTTTATGGTTGCTCGTGGCGCTTATCCAGGCGACAGGAGTGACTCATCCGCTGCTACTTGCGGCTGTATGGTGTGGCGTGGTGGCCGTAGCGTGCATGGTAGTGATATGGCGGGAGCGGGCGGCGTTGGCAGTGACTGGCGTTCAGTTGGCAGTTTTGGGTGCTGGATCATCATTGGGACTGCACTTTGACATGCAGCATATTGATGTGCTCATTATGTTGGCGTGGTGTAATCTCCTCTTTGTCGGGGTGGCGGCCTATCTCGGCGACATGACTTCACAATCCACCATGACGCACCGCATGCGAGATGTCTTAGCGCAACTTAGTCTCATCTTGAGTATCGCTATGTGCCTAATCTCATTTCATCCTGCGGTATGGCTGCCACTCGTGGTGGCGACGGGATACTGTGTTTATCTCCTACGTACACCAGTGTCCTTGGGGGGATTGTATCTCTCCATAACGTTGTGGTTAGGCAGTTGGCTCTACTGGCTGCATTGGCCGCTGGCCGACATACTGGCTGCGGTGTCGTGGATAACGCTGCTCGGCTTTGGCGGCTCGTACTGGTGGCTGCGTGAGCGGAAAGTTGATGAATCATTCACTGACATAGCCCTGGCTGCGACTGTGCTGCCACCAGTGGTGTGCGGTGTGGCGAGTCTAGCGGCGTCATCTACCGAGAGCGGTATCACGGTACTGGCCTGGCTGCCGCTGGTTATCGCGCTATATCTGCTGGCGTACTGCAAGCGAGCGATGCTAGTGGCGGCCATCGGCGGCAATACGAGTTTGGTGATATTAGAATTGCTGATCATTCGTTGGCTGGGGCTCGAATGGTCAGTTGCCGGTCCTGCATTTGGGATGGTGACGCTGCTGGTATTCTACGGCGCGGGTCAATTATGTCGGTATTTTGAGGCGCTTTCGTCGTGGCGCACTGGCTTTGTCTGGAGTGCGGTTGGCTGGTCGGCCCTCTTTATCTTGCTCAGTATGCAACCTGATCTGGCACACGCCCTGTGGGCGCTTATCGTGCTGGCGCTGGCTGGGACGCTCAGCATCACTGAGGGGTGGCGACCGCGCTATACTTGGGCGGTGGATATGGGTGTTGTCATGATAACGATCGGTATCCATCATTGTATCGTCGTCATTAATCCCGAGGCGCATATCGTCATCTTTGGTCACGTGTGGGCGACTGCATTGACTGCGATGGCACTCATCTCCTGGCACTGGCGCAGCTATGCTCATCCCGCCACCATCTCGCACGTAGTGCTTGCGCTGAGCTGTTTCACGCTGCCGACGCTGAATGCAGCATTAAGCGGTGAATCGCTCCTGCAGATTATGTTCCTCATCGAGCAGGCACTCCTTGTCGTGTTGGGGCTGCTCCGTGGCGCCCGCCTTTTGTCGATATGGGGTGCCGTATGTGTGACGCTGGCCCTGTTTTACCTCCTTTCGAGCTACACGTATATTCTCGCTATCCTCATTGGTCTGGCCATTATTATCGCGGTCATCATCGCGATCGTTCGGGCGAATCGGAAGGGGCGGGTGGCGGCTGGGGAGTAGGCTGACGATAGAAGCTGGCCACTTGACTTATTAAACAAAGAGTGCTATAGTAAAAATATGAGCGGTAACGAAAAAATAGCAAAAATCGAAACCCTTATCAATCCAAGACATCTCCCAGAGGCCGGTTTTCAGTCGTATGCGGAATTGACGAGCGATGCGCTTGATCAGCGAGATACGGATGGCGTGGCTCGCCTGTTTGCGGGTAAGTATGACCCGACAAATAGTGTGCAGCGAGACCTGATGGCGGTGGCGTTCCCAGCGTAAGGTTGTCGCGCAGAGAAAGAGGGACGGTACTTAGAGAGCGTAACGGTATGACGACAGGACAATTACAGGGGACATCACTTGCAATTCATAAAGAGCTGAGAAGGCGCGGTATTGCTGTGACTGGATACCGTGCTGGCAGGACGTCATGCATCGTCTTTGAGTATGCTGGACAGACAAGGTTTATAACGGGCAGTGCACCTGATATAGCAAGTGGTACCAGTCGAGTAATTGTTGATAATAAAGAACTTGTTGGCCGGTTGCTTTCTCAGTCGGGTGAGTTCGATGAGTGGCTTATACCTTCATTGGTCGTGCATGATAGGGGTGCGGCAGAGGGTTTTCTTAGGGAATATGGTGTTGCTGTAGTGAAGCCTATCGACGCTGCTCATGGCGACGGGGTGACGACAGGAGTGTGTGATGCTGCTGGGCTTGAGCGGGCGATAGATTGGGCGCAGCAGCATACGAAAGGCGGGGGCGTGTTAATGCAGCGTCATGTCGAGGGCGGCGACTATCGTTTTATTGTCATAGACGGGGAGGTTGTTGCTGCTATTCAGCGCTGTCCTGCAGAGGTGGAAGGCGACGGAGTCCACACAATTGAGGAGCTGATTATTCGGGATAATGAAAACAATCCGCGGCGAGGTCGGCGGCCCTATGAAAAGGCCATGGATCCGATTAAGATGGAGGCGGTGCGTGCTTTTTTAAGTGACGACGAGTTGTATCGTATACCAGCTGATGGTGAGCGGGTGCAAGTGACTGGTGTGGCAAATATTTCCAGCGGTGGCTACGCCATAGAATGTCTTAATGAGGTGCCAGATAAAGTAAAGCAAATGGCGGTGCGGGTTGCTGCGTATTTTGGGCTGTTTATTTGCGGTGTTGATGTTATGGCGTCTGACGATTTTCGGGAAGTGAAGCTAATTGAACTGAACGCTTCTCCTGCGCTGATGCCATACTATAATCCGCTCATCGGTACGCCTGCTAACGTTCCCTCGATATATATCGATAAACTACTGGCCGCTTATGATCGGACAAGTTCATTTGACTGATATATTGTTTTAAATTATAATATACAGTTATATGGTTACACAGAAGAGCATCATTGGTCGGAATGTAAGCGTTGATTTTGGCTACTATGGGCGCGATATTCCCGCGAAGATTGACACGGGGGCTGATAGCTCATCAGTTTGGGCAAGTAATATTCGCGTTGGCAGGGATGGCGCGCTACGCTTTACGCTGTTCGGCGAAGGGTCTCCGTATTACACCGGTAAGGTGATCAAGCGGACTGACTTTTCGGTTGCTCAGGTACGGAGCTCATCGGGACACGAACAGGTGAGATACCGCACGCATTTTACGGTTACGGTGAAGGGGCGAAGGATTAAAGCGATGTTTAATCTTTCGGATCGATCTGATAATTTATTTCCAGTGCTTATTGGCCGCCGTACACTTGCAGGAAAGTTTATCGTTGACGTCCAAGAGGGTGACATCGCGGCAAATCCCAGTGCGTCTACGGAAAGTCATAAGCTACGGAGTGAACTCGTAAAAGATCCGCACGCTTTTTATAAAAAATACCATCAGAAAGGAAGTCAGGAATGAATATCGCCATCCTATCCAACGGTACCGCTAACTACTCGACGATTCGTCTCAAAGAGGAGGCGGAGGCTCGCGGTCACGCTGTGACGGTTATTAAGTACAAAAATTGCTACGTGACCATCGACGAGAAAAACCCGAAGGTGATGTACCGCGGGAAAGATCTCGGGAAGTTTGATGTTGTTATTCCGCGTATCGCTAGCTATATGACACGCTATGGCACTGCGGTACTGCGCCAGTTGGAGATGGCGAATTCGGAGACCTTTTTCTTGAACCGCTCCATCGCTATCAACCGGTCACGTGACAAGCTGCGCTCAACGCAGCTGCTGGCGCGGGCTGGCGTTTCTATCCCGAAGACGGTCTTTTCGCGCAATGAGACGGACATCGATGCGCTTATCGATGAGATCGGCGGCATGCCGGTGATCATCAAGCTGGCGCGTGGTACCCACGGTAATGGTGTGGTGCTGGCGGAGACCAAGAAGGCGGCCAAGTCGGTACTGCAGGCGTTTTATCTGACCAATGCTGATGGCACCAACGTGCTGCTGCAGGAATTTATCAAAGAGTCGGCGGGTGTGGATATCCGCGCCTTTGTGGTCGGGTCGCAGGTGGTGGCCAGCATGAAGCGCCAGAGCTTGGATGATGATTTTCGTTCCAATCTGCATCGTGGCGGTGAAGGAGTGACTATCAAGCTGACCGACGAAGAGCGCAAGATGTGCGTTAAGGCGGCTAAGGCGATGGGCCTGACGGTGGCCGGTGTGGATTTTATGCGCTCAGACCGCGGGGCGTTGGTGCTGGAGGTGAATGCGAGCCCGGGCTTCGGCATCGAGAAGGTGACAGGGCGTGATATCGCTGGCAAAATTATTGATTATATCGAGCGTAATGCCAAGCGCGGCAACAAAAAAGACAAAGTCGGCGCCTAAAGCATAAACTTGTTATAATGGTGGTATGAATACTGTCTCGGCGTCGCGAGCACTGCGCAAGGTCATCATTTGGCTGATGGTTTTTGGCGTCTTGGGTGCAATTGCCTACGGTGCGTTCATGACCATGCGCGGGTTTTCCACGAAGCGCGTGACTGTCGGTATCGGTAAGGTCGATCTACAGGCGGAGGTGGCCGATACGGATGAGCTGCGCCAGCGTGGCCTGGCGGGGCGGACGGAACTGGAGCAGCGACAGGCCATGCTGTTTGTGGCTGGACAAGGGCAAGAATTAAAAATCTGGATGAAGGGCATGCAGATGCCTATCGATATCGTGTGGTTGGATGCGAAGAAAAAGGTCGTGCATATAGAGAAAGAGGTGTGGCCAGATGATACGCCACATACGGTGTATCGTTCACCGGTGCCGGCTACGTATGTTCTGGAGATGAAGTCTGGTATGGTGGCGGAGTCTGGGGTGCGGCTCGGCACCTTGGCGCGATTTGACCTGGAGGCGGCACGGTGAGCGTCATCATCCTTTTCGGGGCAATTGTCGTCGTGACCTTCCTTCTGGCGTTCGTGTCAGGGCGGCGCTTTGGGCCGCTCGCGCTGGCGCTGGCGGCGGGGGCTATGCTGGCGGGCTTTTGGTCGGAGTGGCTGGCGGTGCTGATCGGTGGGTTGGGCGTGAGCGTGCCGGGACTGCCGAGCGGAGTGCTGGCGACGGTTATCATGACTATCGCACCGCTATGTTTGCTACTCCTGGGCGGTCCGAAATATCAGAAGAAGCATGAGCGGGTGCTGGCGGCAGTGCTGATCGCGCTGGTGACGGCGGCGCTGCTGGTGAAGCCGCTGGGACAATTTATGACGCTAGAGGGCGACGCACTGGCGGTGTACAAAGTGCTGAACGAGTGGTGGCGCGTGGTGGTGACGGCAGGGCTATTGGCGGGGCTAGCGGATGTCTTTATGCTGCACACCGTGAAGGTTTCGGCCGCGAAAAAGAAGCATTGAAACCCGCCTCTCTCTGTGGTAAAATAATGGAGGTTCTGGGTCCATAGCTCAGTTGGTTAGAGCACCTGCCTTTTAAGCAGGGTGTCCCGGGTTCAAGCCCCGGTGGACCCTCCAGAATGGAGATGAAAACACCGCTTCGAGCATGAGGCGGTGTTTTGTTTTGGGTGATTTATTGGGCGGCGAAGCTCAGTCCCAGATCCTAGTATATGACAAGTGGGAGCAGTGCCTTGTCAGAAAAACCTATCTTTGATTCTTCCATTTTCCTCTGATTGAAGGACTGGTTTTCTAGCATTCATTGCAACAATGGAAAGCCAATTTATGATATTTTTCGTATAACTTGAAAGAAACATAAATAGTATAATGTCAATAGCGGCTAAAATTTTGCGGCTTTTTACAACAATCTATTATATAATGAATACATAAATTGCAAGAAAAAGCGCCATGGAGGGTAAAAAATGACCGAGCAAAGCAAAAAGCCAAAAGTGATCTCGCTATTTTCCGGCTGCGGAGGCCTTGATTTAGGCTTTAAACAAGCCGGTTACGATATAGTTTGGGCAAACGACTTTGAGCACGCGGCGTGCAAAACCTACGCAAAGAACTTTGGACCACATATTGTTGAGGGCAGTATCGTTGATATCGACTTTAATAAAGTGCCCGATGCAGACATCATCACTGGCGGTTTTCCGTGCCAGGACTTCTCTATGGTATATAAGCGTGGCGGACTCGAGACCGACCGAGGTAATCTCTATAAACAATTTGTCCGCGCCGTTGAAACAAAAAAACCAAAAGTCTTTGTTGCTGAAAATGTAAAAGGCTTGCTTACCGCTAACCGCGGGCGCGCAATTAAGCAGATATCGAAGGATTTTGCAAAACTTGGCTACCATCTTAACATCAACCTCTATAACTTTGCAGAATATGGCGCCCCGCAGCTGCGCGAGCGAGTTTTGATAGTCGGGATTCGCCACGATATTGACTTTCGCTTTGAAAAGCCGAAGCCTCTCTATAATCCTGCTACATACAAAACTGCCGGAGAAGCTCTGCAGGGTGTTGAGAAAGTTCCATTTAATAATGAGCATCAGAACATCAAAGCTAAAACCCGCGAAATGCTTAAACTCATACCTGAGGGTGGTAACTTTACCTCGATTCCAAAAGATAGTCCCTACTACGTCAAGGGCATGATTAGCCATGTTTACCGAAAACTTGACCGTAACAAACCGTCTACAACGATTATAGCTGGAGGCGGAGGAGGGACATGGGGTTATCACTTCGAGGAGCCTCGACCGCTAACAAACAGGGAGCGCGCAAGATTGTTCGGTTATCCTGATGACTTTATATTTGAGGGAACAATTGCAGAAGTACGCAAGCAAATCGGCAACTCTGTTCCGCCAGTAGCTGCACGGGTTGTTGCTGAGTACCTACTCCCGGCATTTGAGGCGGATACAATTATAGCCATCAATCCAAAGGTAGAATTTGACGACTATCGAGAATATATAACAAGCGAATTGGCGGGAGTCAAGGAGCTGGTATTGGCCACAAGTTAGCATGGTGTCGTTACTTTTCTCAAACCTATCGCCTCTCAGGACAAGCGCCCAAAGATATGCCGATGTCTTTAGGGGTTATCTAAAGCAATCGGACAACGTTCAGATTGCGAGCGGTTATATTTCGACTGATTCAGCGGTCGATCTCAAAAATATCATTGAAGCAAACGGTGGCCCAAAGCTTAATCTTTGCGTCGGTATGCACTATTTTGAGGGATTGAGTCCTGTTCAGCTTGATGCCCTACAGTCGCTGAACGCCGTTTTGCGCGAGCGCGATCTTGGCGGCATTTCAATGGTAACAACGTTTCCATTTCATGGAAAACTCATAAGTTTTAGCAGGAATGAGA